>JBBPIS010000060.1:0-41551 GCA_038040225.1 Planctomycetota bacterium
AACTGGCCGAAGAGTGCATCGCCAAGACGAACAAGAAGCCGGAACTCGAAGAGTACTTCGACATGGCCGTGCATCATCTGCTCGACTCCCGGTTGCAGCTCGCCTTGCAGGGGGACGCGGCCAGCATCGACGCGCTGTTTGAAGCGGCGCAGGTCTTTCACGACCGCAAGCCCGGTTCCGAGGCCTCGCTCGAAGCGCAGTTGACCCTCGTCAATCTGACGCACGCCAACGCGCTGCGGTATGGCCGGGCCGAACCGAAGTGGATTCAGGAGTTTGCCAAACACTCACAACTGTTCGCGGCCCGCTTTCCCGAAGAACAGGGGCGGGCGGTTCCGCTGCTGTCCGCCGCCGCCCGCAGTTGCGAGTTGAACGGCTTCATGGAGGAAGCCAAGAGTTGCTACTCGGTGCTGATGACGAAGTTCAAGGACACGCCGCAGGCCCAGCAGGCGCAGGGCGTCGTCCGCCGCCTGCAGCTCAAGGGCAAGCCGCTCGAACTGTCCGGGCCGACGATGGACGGTGGCGAGATCGACATCAAATCGTATCGCGGCAAGATGGTGCTCGTCGTCTTCTGGGCCACGCACGCGCAGCCGTTCGTTCAACAGTTGCCGGAGCTGCTCGCCACCGCGAAGAAGTACGAGAAATATGCCGTCATCGTCGGCGTCAATTTGGATGCGGAAGAGCCGGCGATCGAGGCGTTCATCGAGAAGACCGGCCTGGCGTGGCCGCAGATTTTCTCGCCCAATCGTGAACAGCGCGGTTGGAATTCGCCGCTCGCCGCTCATTATGGAATCAACAGCCTGCCGACGATCTGGCTGGTCGATCCGAATGGTGTCGTGGTCGAGACCGCGATCGACTCCAAGAATCTGAATGCCAAGCTGTACGAGACCTACCTGCCCTACATCAAGGCCACCGCGGTCAAGCCGGCGGGCGGGACGAAGTAGGCATCACTGCGAACGTTTCGCGTTGCGAAAACAAACCCACACCGACGTCCTTTATAGGTCGTCGGCGTTTTTGTTGCGCGAGATTGCAAACAGCGCCATGCTTGCGGCATCGCAATCAGTCTCATAGTGTTCCCTTCGTTCCAACTCATATCTGGAGGCGAAGGGAGACGCATCGAGCGATGGCCGACCGATCCGAGCATTCCAGTCGAGCGACGCTGACTGAGCGCCAGCGCGAGGTGTTCGAGTTCCTGCGCGAGATGATCGTGTCGCGCGGGTACGGGCCGACGGTGCGCGAGATCGGATCTCATTTCAAAATCGGTTCGCCCAACGGCGTGATGTGCCATCTGAAGGCTCTCGAAAAGAAGGGGCTCATCTCGCGCCAGGCGGGGATGTCGCGGGCGATCCAACTGACCGAGCCTCCGCAACCGCAGGCCGCTCTGCCGCTGATCGGTCAGGTCTCCGCCGGGCAGCCGCTGCAACTGCTGCCCGAGCCGACGACGCGGATCGAATTTGCGGGCCTCTTTGCGTCGAAGTCTCATTGCTGCGTGCGAGTCGTCGGCCACGGACTGCTCGACGATCACATTGCCGAGGGGGACTACCTGGCCATCCGCCGCCAGGCCGATTGCCGCGATGGCGAACTGGTCCTGGCCATCGTCGATGGTGCGGGAGCGACCGTCAAACGCTACTACCGCGAAAGCCATCGAGTCCGTTTGGAATCCCTCAACCGCAGCCTGCCGTCGGTGTACGCCACCAAGGTCAAGATCATCGGCCTCGTCGTCGGCGTGATCCGCCAGTACTGAGGGAGCGGAACACCCGCATCCGGAGGTTGCGACAGTGTCGCCTCATTCCGGATGCAAGACTCGGGACGTCGGATCGACGGGCGAAACAAATCCGTCGGGTTTCACCGTCAGGAGGCTGCTGTCGCACGTCTCCAGAACCTTCTCCGCGGTGTTTCCGAGAAGGAGCCGAGACACGCCGGTTCGACCGGACGTTCCGATCACGACGAGATCCGCATGGAGTTTCTGAGCCGTCCGGGAGATCACCTGCCAGGCGGTTCCGAGGGACAAGTGCAGGGTCACTCGACCGGGGTCCGTTTCGAGCAACCGAACGAACGACTCCAGTCGCTGCCGTGCATAGTCATTGATGTCCTTGCGCATCGGGCTTCCATGCGGAGATCGTTTGATGAGTTCTTCATCCAGCTCTTCGATGACATGCAGCAGATGGAATTCGGACTGGGCCTGCTGAGCCACCCGCAGTCCCTCCCTGACGGCCTTGAGACTGCTGTCGGAAAAGTCGCTGGTCGCCAGAACCACTTTCGGGGATCCGCGATGTTCTGCTTGGACGATCCAGACCGATGACGGGCAGTTGCGAACCAGACGACTGGCCGTACTCCCGACGAAGAATTGCTCCCATGTCGAGAGTCCGCGAGTTCCGGCCAGGACCAGGTCGTAACCTTCCTGCTGCACGGCATGCGTGATTTCAAGGTAGGGCGCTCCCAGCAGAGTCTCAAACGTGATGTCGAGATCGGGAGCATTGAGGTCGCTGATCACCCGTTGCAGTTTGGCATCGGACTCGCGCCGGACTTCTTTGTCGAACACATCTCCATCGCCGGAGAAGAAGTCACGGCGCGCTTCCACGGGCAGAGTCGCCACCAGCCGCCGCAAATCGGGGAGAGTATGAGCCAGGACAATCTTGGCCCCGCTCTGTCTCGCGAGCCATACGCCCTGATCCAATGCCGCTGCGGAACAGGGTGAAAAATCCGTGGAGACCAGAATCCTCCGATAACCGGCCTTCATTGCGGTCTCGACACTTCGCATCGCAGTCATGGTGTTTCTCGTTTCAACGGTGACCTTCATCGGCACTGACCATGCCAGATTCCGTCCAGCAGACATTGAGACGAGTGTCGCGACATCGTCGGCAACTTGCGATGGTTGCGAATTCTCCCGATGAACGAATTCCGCGCGGAGGACCCTGATCGACAGCGGCACCTCGCGACGACTTCAAGACAGTGTGACGTCCTGTGTTCCTGGTCAGATCAAACAGAGTCAACCTTCACTTGTGGAGGTTTCACAAGATTCTCTCTCATCCACTGCGGCATCACGTCCAGCTTGATGTAGCGGTGCCAGATGAAGGTCAGGTCGAACAGGATCGCAGCCAGTTTCCAGAGGAACAGGAATGCGACGGCCCCGATGAAAAAGGGCCACAGGGTCGGCTCCGGAGCACAGGGGTCGCACAGAGTCAGTGCCGGGGAGTCGACGTCGACAGGGCCCTCCGATTTCCCCCTCATGCCGATCACCGCCAGAGCGGAACCGATGCCAACCACGGCCGTGAATCCCGGGCCGATCAGCGGCCACAGCCCTGCCGAATTACCCTTGCGATAGACCCGTACGGTCCACAGCAATGTTGTCGTAAAGCAGATTGCCGTGATCCACAGTCCAATCCAGAGCGGCCATTCGGGCAGTTGGAGTATCCACTCGTCGACAACGGGGAATTGAATGTCAAGCCATTTCGTCGCGGCGATCGCGGGGCCCGCGAGACAGAGCATTGCCAATAGGGGAATACAACTGACTTTGATCAATATCCGCCACGGATAAATTCGCAGAAAGATTGCGTTCAGCCCAACGATCAGTGCCAGAACCACAAATGACGTCCTGACAACTATCGATTCGGGCAGTCTGAAGCGATCATGGAGATAGTTCTCGGTCTCTATGGGAAACAGATTCCAAAACAGGGCCGCGAAGCCGCTGAAGACGACGAGGGAATATACGGCAAACAGCACTTTTTCTCGGGCGAGTCGCGGCATTCGCGCCAGCACAGTCGTCCCCGCCAGCAGGAAGCTCAGCGAGGCGACCTCGAACGTGAATGTCTTGAGTTGCTTGCTGCTCTGCAATCCCTGAGCGCTCCAGATTCCCGAGTTGAGGAAGAACAGGGCGGCCACCAGAACCAGAAATGCCAACAGGTAGGGAACGGCATAGCTCCAGATCTTCTCGAACCATCGGGTTGGCACCGCTCCGCCAGGGCCGATGCCAGCCACCTTTCCCAGAAAATGATCGAAGAGGTCATTGTCATTCCAGTAGTCGAGATGGGCCTCCCCCGGCCACTTGTAGCGGGTGAAGGTAAACTCATGGATGTTTTCGAGTTTCTCCTGGTATTGCCCGTCGACCACAGGCGTCGGTTGGTCCTCGAAATCAAAGGCCCGCGCCCAGGGAGTGGATTTGTCCCCGTGCTTTTCGCGCATCCATTTTCGCGTCGTGTCGAGTTTGAATCCGATCGGATCGCCGCAATCCGAATAGTTCCACCAGGCAATCGGACGCACAGGAATCTGCCGGGGGCCTGCTTCAAACTGAGTCCACAGCTCGGGCCACATCACCAGATGCTTGTCGATGGGTGACCCGAACGTCATCCAGCCCCGGACTCGATCCAGCCACGGCGGCCTGGCAGTTCCCGACATGGCGATCAACAATCCCATCAAGCTGACCACGGTCCCTTCGCTGTGTGTGATCAGGAAAACTTCGTCATCGTCCTTCAAGCCGGCGGTCACATGATCCATCGTCGTCCGGAACCGCGCCAGAACTGCCTCGCGGACATCGGCGAATTCTGTCATGAACTGGACATCACCCAGATACTCGTTCACCAGTCTGGACAGGTCAAAGGTGGGCAGTTTCAGTTTCGGACCGAGCGCCGTCAGCCAGCCCAACAATTCAAGCCCATCCCCCAGCTCGCCCAGGACTGTCCGGATCAACTGGAAATCGGGATCCGCTTGACTGCGTGCAACCTCGGCTTTGCGCTGCTTGGCCCGGTCGACCAGGGTCTGCGCCCAAGGGACACCTTCCTCGAGTCGGTATCCGGCCCTCTCGACGACCCGACAAAGGTCAGCCCATTGGACTTCGGCGAACCCGAGCGACTCGTTGGGAGGCTGGCACCACAAGACGGCGTCCGTCGTTGGAGGGACCGCGCCCTGCGAAGCAGATGAGCCGAAGGTGCCGAGGGAAATTCGCGGGCCCACTTGCCGGGAGGCCGCCCGAATCACCTGCATCGCCGCCATCTGAATCGTGTCGAACTGCTTCTGATCTCCGACACCGTGAACTGCGATAAAGAGCTGTCTTGGCATGTCAAGGTTCTCCGAGCAGGGAACAGGGAATCATGAGACGACATCAGGTCGATGGGTGTCAGAATGCGATCGACATCCCGCAGAAGAGGTTCAACGTTATCCGGTCGCATCACGAATGAACAGAAGCAGCGTCGCGGGTGATTATCACCCGCGACAGCAAAACAACTCAACAGACAACGCAGGAAATCCAACTCATCCATTTCACGGAGTTGGACTGATGGTGATGCCGACCGTAGCACGTTCTTTGCAGGTTACAGTACCGACACGTTCATGACTTGTGAAACGCGGCGAGTGTGGCGTCAACTGAAGCCAAAGTCCGCGGTGCCCGCAGTCGATGCGGATGCTTCGCGCGCGCAGAAGCGAACGGCCAGTGATCCAGCTTGAAATCCGCAGAAAAGCTCAGTAGATTTTTTGGTGGCACGTTCTCTCCGCGTCGGCATTCTTCGTTCGATACAAACAAACGTGTCTTCACCAAAGCAATTCTGAGTCGGCGCGAATTGAAATGTGCCCATAGCTGGTCCTATTCCATGGTAGGGGATCACGATCAACTCTTGGATCGAATGGCTCCGCCGGAGCCCGCGAGAGGTGCGTGGTCACGCCCCGACTTCACGAGTTCGGGACTGTAGCGTTAGCACCTTGACAGGAGTGACACAGATGGCAGAAACGTGAACGACGGAATTAATTCTCGCCCACCACATGCAGGCGTTTCGCGACGGGGATGTGGCGGAGCTTCTGTCGGACTACTCCGAGCAATCGGTCATGTATACCTCGGCCGGACCGGTGCGCGGATTGGAAGCGTTGAAACGCTTCTTCCAACAGTTCTTGTCATCCGTGCCGAAGTCGTTTGCGGCGGAGTATGAGGTTCTTCGACAAGACGTCGATGGCGATGTTGCATATACCCTCTGGCGCAGTGGTTCGTTTGCGCTGATGGGTACAGACACGTTTCTGATTCGTGACGGAAAAGTTGCGGTTCAAACAACTGCAGCTTACATCCCCTCACACGCCTGACCCGAAGAAGAACGAGGACTTGGCTGCCGCTCCTCGAGTCTCGATTTACGAATTCTGCGTCCCGTGCAGCACAGTAGTCTGAGGGAGCAGCGCAAACTAATCTGCCTCTGGGACTGCATCCCCAAGGCCGCGCTGAGACTTCAAGTTGGTTCGCTTGCGTCCATATGAGCGCATGAGTAGCTTGCCAGTGTCATGTCGCGTCGTCGTGTGTTGTTTGTCTGAGCACTTCCTGAAATAAAGTTGGCGTTTGATGCCGTTTTCAACGACGTACGATTTGCAGCGGCACCAGTATTCGCCAGGCCATCAACCCAGATGAAATCTCAACCAGATGAAATGGAGCGATGCAATGAAACGTCATTGGAACTTGATTTGTCTGCTGATTGTGTTGGCGTTGGGGTGCAGTAACGAAGGCTCGAAAAACTCCTCATCACCAACCGCCCCCGCGGCAGGTGGCAACAAAAAAGTGCCAGCCGCTGGCGATGGATCCACTCCGGCGGCAACCGGCGTGGACCGCGTGATCCCGCCCAGCATCAACCGAAAGCCAGGATTCGATGCGGACACGTTTCATTACGCCGAGCAGGGGAGCGGGTTCTTTCCAATGGCGGTTGTTCGGGCGCTGATCGACAGCGAAACGAACGAGCCATATCTCAAAAACCTCGAGCGTTTCGGCTTGGTCGCGGGCGAAAAATCCGAGCGGAATCCCGAAGGTTTTCCCGTCGGAATTGTGACCAACTCGGTCAAGGTGGGTGACATCGATGTGAAGATGTTCGGCTTTACCTGCGCGGCTTGCCACACGTCGGACATCCGTTACAAGGACAAAATTGTCCGTATCGAAGGGGGATCCGGCCTGTACTACGTGGATGCGCTGGGCGATGCCATTGCGCTCTCGCTTGAAAAAACTCTTGCCGACAAGCGGGCATTGTTCGAGTTTCTCTTGCGACTGATCGGTGAATTGGAAGAGTCGGAACGTGGTCTGTTTGGTGGTCTTGAGGATGTCGCCCATTTGTTGGAGGGAGAATTTGGTGAGGCACTGTTCCAGCATGTTCAGAAGCGGATCGCGGAGATTGAAAAGGCGGGTAAGCAGGCGAGTCGTCTTGAGAAAGCAGTCGTCGCTGACATCGCCAAGGCCCTGCATGGGTTGGCTCACACGGCGAACAGCCCGCTCAGAAAGCTGGCGGAAAGCAAACGCTTGGCGGCGATCCACGCCACGTTGTCTGGATTGGAGCAAAGTCTGGAGCACCTCAAGTATCGGTTGCACTTTCTGAAGATGCGGGCGTGGCTGGCGAAGCCTGGCAATCGGCTTCCGGCTGGCTATGGACGCGCCGACGACTTCGGCACCGCTCGCGTTGAATTGTTTGGCGAACTCAATGAGACGAAGGGAACGTCGGAGCAGCGAAACATGGAGCCGGTCAACGCGCCGGTTGGTTGCCCGCCCCTTTGGAACATCGATCAGTACGCGTGGCTGCACTGGAATGCGAACACCAACTCGGTCATTCAACGCAGCATCGGCGAGTCGATCGGCGTGGGAGCCACTTACGATCCGTCTGGCCCGACGATTCACGACACATCGGTCAACATTGCCAATCAAATGAAGATCGAACAACAGATCCCTCACATTGCAGCACCGGAATGGCCTGAGGAGATACTGGGCAAGATCGATCCGGCGAAGCGCGATCATGGTTACAAGATTTACAAAGAAAAATGTGCCGATTGTCACGACCCATCCGAGCGGGACGAGAAAAAACTGCTGAAATTCCAACTCTTCACTCTGGAAGAAACCGGTACGGATCCGGCCGATGCGCAGAATTTTTCCAAACCGGTCTTTCAGCCCGACGGTCAGGGTGGATTCACTCAACTTGGATTCGCCAAAGCCATCGGAGGACTTCTCGCACAGCTTCAAGCGAAAGCCAAGTTGAAAATGATTGCAAATGACCAGAAAGAAGACGTGAAGCTAATGGAAAAGCTCGAAGAGGTTCGTCCACCACAATGGCGAGATCCATTGACGGAGGAAGGCGGGAAGGTGTACCCCGCGAAACCGCTGGACGGAGTTTGGGCCACCGCACCCTATCTTCACAACGGATCGGTTCCCACGCTTTATCACCTGCTCCTGCCGGCGAAGGATCGGCCCGGCAAGTTTGTCGTTGGATCACAAGACTACCTGCCGGACCATGTCGGATTTGAATGGGATCCGAAAGACTTCCCGGGCTTGAAAGACAAGCACAACCCGCAGAAGAAACTGTTTCTGTTCGACACAATTCCGGAGGGGAATCGTAACACTGGACATGAGTACGGGGCCGATTTGTCGAATGATGATCGGTTGGCCCTGCTCGAATACCTCAAGGTCCACAAGACTCCTTCGCTGTCTGGCGAGACCTCCCCGCAAGCGACTTCAGATCGCACGAACGACAAAGCATGGCCCGACGTTCAGGCGACCATCGAGCGCACGCTGACGACCTATCTCCAACAGAACGCCGACGGCTATGACTGGTTCGCGAACGCGACCGATGGTTATTCGGGAGTGCCGGTGATTCTGATGCGGTCGTTCCCGGATCTCGCGCCGGAAATCTGGGGAAAGCCGGAGGAGCAGTTTTCGCGATTTGGATTGATTCCCAGTCCGACGGAGCCGGATCGTCCGCTGCCGTTGGGATTGAGTTGGGATTCGATGGTCGCCGGACGCAAGGCTCCGGACATGAACGGAGTGACACTCACCTGCGGCGCTTGCCACATCGGCCGTGCTCGAATTACGGACGGCGACAAACCCACCTACAAAACGTTGGTGGGCGCTCCCAACACTCAGTTCGACGTTCGTCTGTGGCGACACGCGTTTGAACGGACGGTGAAGGAGTTGTTGAGCACTCCCGAAGACATAGCGAAAACGGCCGCACGTCTGCGCGAGATCATCGCGTCCAAGCCCGAAGACTATTACTACCGCCAGTACCGGGGTCTGAGTGCAGACGTGGAGAAGCGTGAGCGTGCCGAGTTTGCGGTGACGGACGGCAAGGACGTTGCTGCTTTGATTCTTACCGGTTTTGCTCAGGGAATCGCCCTGAGCAAAACGGCCGTCGACAAACAAAAGGCCACGAGTTACGGCAAAGAAAACGCGCCGCCGTTGGATGGTGGCAGTCCAGGTCAGTCAGATGGCAGCGGTGATTTGATTCCGCGCCTGCTGTTGCTCGACACCATCGTCGCAAAGGGACCGCAGGCCACGCTGCACGACTTTCCGGAGATGACGTTCGGCGCTCTGCCGGACAAGAAAGCCACCGTCACCGACATCGTCAGCACGTTCAATCAAGGTGCCCGCAACATTGCGCAGATCGATGGCAGTGTCAAATCACCGTTTTATCGGAACGTCGCTGCAAGCTTGGCGGTCGCGGGAAATCCCAGCCAGGTGAACGTTCCCAACGCGGAAATCACGGCGGGTTTTATTCGCGCTCTGCCGCCACCGGCCTATCCGTTCGAGGTCGACATGGCGCGCGCGAATCGCGGTCGCAAACTCTTCGAGGAGAACTGCGCTGTCTGTCACAGGGACCACAACGACATCGTTTACAAAGCCGCCAACGAAACCGTTCGTGAGCAGATCGGAACCGATCCCAATCGTTCGCAGGTGCTTAACGGCGAAGCGTTGCAACTGTTCCTCAGGCATTTCGTCGCCAGTGTTCCGAAGAATTTTGAAACGAAGGACGCTCAGGGGAACACGTATCGACCGCACGATCTTCCGGCAAACGAGATTGTGTTCGACCGCTCGGAGTTTCCCAATCAGGGTTATGTGACCAATGCGCTGGAAGGCGTTTGGTCTCGTGCTCCGTATCTTCACAACGGTGCAGTCCCGACGCTGTACCACTTGCTCGTCCCGGCCGAGCGGCCGAGCAAGTTTGCCCGTGGCTCGATCAGCTACGACCAGAAGAATGTCGGTTGGCTGTGGAAGATTGAGATGCTCGACGAACTGCGAAAAGCCGACCCGACGGTGGCGGTGTTTGACACCTCGTGGGATAGCGCTTCAAAACGGGGACACGACACCAACCTGACTGTGGATGCCGATGGAAGGATCCTCCGGATGGACTGGAATGGTCCGGACAACAGTTCAGAACGCAGAGTCCGTCTCAATTGGAGCGGGGCAGAGAATGCAGAGGGGCGAAACGATTTGATCGAGTACTTGAAGACTCTGTGATCGGTGGACGATCGAGCGGACCACGTTTTGAACAATGGGAGACTTCGATGTCACGCACCGAGAAAGAGCTGAACGACGGTCTGGATGCTGATTTTCAAAAGGTGGCCGAGTCGCTTCAGGGCATCTTTGTAAATGCCGCCACGAAATTTCACGGACGAGCCACGCACACGTACGGTGCCGGAGCTCGCGGAGTAGCCCGGATGTGCGTGCCGATCGGGTTTCCGGGGAATGATTTCTTTCAGGCCGGTCAGACCTTCCCGATCCTCCTTCGCCATTCGTCACCCGGTGGTCAGGAAGACGATCGCACGCGCGACGGTTCGGCGGCTTCGATCAAGTTTTATGAGAAGACCGCCGATCCGAAGCAGGTCGGTTTTCATGACATCATGATGAATACGGGGCGGGCGTTGTTTGTTCGCTCGGCTCGTGCGTTCTTCACGATGGTGACGACGCCCAATCCGGAACGGATCGAGAAACTCCTGAAGCCGGGCATTCTCATCGATCCCATCCTCGCGGAAGGTTACCGGAATGGCGGCTCGTTCACGGACTTCTACTATCACTCGCAGATCTGTTACGAATTCACCGACCGCAGCGGCACGATGCGTTATCTCCGCTATCGGCTGATCAATGGCGATCGTGGCCCGGAACGAGGACATTACCCTCCCAACTGGCAGCCGAATGGAGTCACCTGGTATCCGAAGCTCGATGACGACGCACGCTCGCACGACTTCAAGCGACAGGATTTTCTCCATCGTGTGACGCATGGCGGACTGCACTATTTGTTGCAGGCGCAGTTGCGACCGGGCGACGACCCCGAGGCCGTGAATTGCACCGGAATCTGGGATCCTGAACGGTATCCCTGGGTGGACCTTGCCGAGTTGTCCCTCAACGAAGTGCTGACTCTGGACGATCTGGATGATCTGGAACTCGACGCGAATCGCACGCACCCCTGTGTGGCCTTGCCGCTGGCAACCAGTGGACTGTGGAGCGGACTGCAGGCGGACAATCACGCCTCGCTGGGACATGCCCGCGCCCTGGTCTATTGGTCCGCCCGGAAGGCACGGGCGGCTGCACCGAAGCCGCACGTCAATTGATGCAGAGCGATTGTCTCGAACCGGCCGACCTCTCTTCCCTGTTGAACTCTTTCCGTGAGATCCGCCATGACGTCCGCAACTCCCAACGACATCACAGGTGACTTGCAGATCGGCGCGGAGTATCCGCCGCCGGGTGAAGACGAAGCGATCGCCAAACTTCGCGCGCTGCACCTCAAGGTCCATCAGGTTTCGCCCGGCCCAAAGCTCCGCGGTGAACACCCGAAGCAGCACGGCGGCGTTTGGGCGGCGTTTCAAATCGCTGCGGACATTCCTCCGGAGTATCGAGTCGGTTTGTTCCGGGAACCGCGGTCGTTGAGGGCGTTCATTCGTTTCTCGAACGGCCGACAATTCGATGACCGAGATCCCAACGTCCGAGGCTTGGCGATCAAGGTTTTCACGGTCGACAACGCCGGCGATCCGCCGGTGAATCAGGACTTCATCCTGGCGGACCATCCGGTGTTCTTTGCGCAAAACGTGCAGCACATTTTTGAGTTCTTGGTTGCCAGCTCCGCCAACACTCCACCCGAGAAGCTGGTGGCATCGTTCCCGAAGTTGATTGGCTATACGAAGGTCGCCAAGCAAAGTCCGTTGCAACTGTCCTATTGGAGTCAGACGCCGTACCAGTTGGGAACCGGGGCGGTGAAATACTTCGCGACTCCGTCACAGGAACAAGATCAGGTTCAGCCAAACTTGGCACTGACGAACTCCGAAAACTGCCTGCGGGAGGCGATGATCGAGCAATTGACCCGGCGGAAAATCGGTGTGAACTTCGACTTCTGCATCAATCCCCAGACGGATGCGAACGCGATGCCTGTCGAAGACCCCACCATTGAATGGACTTCACCTCCGGTCCGGCTGGCCACCATTTCCATCTATCCGCAGCGATTTGATTCCGCAGAACAAATGCAGTTTGTGGAGAACAGCGTCTGGTCGCCGTGGAACCACCTGACCGAACATCGGCCTCTGGGTGGGATCAATCGCGCCCGCCAGTGGGTCTATGCCGACAGTCAGGATCTGCGGCACAAGACCAATGCCGTTGCGCCTACGATTCCGACCGGCCGCGAAGCGTTTTGAGCAATGAAACGGCAGGAGTGTTTCTGCCGACTCGATGTGAACGTCACCACCGTCTTTTTGAGGAGAACCATCCAATGAGCTTGCCACCCGGTGAATTGAATCCACGGGGCCAGAACGACCTGAACCTGATTTTGACGATCCGTGAACCAGTGCCGGATCACTATTTGGCGTTGAAACATATTGTGTCGGAGTTGAAGGCTGATTCGATGAATGCAATCGGAACGGTTCATTTCGGCCGTTTCTTCTTTCTGAACGAGGTCAGCAACGCGAGTGGTTCGTACTTCCTGACACTGGCGTTCATCGCCACGTTTGACGGGAGCTTTGACACATACGTTCAACAATTCGTTAACAAGCTGTCGGAGGAGTTCGATGCCTTGTTGCAACATCTGGTGGTTCCGGAAGGGGTTGTTCCGGTTCACAAGAACGCGCACGCCTTTCAGGCCTATCTGGAGTCACAGCGTGTGCCGTCGGCTCAGTGGTACGGCAACTACCCCACTCTGACGGCCGTGCAGATCCGGGCCAACGCCGATGCCGCCGGAGCCTAGGCGGCCCGCTTCACTCGACGTGGCGGCACACGATGACAGGAGAGCGGTCATGAGCGACGTCGGCTCCGTTTCGCGACTGAACTACGACGACATTCAGGGCTTGATCCTGCGCGACTACCGCATGCCCTGCGCCCGGCATTTCATTTTGCGAATTGACGACCCCGTCAAAACGAAGGCCCTGCTCGGTGCGCTGGCGGGTGGAGGCCCGGCGGAGAGTTTTCAAATCGCGGCGGTTGCTTCGTGGCCGACAACGGGGCAGCCGGATTTCTGCCTGAACGTGGGAATCACCTGGTCCGGGCTGGAACGACTACAACCGCCGGTCGATCTGAAGCATTCGTTTCGCAGCTTCCCCTCGTTCATCGCCGGAGCGATTGGTCGAGCCGATTTCGTCGGCGATGCGGGGAACAGTTCGCCGGCGAATTGGGTCGGCGGTCTCGGTCCTGTGGTGCCGGGATCCAACGAGTCCGCGACGCACCTGATCGTGACGCTGCATGCGCGCACGAGTGCGATTCGCGAATCGGCTTCGAGTGGATTGCGGCAGTTGTTCGCGGATCGCGGCTCGGTGACGGAGCTTTCCTGCTTCGACGGTGATGCGCTGCCGGGCGAAAAGGTTCATTTTGGTTATCGGGATGGAATCGCGCGGGTCAACATTGATGGCGGCTTCGACCACCAGCCCGATTCACAGCCCGTCGTTCCCGCCAGCCAGTTTGTCCTGCTGGATGACGGCAACTACAACGTGCCGGAACCGCCGGAGCTTGGTCTGAACGGCGGTTTTGGTGCCTTTCGGATTCTCGAGCAGGACGTCGAGGGATTTGAGAGCTTCCTCGCCACGAACTCTGACGGCGAGCCGGCGAAGGAACTGCTGGCGGCAAAAATCATGGGACGGTGGCGCAATGGTGCGCCGTTGGTCCTGAGTCCCGATGCGCCGCAGGACATTCCGCACGACAAGCTGAATGACTTTGACTACGCACCGACGGGCAATGATCCCGGTGATCTGCAGGGCGTCCGCTGTCCGGTTGGCGCGCACATCCGCCGCGTGAACCCTCGTGGCGTTCCCGCGCCGGGTGCCGGAAGCGGACACGATCACCGACTCATTCGCCGGGGCCTTCCCTACGGGCCCCCGTATGTGCCAGGAAGCGGCTCTCCCGCGGCGGAACGTGGCCTGCTGGGAATGTTTCTGTGCGCCGACCTCTTCAATCAGTTTGAATTCGTGATGAAGGACTGGATCAACGGCGGCGGGTTCATGGCCGGGCTGCCGACGAGTCACCGCGATCCGCTGGTCGGCAACAACTCGCCCGACAGCAGCGTCTTTGAGATTCCGGTTCCTCAGGGTCCGACACGGCGCGTCACGGGATTGGGCACGTTCATCCGCACTCGCGGTGCCGCGTATTTGTTCCTGCCTTCGCTGTCGTCGCTGCGTTTCATCGCCACACACTAATTTGGTCAGAGCAGCCGGTTTGGTCAGAGCAGCCGGGCGTCTGGCACGAATTCTATTGGCCCGCGCTTTCGATGATCTTGCGGAACATCGCCTTGTAGGCTGTGAACTCGCGCTGCGAGGAGCACTGGCAGACCACGTTCCATTGAAACTGGGTCGTGAGCAGCGTGGCTCGATAGCCGAAGATCTGGCTGCCGAAGCTGCCCGAGGCGACGAACGTGGACAGGCGGCCTTCGCCAACGCCCGTGTTGATTTTCTCCACGGGGCCGACTTCCCGGTAGTTGGTCATTTCGTCGCTGAACTTCGCCTTCTGAAAGTCGTGAACGCGCGCGACCGGTTTCAGTTCGTCCGGCAACTCGCCCGCCTGGTTCGTCATCGCCTGAGTCGTATCCTGAATCGCCGCGCCCGACACGCTCGCGCGAAACGCAATCTTCACCTTCCCCTGTTCCAGCCGGACTGACGGAGGCACGTTCCCGGTCCCCCCGCGAGCAATGGGCACCCAGCCTTTCGGATGGAGACAACTGAAGTTCAGGTCGGTGTCCCGGAACTGCTCGAACTCGGTCGGAGCCGTGATTTTGCCCGCCTCCTTGATCGCGGTGATCATTGGCGGAATGGCGAAGAATCCAACCACGCCGAGCAGTGCCAACCCGGCGACGATGCCTCCCACAATCCCCGCGACCTTGCCCCCGCTTCCTCCCCCCTTCGACTTTTTCTTCGTCTTCTGGGTGTCGTCGTCTTGTTTCTCGGAGGACTTCTTTTTCTTTCGCCGGGTGGGGGTGAACTCCGGAAGTTCCTCAAGGGAATCATCCGTGGCCTCCATCGGTCCGAGATCATCCAGCAGACTCTCTTCGTCGATCTCTGACGGTTTGGGCTTCGCGGGTTTCACCGCTGACTTTGAAGAGGCGGGTTTGCTTGGCAGCGATGCCTGAGGTGCCGGTCCCTTCGTGGGCACGGCTTGTCTCACGGCGGCCTGCTTCACAGCGGGAACAGGAGGCGGCGCGGAAGCCGGAACGACGGGAGCTGGAGGCTTCGGCTCGGAGGCCGCGGGAACCTGCATCTCCTTCAGGCAATTGGGACAGACGACCCGCATCCCGGCATTGTCGCGCTGGGTGCGAAAGCGATGTCCGCAGTCGCAGGGAAAATCGATAAACATGTTCGGGCCCGAGTGCAATGGGGGACGAGTGACGAACTCACGGAATGACCTACTGTTGCTCAGAGGCGTCGGCTCGGCAAGTCACAGGAGGCCGGCCGTACTCCGCGAATTGTACGAGGGTGATCAGGATATTCGTCAAGGTCGCCGTCTCACCCGTTTCGAGCGAGCGCGGTTCTTGATCCACTCGATCAGTCGGCTCTTCCCGGAGAGCTTGGCAATGTCGAGGGGTGTGTGGCCGTCGTCATCGCGCGCCGCAAGGTCGGCGCCGTGTTCGACGAGCAGCGCGAGCGTTCTCGGACCCGTGTTTCTTTCCGCCGCCAGGTGAGCAGCCGTTCGGCCTCCCGCCCCGCGCGCCGTCACGTTCGCACCATGCGCGATCAGCCAGGCCACCGTCTTGTGGTACGCCTGATGAGCGCACGCCTGTAACGGAGTGCGGTCTCCGGGAGTGGCTCCATCGACCGGCAGGCCCCACGCGAGCAGGGCTTCGGCAATGTCGTCGTTTTGTCGGCCGTGACGCTGGAAGTGGCCGAGAGCCGCCGGAAGACAGTGATCGGTGGCGATCGCTCCGTGGTCGAGCAGCCACCGGACCAGCGGCAGGCTGCCCGAGGACCAGCAGGCGCAGAAGAGGGGCGTCGATTCGAGGCCTCGATAGCACGCGGTCGCGTTCAGATCGGCACCGTGCTCGCAAAGAATCTCGGCAATTTTCGTTTGTGCCGTCAGGCGGTCCTGACTGTGGGATCGCCAGTCCGACGCGCATCCGACATGCAGCGGGGTAACGTTGTGGCAGTTCGGTTCCATGTTGGCAACCAGCCGCGCGTCAGCGGGGACTCGACGCAGCCGTTGCGTCAGTCGCGCCGAATCGCACATCGCCGCCATCGTGAAGACATTCCGTTCGACACCCGACTCCAGCAGCATCTCGGCGAGGGCGAGGTGACCTTCCCGCATGGTCTCGCACACCCAGGACCAGTGCGGTTTTACACCCTTGCGAAGTCGTGACCGCAATTTCTCGATGTCGCCTCGCCGAATCAAGGTCGCGAGATTGTCAGCGGCAGGGCGGCTGTCTGTGCGAGTGGCCTCCAACTGACGCCGTCGCGCGTTCGTGCAGGCGCGACAGGTGTTCGCCAACCCGTCGGACGATCGCGCCGAATCATTGAACGCCGCCGCAGACAGTTTCTTCCGGCAGACGCGACACGTCTTCTTGACCATCGACGCGACCCTTCATGCGGGAGACGCTTTGGGAGTCACGGAGATCCAATACTCCATCTCCGAATCCGCACCATCGGGGCAGAACCGGTGGTCATACAGTTCGACATCGGCGATCTCGGTGAGTTGATAGTCGGATTGTGGCAGCCAGACACGATAGATCTCCGAGACGGTCCCGGCGATGTTCCGAATCGGGCCGCGATGAGTGAACACAGCAAACGTGCCGGCCGGCACTGTCCACGAGACCATCCCCTCCGGGACTTCGGCCGTCGAACTCACGGGCACGGCGGCAATGTACTGCAACTCGTGCGGATGAGTTCTCTCGGTCTCGGGGCGACCGTAGATGATGCCGAACATTGCGTCACCGATCTTGTTCGGGATGTGAGCCGATTGCCGGGTGAGCTTGTCCCACAGCGGCCCGATGACCTGAATGTTCGTCGCCTCGGGCGAGAGAGCGTGAATGAACGACGCTTCATAGCCAATGACCTTGAGTTCCGGCTTCTCGACGATGCATGTCGGCTGCATGTCGGTTCTCCATTGATTTTCATCAGGTGAATCAGGCACCGCCTGGCATACCGGACTCCCGAGGGTCAGGGCTTTACGCTTTGGCTCTCTCTAGCGCGAGTTGCTTGATGCCTCGCAGGTCGAGTTTGCCGGTGCCGAGGAGGGGGATCTCGCTTACTTCGAGGAAGCTGTCTTGGGATGGGATCCAGAGGTTGGGGAGATCGCACTTCGACAGTTCATCGATGATTTGCGAGACCGGTTTCGTCAGCGGCCGGTGCAGGACGATCAGGCGTTCGCCCTTCTTGGCGTCGGGGATCGAGGTGACGGCGACCTGGATGCTTGCGTCGGCGTTGGTGGGGTCGTCCATGATCTTCAGCAGGCATTCTTCGATCTTCAGGTGCGGAACCATCTCACCGCCGATCTTCGAGAAGCGGCTGATGCGGCCAGTGATGTGAATGAAACCTTCGTCATCGACCATGCCCATGTCGCCCGTGTCGTACCAGCCGTTCTTGAGGACGGCGGCCGTCTTCTCGGGACGGTTCCAGTAGCCGAGCATGATGTTCGGACCCTTGATCTCGATCAGTCCCTCGCGGTTTATGCCGAGCGGCTGTCGCGTTTCGGGGTCGATGGCTCGCGCGACCACGCCCGGCAGCGGCTTTCCAACCGTGCCGAGCTTCGTCCCCTTTTGCTCGACGGTGTCGCAGCGATGGTCGGGAATGTTGACGGAGGCCGGACCCGAGGTCTCGGTGGTCCCGTAACCTTCGGAGGGGAGGATGCCGAACTTGTTGCGGAACTGTTCGGCCAGTTCGACCGGCAATTTCTCGGCCCCGACCACGACCAGATCGAGTTTGCTGAACTGCTCCTTCTCGACCCGCTTCAGATAGCCGCGCAGGAACGTTGGCGTGCCGAACAGGATCGTCGCGCCGTGGTCCTGCGCCAGCTTGCCGATCTCGCGCGCATCGAGCGGGTTAATGTGATAGACCACCTTCGGAGTCAGACTCATCGGCAGCCAGAACGTCGCCAGATAGCCGAGTGAGTGGAAGATCGGCACCACGCCGAGCACGACGTCGCGGTCTTTGATCTGAACCACCTGGTCCACCGCGTCGATGGTCGCCGAAATGTTGTGCTGCGAGAGGACGACTCCCTTCGGTTCGCCGGTCGATCCCGACGTGTAGATGATCGTGATCGGATCGTCCATCCGCGTACGTGTCAGTCCCAGCAGCCGCTCCAGAATCGAAGCGGGGGTCGCGAAGGCTCCGATGCCGGCGAGCAACTTGTCCAGGCGACTCACCTTTTCCTTCAAGTCTTCCATGAAAACGAACGGCACGTCGAGTTGCAGCGGCTTCCTTTCGAGCAGCTTTTTGCTGGTCAAGACATGCTTGAGGCCCGCGTCCTTCACGCAGTAGTTGATGTCCTTCTCGGACATCGTGTAATTGAGATTCACGGCCACTCGCCCCGACAGCGTCACTGCGAGGTTCGCGAGCGCACAGCCGACGGTTGGCGGCAGCAGGATGCCGACATGCTGCTCGTCGTGCGACAGGACGTCGCGCCGGAGGACTCGACGCAGCGCGAGGACCGACGCCAGCAGTCGGCCTCCGGTCAGCTCCGTGCCGCCCGAATCGGCGATCCGGACACGTTTCATCGTTTTCTTGCACGACCGCACGAAATGTCGGGCGGGTGTCAGTTCTCGCGGCTTGTCGGCTTCCACGGCATCGGCTCCCAATTCTTGAACGGCGAAACGGACTTCGGCGGCGGTCTTCGGTTGAGGGATCGGCTTGCCGAAATGAATCGACACCGGATACGGCCAGCGCCTGGGCCACTTCTTGAACACGGGACCGCCTCGGTGGCTGAAGATGCTGCCCCACAAACCGCCCAGATGGACGGGAATGACCGGTGCGCCGGTCCCCTGCAAAATCTTGAGCATCCCCGGCTGGAACGCCTGCAACTGGCCGGTCCGAGTCAGTTGGCCTTCGGGAAAGATGCAGACCAGACTGCCGGTGTTCAGGGCTTCGCGCGCGGTGCGCAGCGATTGAATGAGCGACTTCGGTCCGCCATCGGCTTTGATCGGGATGACCTCGTAAATGCGGGCCAGCCAGTTCAGCTTGGGGTTGTTGACGAAGTCGGCATAGACGATGAAGCGGGTCAGTCGCGGAATGTGCATCATCAACATGAGGCCGTCGATGAACGAGACGTGATTCGGCGTGATCATCGCCGCGCCGGTGCGCGGAATGTTTTCGAGGCCGTAGATGCGCACCGTGTAGATCGTGTGACTGGCCAGCCACACGACGAAACGCATTGTCGCTCCCGGCAGCAGCCAGATGATGTAGACGGCGACGGGGATCGTCCCCAACCCCGCGAGCAGGAAGACAAAACTCGGCGACAGCTCCAAGACGTTTCTCAACACGTAATACAGCCCGGCCACTCCCAGCATTCCCGAGAACGCGAGGAAGTTTGTCGCCGAGACGACCTGACCGAGATGATTCGGTTCCGCCCGCTGCTGCAAGTAGGCTTCGAGCGGTACATCGAACAGTCCCGCACAGATCCCCAGCCCGAACAGCGAGACACACGCGGCGACGAACGCGAAGTCGGGTGACGAGCCTCCATACCAACCGGCCAGGCAGAGCATCATCGACCAGAACGCGATCCCCAGCGCGCCGAGTGGCACGATCCCCAGCTCGACATGTCCGCCCGACCACCATCCCGCCAACATGCTTCCCGCTCCGACGCCCAGCACCAGCGACATGCCGAGCCAGCCAATCGTCTGTTGTGTGAGTCCCAGGTCGGCCTCACCCAACTGGTCCATGTTCGTGAGGGCCAGCGAGGAGAGCGTCCAGAAGAAGGCGATTCCCAGTGCGGCGCGCAACAGCGGCGGATCGCTCTTCAAATGACGGAGGGATGTCAGCGTCTCGGCGAACGGATTCAGCGGAGCCCGTCGAGTGGCATCGGCTGCGGGGAGGTGACGGATTCCCAGGCTGAGCAGCCAGCCGACCACCGCGATCAACAACACCGTTGCCGCAGCGGGCATCGTCGAAGCGGCGGTGATGACCGAGTCGGACGCTGGTTTAATCCCACTGGCCAACCGGTATCCCAACAGCAACCCAAACGCTGCGGGAACGACGGTCATCAGGCCCATCAGACCATTGGCCTGTGACAACTGAGACTCTTCCACCTGCTCGGGGATGCTGCCCGACTTCGAGGGCGAGAACAGAGCCGCCATCGCCCCCGTCAGGAAGATCACCGCCATCAGCATCTCCATCTGGTGCGACAGGATGGCCGCAAACCCGAGCAGCATGATGACGATCTCGGCCAGCTTGCAGACGCGAATGACTCGCGCCTTGGAGAAGCGATCCGCGAGATAACCGGCTGGCGTGGCGAGCAGAATGAAGGGGATCGTGAACAGGGCCATTCCGAGCGAGAGGGCCATCGTCGCGCCCAGCACCGGCTTCGCGATCGCCACGGCCATCCACTTGAACGTGTTGTCGTTGAGCACCGTCAAGAACTGAACGGCCAGCAGGCAGAGGAAGCTCGTCGAACCAAGCGACTCGCGCGGCGCGAGGACCTGTGGCGGATGACGCATCCACTCGGCGCGGTTCAGTTCGTCAGCGATCTGCTGTTCGGAAGGGTTAGCCGAAGGTTGGCTGTCCGCAGCGGGAATCGAGTCAGTTGGCGGAGATGAATCATTCATCAGCGAGTTCCAGCGACGAGGTGCTCCGGGACTTCCGGCAGAACGCGGGTGACGATGCCGGAGCCGGCTATGTTGTGCGCGGGTCTCCTGACCCCGCACAGGCGAGCGACCGTAGGTCTCCTCTTTCAGTCACTCAAAGCGGGAGACCTGCGGTCGGACACGGTGCAGGGTCAGGAGACCCGCGCACAACGGGGCACTATCCCTGATGCGAGACGATTTGAGAAGAGAGCCGCCCGCATTCGCAGGGGCGGAACAACAATCGCGATGTCACGCCGGTCACGGCACGAATTTGTACTCGCCACCGTTGTTCCGCGCGATGTCCTTCAGCAACTCCTCGCCGACAGTCTCGCCGAACGCGAAGGTGTGGATCGCCGTGCGAGGCAGCTTGATCGAACGGAGCCTCAGATTGACCCCCTTCTTGAACTCCCCGTCCGTCAGAAAGTAGATGATGTCGGGCTGCAACCGGATCGCCGCCGCCAGCGCATCCTGGGGATCGGTTGGCGATCCGCCCGGATCGACCTGGGCGACCCAGCGGAGATAGTGGTCCTTCGACTGAGGGGTCGCCGGTTGCAGGGTCTCGGCCGGCATCGCGAGCATCTCGTTGGCGAAGAAGATCACGAAGAACTGGCTCTCCGGCGGCAGTTCGAGAATTGACTTGATGAGTTCCACTTTCAGGCGGCGAAAGCGCGTTTTGGACGGACTGTCGTGCTTGGCGTTCATGCTGCGCGAGCTATCGACCACGTAGACGATCCGCTTGGCTCCCGGCACCGAACCGAAGAAGCCCGGCCCGCTGCCGTTGCCAACGCCATCCCCTTCGCCCATCCCGCGTCCCCGTCCCGGTTTGATTGAGCCTTTCTTCGAGTTGGCGGCGGATGACGAGGACTTCACGTCGGTCGAGGCGACCCGTCCGCCCAGGCCGCTGGCGATCGGTGACGACACGTCCAGCGAGAGGTCGTCACCGACGGATGCGATCATCGTCGGATCGAACTCGATCCCCAGTGATGTTCCGCCCGGATCGAGCGAATTGCCCGCGGCCTGGGGTGCGAGGCCCGGAGTGACGGGAATCTCGATCTCGACTTCCTGCGTCGGGCCGTCCAGCCAGATGGTGTCGAAGGTGCTTGGTGCCCGAGGCCGGACCTGCCGGAAGACGAACAGCGCGGTGATGGCGATCAGGACCACGTGCAGCAGCGTCGAAAACGCGAACGAACCGACGAACCGCCGCCATTGCTGGCGACCGCCCTGCCCTGCCAGATGTTCGTTGGTTCCCCGCAACACGTGATTCCTTCGCAAACGAATCGTAGGGTGGGACCAGCGGCGCTTCACCGCGCCGGCCCACCACTCTCGTTCCCAACAGTTCCGTCACCGACATCATGGTGGGCCGGCGCTCGAAGCGAGCTGGTCCCACCCTACTCAACCCAACAATTGTTTCAACAAATTATCGTGCGGATACGGATGTCCGCAGTGCTGTGTGTAGGCTTCCCCGTAAGCCACGCCGATTTCTTTCCCACGTTGAGCCGACCAGCGGCGGCAACCGTCGAGGTATTCATCCAAGCCATGTTGCCGCCGCAGCCATTCGCGCTGGCTGGCATGACAGGCCAGCATCTCCAGTTTTCGCTCGAATGTTGTCGAGACATCCACAATGAAATCGGTTGGCTGGGCCTTGCCGTACCAGTCGATTCCCTCGATTGCATCCACATAGTACAGGTGGGGAATCTTCTGCGTGGCCGGGGCCGGATCCCACTGAAGAGTCGTGTAATTCGGACAGCTCGCGTTGAAACAGGCATCTCGCACGAGGCGGCTCGTGACTTCGTGGTCGCTCATGTAGTCGATGGGCGGCGCGGTGAGGACGATGTCGGGGCGAGCCCGTCGGACGACCTCGGTCACTCGGCGGCGGCTGTCGTTGTCGTGAGTGATGCTCAGGTCGCGAAACTCCAGGCAGGTGTAGTCGGCTCCGATCAGATCGGCCGAGCATTTTGCTTCGGCTCGGCGGACGGCGGCGATCTCGTCACAAGACAGTTCCGCACTGCCGCAGTCACCGGGAGTCATCGTTGCCATCGAGATGGTGCCGCCCAACTGCTTGAGCCGCAGCAGCGTCCCCGCACACTGGATCTCGATGTCGTCGGGATGCGCATGAATCGCGAGGACTCGGATCTGGTTCGCGGGCTTGGTCGGTTCGGTCATGGTTGCCTTTCGCAGGAAAACTGCCTTTGGAAACAACGCGACCGTCGGGGTTCAGGGGTGGCGGGGTTCCGACCCCGGCCTCGCGCACGCGCGATCACGGCTGCTGAAGTGGCGGCAGTATACACGGACCTTTGGCAGCGAACGAGAAGCGGGATTGAACCGCCGAGCAGTTCTCGAACCGGGGTTGAGCGAACTGGGCATCCCTTGTAAGGTTTGCAACCCTTCGATTCCCGAAGGCCCCCGAGATTCGCACGACAAGGATGTCGAGTGTTCCTGACGCGATCCATTCGCCGCAAGCTGGTCATCGGGCTGGGACTGGTCTTGCTGATGCTGTTCTTTCTGGGTGCCGCGGGCCTGTCGGGACTGCTGTCGTACCGCAGCTTTGTACTCGACCTGCAGGCGATGGAGTCGGAGCCGTCTCCCACGGCATTGGCCATCGCGTGTGCCGGGTTGTTCGATCCGCTGCTGTTCAAGTCCCTGCCCAATCCCGAGGTCGGATGGCGACAGGAGTTGGATCTCGATCTCGACCTCTGGCCGCAGCGAATCCGGCACGCCCGAGAAGAGCTGCGTGAGTTTCAAGTCCGACTGGACAGGCTTCACAAGCAACATCCGTCGCTGGAGGTCCGGCAGCGGCAGCCCATTCTCCAGGGTCAGCTCGATCTGATTGAGGGGGCGCTGAATCGTCTGGAGGGAGTCCCCGTACCGACCGAGGCGACGCCGAAGCGCGAAGCAATCCTCGACGCCAAGCTGCGCGATGTCGCCCTGTTGCAGTCGATCATTCAGAACCTGCCGTTCTCCGAACGTAAACTGGCCGCGAGGTTGCAGGAGGCCGACACCGCCTTCCGCTGGCGCATCTGGCTGATCGGAGGTTGCTCGGTTGTTGTGGTCGCGCTGTTGTTCGGCCTGTTCCGCTGCGGATACGACTGGGTGTTCGTGCCCGTTCGCAAACTGCACGCCGCCGCGTCGCGAGTGGCCAACGGAGACTTCCGGCATCGCCTGAAGCTGCCCGGTCGCGATGAGATGGTCGATCTGGCCGACAGCTTCAACCGCATGATCGACCGCTTCCAGCGCGACAAGTCGGAGTCCGACCGCGAGGCTCAGTGCCGCGGCGAGCAGATCGTGCGGAACAAGAATCTGGTGGACCTCGGCCAGATGGCGTCGGGCATCGCGCACGAGATCAACAATCCGCTGAGCTCGACCCTGCTGGCGTCGGACTCGCTGCTGCAGCGGCTGAACGAATCGCACGGGCAGTTCGGACGCGACGACGCCGACCGCGAACTGCTGCGCGCATACCTGCCGATGATCGCGCAGGCGGCCGACCGTTGCCAGGCCATCACGCGGCGGACGCTCGACATCGCGCGGGGCAACAACGGCCCGCGCGTCCGCTATGACCTGACCAAGATCGTCGTCGAGGTTCTCGACCGACTGCGACACGTCAAGGGTCATGATCACATCACGATCGAGTTCGACCGCAGCCAGCCCCACTCTGCCGATGTGAACACCGGCGAGATCGTTCAGGTTGTGCAAAACCTCGTGATGAATGCGCTCGAATCGATGGAGGGGATGGAGTCGGGCAGGATCACGATTACTCTGACCGAGTCGGTCGACGAAGTCATTCTCACCGTGAAGGACACCGGTTGCGGGATGACTCCCCACGTCTTGTCGCACCTCTACAAACCCTTCTTCACTGAGAAGCCGACTGGCAAGGGGACGGGGTTGGGCCTGTCGATCGTCGACCGCATCATGGGCGATCACGGCGGCCGGATTGAAGCCCTCAGCGACGGCCCCGGCACGGGAAGCACGTTCCACGTTCATCTCCCCCGGCGGGCGGTGGAGAACGCGGCCGCAGCGTAAGCACGAAATCTCGATTGTCAAAACTCCAAATCTCAAATCCGAAATTCGAAACAAACTTCAAATGCCAAATCTCAATGACGGAAACGAAGACGGAAGCGAGGGGGCCGAGTGGTACTCGGCACGTACCTCGCGCAGGCGACATCTTGGCGCTCCTCTTCGTTTGGATCATTCAAGCTTTGAGATTTGGAATTTGTTTCGGATTTCGGATTTGAAATTTGGGATTTTCACCGCACCCCCGCATTGGCTCACTCACGTCATCAAAGGACGTTGCCCCAATTTTCCTCTTCTGATATGACCCGCCGCCCACGCTCAAACCGACCGGCAACACACGCCGTCCGACGTTCGTCGGCTCGCTGACAAGGATGTCACGAGAGGGGCAAGGAGACCGCCCGTTGACTGCTGCCGCGACCAATAAACTGCGAGTCCTGTTCGTCGATGACGAGCAGACCCTTCGCGACGTGATGAAGATCGAACTGCCTCGCATGGGCCACGACCTGGTCCTGTGCGAGGACGGGCAGGCCGCGCTGAAGGCGCTCGAACTGCAAACCTTCGACGCCGCGATTGTCGATCTGCGCATGCCCGGCCTCAGTGGCTGGGACGTGATCCAGCACATCAAGAAGGTTTCGCCCGAGACCGAAGTCATCATCAGCACCGCGCACGGAGACGTCGATGCCGCGATTCAGGCGGTCCGCGCGGGGGCCTACGATTTCCTCCGCAAGCCGTGCAAGTTGATCGACATCAACGCTTCACTGAAGCGGGTCGCCGACAAACGAACGCTGACCAACAAAACGATCGCTCTGGAATCGAGACTGAAGGCGGTCGAAGGCTCACCCGATTTGGTGGGCCGCACGCCGGGGATGCTCCGCGTCAAGAAGCTGTGCGAGAAGATCGCTCCGACCGATTCGAGCGTCCTCATCCTGGGAGAGACCGGTACCGGGAAGGAACTCGTCGCGCGACGCATTCACGATCTGAGTCCCCGCGTGTCGATGCCGTTCGTCGCCGTGAACTGCGGTGCGCTCCCCGAAAACCTCGTCGAGAGCGAGCTGTTCGGACATCGCAAGGGGGCGTTCACCGGAGCCGATACCCCGCGCAAGGGACTGCTCGAAGTTGCCAACGGTGGCACGCTGTTTCTCGATGAGTTGGGCGAACTCGACAAGTCGATGCAGGTCAAAATGCTGAGGTTTTTGGAGTCGGGCGAGGTCCGGCGCGTGGGCGAGAACGACGCGTTCCACGTCGATGTGCGCATCGTCTGCGCCACGAATTGCGATCTCCAACACATGGTGGTCGATGGTTCATTCCGCGAGGATCTGTTCTTCCGCGTGAACACGTTTGAGATTCATTTGCCTCCGCTGCGCGAGCGCAAAGACGACATCCCCGAACTGGCGCGAACGCTGATTGCTCGGTATCTCAAGCGGCGCGACGTCCCCGAAAACGTGCTGTCTCCCGAAACAGTGCAGGTGCTCAAGCTGCACGACTGGGCGGGCAACGTGCGAGAACTTGCGAACGCCCTCGAACATGCGGTCATCATGTCCGACGGAGGCGTCATCCAACCGCAGGACCTTCCGGCTGGCGTCCTGCGTCACGCGGGAGCGGGCTTCGTCAAACCGGCGACGCTGGAACTTCCCGTTTATGCCAAGACGCTCCGCGAAATCGAGATGGATGTGATTTATCAGGTGCTCGACAAGCATCAGGGTGACAAGCCGAAAGCCGCCATCGAACTCGGCATTGCTTTGAAGACGCTCTACAACAAACTCAACGGCGACCAGACCAAGGCCGCCGGTTGACGTGGGGTAGGTTTCCAACCCGCCCATCCCCCGCTCGCCTGACCTATGGTCGGCAACATCCCCCGTGCTTTCGATTCGACTCGATTCTGCCTAGACTCGGATGAATGAGCTTCCAGAGTGCCATTCACCAAGTCTTGTCCACCGTTGCTCGCAGGGTTGTGGTCCCGGCGTATGCGAAGCGGTTTCAGCGGTTTGAGCGTCTGCTCCACGAGGCTCGCCGCGTCCAGCAGGACATGCTGTTCGGTTGGCTCCGTCGCTGTCGGGAGACTCGGTTTGGACGCGACCACGGATTTGGCGAGATCAGTTCACTCGAGGACTATCGCCGCCGAGTGCCCATCTCGCGCTACGATTACTTCGCTCCGTACATCAATGCGGTCGCGAGCGGTGAGTTGGGAGCGCTCTTTCCGCCCGACGAGCGTGTCGAGCGGTTTACGATCACGACGGGAAGCACCGGCACTCCCAAGCTCAATCCGGTCACGCCCACGTGGTTGAAAGAGTATCGGAAGTCGTGGGACTTGTGGGGGAGCAAGATGTTGTACGACCACCTGCCCAAGGTGGGAGACAAGATCCTGCAGGTGATCGGTTCGTGGGACATGGGCCGCACGCCGGGAGGCATTCCGATCAGCATGGTCAGCGCGCTGCTGGCCCGTCATCAGCACCCGCTGGTTCGGCCGTTCTACGCGATCCCCAACGAAGTCACCGACATTCGCGATCCGGTCGCACGTTACTACGCCACGCTGCGTCTGAGCGTTGCCGAGCGGATCGGGCTGATCGTGCTGATGAACCCGGGCAACCTGCTGCGCCTGGCCCAACTCGGCGACGAGCATCGCGATTCCCTGATCCGCGACATCCGCGATGGCACGCTTTCGACCGCGTACGACATCCCGGTCGCAATTCGCGAGAAGCTGTCGTCGCGCATCAAACGCTCGAACGCAGCGCGTGCTCGCGAACTGGAGCAGATCGTCGAGCGAACCGGCCGGCTGTATCCGAAGGACTACTGGTCTCAACCGATCATCGCCTGCTGGCTGGGAGGAACGGCCGGGTATCAGGCAAAGTACCTGCCCGAATATTTCGGCGATTGCCCGATGCGCGATCAGGGGTTGGTGTCGAGCGAGGGGCGGCACACGATTCCGATCGAGGACGGCAAGCCGCAGGGAGTGCTGTCGATCACGACGGGCTTCTACGAGTTCGTGCCCGTTGCCGAGATCGATTCCGCGCAGCCGGTCGCTCTGGAAGGCCACGAGTTGGAGGTCGATCGCGACTACTACATCGTGATGACCACCTACAGCGGGTACTTCCGGTTCAACATCGGCGACATCGTTCGTTGCCGAGGCTTCGTCGGACAGGCTCCGCTGCTGGAGTTCCTTCAAAAGGGAGACCGCTGCGGCGATCTGGAGGGCGAGAAAGTCACCGAGCACCAGTTCCTTGAAGCCGCCAGCGCTGCGGCTGTTGAGTTGGGAATTCGGCTGGGGTTCGTGACCGCAGTGCCGTCGCGTCCGGGTCGCGAATTGGCTTGTTACCAGTTGATCATCGAACACGGCGATCTGCCGGACATCAGCCTCGCTCGCCGATTTCTCGAAGAGACAGATCAACGGCTGCGCGCGAGCAACTTTCTGTACTCAGCCCGCCGGCGCGAGAAGGTGCTCGGGCCACCGAGGCTCGTGCGCATTCCGACGGGGGCTTGGGGACAGCACGTTCAGGCCGAGATCGAACGTCGAGGCACAGGCGAGGCGCACTACAAACATCCCGCTCTCGTGCAGGATGCCGCGTGGCTCGAACGATTTCAGGCCGTCGATCGAGTGCAGCTTCTTACCGAGTGAGAAAATTGATCGATCCTCCCAATCGGAAGTTCTTTTCCGAATGGGCCATCGGTTCCGGTCGGCGAACTTGGCGATGCCCGGTCGAGTGGATACTCTCTGCGAACTCACTCTTCGAGAAGCGCATGGAAGTGGAGCGAGCTTGACCACTCTGGCAGTGGCACTTCGGCACTTCTGATTAGCCCCCAGCTGGAAATGTCATCTGTGAGTATTGGCCCCGCCGCCAGAAAACGAACATTTCGCACTGCGATCACGGCGTTTGCCCGAGTCGCGGCGATTCCGTACTACCAGCGAAAGCTGCGTCGGTTTGAAGCCCTGTTGGAGCGGGCTCACTCTGTCCAGCGTGCGTCGCTCTTCGAGAAGCTCCGCTACTGTGCAGAGACTCGCTTCGGGCGGGATCACGGTTTCTCGCAGATTGCGACGATCGAGGACTTCCGGCGTCGCGTGCCGATCTCGGCCTATGAGTACGCGGCCCCCTACATCACCGAGGTGAGTGAAGGACGTCTCGACGCGCTCTTTCCCGCCGGAGAAAAGGTGTTGGCATTCGCCTGTACGACCGGGACGACCGGGACGCCCAAGTTGAATCCCGTGACGCGGACCTGGTTGCGTGAGTACCTCCGCTCGTGGGAGGTCTGGGGCGTGAAGGCGATCGTCGAACATCCCGAAATGATTGGAAATTCAGTGCTCCAGTTGGCGGGGTCGGGTGATCTCGCCCGCTCGCCGAGTGGGCTGTCCATTGGAATGGTGAGTTCGATCGCGTCGAAGTTTCAGAACCGCGTTTATCGTTCGTTCTACGCCACTCCGTCGGAAGTTTCGGACATTGCCGACTCGGTGGCCAAGTACTACACGACGTTGCGACTCGCGATGACTTCCAAAGTGGGGTTCATTGTGGCGATCACGCCGGCCAACCTGATGCGTGTGGCAGAGTCGGGACACGAGCATCGAGAGCGTCTGATCCGCGACATTCACGACGGCACATTGTGGAGCAGTCTCGATGTCCCCCGGGAATTGAGGAAGAAGTTCGCCGCTTCGATCGGAATCAAACAGCCCGAGCGGGCGCGGGAGCTCGAACAGATCGTCGAGCGAACCGGGACGCTGTACCCGAAGGACTATTGGCCGCTGTCGCTCGTCTCCTGCTGGCTGGGTGGCACGATCGGGTATCAGTCGCGGGATCTGCCACGCTACTACGGAACGACGCCTGCTCGCGATTTGGGACTGGTCTCCACCGAAGGCCGGCACACGATTCCCCTCCACGATGGACGGCCGGAGGGGGTGCTGGCCGTCGACGGTTCGTACTACGAATTCATTCCCGCCGAGGAGCGCGGATCGCCGAACGCACGTGTCCTCGAATGCCATGAGTTGGAGTTGGGCCGTGAGTACTACCTGATCATGACGACTTCGAGCGGTCTGTATCGGTACGACATCGGCGACGTGGTGCGCTGCCAGGGCTACGTCGGGCAGGCTCCGGTGCTGGAGTTCCTCCACAAGGAAGGCCAGTGTGCCGACATGGAGGGAGAGAAAATCAGCGGCAGTCAGGTGGCCCAGGCGGTGGAAGTGGCCTCGCGCGAGTTGGGCCTGTGCCTCGACTGCTTCATGGCGGTTCCCGTGCGCCGCGACGGCCAGATCCCCTACTATGCCCTGTTGGTCGAGCGATCGGTCATCGAAGATTCGTCGGTCGCGCGCCAGTTCATCCGGATCGTCGATCGGGAACTCGTCCAGCAGAACGTGATGTACGCGGGCAAGCGAAACGACCGGTACATCGACTCGCCCCAGTTGGTGCGCCTCGCACCGGGCACCTGGACGGACTACATGGCGACGGAGATGCGCCGCTCGGGAACTGGCGACTCGCAGTACAAACACCCGGCGCTGGTGCCCGACACGTCCTGGTTGGACCGCTTTCAACCGCTCGACACGGTCACGCTCTGAGAGAACACGCTGGGGTCGCGGGCCAAAAGTCGGACCGGCCTGGCTTCGATGCAGTCGGGGCGAGTTGATAAAGTGAACCTCGAGTCCGTGCCCGAAAACCATTCGATGTCGAGGGCTGTCGCGGCCCGTTGAGGAATCCCATGAAACGACTCTCTTTGTTGGTGCTCCTGGCAGCGACCTGCGGCTCCGCTGCGATCGCTGCGGAACCGTTGACGATCAACGTCTGGCCGGGCAAACCACCCGGTGAGACCAAGCTGTTGGCACCCGAAGCCGACCAGACGAGGCCCGAGGACAAGCTCATTGCGGGGCGTCGGATCATCAAACTGGGCAATGTTTCCACGCCGCAAATCACGATCTATCGACCCTCCCCGGACAAGGATACCGGCGCGTCGGTCGTGATCTGTCCCGGCGGAGGGCATCACATCCTCGCCTACGACCTGGAAGGGACAGAGGTCGCGACGTGGCTCAATGAGATCGGCGTGACGGGCATCGTCCTGAAATACCGAGTGCCGTTCCGTGATCCGGAAAAGCGATGGCAAGCCGCCGTGCAGGACGCTCAGCGCGCGATGAGCCTCGTTCGCAGCAGGGCCGCCGAATGGAAGCTCGATCCCCAACGGATGGGGATGCTGGGATTCTCCGCCGGTGGCCAGGTCGCGGGATTGGTCTCGATCTTCAACGAGCAGCGTCAGTACGAGCCGCTGGATGACGTCGACAAGGTTTCCTGTCGGCCCGATTTCGCAGTACTCATCTATCCCGGTGGCTTCGAGGAGAAGGGCCAGCCGAAATTGCGTGACGAGGTACGCGTCACGAAGGAGTCGCCGCCCATGTTTTTCGTGCATGCCTTCGATGACAACGTGACCGCGCTCAACACGCTGCTGCTTGCGGCGGAATTGAAGAAGGTTGGCGTGTCTGTGGAAGTCCACGTCTATGCCACGGGTGGCCACGGTTATGGCTTGCGACACGTCGCAGGACAGCCCGTGACCGACTGGCCCAAGCCCTGCGAGGCTTGGATGAAAACGATGCGATTCATCAAGTGAAGCGGCACCATCTTCCATTGTTCCCGATGAAAGACCGCGTCTGAAGATCACTTTTCGTTTCAGCCACGTTGAAGGGAACACCCCATGCCGAACGACAGCTTCTTCTCCATCAACACGGCCGAACAACCCTGGGAAGAGCGGTTCAACGAGAAGCTCGGCCGAGCCCTGTTTCGCAAAGACCTCTACACCGACTCGAACACCGGGGCTGAGATTCGGTTGGTTCGCTATCCGGCCGGCGTCATCAATCCCAGCCACACTCATCCGTGCGGGCACGGCATGTATGTCCTGGAAGGGACGCTGGTGACTCACAAGGGATCGTTTGGCCCCGGAACGTTCGTGTGGTTTCCAGAAGGGGAAGTCATGGAGCACGGAGCCAGCGCCGATGGTGACGTGACCGTGCTCTTCATCACGAACAAGAGTTTTCGCATTGACTACGTTGAGTAGCTCGATGCGATCCGATCGAAGCCCGAAACGCTACCCGCGCGCACCGACCATGTCGCGTGAGTCTTCCCACTCGTCCATGGTCATGACGACTTCGCGCGCCTGGCTGCCGTTGAACGTGCCGACGACGCCGTCTTCGGCCATCCAGTCGATCATTCTCGCGCCGCGTCCGTAGCCGACTCCGAGAGCACGCTGCAACAACGAGACACTGCCGCGACCCTCCCGGATCACGATCTCAACGGCCTGATCGTACAAGTCGTCTCGATCGCGCGGCTCGCTCGATCCCTTGCCGCCCTTGGACGAGGACGATGAGACGTTGAGATTCATCAGCTCGGGATCGTACTCCGGCTGCTGATCGCCGAAGAACTCGATCACGCGATTCACTTCATCGTCACTGACAAACGTTCCCTGGGCGCGGCGCAGCGTGCTCGTGCCGGGAGCCATGTACAGCAGGTCGCCGTTGCCGAGCAGCTTGTCGGCTCCCATCTCATCGAGCACGACCCGGCTGTCCATCCGGCTGGCGACCTGGAACGAAATACGGGCGGGCAGGTTCGACTTGATCAGTCCCGTGATGACATCGACCGTCGGCTTCTGCGTCGCCAGCACGAGGTGGATCCCCACCGCGCGCGACTTCTGCGCGAGTCGGATGATGTGACCTTCAACGTCCTTGCCCGAGGTCATCATCATGTCGGCCATCTCGTCGGCGATGATGACGATGTATGGCATCGATTCGGGGACCAGATCGGCCTCTTCTGAGTCCGGGTCGATGTCGAGCTTCCGCAGCACCTTGTCCTTGCCGAGCTTGTTGTAGCTGTCGAGATGCCGCACGCCGCAACGGGCCAGGAGGTCGTAACGCTCTTCCATCTTGTCGACGGCCCAGCCGAGAACGGCCTCGGCCTTCTTCATGTCGGTGATCACCGGGTGCATCAGGTGCGGGATGCGGCTGTACGGAGACAGCTCGACCATCTTCGGGTCGATCATCAGCATCTTGACCTGGTCCGGACTGCGGCTCAGCAGGATCGACAGGATCAGCGTGTTGAGGCACACGCTCTTGCCCGTTCCCGTGCGGCCCGCGATCAGCAGGTGCGGCATCTTGCACATGTCGATGACCATCGGCTTGCCGCTGACATCCTTGCCGAGGAACAGCGGAATTCCCTTGGAGTCGAAATCCGATTGGCAGGTTTGCAGCAGTTCCTTGAGACGAACCATGACTCGCACGTCGTTGGGGACTTCGACGCCGACCGTGTTCTTGCCCGGAATCGGTGCGACGACGCGGACCGACGGAACGCGCAATGCGATCGCCAGGTCATCGGCCAGCGCCGTGACCTTCGACAGCCGCAGCCCCTTTTCGAGTTCCAACTCGAACTGCGTGATGACCGGTCCCGTGTCGATCTCGACCACCTTGATGTTCAGGTTGAAGTCCTGAAACGCCCGCTCCAGCGTGGCGGCGGCAATCTGAGCCTTCGCCGCCAGCACGTCATACGGAAACGCTTCGGCCTCTTCGAGCAAACTATCGTCGGGAAGCTGATACGTTCGCTTCTCAGCCGGTGGCGCGATCGGCTTTGGTGCGGCGGACACCAGGGATCTCATGCCGACGGGCGGGTTCACCTTGATCGGTGCGCGGTTGGCCGCGATCGTGAACGTCACGCCGTGGTCAGTGGCCTCGGGTGAGACATGTGTCACGGGTGAGGCGACCGATGCCGACGAAACCTCTTCTTTCACCTTGGTTGTCAACGAACTGGGTGCGACAGGTGCCGGAATGTCCATGACGGACGAGTACCAATCCTGTGACGGGACGATTCCCGATTTAGTCAGACCAGAAACGGGTACAACCGGCACGAAGGCCGGTTCTTCCGCAGGCAGTTGTTCGATGTCGGGCACCAACGGGTCGGTCATCTTCGCGGGACGTCGGCCAAACGCCAATCGGCTCCACAGGGTGATTGGCAACAGCGATGTGCAGATCGCAGTCTTGACGAGGTGATGCTCGCCCGTCAGCAGCAGCCCGGCGACGAACATTGACACCAACAGCATCACGCTGCCAAGTCGAGTCAGACTGTCGTCCAACAGAATCCCGCCCCACGCGCCGAGGTAGCCTCCGTTTCCGGTCAGCGGTCCCGTCAAAGTGAACGGCAGAAACCATTGAGACGCCACGCAGACGGCCACCAGCATCAAGGTCGCTCCCACCAGCCGCCACACCGGATCGCCCGCCTTGTCGCGGGCAAACAGCCGGATGTCGGCGACGATCAGCGTGACGAGCAGAAAGTACGCACCGACTCCCAACGCGACGACCAGCAGGTGAGCGGCGACTGCTCCCGCCGAACCGCCCAGGTTCTGAGCGACGGCCCGCGCGGGAAAGACACTGAGCGCAGGGGGATCGGACGGGTCGTAGCTGACGAGGCTCAGTCCGAGAAAGACCGCCATCGCCAGGACCGCCAGCGCCAACAAATCGGTTCTTAGTCGCGCGTAGTCGAACATGACCCGCCCGTCTCGGCGCACACCGCGAGCGTGACGAAGCCGATCCCCGACTCCGCCCCCTGCCCCGCGACGTCCGCAACGTCCGAAAGAAGTTCCCCCGGCCAGAGGCGCATTGCCACGACTGGCCACTGGCTGAAACCTAGCACCTGTTTTGCAGGCAGGTTGAGGAAAGACAACGCCTGACGTGGCGAATCGGCAACATCACGGTCCGGTTGTGCGGGTCGTGAGAATCGTGCGAGGAGCGAACTCGTAGTCGTAGGGCGTGGAGTCTTCGGAACGCACCGAACTGCAACCCGTGATGGTTCGTTCCGAAGACTCCACGCACCCTGCAAGTGCGGGTCAGCTCGAAATGTTCTCTTCGATCCAGCGCCAGAGGCTCACCGCGACCTCGACCTTCGTACCCGAGAATGTCTCCACGCTTTGGCCAGCCGGGTCGATGATTTCGATCCGGTTGGTTTCGGCTCCGATGGCGGTGGGACGATTCAGGACGATCGCGTCGCAGTTCTTTTCCTTCAACTTTCGCAGGGCGTTGATGTGTGCGAACTCGTCCGATTCCAAGGCGAATCCCACGATCCAGCGGCTTCCCTTGTGACGGCCCAGGTCGGCGAGGACGTCGGCGGTCTCCACGAGTTCCAGTTCGAGCGAGACCCCCTTCTTGGCGAGCTTGCCCTGGAATCGCGCCTTCGGACGATAGTCACACACGGCGGCTGTGGCGATCACACCGTCGCATTGGGGGAAGAGTTTGTTGCAGGTGGCGAGCAGTTCGTCAGTGGTCTCGACGGGATGGATCTCACAACCGGCGGGAGGCGTGAGTGCGACGGGACCACAGGCGAGCACGACCTGATGTCCCGCAGCGAGCACCGCCTCGGCGATCGCGAATCCCATTCGGCCGCTGCTGGCGTTGGACAGATACCGCACGTCATCGAGATACTCGCGCGTCGGCCCGGCCGTGATGAGGACTTTCATGGAAGGATCACGCAGAGGGAGCAGTCTTCTTCGGGTTGGCATCGAGTAGCCGTGCGATGGCCTCGATGATCTCGGGCGGTTCAGCCATGCGACCGGCTCCGACTTGGCCACAACTCAACCAGCCGGTGCCCGGCTCGACGAAAGAGACTCCGTCGGCACGCAACTGCGTCACGTTGCGCTGCACCGAGGACTTGGCCCACATCTCGCAGTTCATCGCCGGCGCGAGGAGCAGCGGGCAAGTGGCGGTGAGCGTCAGCGTCGACAACAAATCGTGAGCGAATCCCCCCGCGACCTCGGCCAGAAAATTGGCGGTTGCCGGCGCGACGACCATCAATTCGGCTCGCTGAGCCAACCCGATGTGCTCACCCCGGAAGTGCTCGATCGGGCGAAACAGTTCGCTGTAGACCGGTCGTCCCGTCAGTGCCTCAAACGTCGCCGGGCCGATGAACTGCCGGGCCGACTCCGTCATGACGACCGTCACGGCGACACCGGCCTGCACCAGCTTGCTGCACAGGTCGGCCGCCTTGTACGCCGCGATGCCGCCCGTCACCCCCAATAGTAGTTCGCGGTTTCGCACGGTTGGAACTCTTCGTCACATGTCGTCGAGCGATGGCCCGCTGTCGAAGTGGCGGACGCGGTTCTCGTCGGGGCGCGTCATCACAGCGCCACTGGAGTCGAGATAAATTTTGTCCTGCATGATTTCCTGAACGACGACTTCCATCGGGTTTTTGGTCTGGATGTCGACGAGGGGCCGGGCACCCCGGTTGATGGCGACCATGCGTTTTTGAATCAGCGTGGACAGTTTGAAACGACCACCGCACTTCTTCACGATTTCTTCTTCTTTCAATTCTTCGAGCATGGCGTCCTCATTGGGTTGGCTTTTGACCCTCTCGATTGCAGGCGGACCTGCCACCGAAGGGCGAATAGGGCGGGTAGTGTGGCGGCTGAACCGACGTGGAGCAAGGCCAACAGCCGATGTCGATCCGCTAATGCATTCGTTCCGTCAGAATCTGATGGGTGGCCGCCACGGCTTGTTCCAAGTCGTCGTTGACCACTCGGTGGCAGTATCGGTGAGCAAGTTGCAGTTCCTCGTGAACGCGCTTGAGTCGTTTTTGAATCGTGGCTTCGGAATCTGTTCCCCTGGATCGCAGTCGTTGTTCGCACACCTCCAGCGACGGCGGCTCGAGGAAAATCGTGAGGGCATCGGGGTAGACCTCCATCACGCGGAGTGCCCCCTGGACGTCGATCTCCAGGAAGGCCCAACCCCCTTCGCGTCGTGCCCGATCGATCTCGGACTTCAGCGTCCCGTACCAGTAACCGGCACCGAAAACCTCGGCCGTTTCGAGAAACTCATCGCGAGTACGACGCGCGGCGAACTCCTCGGGCGACAGAAAATAATAGGCTTCGCCGTGAACTTCGCCGGGTCGCGGCGGTCGTGTCGTCGCCGAAACACACTTCACCAGCTTGATCGGAGCCTCACGAATCAGACGTTCGACGATCGTTGTCTTGCCGCTCCCGCTGGGACCGGACAAGACCACGACTTGAAACGATGAGGGCTGGTCGAGTTGATCGGCCACCGGCGGTCACTCCACGTTCTGCACGATTTCGCGCATTCGTTCCACACAGGCCTTGGCCTCGACGGCCGCGTGCGAGATCTCCACGTGATTGGCCTTCGAGCCAATCGTGTTGACCTCGCGAAACAGCTCCTGACACATGAAGTCGAGTTTGCGGCCCTGCGACGTCGCATCATCCAGCAGCTTCGAGAACTGAGTCAGATGGCTTTTCAGTCGGGTAATCTCCTCGTTGATGTCGCTGCGATCAACGAACAGCGCCACTTCGCGCAAAACATCCGACGGTCCCAGTCGCGTGTCGAGATCCTTCACCAGATCGGAGACGCGCAGCAGCAGTTTGTCGCGGTACTCGACGATCACCTGCGGCGCGAGGCCGACGACGCGATCGACCTGCTCAGCGATCAGCTTGCTTTGAACATGCAGTTCGGCGGCCATCGAGGCTCCCTCGCGCTGCCGGAACTCGCCCATCTTCAGCGCGGCGGCGCGAACGGTTCGTTCGACGACCGGCCACAGTTGTTGAACGGTCTCGGGATCAAAGCGACCATCTTCCAAGACATCGGGAAGAGTCAGCAGTGAGTCCAGCCGGGGAGGCTCGGATCCGAGCGTCTTCGCGAGTTGTTGAAGCTGCTTCCAGTATCCGGACAACACCGCCAGGTTGATCTGCGGCGAACTCGTGTTGGCCGAACGCTCGAACCGAATCGTCAACGAGACGCTGCCACGCGAAATGGTCTCGCGCAGGACTCGCTCCAATTCGTTTTCCAGGTGCGCAAAGCCGTCGGGGCCGCGGAGGGAGAGCTTGAAGTGGCGGTTGTTGACGCTCCGTACCTCGGCCCGGCAGAGGACGTCGCCTGACTGCTCGCGAGCTTCACCGAAGCCAGTCATGCTTAGCAGCACAGTGTTTCACCCCGCAGAGAAAGTCGAAGCAAGAAATTGGCTTGGACTCAAAAACGGAAACGACGAACCCGGTCGCGTGACCGTGATGATGAGCCACCATTCGCCGAGGTCAATCGACCGAGATCATTCGGACAATCGTCATCGCCAGCGAGTCGACCTGTGATTCGCACCCGCAATCATTCGGGCTGCTTCTCAGACTTCTCCGGCTTGTCCTTGTCACCTTCTTTTGCGTCATTTTCTTTCGGATCGGCCGGGGCTTTTTCCTTCGCACCCGCCGGAGCGTCGGGGTTGGCTGCTGCCGGATTCTTGGTCTCGGCGGCCCCATCGTCCTTCTTGTCGCCCGGCTTCTTCTCGTCTCCCGCCGGTTGCTCCGTATTGCGGAGGCCGGGTGGAATGGTTGCCTTGTCGTCGCCAGCGGCATCCCCTTTTGCGCCGGCCTTGTCATCAATCACAGGAGCCTTAATCACAGCGTCCGCTGCACCCGGCTTGAACCGTCCCTTGGTCGCGGCACTGACCACGAGGATGCAGGCGCAGGCGAGCAGAATCCAAATCACGGCCACAACGATTGTGATGCGGGTGAAAATGTCACCTGCCTTGGTACCAAAGGCACTTTGTCCACCCATGCCGCCGAAGGAACCTGCCAACCCGCCGCCTCGACCGCGTTGGAGCAGAATCAGGCCGATCAGAAAGATCCCGACAATCATGTGCAGGGTCAGCAACGAATAAGCCAGATACATCATTGTGAATAATTCCTACGAGTCGCAGGAGAACCGCGACGCAATTTCAACCTTGAACCAAACCGACGCAGAACTCGCTTCAAGCGCGAGCCAACTCCGCTGCGGCGCGAACAATACCAAGAAACTGGTCACTCTTCAGGCTCGCGCCGCCGACCAGTGCTCCATCGACATTGGGCTGGGACAACAATTCTTTGGCGTTGTCGGGTTTGACACTACCGCCATACTGGATTCGCATGGCATCGGCCGACGAACGATCGAATCGCGTCGCGAGCCAACTCCGAATGAAAGCGTGGACTTCTTCGGCCTGCTCCGGAGATGCGGTTACACCGGTTCCAATGGCCCAGACAGGTTCATAGGCGATCACCAGTTTGTTGAGTTGTGCGGCTGTCACGTCCGCCAACCCACCCTGAAGCTGTGTGGTCAGAACCGACTCTGTCCGCATCGCTTCCCGGTCCTGCAAGACCTCGCCAATGCAGAAGATCACGTCCAACCCACGCTGCCAGGCCGCATGAATCTTCCGGTTCACGAGCGCATCCGTTTCACCAAAAAACTGCCGCCGCTCGCTGTGTCCGAGGATGACCCATCGACAACCGACATCGACCAGCATCTCCAGCGAAGTCTCTCCGGTGAAGGCTCCCGGTTTCTCAAAGTGAGCGTTTTGACCACCCAGCATCACGGGACTGTTGGCCAGAGATTCGCGGACCGGAAGCAGATAAGGAAACGGCGGGCAGACCGCCACATCGACTTCGGGATTGGTTCGAGCGATATCCGCAGCAACCTCGCCCGCCAGTAATTGTGCCGACGCGAGGGTTGTATTCATCTTCCAGTTGCCGGCCACAAACAGGCGGCGCATCGTGTCGTCCTTTGACGCCGCTCAACGGGAGGTCTTGGTTCCACGAGCGGTCTGGTGAAACCAAAGGTCGCGCCGCAAATCCATTCGCTGGGCTGGGGACTCGCGGCTGTCGAACACTGGGTGGGAACCGTTTGAGAATCCAAACGGTCACTCGACTGGCTCGCTCTTGGGATACGAACCAAGGATTTCCATTCTCACGGCCATCTTCGCCAGGTCATCGAGCGCGCGTTTGACCTTGGCATCTTTGTAATGGCCTTCACAATCGAGGAAGAATATGTAGCCCGTCTCGGGGCCACGCAACGGGAAGGACTCAATCCAGGTCAAATTGAGCTTCGCTTGCTTAAAGATTGTCAGAGACTCCGACAACGAGCCGGGGCGGTGTGGAATCTGGAGCAGAATCGAAGTTCGGTCCTTCCCAGTGGGTCCGACCGGCTTGTCGCCGATCATCGCGAATCGGGTGACGTTGCTTTTGTTGTCCTCGATGTGCTCGGCCAGAATCTGCAAGCCGTATTCGACGGCCGCTTGCTTGCTGGCAACGGCAGCCGCACCGGGCTTGTCGCGAGCCAACTGCGCCGCAGTGGACGTGCTTGTGACCTCGATCATCCGCGCTTGCGGCATGTTTCGGCTGAGCCAATCGCGGCACTGGGACAGCGCTTGGGGTTTGCTGTAGACCTCGTTGATCTCACCGCGGGGTGATCGGCCCAGCAGGTTGTGATGGATGCTGAGTTGAATCTCACCACAAATTCGGAGCGGCAACCGAGTGAACATGTCGAGCGTGTCGATGATTCGACCGTCGGTGCTGTTCTCAATCGGAACAACTCCAAAATCGGCATGGCCTCGATTCACTTCTTCAAACACCGCAGGGATCGTGTTGACGGGAATCAGATCGGCGGACTCGCCGAATCGCTCGATCGCAGCCATGTGTGAGAAGCTGAACGCCGGGCCAAGGTATACCACGCGTTGGATGCGTGATTGATTCCGAACGGAACTGAGCACCTGCCGGAAGACGCCGCGAATGGCTCGTCCGGTGAGAGGCCCCGGATTGTCGGCCTCAAGTTTGGCGTAGAGATCATCGTCGGTCCGAGGATCGTAAGTTGCGGCTCGGCGATCGGGAGCCGTTTCAATCAGTTTGAATGTCGCCGCTGCTCGACGATTCAGGAGTTTGATGATTTCCTGATCCAGCTTCGCGACTTCGGCTTGAGCCGCCGCATTGATTTTCGCCGGGGTTGATGCTGCTACTGGCTTGGCTGAAGCCGTTGTCGCCGTTGGTTTTGCAGCCTTCTTGGGCACCGGTTTACTTGCCATCCACCCAGCCTCCACCGAGACGAACCAAGCTGACGCCTCCTTGCAGAAAAACTTGAACCGGGTTCGTCAGTAACGACTTCCGCATCGTTCAAGTCCTAAACGCGAGCCGCTCTTTTACTAGCGGGATTTGGTATTTGCAAGCAGCAAGGTGACGGAGAGACGTGATTGACGACGGAACTCTCGTCTGGGAATCACACTCTTGCTTGGTGCTGCCATTTCAGCAGATGTTGATGGCAAGACGCTCCGACACGCCGGTGTCAGTGTGGCAGTCTTCTCATGCTTGGTGCTCGCTTGTGAATGCGTGAAATCGGCGGATTTCATTATCACAAAAAGAGTTGTGGTCGTAGCGTCGCGAGGTTCTCCGACTGGCGCGACCTTTGCTTTCCGGAATAATGTCTCCGAAAAACCGCCGATTTGAGCTGGCTCCGAACAAGAAACTCAGAACTCATTCCCTCCCGACCGCGTCGGGGCTTCCACAAAAGGATCACTGCCATGGCCATTCAGGAAAAAATCATCGGTATCGACTTGGGTACTACCAACTCGGTCGTCTCGGTCATGGAGGGAGGGGAAGTCAAAGTCATCGCCAATCAGGAAGGCAACCGCCTGACCCCGAGCGTCGTGGCGTATACCGAAAAAGGTGACCGGCTCGTCGGTGACCCCGCCAAACGGCAGGCGGTCACGAATCCGAAGAACACCGTTTATTCGATCAAGCGGTTCATGGGACGTCGGCACAACGAGGTCGAGTCCGAAGAGAAGATGGTTCCGTACAAGGTCGTCGGCGGACCGAGCGAA
>JBBPIS010000061.1:0-16161 GCA_038040225.1 Planctomycetota bacterium
GCTATTCCTTAGTCGGGTTTTTATTTGTGGATTGGGGGGTTCTTTGCTTGTCACGCTCCCCACCAATTTACTTGGGGATTTTGGTGCGTCTCGAAGACTCGACGGCACCCTACGGTTTCTCCAGACTCATACATTGAATTGCCCTGAGTCTCGCACGAGTGCCCCGCGCGAGGTGGCTCGATATCATCCGGCCACATTCACAACACCCCTCGCTTTCGCGACTGAATCACTCCATGGCCAAGACTCTGCTCGAATATGCCGACTGGCTGGTCGAACGAAAACTGCGCTGGCCCGCCGCCCCCAAGCCCGATCCGGCCAAAGCCACGCCCTATCTCAAGCCGCTGTCGGACATCAAGGCCATCACCTGGAACGTGTATGGCACGCTGCTGAGGATCGCCGACGGTGAACTGCTGTTTCAGCACCCGCAGGCGATCCGCATGGAAGTCGCCCTCGACAAGACGATCCACGAATTCAACATGTGGAACAGCATGACTCGCAAACCGGGCAAGCCGTGGGAGTACATGCAGCAGAAATATCTGCACGCGCTGGACGAGCTTCAGATGGCTTCGTCCGGACGCAAGGGGGAGCCGGTTGAGGTGAACTCGGCCAAGTTGTGGCTCAAGCTGCTCGGGATGCTCGACAAGAAGGACTATCAGTACGACACCTCGCTCTACGGCGACCTGGATGAACTGGCCGAGAAGGTCGCGTACTTCTTTCACAGCTCGCTGCAAGGGGTCGAGGCCGCGCCCAATGCCCTCGCCACGCTGCAGGCGTTGACGTCGAGCGGCTTCCGTCAGGCGCTGTTCGCCGACGCGCAGCCCTTCACGATCGCGCAGCTTGTCCTCGCTCTGAGGGAGCAGGGAAAAGTCCCCTCGCCCGAGAGCCTGTTCAATTCGTCACTGCACACGTTTTCGTACATCGAAGGGATGCGGAAACCCTCGCGGACTTTGTTCCTGCGCGCGATGGACCGTTTCAACAAGCTGGCTCTCGAACCGGGGCAGGTGCTCTACGTCAGCACGCGCGTCCGCGACGATCTGGCCGTCGCCAAATCGCTCGGCATGAGAACCGCCCTCTATGCCGCCGAGAAGCTTTCGCTGCAAGCCAGTTCGGAAGACATGAGGGATCCACACCTGAAGCCCGACCGACTGCTGACCGACCTGGCGCAGGTGCGCGATCTCGTCGGTGCATAGATTCGTGCGGGAGACGCATCGCCGTCTCACGATTCACCGCACTGGACTGTTTGAAGTACAGCGCGGCTTGAAGTTTCGACGGGCTTCATTCATCCTTCGCGTCCGATCAGGATTCGGTTGCTCAGGAGTTCCCCATGCCCCCGCAGACGCTCTACGAATTTGGCTCGTTCGACGAAAACCGGCCCGTCTTCACCCTCGACGAAATCCGCGAGATCAATCCGCAGCGGTTCGAGATGGAACAACTGTCCGGCATCCTGCTCGTGGACAATGTCGAACATGGGATCATCGGCTACAAGGACATCACGCCGAACGAATTCTGGGTGCGCGGCCACATGCCCAACTTCCCGCTCATGCCGGGAGTCGTCTTGTGCGAGTGTGCCGCTCAACTGGCCGGTTTCTATGCCCGCAAGTTCAAGCTGCTCGGTGGCGACTTCCTCGGATTTGGCGGCATGGAAGAGGTGCGCTTTCGCGGACCGGTCTTCGTCGGCGACCGACTGATCATCATGGCCAAGCTGCACCGAATGCGAGTCAACCAGCGGGCCGAATTCAACTTTCAAGGCTTCGTCAAAGACAAGATGGTCTACAGCGGCCAGATGATCGGCGTACCGATTCACACCGAACGGCCGGCGGCGGAGTGATTGCGGCCGCGATGAATTGAGACGGAGGGGCAAGGGGATGGGGGGACACGGAGACAGGAGTCTCAATTCCTGCGATGCCGCGTACCTCTGATGTCTTTCTCCCCATCCCCCCGTCCCTCCGTCCCTCCTCCCCAACGAACCGCTCATGCCCCTGCCCACCATTGACCTCCGCCCCCACTTCATGCCGCTCGTTGAGACCGAAGGGGTGCTCGACTGGAAGGCCCTGTTCGGGAACGACCATCCGGTGGAACTCGACATCGGGTGCGGGCGAGGAAAGTTTCTGTGTGATTCGGCAATGGCTCATCCCGAAACGAACTGGCTCGGCGTGGAACTGAATTACTCGGAGGGCCGTCGGGGCGCGACGCGGCTCGCCAAGCGGCAGCTTCCCAACGGACGAGTCCTCGGTGGCGACGCTCACGAAATGCTGCGCCAGCGGGTCGAACCGCATTCTGTGGCGGCGGCTCACGTTTACTTCCCCGATCCGTGGTGGAAGCGCAAGCACCACAAGCGGCGTCTGTTCACCGACGAGTTCGCCGACCTGCTCGCTCGCGTGGTCAAGCATGGCGGCTACGTTCACTCGTGGACCGATGTCGGCGATTACTTTGAAGTCATCAGCGCCCTGATGAACCATCACCCCGAGTTCACTGCTCAGACCCCGCCCCCCGAACCGGCGGGAGCCCACGACCTCGACTATCTCACCAACTTCCATCGCCGAGGCCGACTCGCCGGCGGCCCCATCTGGCGCGGTCTCTGGCAGAGACGGTGACGGGTTGAGAGGATCGTGATTGCCCAACGAGCCATCCTTCACAAAGGAGTTCTCTCATGTCGCCCGACGAACTCGCGTATCTTTCGGCCGTCGAGTTGGCCGCGCTGATCCGGACGCGGAAGGTCTCGCCCGTCGAAGTGACCAAGGGTCTCCTCGCTCGGATCGAGAAGCAGAACCCGGCGCTGAATGCCTTCGTCACGTTGCACACCGAAGAGGCATTGTGCTCGGCGGCCAAGGCCGAAGAGGCGTTGATGAGCGGCCAGCCCGTCGGCCCCCTGCACGGCGTGCCGCTGCACGTGAAGGACAACCTGTACGTGGCCGGTTCGCGCACCACGTTCGGTTCCAAATTGACGGAGACGAACGTCACGGCGGCCGATTGCCCGGCGGTCGAACGGCTGCGCCAAGCGGGGATGATTGTTGTCGGTCGGACAAACACGCCCGAGCAGGGTTGGAAGGGGGTCACCGACAATCGCGTCTTCGGAATCACTCGCAATCCGTGGAACACGGCTCTGACGCCGGGCGGCTCGAGCGGCGGCGCTTCAGCGGCGGTCGCGGCCGGAATGGGACCGATCGGACTGGGGACCGACGGCGGCGGCTCGCTGCGAATTCCCGCTTCGTTCTGCGGCGTCTTCGGCCTCAAGCCAAGCTTCGGTCGAGTCCCCAACTGGCCCGGCAGCGGCGGCGCGATGCTGAGGCACATCGGCACCATCACACGCACGGTTGCCGACATGGCGGCGGCTCTCGACGTGCTGGCCGGTCCCGATCCGCGCGATCTGCTGTCGCTCCCCTCCACCAGCGAACGCTATCTCCCCAACCTCGACAAGGGGATTCGAGGCCAGCGCATCGCCTACAGCCCGAACCTCGGCTATGCCCGAGTCGATCCTGAAGTCGCCGCGATCTGCCAGCGCGCCGCCGAACGATTTGCCGAAGCAGGAGCCGTCGTCGAACAAGTGAAACTCGACGGACGCGATCCCTATGACACGTGGAGCGTCTTCTTCTTCGGAACCGCCGCCGCGTCACTCGAAAAGAAACTGGCCACGCAGGGTGAGTTGCTCGATCCGGGACTGCGTCGAGTGGCTGAGGCGGGACTCAAGCTGCGCGGCGTCGATTTCGCGAATGCCCTCGCCGCGCGGCACGACTTCTGGGAACGAGTCCGTCGAGTCTACGAGCGCTTCGATCTCCTCCTCTGCCCGACTCTGCCGGTCCCTCCGTTTGCGATCGGTCAAGACGACGCCGACCCGATCGACGGAGAGCAGCTCGGCCCGCTGCAATGGACTCGGTTCACGTACCCGTTCAATCTCACCGGCCAACCCGCCGCGAGCGTCCCCGCCGGCTGGACCCAATCCGGCCTGCCCGTCGGCCTGCAAATCATCGGCAACCGTCACGCCGACCTCGCCGTCCTTCAAGCCTCCCGGGCGTGGGAGCAGATTCAACCGTGGAACGACAAGCGACCGAAGCTGTCGCCGTGAGCGTCTGGCTGGCGTTGTCTTTGCAATTCGTCATCATCATTGCCAGCCCGGATTATTCATGGCTCGGGGAGTTTCGATGACACGGTGCCGTATAGAAGCCTGAAGCGCAAGCGAAGGGTTTGCTGCGATAACCCTTCGCTTGCGCTTCAGGCTTCTATGGGGCTGTGAATAATCCAGGCCGGTGACCGCACGATCCATCAGACCTCGGAGGCCACATCATGCGACGCTTGTTGTTGTCTGTGCTCACAGTCGGTGCTTTGGTCGGATTGATGGCTGCCGCGAAGTTTGCGGCTCTGCCGGAGAAGCCACTCTTGGCCGATGGCGTTTGGCTGGGAAGTGTCCATCCGCGATTGTCGCCCGATGGAAAGACGGTCGTCGTGTCATATCTGGGAGCCGTGTGGACGGTGCCGCGCGCGGGGGGCGTGATGACGCGGCTGACTCACGGCGCGGGGTTCGACATCGAGCCGGTGTGGTCTCCGGATGGCGGCCGGATCGCCTACGTCAACTCGCCCCGATTTGGAAGTGGCGAGTTGCAGATCGTCACGGCGGACGGAAAGAACGTACCGCTCAAGAAGCGCGTCGAAGTCCTCGGCACGGTGCTGTATCAGAAGCTCGAATGGCTGGCCGATGACCGGTTGGTCGGCGTGTTGCGCGTGGATGGTCAGTCGTTGGGATTCGGTTGGATCAATCTCAGCACCGGTGAGACGAAGACACTCGCACAGACGACCACCTGGGGACGCTTCGCCGCGTCACCTGATGGACAGTGGCTCGTGTACACGACAACGCAGGACCAACCCGGCCAGCAGGGTGGCAACGACGGCACATCGGCGGATGTCTGGCGAGTCTCCCTCAACGGCGGCGTGCCGGAGAAACTCTTTCGGTTCCCGTCGCGGATTCATGACCTGTGCTGGGCGGCAGATGGAGCGGGATGGTTCATCGTCAGTGAACTCGGTGGCGGGCAGGCTCACAACGATGTCTGGTTTGTGCCGCAGTCCGAACCGCTCGCGCGGATGCGGAAGCTGACGTTCGGTCAGGCGGACGAAGACCGTCCATCGGTCTCTCGCGATGGCCGATGGTTGCTCTTCACGGACAATCAGCGCGGCGCGACATCGCTGGTCGCGCGAGATTTGTCCGACGAAACGGACCACGTGGTCCGCGTCGAGCGGCTCGACTTCGGGCAGCCGACCGGACGGCTGAAGGTCGCGCTCACCGATGCCTCGAATGGCAAGCCAGTCACCGCGCGGCTGTCGATCGTGCAGACGGATGGCAAGCTCGCCGCGCCACCCGGTGCGCTGTATCGAGTGCTCGGCGACATCGGGCATTTCTATTGCGAGCGAACGGCCGAATGGACTCTCCCCGCCGGCAAGTACCGAGTCCGTGTCTATCACGGACCGGAGTTTCGGCCGCTCGTGCGCGAAATCGATGTCGCCGCCAATCGGGAGACCGACCTGAACCTGTCGCTCGAACGCTGGACCGACCCGGCCTCGCGCGGCTGGCATTCGGGTGAGAATCACATTCATGCGAACTACGGTTACGGCCAGTGGTACAACACGCCCGCCACGATGTTCGCGCAGTGCGCCGGTGAGGATCTGCACGTCTGCAACTTTGTCGTCGCTAATTCCGACACCGACGGCATCTTCGACCGCGAGTTCTTCCGCGGCCGGCTTGACCTCGTCTCGACCGATCAGACGCTGCTCTATTGGAACCAGGAATTTCGCAGCACGATCTGGGGCCACATGACGCTGGTCAATCTGAAGCAGGTCGTCGAGCCGGTGATGACCGGCTTTAAAGACACGACGAACCCATGGGACATCCCAACCAACAGCGACATCGCCGACCGGACTCACTGGCAGGGGGGCCTCGTCAACTACACGCACGTCGCGCAGAACCCGGCCGATCCCTACGAAAACCCGTACACCGGCAAGGGGATTCCGGTTGACGTCGCGTTGGGCAAGATCGACACGCTCGACTTGAACGCAAGTTACGCGGGCACAACCGTGCTGTGGCATCGGCTGCTCAACTGCGGCTTCCACTTGCCAGCGTCGGCGGGGACCGACTGCTTCCTGAATCGAGTCACCAGCCGCCTGCCCGGTGCGGATCGAGTCTATGTCAAACTCGACGGCCCGCTGTCGTACTCGACATGGATCGACGGCCTGCGCGCCGGACGCTCCTTCGTGACCAACGGCCCGATGCTGGAGTTCTCCGTCGGACAACATCAACTCGGCGACACGCTCAAGCTCGACACACCGCGCGAAGTCACCGTCACCGCACAGGCCGAGTCCCACTTCCCGCTGGCGAAGGTCGAGCTGGTTTACAACGGCTCAGTCATCAAAGAGCTGCCTCTCTCCGACGACAAACGCACCGCCAAATTCGACGGCCCCGTGCGTCTGGACAAAAGCGGCTGGCTATCGCTGCGAGCCAGCGGACCCGGCCACGCCGATCATCCGGTCGGCTCGCTCGACGCACACACGAGTCCGATCTACGTGCAACTCACCGGCAGCCCCTCCGGCGCGCGAGAGGATGCCGCCTACTTCCTGAAGTGGATCGACCGCCTGTCGCTCACCCTCCGCCTGCGCGACCGAGTCCCCAACGACACGATGCGGCAACACATCCAAACCCAGCTCGAATCCGCCCGAGCCGTCTACTCCAAGCTCGCCGAATCCGGGCGGTGAGCCATCTGCCCAGCGCGATGGTGAGGCACCGGATCAGCAGGCATGTGGTAGTCTTCGGAACGCGCCGATTGAAGTTTGGTCCTTCCAAGTATGGTGCGATCCGAGAATATCACGCACCGTACTTGCTCACATCGTCACGCGCTCCCCCACGTTTCGAAGACTCTGCGCGTGATGCTCAGCCGCGTTCAGATTCTTTCGTGGCTGAAGTCCCTGAAGTTCGTTAGGGTGTCGTCAAGGCATTGTGAGACGCACGACTCCCACGACTATCGGGCAGATTGGTACATCCCAAAGACTCGACACGCCCTACTTGGCTGAATGGCATGAATACAGAGCCGCATTCGTTCAAATGGGACTTCCCAGACGATCTCTATTCGTTGCCGGTCAGCCGTGGTCTGTACAGCCCACTCCAATTCGTCGTGCGATTGCGAAAAGACTTACACGACCTTTTGGCCACTAGCACGCAATCCTTCGTCAAAGGGAAAGACGTCGATTCTCAACTCTTTTGGGCGTTCTCAACCTTCTTCCACGAAACAATCCACTGGTGGCAGCATGTTGGTTCAACAACAGGCTTGATGCTGAGCTTCGCATATCCAGCACAAAGTCACATAAACCACACCCATCTAATTGAACTCTTGCGAACTCTCGGCCCTCGCAAATCGCTCAAGACAGTCCTACTGGATATGGATGCGTACCTTTCGGAAGAACAGCGCCACCATCTCAACACCATCTTGAACAATTGGCACGACATAGAATTCAATCGACGCATTATCTTAGATCCAAATCGACTCGACGAAGTCGTGCATAGTCCATTTTTTGATTCTATTGGACATTCGTTGTCCGTCGGATTGGGCAATACTTTGGTGCTGTTGAGTTCAACGATTGATCCACGTCTTACATTCCTTCCAAATTTCAAGGCGTGGGACGATGAGTTTGAAAGATTGCGAAGCAGCAAGACTCGGGGGTTTTTCTTCGGCTCGGACATTCATCGTGTACCACTTGGTGCCAGATCGATTTTTGAGGGCCAAGCCCGTTTTTGCCAGCTTCAATACCTTCATCTTGCCACTGGCGGAGAATTAGGGTGGGATGATTTCAAGCAAAAAGGAATGCTTAATGGCATCTACACTGACGCATTTCAGAAATTCTTGAAATGGGCCGAACTGGAGTGGCCGGTTTATCCAACCGATTCGACAGTTCAACTTTTCCTTCTCATTTGTGATTTGGCTATCAATCCTTGCGATGGCTATCCTTTCGACATCGCGCATTTTGAATCCTTCGTCGAATCTAACGATCCGAGTTTTCGTTTTATGTGGTTTTGTCGCCAAGTAGCCCAGAACCCTTCAATCAGGCGAGCCGTGACGAAATGCAGTGCGGCCGAGTATCTGGAACTAAGCACAATCTTGTGTCGCAGCATTACATGCCGTCAGCCGGTGGAAATGAGTCAGGAGATTCATTCTTGGTCGCAAAAGAGTGAGGAGTTGCAAAAACTGCTCCGAGAAGATGAAACGTTCGAGTTTGGGAATGAGAACCTTCCGGTGAGGGTCTTCTTCGCGAGGCATCTACGATTTGTCGAGGACCGGATCCAGCATCCCGAATTCTTTTGCTGGCCAGCCATGTACATGGTTGAAAATCCGTCAAATCATATTGACTTAGCAGAGGCAAAGAGGTTGTTTGACCGACATCGATCTCTGTTCGTCGCGGATTTGGACGGCGAGATTCGCCCATCGCTTTTCGACGGGCGTACCGAGGCCAAGATCTATCAGACCTTCAACAACTTCTACAGCTGGAATGTGATTTACGATATGGTTCGGCAATGGACAGTGAACGATGGGCCGTTCCATTATGATTTCTCCTGGTTGACCCCAAAGTATTCGACAGATCAAATGAAATCTTGGGTTGATGGGCATTTCAAACATGTCTTCAAAGTGGCCCCCAATGACTTTCATTTTTTCGGTACGTGACAGCACGACGGCGCGGTTTCGTCCTCACCCCCCGACCCGGTAGGTGAGCTCCTGCTTGAGGCGTAGCGGAATGGCCCAGACGCGGCTTTCAGCGTCTGGTGATGAAGTCACAAGAGGTCAGTTTCCATCGACTGGACGGGGCGGCTAGGAGCGGGCGCTTCGCTCGTCTCTAGCGAATGGTGAGGTGGCATCTCGCTAAGTTCGACTGGGGACGGAGGAGCGCCGGCGACAGCCACACTTCCGGTTTGTGTTGCGACTTTGGCCAATCCCTCAATGTCCAGCAGGTCGTGTGGTCGCCCCACCACCCGCTTGGCCCGGATCACGTGTTCCACCGAAGCCACACGAGCCGTGCTGTCGCCCACTGCCATTCGTTGCGAATCTCTCCACAATTCCTCGAAGGGAATTTGGTATCGCACGAAGACGTCCACCTCTCGGCCCAGGCTGTCGAACATCCGCAAGACCGTCAGCATGCTGAGCGGCAGTGGGATGCTCGGGACAAATCCCGTTGTTGCCAGAGCCAGCATCGCGCGGTGCGCTTCGTTCGGCTCGCCGTCGATCACCAGGTCCAGGTCAACGATGGGCCGAACAGAGCCGTGCAACACGACGGCGACGCCGCTGACCACGACGTAGCGAACCTTGTCACGTTCGAGCTGGTCGAAGACATCGGCGAAATCGTGGGGTGTTGCCATAGCGGGTGTATTTCTGTTTCGTGGGGTCGCTGACGGCTCAGTTGTGCTTGCTCGCCGACTCGCGGTCCCACGGCATGGCGAGCGTTGGCTGGTTTGCATAACGCTTCGTTCCGAGTTTGAGTTTCGCACCGCAGCCGGGTGCGAGGCGGATCGTGAGGTGCGCCGCGTCGAGTGGCGTTGGCTCTCCGCCATCGAGGGACAGGTTCGTAAACTGATGCTCGCCGTAGCCGCCCGCTTGAATGACGACCGTGCGCTGTTCGACCTGGCTCACGTTGACGAGTGACACGACGGTGCTGTCGGCCGTCAGCGATTCGATGAGTGCCGCCACGTCGTCCGGTACGCCGGCTCGACGATTCACCGGGTCGAAGTAGCGGACGCGGCAGTGCAGGACGGTGCCGCGTCGGCCGGGTTGAATGCCTCCCAGCATCAACTGGTTCAGCGTCTGCACGGTCGCGGGATTGAATTGCAGCGGGTCGTCGGCGAGGCGCGTGTCGGGCGTGGTCGTGTCGGCTCGGATGGCGGCCACCTTGTCGCGGATGTGTGCGAAGTCCTGCCGCAGGGAATCCTCGGGAAACTTCGGGTTCTTTCCGGCGAGATACGACAGCCAGCCGGCGTCCGGCAACCGCTGGCGATCGGCATCCGACATCGACCAGTACCACAACTCGAACGCTCCCTGATCGTACTTCTGCGGCGTGAAGTCGTACCAACCCTGATCGCCGAACATGTGTGGGTACTGCAGGCGTCCGTCGATCATCTTTCCCTGTGCGTTGATCGTGTCGATCATAGTCCGCCACGGGGCGAGGTACTTGTCGTCGCCCGTCAGCAGGTAGGCATTGCCGAATCCGGTAACGCCGAGGTAGTGCGTGTTGCGGTGAGCGAGCTTTCCCGTCTGAGGGACGGTCACACTGAAGCCCCAGCCGTAGACGCCGCCGTACCACTTGCCTCCCGCCGCGCTGCCGACCTTGCCGTCGAGACCGACGTTCGTCGGGATGATGCCGCCGTTTTGAAGCGTCCGCTCGCGCCAGGCATCGACGTATTCCAGCAGCCACTGTTTGTACTTCGCCTCGTGGTCGAGCATGTACGCATTGAGGGCCAGCGTCGTTGCGGAAAGATTCTGCGGGTGGTCGCCGATGATGTCGTTGTAGTCCTGGAAGTGCGCCAGCATCTCCTCGTAGCTCCGCTCGCCATGCCCCAGGCGGAACCGGTTGCCGATCTCGATCGGGTCTCCCGCCCAATCGAGCGCCGTCGCCTTGCGGAGCAGCGGACCGCGGCTGCCGTTGAACAGGCTGCGGATGATTTTGTGCTTGGCGTCGTAGTTGGGAGCGTCGGGATCCTCATTCAAATAGAAACCGGCATAGCGGCGGACGCGCTGTTGAAACCGAAGGTCGTTCGGGTCGGACAGCCCCTGCAGGTTGAACACGACCAATCCCTCGCCGTTGTGCAGCCAGTCGAACGTGACTGGGAATTCCTTGTAGTACATCCCGTCACGAGCCATCGGGACATCGGTCGTCCGCGCGAGCGTGAACTGCCGCAGATGTCCCTCCCACGCCTGTTTGTAGAGGTGCAGGATGTCGTCCGCTCCGCCCAGCGCGTGGAGGATCGGCCAGTCGAGCAGGTTTTCAATCGCATCGTCCGGCCCGTCATCTCCGCCCCAGCGCTCGACGCAGAGCAAAAAACCTCGCTCGTCGAAATACTTTGAATAGAACTCGCGACACGCGGCGGCGTTGGCTCGCAACAACTCCCGCTCCAGCACCGCCCACGTCGGCGGCGGCGTGGGAGACGTGACATGGATCGTCACGTCGGCGGAATGCCCCACCTGCGGAAGGCCGAACAACAAGGCAATGACGACACCGAGCAAACGGATTCGTGAAAGCACCGGCGAACTCCTTGCAAACAGGGACGCTGGGGACGAGAAACTATGGAACAGTCTGACTGAGGATTTGAACAGAAGGAAACAAAGGGAACGAAGGACAGATGGCATGATCAGAAGGCATACTTCACGACAGAAGACGGTCAATGCGTGTCTCACCCTTCGTTTCCTTCGTTGTCTTCTGTTTGAACTCTTTGTCACCTGATGGAAAGCCCTTGAGATGCTAACGACCGAGACCGTGACAATCACCGCCGAGGCCCTCCGTTCGTTCGCGACGGAACTGTTCGTGGCGGCGAAGGTGCCCGTCGGTGAGGCGACGCGGGTGGCGAGCAGCCTGGTCGAGTCCAACCTGTGCGGGCACGAGTCGCATGGCGTGGTGCGGGTGGCCGAGTACCTTGGCTACCTCGAACGGGGCGAGGTGCGGGCGGGGGTCGAGTTGCAGGTGGTCACTCGCACGGCGTCGCTGCTCGTGTGCGACGGTCAGTTCGGCTTCGGGCAGGTCCAGATGCGACGGCTGATCGAGCTGCTCGAGCCGATGGCGCGCGAGCAGGGTCTGGCGTGCGGGACCATCCGCCGTTGCGGTCACGTTGGCCGGTTGGGTGAGTGGGTCGAGCAGGTCGCCCGCAGCCATCTCGCGGGCCTGATGTCGGTCAACGACAACGGTGTGCTGATGTGCGTGGCTCCGCCCGGTGGCGTGGAGCCGCGTCTCAGCACGAACCCGATCGCGCTCGCCGTCCCCACTGCCGCCGAGCCGCTCGTACTTGACATCTCCACGAGCGTCGTGGCCAACGGCAAGGTTCGAGTCGCCGCCGTCGCCGGTCGCGAATGTCCCGACGGTTGGCTGCTCGATACAAACGGGCAACCGACGAACGACCCGTCGGCCCGCTTCCGCGATCCCCCCGCGACGATTCTGCCGATGGGGGGCTACAAGGGATTCGGCCTTGGCCTGCTGTTCGACATCCTGATCGGCGGCCTCAGCGGCGGCTTCTGCCCGCCCGCTCCCGAGGGCGAAGTCGAATGCAACAACGTCCTGCTGATTGTCTTCGACCCCGCACGGTTCAGTGGGCTGGAGCACTTCGTCACTCAAAGCCAGGGCCTGTGCGAATTCGTCCGTGCCACGAAGCCCGTCGATCCCAATGCCGAAATCCGCCTTCCACACGACCGCAGTCGGCAGACCTCCACAGAACGACGGGCATCGGGAGTACCGCTCGATCACGGCACTTGGAACCAACTGACCGAGTGTGCTCAGCGTTTGGGTGTGTCTGTGCCCGAGGTGATTACCTCAATGCGGGCAATGCTGAGACATTTCCGTGCGGAGAGGCGGTAAAGAAAACGCCACCGGGCTCGCCCCGGTGGCTCGACGGCTTTTGCACTACTCGAAGTCAGTTGAACGAGTTGGAGGCGAGTAGTGCGGAAGCCCGAGAACCACCCCGGCAAGCGGGGTGGCGTGAAGTTCCATCTGCTCACCGAGTCTCATTCGTGGCCGCCAAGCGCGCTATGCCTTTTCGCGTTTGGCTTCCCAGTCACGGCTCTGGGTTTTGCCGTCGCGCTCGCTTTCCGACTTGCCCTTGATCGTGTCTCCGTCCAGCTTGCCCTTGTACTTGGTGGTGTTCTTCTGCCCGTTCCGCTCGCGAGTCACCGAGAAGGCCACTTCGCCATCCTTGAACGTGGCGTCTTCGATCGCCGTTTCCTGATTGTTGCGACCGAGCATCGTTCCGGTGAGCTTGTCTCCTTCGAGCTTCAGCTTGAGTGTCGCGTCCCGCTTTTGATCGTTGACCGTGACCGACCACTTCCAAGTTCCTGTCGGATTCGGTTTATCCGCTGCCTGAGCTATGCCGACCATCCCAATCAACGCCAATCCGAGTGCCAAGAATTCACGTCGTTTCATCGCTGTTCCCCTGTCTCGAAAAACTGAAGGTCCGACAAGATACCCACACATCTGGTGATGCGGGGCTTCGACGTGACCTTGTACCGATCCCCGCAGCCTCACACAACGACTGACCTCCCGGGGAACCTGAAATGCATCACTCACGCCAAGGCGGCCGTTGAATGCCTTCGATCCCGAACGCTTCCGGGGCGCCAGGCGGTTCGCACCTCGAAGCCCGCCGTGCCGACAGCCTGCTCGCACGACAAACCGTCGTCGCCGGCCATCGTGCGGCGGAGACGGGACACTCGCAAACGGTGACGTGAGCGTGATTGAGTCGGTATCCTGATTCCCTCCGCATGCCACTTGCCTTTGAGGACGCGTGATGTCGCGATTCCTGACGATTGCCGCAGCTCAGCTTGGCCCGATTCCTCGCGCGGCATCACGGCGAGAGGTCGTTCCACGACTGATCGATCTGCTGAGGCAAGCCTCGGAGCGCGGCTGCCAACTCGTGGTCTTTCCCGAGTGCGCCCTCACGCCGTTCTTTCCGCATTGGTGGATCGAGGATCAGGCCGAGATCGACTCATACTTTGAACGGTCACTTCCCGGTCCCGACACGCAGCCGCTGTTCGATGAGGCCGCACGCTTGGGGATTGGCTTCTGTCTGGGCTACGCGGAGTTGACCACGGACGGTGATCGAGCCCGGCGGTTCAACTCGACGGTGCTGGTTGGACGGGATGGGCGGATCGTCGGCCACTATCGCAAGGTCCATCTGCCGGGGCACCGCGATCACCGACCTGGAAATCCGTTTCAGAATCTCGAGCGGTGTTACTTCGAGCCGGGTGACTTGGGCTTTCCCGTCTGGTCGGCCTTCGGTGGCCGGGTGGGGATGCTGATCTGCAATGACCGGCGCTGGCCCGAGTCGTACCGCATGCTGGGTCTTCAAGGCTGCGAGTTGGTGCTGATGGGTTACAACACGCCGCGGCATTATCCCGAATACCCCGAGACGGACCGCCTGGCTGACTTCCACCATCGGCTCAGTCTGCAAGCCGGTGCGTATCAGAACGGAATGTGGGTCGTGGCGGCTGCCAAAGCGGGAGCGGAAGAAGGTGTCGAGCAGATCGGCGGCAGCATGCTCGTCACACCGTCGGGAGAAGTGGTCGCCGAGTCGAGTACCCTGAGTGACGAATTGATCGTGCATCAGTGCGATCTCGACGCTTGCCGGACCTACAAACAGGGAGTCTTCCCGCCGCGCAATCGTCGAGTCGAACATTACGGCTTGCTCGTGCAGAATGTGGAAAGTTGATCGGAGGACTGAATGAAACGCTCGCTCGTCGCGGCCACCTGTGGTTTGCTGTTGGGTCTCGCCGCGCTCGCCTCCGGACGTCTGGAACCGTCATGCCGTGTGACGCTGCGATTGGTCGATTCGGAGGCCGGCAAAACTCTGCCTGGGTTGATCCGGATCGTCGATCGCGACGGCAAATCAGTCAGCGTGCAGACGGCAGCCGATGCTCAAGGCACCGTCCATGAGCTGTTGTCTCGCGGGCTGGGGCTGAAGGACCAACCCGCGATTGAACGCTGGTCGGTCGTCACGGGCCAGGTCACGTTGCAGCTCCCGCGCGAGTCGCTGGTCGTCGAAGCCTTCTCGGGATTGGAGACGGAACTCGCACGCCAGACACTCGACCTGACGGATCGCGGCGCGGCCGAAGTCGCGATCCCGCTCACGCGGTTCTACGACGCGGCGAAACTCGGGATGCGATCAGCCAACACGCATCTGCATCTGATGAAGCTCAGCCGAGAGCAGGCCGACCGGTATCTCATCGAAGTGCCTCAGGCCGACCGACTGGATGTTCTCTTCGTGTCGCATCTGGAACGGGCCGAAGCCGACCGCGACTACATCTCGAACCATTACTCGCGCGCCGACCTGGAACGACTGACAAAGGCCAGTGGCACGGTCTTTGGCAACGGTGAAGAGCACCGGCATAACTTCACCGCTCAAGGGCAGGGTTACGGCCATGTGATGCTGCTCGACATCCCGCGCTTGATTCAGCCGGTCAGCATCGGCCCCGGCATCACCAAGACGGGGACCGACGGGCTGCCGCTGCAACGCGGGATCGATCAAGCGCGCCGCGACGAGGCGACCGTCATCTGGTGCCACAACCATTGGGGACTGGAACGGATCGCCAACCAGGTGACGGGGCGACTGGACGCTCAAAACATCTTCGACGGCGGAACACATGGCAGCTTCAAGGACAGCTTTTATCGCAGCCTCAACGCGGGGCTGAAGGTTCCGTTCTCGACCGGCACCGACTGGTTCATGTACGACTTTTCGCGGACCTATGCGAAGGTCGAGGGACCACTGACAACACGTTCGTGGTTGAAAGCCCTGACGGACGGACGGAGCTACATCACCAACGGCCCGTTCCTGGAGTTTCAAGTCGCGGGCCGCGAGCCGGGCGAGCGTGTCAAGCTCGACCAACCCGGCTCGGTGACCATCGCGGCGCGCGGAGTTGGTCGCGTGGACTTCCAGCGCATCGAACTCGTCCAGAACGGCCGTGTGATTCGCTCGCAGTCCAGTCAACCGAAGGACGGGCACTTTGTCGCCGACATGCAATTCGAGTTGCAGGTGGAAGCTCCCTGCTGGCTGGCACTGCGCATTCCTCCGCCACCTGTGAAGGATGACCCCGAACTGAGCGATCCCGTACCGCAGAACGATTACGGCCAACCGCTGTTCGCCCACACGAGCACCGTGGATGTCGAACTCGGCGGCCGATCCCACTTCGACCGCAAGATCGCGGCGGAACTCCTGGCAGAAATGCGTGAGAGCCTGCGGACAATTGACCAACAGGCGCAGTTCGCCGACGCCACTGAAAAGGCCCGAGTCCTCGACGTCTATCACGACGCGATCGCCCACTTCGAGCGTCGGCTTGTCCCGTAGTCAGGCATAGGCTGGGGGGACTCTGAGATTCACCTTAGAACTACGTCTCCGATTGCAGAAGTGCCCATCCGATACGCGCTCGGATGCTAGTTGTGGCATTTTCCCAA
>JBBPIS010000061.1:16171-40978 GCA_038040225.1 Planctomycetota bacterium
CCCAAATGTCTACATTCTCAATCAAGCAGGGCCACCCCGCCCGACCGTCAGGAAACGGTTGACCAAGAAACGTGTCTCCGCTCATGTCACCTTTCCGCGAATCATCTTGATCGCCGCATTCCACAGTGGCTCGGTCACGTGCGGCTTTCCGGTCCTGACCAACCATTCTTCCAGTTGCCGGCCAGAATCCGAGAACACGTCGGAGTCGATCACAACGGTTTCGTCGAACACTTGAATTTGAGAGACTCCTGTCGAGCCTCCGACCGGACGAATCGAGACTCCGCGATAACCCAGAGGGGGTGGCTCAGTTGACAGGGGAGCCAGATTCCTCGGCAGTCGGCTCAGCCATTGCTGCAACCGATCAACTTCGGCGATATCAAGCCGCCAAGTGGGATTGGGAAGCCCGGAAAGCATGTCCAATACGACTTCGTATTCCATTTCGATCCAAGCCTCCGACCGCGCAATCCGGCAACACCACCGTGGCTAACGAATCACGAGCCCCCTCTTCGTCTTCATAAACGTGCAAAAGGAGGAGTACGGACCGCGGTTGCACGTTCGCGGATCACTGATGGCATTGCCACTGTTGTCCTTGTTGCGTGCCGCAGTCGATCCGGGCTTGTGAGACCAGCACCCCACTTTGTCCTGCCGATACCAGTGGTAATCAACATTCGGCCAAATCACCAGAGCCACATACCAGCCCTGACCGGGTTTCAATGTTCCGGAAAAACTCGCGGTTGGGACAAGTCCATCCGCAACCGCGGATGGCTGCGTTCCGGAGCACGACAACTTGGTAATTGGTTTGCCGTGCGCGCGGCCCGGTTGGGCGAATGTGTTGGTTCTTTGGTCGTTGGCATAGTTGTAACAGTTGTTGAACGGCTGCACGGAAGGCGTGTTCCAAATTCCGGGATTATAAATCGGAGCGTCGGCCGCCTTGCACAACGGACACGCGACCGCCGCCGCTGCCGCCGCCACGAAATCCTTCAATTCCATCGGTTTCTTCGCCTTGAGCGAATCATTGATGTGCTTCTTCACGTCTTTGTCTATCGCGGCGCCGGCCGTTTCCAACAGAAAGGATTCGACCGTCCTCTTACCGCTGATGAGATTGAGTTCGGTCGGCCCCGGGTCGATGATGCCGTCGTGAGCATGCAGCGACAACGCGCCAAAGGGACTCGCTGCCGTCGAGGTCACGTGAAACCCACGGTAGCCAAGCGGAACGAGTCCGGCCGACGACTTGAGATTCGTCGGCTCGCCCCCTTCCGACAGCAGCTTCATCAGCTCTTCGGCCTGATCGTCTTCCAGGGTCCAAACAGGATTGGGACGACCGGAATAGATATTCAAAGTAACCGACAGTGACATGATGCGCGCCTTTCTAAATATGAGGGAGTTCCGTCACCTAGTAAGTAACAAGTATCTAGGTCTGGCAGCAATCTATGGCACTGCCTCCCAAATGTAAATCATTTCCGATCACTTTTAATGACGTGTTCTGGCCGGGCTGTTATTCGACCACGAATAGCAACAGGCGGGGTCAGGAGCGGATGGCTCCGAAAAGTATACCGGAGTTCGAGAAGACGGAGCCTTCCCGTTGGTCAGACCACACTACATCAACAGCGGCTCAATCGGCTTGCCAAGGAGGACTCGGTGGGGGCGGCCGAGGGTGTCGTGGAGTTCGGCATCGGGGGGGAGGCCGAGCAGGGTGTAGATCGTGGCGGCGATGTCTTCGGGGGTCACGGCGTCGCGGCTGGGGTAGGCGGCCTCCTTGTCGGAGGAGCCGTAGATCAGGCCGGGCGTGATCCCTGCGCCGGCGAACTGGACCGAGTAACAGTAGGGCCAGTGATCGCGTCCGTTGGCGGCGGCTCCCGCGTTGGAGGTGACGTAGCCGAGTTTGGGCGTGCGGCCGAACTCGCCCATCACCACGAGCAGCGTGTCGTCCAGCAGGCCGCGCTGCGTCATGTCCTCCAGCAAGGCGGAGAACGCCCGGTCGAAGGGGGGCAGCAGCGATTCCTTGAGCAGCGGGAAGTGATCTCGGTGCGTGTCCCACGCCTGATCGATGCGGCGTCCGGTGACGAGCGTGATCAGCGGGACTCCCGCCTCGATCAGCCGGCGGGCGAGCAGCATGCTCTGCCCCAGATGAGGCAGGCCGCCAAACTTGCGGGCCTCAAGGCTGCGGTTGCTGCCCTTGTCGACGCCGTACCGTTCGCGAACGGCCTGCGGTTCGCGGCTCAGGTCGAACGCCTCGCGCACTTGGGAAGAGGTGATCATCGCGACCGCCTTGCGCTGGAACTGGTCCATCCGCGCGACGGCCGGATCGTCACCGAGGCGGCCAAGCGAACGATCCAGATTGGACAACAACTCGTCGCGCCGGTTGAGACGATTCAGCGACAGATCGGGCTGCGGCGTGAGGCCGGGCGTGCGATAGCCGCGCAGGCTGGGATCGCCCGTCACGAACGGGTCGTGGGCGCCGCCGAGGAAGCCGGCCATCTCGCCCGGGATGTCGAAGTTGTTGTTCGACATGACCTCGCCGACATGGACGAAGCTTGGCAGGTCGCTGGTCGAGGGCCGCAGCTTCGACATCACGGACCCGAACGGCGGAAAGTTGCTCGGCGATTCCGAGACGATCAGCTTCCCCTGATCGACGGGATGCCGGCCGGTGAGGGCGTAGTACGCTCCCGCGTTGTGATCGACGATGCCATGCGTCACCGAGCAGACCTGCGCCAGTTTGTGCCAGTGCCGGGCGAGCATCGGCATGTGCTCGCACAGCAGCACACCGGGTGTCTGCGTGGAGATCGGCTTGAACTCGCCACGGATCTGAGATGGCGCGTTTGGCTTCATGTCCCACAGATCGATGTGCGAGGCCCCGCCCTCCATGAAGACGATCAGGCACGACTTGGCTCGTGCCCGGATCGGCTTCGCGCCCGAGGCGGTCGCTCGTCGGGCCAGGAGTGTCGGCAGCGTGAGTCCCACCGGCAACAGCGCCCCCAACCGAAGCACCTCGCGCCGCGAGGCCGGTTCGCACAGTTGCAGCGGTGAGGTGAAGGGGAGCATGAGCGAACTCAGAATTGATGTGACTCGACTGCAACAAGCCTACCGCAAATTCAGCGGATCGACATCCACAACGTACTCCACACCGGGGTGGCTGGGAAACTGAGGGGCCGCGTGCAGCCAGAGGCGTTGCAGCGACGACAGCTCGGGGGTGGTCAGTTGCAGATGATAGCGGTAGTTCGCCTTCAGCCGCGTGATGAGGCACGGGACCGGGCCGAGGATGCGGACTTCCAACGATAACTCCTTCGCACCGGCTCGCAGCAGTTCGCCGACCTTGTCCGCGTAGGCTTTCACCTCTTTCTCGTCGGGGCCGCGCAGGATGACTCGACCGAGATTCGAGAATGGCGGCACCTTCAGGGCCTGCCGGTGACGAAGCTCATCCGTGGCGAAGCCGACGAAGTCGTGAGCCGCCGCGCGCAGGATGGCCGGTTGGTCGGGCGAGGACGTTTGGACGAGGACGCGGCCCCCCTTCGCACTGCGGCCCGTGCGGCCCGCCACCTGGGCGATCAGTTGGAACGTCCGCTCCATCGAACGAATGTCGGGCTGGTGGAGCAGCGTGTCGGCGTCGATGACTCCCACCAGCGTGACGTTGGGAAAATCGAGCCCCTTCGCGATCATCTGCGTGCCGAGCAGAATCTGAACGTGGCCGTGGCGGAACTGTTCGAGAGCCACATCGTGGCTGCCGCGCTGACTCATCGTGTCGCTGTCCATGCGCAGGCACTTCACGTCGGGAAAGCGCGCGCGAACTTCCTGCTCCAGCCGTTCGGTGCCAATTCCCAGATTGAGCAGCCCCGGCTTGCCACACTTCGGACAGACAGACGGCAACGGTGCGGAGCGATCGCAGCTATGACACAGGGCCACCGCGCGCGCCTTGTGCCACGTGAGCGTGATGTCGCAGTCGGGGCATTTCACTCCCTCGCCGCATCCGCGACACCAGAGCACGGGCGAGAAGCCGCGCACGTTGAGGAACAGAATGATCTGACCACCTCCCTTCAGTGCGGTCTGCATGGAGGTGAAGAGTGCCCGCCCGATGGCCGATCCCTTTTGAATGGCCGGATCGTTGCGAACATCGACGACGACGACGGGCGGCAGCGGCAGCCGCTCGACGCGTTTCGGCATCGAGAGGAGAATGTCCTCCTTGCGCAGCACCTTCAGGAACGATTCCAGCGTCGGCGTGGCCGAGCCGAGAATCAGCGGGACTCGTTCGAGTTCGGCGCGCCGGCGTGCGACCTCCCGCGCGTGGTAGCGCGGCGTGCTGTCCTGCTTGAAACTGGTCTCGTGTTCCTCGTCGATCACGATCAACCCGAGATGCGGTGTCGGCGCGAAGACCGCGCTGCGCGCTCCGACGACGACCTGAACGGCTCCGCTGGCGATCTGCTTCCAATGGCCATGCCGCTCGGCGTCGGTGAGGTGACTGTGCAGCACGGCCACGGATGGGAAGCGGCTCGCGAAGCGACGGATCGTCTGCGGCGTCAGGCTGATCTCGGGGACGAGCACGATCGCCTGACGACCGTAGCTGACGATCTCTTCGATGGCGCGAATGTAGACCTCGGTCTTGCCGCTCCCCGTGACGCCGTGCAGCAGCAGCGTGCGATGCTCGGCCGCGCGAACGGCGGTCAGGATCGTGTCCACCGCACGCTGCTGGTCCGGATTGAGCGTGATCTCGCGATGAAGCTCGGGCACCGGCATGACGGGCGCGGAGAGAACCCGCTCGCGCAGTGCGACGATCAGCCCCTTGTCACGCAACGCATGAATCGGTGCGACGCCGCACTGAGCCGCCTCGGACAGCTCGTCCACCCGCATCGGAGTGGCGGCGGTCATCAGGGCATCGATCACCGCACGCTGCTTCGCCGGGAGCTTGAGTGCCTCCCGCTCGTTCTTCATCCCGGCCGTCAGTTGGAAAAACGTGACTTCGCGGGTGCCAGCCTTCGACTTCACTCCCGCAGGGATGATGCTCTCCAAGACCTGGCCCCAGCCGCACAGATAACGATCCGCAATCCAGCGCGTCAGTTCGAGCATCCGTGCGTCAATGAGAGCCTCTCGGTCGAGAACAGCCGTAATCGTCTTGAGAGCCTTGCCCGTCGGAATCTGCGTGGAGAGGCCGACGCAAAAACCGTTGATCGATTGGTTGCCCCGACCGAACGGAACCTGAACCCGCCGACCCGGACCGATCATCTCGCGCAGGTCGTTCGGAACGAGATAGTGATAGATCGTGGTGAGCGGCCGGTTGAAGACGACTTCGGCCAGCAGACGATCCGCCTCGGCGGCCACTTCCCACGAGAGCGGGTTCGGCGGCAGGTCGGCTTCGGAGAACAGGCTCGTCTGGCGGGAATTGGTCACGGCGCGATCGTCGGAATCGGAGGGCTTGATTTCGTGGTGCGGCTCAGTGCTGGAGCGTACTCCACCGGCCATCGCGATACGACAGATGCACGTCGCGGGTTTGAGTCAACTCGGTCAGCAACGACTGCACGAGCGGGGCATCGAACGCATCCGAACCACAGCTCAAACGCGATCAAGCCGTCTCAACTCTGGAATCTATGCCTTACCGAGATCGAAGTCGAGGACCAGTGGCAGGTGATCGGAGGCGGTGCGCGTCGCCCGGCTGCGTACGATGTGAGCCCTCTGCACCTGGATCGCTCCCCGGATGAACGCCTTGTCCAGCGAGAGGGTCGGCAGCCAGGCGGGGAACGAACGGAAACGCGACGCCGGCGCGGTGACGTGGTGGAATCCATGCACCTCGAACGGGCCGCCGGCCAGCGTGTTGCGCCAGTCGTTGAAGTCGCCGACGATCAGCGAGGGGATGCCGTGCGCCTCGCGGAACAGGTGGTGTTCGAGCAGCCGCCGCGCCTGCCAGTGCCGCTCGCGGTCGGACAATCCGAGATGCCAGTGGACGAGTTGCAGCGGCCCGCTCGGCGTGTCGATCACGGCGAGCTGCACCCCGCGCGGCTTGCGTTGCTGGCGCGACAGCGACACTTGGTGGTGGCTGAGAAACGGCCAGCGCGACAGCAGCAGGTTTCCGTAGCCCCCCACTTTCAAATGGACGTTGAGCTGAAACAGATGAGCCGCCGGTTGGAGGCGTTCGACGAACAGCGCGGGTTGGTCATCCGAACGGCTCCGTCGAACGTGGCGGTCCACCTCCTGAAGGCACACGATGTCGGGCGACTCCGCCTCGATCACATCCATGATGCGGTTCAGTCGATAGCGACGGTCGCGTCCGCCGATTCCCTTGTGGATGTTGAAACTCAGCAACCGCACCGTGACGCTCCGATCCGTGACTTAACCGCCCGTTGAAAAAGGAGTGCCACGGCTCTGTGAGCCGTGAGAGCGAGCACAAGCCTCACAAAATTCACACGGCTGACACAGCCGTGGCACTCGATCAATCCCTTTTCAACAGGCTGTCAATTGGTGAGAAGGCTGCAACTCGCCAACTGGGAGCGTAGGATAACGGCCTCTCGCGATTCCGCGAGGCTCCCCACGGGAGGCCGTCGTGCTGCACGTCTTCGAACCCGTCGCGAGACCCATTGCTGTCGGACGCTTTCATCGCGGGCCGGCCGTTCCCGTTGTGTTCGCGGTGATGCTGGGTGTGCTCGTCGATCGATTCTCGACTCTGTCGGTTTCGACGTGGTTGCTCCTCACGGCGTGCGGCCTGTTTGCCGGTGCGATGAGTTTCGCAATTCGATGTCGAACCGCCCCGGCCGCGCTGCTCTTGTTGAGTTGCGTCGGACTCGGAGGGGCATGGCATCACTGGCGCTGGAGTTGTCTGGCCGAGAACGATCTGTCGGCTTGGGCAACCGATGGCGGACAACTCGCCCGGCTGAAGGCAAAAGTGTTGCAGGCACCGCTGATTATGAAGGATCCCGACGCCAGACATACTCCATGGCGTGCGGCCGAGCGAACGATTGCCGTGATCGAATGCCGGGCCTTGTTGAGTGACACCGCAGCGCCACAACCGGTCTCCGGCCTCGCGCGGCTCACGATCGACGGTCGCTTCGATGAGCTGTCAATTGGTGATGTGATTGAGATCACGGGTGAACTGATTCTCCCGGCCACACCCGCCAATCCGGGCGACTTCGACTCGCACGGGCTGCTGCGGACTCAGGGACTGCATTGCCTCGTCGCTGCCGAGTCGGTCGAAGCCGTGCGAGTTGTGACTCGCGAGCGGAACCTGTGCGACTGGCTGGCTGTGTTGCGCGCGAAGGCCCGCCGCCGCGCGGAGACACTGATCGCGAGGCACCTCGGCGAGCGAACGGCTCCGGTGGCGCAGTCACTGCTGTTGGGGAGCCGCGTCGATCTTGATCGCGATGTGCGGCGCGCGTTTGCCGAAAGTGGAACGCTGCACGTGCTGGCCATCTCGGGCATGAACGTCGGATTGCTGTGGGGTTGGCTCTGGTTTTTGTGCCGCAGTCTGCGGATGTCGGCGTCGGTCTCGCTGATGGCTGTCATCGGCCTGCTCCCCGCGTATGCCCTGCTCACCGACGCGAACCCGCCTGTCGTGCGAGCCACCATCGTCGCGGTCGTGCTGGCGTGCGGGCAGCTCACCGGGCGAGGCGGTTCGGCGTGGAACTCACTCGCGCTGGCCGCGCTGTTTGTCCTCGCGTGGAATCCGAGCGACCTGTTCAACTCGGGCGCACAACTTTCCTTCCTCGCGGTCTTCGCCATCCTGATCGCGATGAGTTTTCTTCGCTCGCTGCGCGGGACGCTCGTCGAGGCCGACGCCCCGCTGGACGGCGGGCCATTGTGGCGCAGGGGGTTGAAGTGGTTGACCCGGAAGATCGTCGAGAGCTATGCAATCGGAGCCGCCATCTGGCTCGTGACATCGCCGTTGATCGCGTCTCAGTTTCATCTCGTGTCGCCCATTGGGTTCGTGCTCAACGTGCTGCTCAGTCCGCTGATCGCCGTCATGTTCTGGCTGGGCTATTCGTTTCTGTTGCTCGGGTTGGTCTCGTCAGTGTTGTTTGGATGGCTCGGCACGCCGTTCGACCTGACGCTCGGCTGGTTCCTGTCGGCGGTCGAGGCGTCCGCGCGGCTCGATCTTGGTCACGTCTACGTTTCTGCGCCGCCGGTCTGGTGGCTGGTCGGGTTCTACGGGATGACGCTGTCGCTCGCCCTGTTCGATCGATTGCGAGGCCGCGTCTGCTGGTCTCCGCGAGCCGCTCTCGCCTGGATCGTGCTGGGCTTGGCCGTGTCGCTGCGAACGCCCTCGTCCGGCGGATTGACCTGCACCGTGTTGTCTGTCGGACACGGCTTGAGCGTTCTGATCGAATGCCCCAACGGCCGAACGCTGCTTTACGACGCGGGCGGCATGACGGGCGGCAATCGCGTCGCGCAAACGGTGGAAAAGTTTCTGTGGTCGACCGGCCACACGCGGCTCGACGCGATCGTCGTCTCGCACGCCGATGCCGATCACTGCAACGCGATCCCCGAACTGGTCGAGGTTCTCCCCGCGAGAACGATGTTCGTCCATCGGACGTTTCTCGACTGGACCCAGTGGCCGGTGGCCGAAACGCTCGACAAGTCGGCCGCCGCGCGAGTCGACATCCGCCTGCTGGCCGCCGGTCAGCACCTGTCGCTCGATCCGCAAGTCTCGATGCGCGTGCTGCATCCCGCGCCCGACTTCCATGCGTTCGAGGACAACCCGAACAGCATCGTGCTGTGCGTCGAGTACTCCGGGCGGCGGATCGTGCTGACCGGAGACCTCGAACGCGAGGGCCTCGCGCGACTGGTGAGAACGCCGCATCTCGACACCGACGTGCTGCTCGCCCCGCATCATGGCAGCCTCAAGGCCAACCCGCCGGACCTCGCGCGGTGGGCCACTCCCGAATGGGTCATCGCCAGTGCGTCCGACCCCGCCGTGGAGGAACGACTCGCTCCGCGCTACGGCCCGGCAACGCAAGTCCTCTCAACCTCCAACCACGGAGCCATCCGCTGCCGCATCACTCCCGATGGTGATTTGCACGTCGTGCCGTTCCGTGCCAAAAAGCGCTGAATGAAACCGTGCGAACACGACCACACGCTGGCTCCGAGCCGAATTTCTGAGCGGGGCGGCGAGACGACGAACCGACGGACGCCCCGAAGCAGACGGGCTCACTCCCATTGGCGACGACGCGGACGTTGGATCAAGCCTCGCTTCCCACTGGCCGATATTGATGTATCATCTCCACGCCGATGTCATGACCCGAGTGTGAGGCTTCCGATGCTGACGCTGAATGGTTCGCGACTCTCTTCGTTTTGTGATCGGACGACCCGGCGGTCGTTCCTCCAAGTGGGCGGGTTGTTTCTGGGCGGAATGACCCTGCCTCGGTTGTTGCAGGCGGACCAGTTACCGCGCCCGAGTAAAGGGCAATCTTCCTCGTCGCACCATCGCGGCGTGATCATGATCTACATGCCGGGCGGTCCGCCGCATCAGGACATGTACGACCTCAAGCCCGATGCGCCCGTCGGAGTGCGTGGCGAATTCGATCCGATCGCAACCTCGGTCCCCGGAATTGAGATTTGCGAGTTGATGCCCCGGTTGGCGCAGCGGATGGAACGGTTCTCGATCATCCGCTCGCTGGTCGGTTCGGATGGAGCGCACGCCTCGACGTTGTGCGTGACGGGGGCTCCCTACGGGAACAAGGTTCAGGGTGGTGCTCCTCACTTCGGGTCGCATGTGTCGGCCGTGCAGGGACAGACGCATCGCGCCGTCCCCGCCGTCGCCGATCTGTCGGAGATCATGCAGCACGCGCCGTACAACATCGGCGGGCCGGGCTTCCTCGGTTCCGCGCATCAGCCGTTCCGTCCCGATGGCGAGACGCGGGCCAACATGCTGCTGCACGAAAGCCTGTCGCCACGGATGGACGATCGCCGCGCGTTGCTCAGCACGTTCGACCGCTTCCGGCGCGAGACCGATGCACGGCGAACGCTCGGCGGGTTGGAGACGCAGGTCGATCAGGCCCTCGACGTCCTCACCTCGAGCCGCGTGATGGAGGCCCTCGATCTGGATCGCGAAGACCCGAAGATCCGCGCCCGTTACGGCAACGATGACGAAAAAATCCTGCCGTATTCGAATCTCGGTTATCGGGCGCTGGTCTCGCGTTTCTTGGTCGCTCGCCGATTGATCGAGGCGGGTGTGCGCTGCGTCACCGTGTCGTTCGCCGATTTCGACTGGCACGGAGCGAACTTCGTGCATGGTCGCAAAGTATTGCCGGTCTTCGATCAAGCCATCACCGCGCTGGTGGACGATCTGCACGATCGCGGCCTGTCGGACGATGTGAGCGTCGTCGCGTGGGGTGAGTTCGGTCGCACGCCGCGCATCAACCCGGCGGGCGGGCGCGACCATTGGCCTCAGGTGAGTTGTGCCCTGCTGGCGGGAGGCGGCATGAAAACCGGACAGGTGATCGGCTCCACCAACCGCCTCGGCGAGACCGCTCAAACCCGTCCCGTCCACTACGGCGAAGTCCTCGCGACGCTCTATCAAAACCTCGGCATCGACATCGACACGGCGACCGTTCGCGATCCTTCCGGCCGACCGCGCTACCTGATCGATGGCCATCGCCCGATCCCCGAACTGATCGGTTGACGAATGACGCCGAGTTTCTTTCGCGGCCTCGCGTGAAGCCGGGCGGTGACAACGCTAGATTGGTTCGCGTTCCAGTGAACCTCTGCGAAGAAACCACACCCACGGGAGAGCTCTCATGCCGCGTCTGTTCCTCTGTTCGCTGTTCGTCTGTTGGGGAGCCGCGCTCGTCGCACCTGCCTTCGCGCAGGAAACCCCGGTCAAGTGGGAGCGGATCAAATTTGAAGACGCCTTCCGCGCCGAGGGCGTGGCCGTGGGAGACTTCAACCAGGACGGGCGGCTGGACATCACGAACGGCGAGGCGTGGTATGAGGCTCCCGGCGACGCGAACCTCTACAAGACCGGCAACTGGACCATGAGGCAGATTCGGCCCGAAGGAATTCGCCGGTTCCACAACGACAACGGATACAGTCAAAGCTTCGCGGTGTGGACTTACGACATCAGCGGCGACGGCTGGCAGGACATCATCGTGATCGGCTTCCCCGGCGTGCCGTGTCATTGGTTCGAGAACCCGCAGAACAAACCCGGCCCGTGGAACCAGTACGAAATCTGGCACAGCGCGGCGGGTGAGTCGCCTCAGTTCCTCGACATCACCGGCGACGGCAAGCCCGAACTGGTGATGACGTCCGAACCCGAGCAGATGATGGGCTACCTCGAAGTCCCGACGCCCGAGATGGCCTGGAAGAAGTGGGACTACAAGCAGGTCAGCGGCGAGAAGCTCGGTGGGCTGGCTCATCGTTATTACCACGGCTTGGGCGCTGGCGATCTGAACCGCGATGGCAAGCCGGACATTTTGATTCCCGCTGGTTGGTGGGAGCAGCCGGCCAAGCTCGAAGGACCGTGGGCGTTCCACAAACACACACTCAGCCCCAACGGGGAGGGGAACTCCCACGCGGCGGCCGACATGTACGCCGACGATCTCGATGGCGATGGCGACAGCGACATCATGATGAGTTCCGCGCACTCACACGGAATCTGGTGGTTCGAGAACAAAGGTGAAGGGAAGTTCCAGCAGCATGAGATCGACAAGAGCTACTCGCAGACTCACGCCCTGCACTACCAGGACGTCAACGGCGACGGCACGAAAGACCTCATTACCGGCAAGCGGTTCTTTGCCCACGGTTCCAAAGGCGATCCCGATGCGCTGGGCGAAGTGGTGATGTACTGGTACGAGGTGAAGAAGGGCGACAAAGCCCCGCCCACATTCACCGCGCACAAGATCGACGCGGGGACCGACACGGGAGTCGGCACCCAGTTCTTCGTCGGCGACATCAACGGCGACAAGCTGCTCGACATCGTCTCGTCGAACAAGAAGGGGACGAACGTGCTGTTGCAGAAGCGGTGATGCCGATTTATCTCTTTCGTGATCTCAATCTCAGGAACCTCGCCATGCGAATTGTTTTGTTTCTTGGTCTGCTCATAACGTCTGCCTCATCCCTGCTGGCGGGCGATTGGTCGAACTGGCGCGGTCCGAATCAGGATGGCGTGGCCCCGGGCAAGGGCTATCCGACGGAATGGTCCGCCGAGAAGAACGTGGCGTGGAAGATCGAGCTGCCGGGGCGCGGCTCTTCGACTCCAGCCGTCTCTGGTGATCGCATCTTTCTGACGAGCGGGGCCGACGGAATGAATGCGTTGCTCGCGTTCGACCGCAAAGGGAAAGAGATTTGGCGAGTCATCGTCGGCTCTGAACGGCCCGGCAAGAACAAGAAGGCGTCGGGATCGAATCCTTCGTGCGTCACGGACGGTCAGCACGTCTATGCCTACTTCAAGAGTGGGGACCTGGCCTGCGTCGACTTCGCGGGGAAAGTCGTCTGGGAGAAAAATCTTCAGAAGGAGTACGGCGAAGACACGCTCTGGTGGGACTTGGGAACATCGCCCGTCCTGACGAAGGCTCATTGCGTGGTGGCGGTGATGCAGACGGGGCCGTCGTACCTGGTGGCCCTCGACAAACTGACGGGCAAGATGGCGTGGAAGGCCGACCGCAACCTGGGTGCTCCCGAAGAGGCGGCTCAGAGTTATTCAACGCCCGTCGTGCTGAACGACAATGGCAAAGAAACGCTCGTCACGTTGGGAGCCGATCACGTGACGGCTCACGACGGCTCGAACGGCAAGGAATTGTGGCGCGTCGGCGGGTTGAATCCGGGTGGTGAACGCTTCTTCCGCTCGATTGCATCGGCCGTCGTGCAGAATGGCATCGTGGTGGCTCCGTATGCGCGCGGCAAGACGATCACCGCGATCAAACTCGGCGGTTCGGGAGACGTCACCGCCTCACACATCGCCTGGAAGAAGAGCGAATTGGGGACCGATGTTCCCACGCCGGCTGCGGCCGATGGCAAGGTCTACCTGCTCAATGACAAGGGGATCGTGACGTGCATGGAGGCTGCGACTGGAACGGTACTTTGGTCGGGACAAGTCGAAAAGCACCGGCTCAACTTCAGTTCGTCACCGATTCTCGCCGACGGCAAGATCTACATCACCCGCGAAGACGGCAAGACGTTCGTGCTGGCTCAAGGCCCCGAGTTCAAAGTCCTCGCCGCCAACGAACTGGACGGCTCGCAAGCGGTCGCCACGCCGGTCTTCGTCGACGGCCACATCTACATCCGGACCGATACGCATCTGTTCTGCATCGGTGGCAAGTCGTGAGGAAGAAGGAGTCAGAATTCAGAATTCAGAAGACGGCGCGGCAAGATTTTTCGACTTCACTTCTGGATTCTGACTTCTACTCCCCGTCTTCTTCCGGGTCGCGTTCCGCCTGTCGCCGCAGGTAGCCGCTCAGCCACCAGCCCCAAAGGACGTAGTGCATCACGGCAAACCAGCCGATGCCGCCCACGACCAGCACCACGCCGAGCACTCCCGGGAGAATCATGGCGATCAGAGCCATGAGCAGCGTTGCGACCACGACGACCATCAGCAGGGCCGACAGCGTCCGCGTATCGGCCTCGCTTTTGGTTTTCTCGTCGTCGTTCATGCGAAGATCTTTTGCAGGGCTTTGCGGCGGTGATGGAAGCCGTCTTCGAGGGCCTCCAGAATCTTGTCGGCCGTTACGATGAAGCCCATCAAACCGCCAGGCGGCTCGAATTCGATGCGGTTGACCAGCGAGACGCCGCCCGTCGGGTTTGGCTCGACGATGTAATCGTGGATCCACAGCCTCAACGGTCCTTCGACCATCAGCTCACGAAACCGATGGGGTGCGATCAGCTCAACGATCTCGTACGAGAGTTGCTGCACCATGCCATACGCCTGCACCTTGCAGGTCAACCGGCTGCCGAGTTCGATCACCTTCGGCGGGTTCACGAAAACAAACTGTGTTTCGGGTGGAGCGATCGCCTGCAAGTTGGCCGGTTGCAGGATGAACTCGAAGATTTGCTCGGACGTCGCATTCAGCGGCGCGCGACTTTCAAACAATGGCATGAGTGGACCTGGCAGTTGGAGTTGAAAACACAATCAGCCCGGCATTCTAGGGGCGGCGCAATGGCCTCGAAACCCTGGACGCGCTCTTCAAGGTAGCCCTGTCGCTCCGCGACAGGAGGCGCGAAACTCAAGGATCTCACAAATTGGCTCGGGCAACATTGGAATTGAGATGTCCGGCACCGCCTCGCTTCCTGTCGTGGAGCGACAGGGCTACCTTGAACGATGAATCGAGTTCAGGCTCCAGACAGAAGTCGAGTTCGTATCGATTCAAGAAAGGCAAGACCATGTGGTGGCTGTGGGGATTGATCATCGGAGCGGCCATGTTGGGAAGTGTCGCCGTGACGGCGATTCCTCTGGCGAAGAGCTGGCAGCGGCGCGAGGCGGCTCAGGCCGTGAAGCTGTTCCGCCAGCAGCGAGAACGACTGGAGGCCAAGTTTTTCGACATGGCTCAATCGCTCGGCAAGCCGCGCGGGTTGAGGTGGCTCGATTGCGAGTGGTTCGATACGGTAACGTTCGCCCGCGACCGCCAGACAAAGCTGCTGACCGCGTTCGCCGCGATCAACATTCGCTTCGAGGCCATCGAAGGGGGCGACATGGAGGACGTCGCCGCCGTCGGCACAATCCGCGATGCGGTCGCGGTCTTTCACTTTCATCAGGGATCCTGGGGGACCGGCGGCAAGGCCCTGTTCAACATGAACCCGCAGGAGGCGATCGAACGCCTGGTCGCACAGTTTGAGCCGATCACAACGACGTGAAACAACAACAGGCGTCGAGTTCACGGCGAAATCTCAAACTTCAAATCCGAAATCCGAAACGAACCCCAAATCTCAATGACAGAAACTCCAAACCACCCGATGCCGTACCGGAGACACGCCGGCCTCAATACGCGCGTTTTGAGATTTCTTTCCTTGGAGTTTGGGATTCGTTTCGGATTTCGGATTTGAGATTTGGATTTTCTCGCCATCGTTATTGCAATTCACACGGAGTTCGTTCATCCATGACCACTGCTCGTCGTCACTTTTGGAATTTTCATTCGGCCGGTCGGATCGTGTTTGGTTCGGGTTCGGTCGCTCGACTCGGTGAGTTCATTCGGCCGTGGAAGCCGTCGCGCGTGCTGATCGTGACCGACGCAATGCTGATCCGCGCGGGAGTCGTCTCGCAGGTCGAGGCACCGCTGCGCGCGGCGGGTCTCGACGTGAGCCTCTTCGACGGCGGGCAGCCCGAGCCATCGTGTGCCATCGCTGAAGCGGCACTCGCCGTTGCGAAGAGTGCTCGTCCCGACGTGATCGTCGCCGTGGGTGGTGGCAGCAACATGGACGTGGCGAAGATCGTGGCCGCGATGCTCACGCATGGCGGAACGATGCGCGATTACTTTGGGTACGGCAATGTTCCCGGCCCCGTGCTGCCGCTGGTCTGCCTCCCCACGACAGCGGGAACGGGAAGCGAGGTCTCGCACGCGGCGGTCCTCACCGACACCGAGAACCAGATGAAGGTGAGCATTCTCAGCCATTACCTGCGACCGGCACTGGCCGTGGTCGATCCGAAGCTCACGCTGACCTGTCCCCCTCGCCCGACGGCCGACAGCGGGATCGATGCCCTGACGCACGCGATCGAAGCGATGACCGCGACGCACTTCAACGAGCTCGACATCTCCGCCGACGAGCCGTTCCCCTACGAAGGGAAGCAGCCGATCGGAGACTGCCTCGCCGAGAAGGCCATCGAACTGATCGGGCAACACCTGGTCACGGCGGTGAACGAACCGAACAACCTGTCGGCGCGAGAGGGCATGGCGCTGGCGGCCACGATGGCCGGACTGGCCTTCTCCAACAATGCGGTCGCGGCCGTGCATGCCCTCGAATACCCGCTCGGCGGTGCGCTGCATGTCTCGCACGGCGCGGGCAACGGCCTGTTGCTGCCGCATGTGATGCGGTTCAACCTCACGACGCGCCTGCCCGAGTTCGCCCGCATCGCGCGGCTGTTGGGTGAGGAAACCAGCGGCCTCTCCGACGAAGCCGCCGCCGGGCGAGCGGTCACTGCCGTCGAGACGCTGAGTCGCGCGATCGGCATCCCGCAACGCATCCGCGATCTCGGCGGAACACCCGAGCAACTGCCGACCTTCGCAGCCAAGTCGTTCTCGATCAAACGCCTGATGCTGCTCAACCCGCGCCGCCCCACCGAGGCCGATCTGCTGGGAATCCTGCAAGCCGCGTACTGACCCGAAGCATTCACGTTCGACTTGCTCGTTCCCCCGCAGAGCGGGGGAACGAGGCAATTTCAGATGAGGACATTATTGGGATTAGCCGCATATCGTTCCATGAATTCGCGAAAGGACGAAGCCATTTGCTTGCCGTGTGGATCGCGGCCTGTGACATAGAAGACTGGCGCAGGTTGTGTTGGATCACTCGTTATCTTGACGGCATAAAACCAGCAACTGATGCAGTAATCCGCGAACACGAAGCAGTTGGGGTACGCGAATCGATCCAGATACGAAAAGTGTTCGGTGTCTGCCAAGTGTTCGTGAACGGGTTTGACTTCGGCGAGCGGCAAGAAACGGTACATCTCGTTGTCCAAGTCATCGCCTGTGCCATCCACGACCGTAAAGTACTCGCGAACGTCAGTCGGGAGCACGACTTCGTACTTGGCTTCGAATGCGGTGATTGCTTCGGGAGAAACGCCAGAACGAATCGTAAGGTTGGATCGACGCCATCGCTCAATCAGGCGATTCCAGTTTGCGGCTATTGTCATTCGATTTACCGGAGTTGCAGGTTTATCTCGTCACTTCTGTTGCACGAGTGCTGCAGTGTACGTCACCAGATCGCCTCGTGATTCGGCGGAGGATTGCAGGACGTCGAGGCGCCCCGCTTTCTGGCACAGTTCCGAGAAGGCTGCGGCGAAGTCAGGGTCGGCCTTGAGCAGATGCTTCTCAGCCAGCAAAAGAGCCTTGTCGAGCTGGTCGGTGCGGGCGAATAGGTCGACCAGGACGTAAGCGATCAGCGCCTGATCGGGTTCGTCCGGCTCCTGTTCCAGTTGACGCTCGAAGTAGGCGATTGCGGCGTCCCGCTCGTCGTTCGCCAGGAATTTGAAGAACTGGACGTGCGCGGGATAGAACTCGGTGAAGGGAGCTTCGCCGGCGTACTGGAACTGCGTCGAAAGCTGCGACCCGTACTCGGCCAGATCGCGGGCGAGGGCCAACTCGGGCGCGCCGGGGTTCAGCGAGCGGGCGAAGCGGACCGTCGAATGCAGGTGTGAGACGTCGATGTGGTAGTTGTTGTCGGCGAACAGCCACTCGCGCCCGGCGATCAATTCGCGCAGCGTGTTGGCGGGCGGCGCGAAGGGCATCCGCTGCTTGACCTCGTGCTGGATCGACTGGAGCAGGTCGCCGTGCAGTGACTTGATGAGGATCGCCGCGCACTCCGACCGCTGTTCGGGCGAAAGGTTCTGAAACTGCTGGTCGAGCGATGTGATCGTGCTGCACGTGCCGTGCGTCTTCAGCATGACCTGCATCCCCTTCACCGGATGGACCAGCTTGTAGAAGGCGAGGTCGATCAGCTCCTCCGATTCGTCGCCCGATTCGCGCGGCACCGGCATCTTGTCGAGAACGTCTTTCACGGGAGCCGTCTCACGGATGGCGTGGAAGTACATCCAGGCCTGCCCGAGCTTCTTGTCGGCGAGCAGGCGTTGCCCGGCTTCGCGCGCGGCCGCGACATAGGCCGTTTCAAAGTCGTCGCGCTTGTCGGCGGGAACGTCCTCAAACGACGTGGGCCGGTGGAGCGGCAGACCCAGCTCAAACTTCTTCCGCTGGCAGCGGGCGTCGAACAGTTTGTGATAGTCCTGCTGTTCGATCAGCGTGGTGGCGAGCCGGTCGAACACGGCGGAGGGGCCTCCGCTACGAAGCTGATCGGCGAGAGAGGCGAAGGTCGTGGCGGTCGTCATCGGTGAGCGTCCTGGTTCGGCTTGGAAGATCGATCAAGCGGGCGGGCAGATGTTGGCAGAAACCGGCGGAAAGCGGGAGTGAACCGGCTCGGCAAGCGGTAGAAGGAAGTCCTCTCGTAGGATGGACGCCCCGTCCGTCCGAAACACTCGGACGGACGGGGCGTCCATCCTACGAGGCGCGGGCCTCACTTCTTCGGAGCGATCAGCAGCTCCGGCTTTTCGAAAACGAGATAGTGTCCGTGGTCGGCGGTCACGATCAGCAGCGATTCGGTCCAGTTGCTGTGCTGTTCGACCCAGTCGGTGATCGTTTTGACCGCCGCATCGCCGGAGAGGACCGCTCCAATCGAACTGTCGATGTTGTTGTCGTGGTTGGCCCAGTCGACATCGCCCGACTCAACCATCAGCCAGAAGCCTTTTTTGTTTTGCGACAAGACTTCGATGGCGGCGGAGGCCATGTCGGTCAGTTTGGGGTTCTCGGTTAGATCGGCCGGTTCGTACTGCTCGATCTTGTCCTTGCCAGCTCGCCCGATTGTTGGGTCGTAGTGGCCGTCGGCCGTCGCGAAGGGCAGGTGCTTGGTTTTTCCGACGCCGTAGAACCCGAGCAGCCTCTTCTTGGAAGCGGCGGCGGCTTGCGCGGCGGCTTTCAGACGCTGTGAACCGTTGACGTCCTTCGTGCGGACAGCCGTCACGTATTTGCCCCCGTTCTTCACATCGACGGCATTCAAGTCAGTATCGGTCAGGTAGGCGTTGCCGGGGACGAAGTTTTGGCCGGCCGGTCTCTTGGCCGGTTCAGTTTCAGTGGCCTCGGTGCCATCGGTCTTGCGGATGTCGCCATAGCCCGCGCCGATGACGACATCCAAACCGGGCAGCGGATTCTCGGAATGGACGATCGACTTCAAGCCCAGCATGTCGCGCGTGAGGTCTTGGTAATCGTCCCGTTCGACGTTATGAGCGTAGGCGCAGGCGGGCGTCGCGTGGCTGATCGGGACGCTCGTCACGGTCCCGACCGAGTAACCCTGCTCCTGCGCCCAGTGAGCGATCGTGCGGACGGGCTGCCCGGCGTAGTCCATGTTCACGCCGTCGTTGTACGTCTTCAGGCCGGCCGTCATGCTCGACGCCGCACTCGATGAATCCGTGTACGCGTGCAGAAACGACTTGTCGGCCGACTTGCTGATGAGGTACGGCGGATCGTTGCCGGGGGTCCACGGGTTGGGGCCGCCATGTTCGACGTTGTAGCCGCCGAACATGGTGCCGCCCGGATTGAGGACCGTCTGTTGGTCGGGGTCACTCTTCGACCCGGCGTTGTGCGGGCTGGTACACATGAATCCGAACTGCGTCGAGCCGCCCGCCGTGTAGTCATGGAAGTGCAGCCCGGTTCCGCGACCGCTCGTGTAGGCGATCGACTGTGTCTGGTGGATCGCCGCCGCGCGAGTCGTCTGCCAGTCCATGCCGTCGAAGATCACCAGGAACACGTACTTCCTGCCGTTGTCGAACGCCCCCTGTTGGATGTCGTAGATGTTCGTCTGATCGAGGTACTCAGCGTTCGGATTGAGCGTGTGCGCGGGAACCCGACCATAGAGCCGTTTGAGTTTCGCTTCGTCCCCGTACGCGCTGTTGGCTCCGCTGAAGTTCCGCAGGTCGACGGGAAGGAGTCTTTCCTTCGAGCCACCCGGCGTCAGCGTGCCGAACGTATAGACGGGGATCAGCCGGTTGGTGTGCGATCCCCAATGCTTGTAGTTCGCCGGGTCGTGCCCCCAATGTCCAAAGTCGGCCTTGTTCGCTTCGATCGCCGCCGTCTGCAGGTCGCGAATGTGATCGGCCCGCGCCGCGCTGCCGACAACGGTCGCCAAAACCACTACGGTGACCACACGCACCATCCAAGTCGCTCGCATGAAACTCTCCAAACAACAGCGAGGGCGACGATCGGCGTCCCCGCTTTCTGACCCCTGCCCCCTGACTCCGACATAGCGCATCGGTGTCTCCCCGTGGCGGATGCTGCCAGCATCCGAACCGACGCTGGCAGCGTCGGCCACGACAGTTATCCCTGCGCCGGTCATGACTTCGTCGTCCACTCCGGTGGCGGTGTGATCTCGGAGGCCGGGACATTGCCGGGACCGGGGCGTCCGCTGCCCTGCACGCGGCTGATGCAGCGCACGCTCATGTCATGATCGCACACCATCTGACAGCTCAGCCGGACTCCGGTCGCGCCCTTGGCGAGCAGCACGTTTTTCTCGGCCAATGTCATCTGCTCGGGTTCGCCCGCGACAAATTCGACTCGGCAGGTCGTGCAGCGGGCGTTGCCGCCGCAGGCGTGAAGTTGATCGACACCGGCGTCCTCCGTCAGTGCGAGCACCAGTCGCTTGCCAGCGGGCACGTCGAACTCACCGAATCCCTCAACCGTCAGCTTGGGCATGAAATCGCTCCGCAAATGGAAACCGAACAACCGAACCTGGCGCGACTACAGCTACCCGATGCGCGTGTCGAGTTGCAACCGGCTATGACGAACTTTCGGTGAAGATTGCGCAGCCAAAGAATGCGAACAGCCCGCCGAAGGAATTCGGCGGGCTGCGTCGTGATTCTGAAGGGCGGGTCAGAGACGACTCGGCAAGGCGCGGATCAAATCTTGTCGAGGTCAACGTTATCGGCGGTCTTCCCGACCGTGTTAGCTTTCACTTCACCCGTATCCTTGCTGTAGATCCAGCCAACTTTCTCGGTAGGACCGTCGAGCAAACTCTCATCTGGAGCAACTGCCGAGACCGTGCCGCTCACCACCCTGATGCCACGACCACCGTTGTACGGGTTCGGTGGCATTTGGCCGAGGATGTATGGACCGTACGGAAAACCGGTCGCGCCGGGTGCGCCGGTCGTACCATCAATTTTGCTGGCCTTGGTCAATTTGTCAGCCACATCGGTAGAGGTCGGACCGGGAAAGGCTCCGTCGTGTTGGAAGCGATACATCTGAATTTGGCCTCGCAACAGTTGCAGATCCTGTCGCAGCGCCGATTCCTTGGCGTCGTCGCTGGCCGCCGTGAATTGAGGCAGCACGGTGGCCGCCAGAATCCCCAGGATGACCACGACGATCAGCACTTCGACGAGCGTGAAGCCTTTTCGATTCTTGCCCAGAGTTCTTCGCATGTCATAGCCCTTCGTAATCGGAAATGGGGGATGGTCACGTGTGTCGCACAGGATCGCGGCACGAGGACACTGGCCTCATCACGATCTCGACAATTGATGGCTGTCTTCAGACCGGACCGAGAGTGACGGTGGCCTGACCTCCTGAAACCTAAGTCGGAATCCGATGATGTCAAATCGAAGCACGTCGGAATTCCGAGGATTTCTCCGATGGGAATGTCAGACGGTTGAGAAGTCGCGCCAACTGCAGAGCGGCTAACTGCCGATGTAGCGGGCGTATAGGCCGCGCGCCGTGGCGAGGTCCTCCGTCCCCTGCACGATCGCGCGGCCATCGCGGAACACCGTGAGTTGACATTCGTCACCAATCGGCTGGAACCGGAGCAGGAACGGATTCCGAGTCACCTCGCCCACCAGGGCCAGCTTCGCGGCGAGGTCTTCCAACGACAGGCTGGCTGGTTGAGCGGGCGAGATCTGCACCGAATTCCTTCCGCACAAGACCGTCGATTGCGAGGTCTGCCCGCCACTCAACCAGTCGCGTCGTTGTTGAGGCCCGCACGCCGGACACTCGCCTCGCTCGCGCAGGCCGCTCAGATTCATCTGCCGCAGCGTGCCGTCCCACACATCGACAATCGTGAGCTTCGGTTCGACGAGGTGCCTCTGCCCCGACAGGATCTTCAGCGCCGTGGCCGCCTGCAGCGCCGTGACCATGTGAACCGCAGGAGCAATCACCCCGGCCGTGTCACACGTTTCGGTCGATCCCGGATCGGGAGGCGACTCGATCACGCAGCGCAGACAGGCCGACTCACCCGGAAAGATCGCCATCGTCTGGCCGTGACTGCCGACGACTCCCGCATAGACCCAGGGGATGCCGGTCTCCAGCGAGACGTCATTGATCAGGAACCGCGTCTCAAAGTTGTCGGTCCCGTCGAGGATCAGGTCCACGTCGCGGGCGAACTCGCGCACGTTCCGCCAATCGACATCGGCCACGTGCGGCTCGAGTGTCACCTGCGAGTTGACTCGCGCCAGCTTGTCCGCCGCAACGATCGCCTTCGGCAAATGCTCGTCCACGTCCTGCTCGTCAAACAACACCTGACGCTGCAGGTTGGAGAGATCGACGAAATCCCGATCGACAATCCGCAGCAACCCAACTCCCGCCCGAACCAGCGTGTCGGCCAGCACGGTCCCCAGCGCACCGCACCCGCACAACAACACCCTCGCCGCGCGCAACCGCTCCTGCCCGTCGGCACCAATCCCGGCAAACCGCATCTGGCGGCTGTAACGTTCCAGTGAAGAGGACATTTCAGGCTGAGAGGTCATCGGCGATTCTTCGTGTTGTCCCCTCGCCCCGGCTTTGCGGGGAGAGGGTGAGGGGAGCTTGGTTGTAACAAGCTACTTCCGCAACGGCGCGTCAGACAACCGCACGCCCCATTGTCGGATGGCAATCGCACCTTTGCCGTCAAACTCTCGATTTGGAGCCGAATCGTCCAAGTCGGCGCGGCGCCGATAAACGAGTGCCAGCGGAAGATTGAGGCCGGTCGCCGATTCTGGGGCCAATTTCCGACAGTTTTTTCTGAGGATCGGTGACTGTCGCCACAGATCCTCGTGCTGGAACTGATGCAGCGTGGGATGCAGCTCAATCTGCGTGAACGTACCACGCTGGACAACTGCTTGTGTCAGCAACTCGCGCGTCAGCGCATCGCCCCAGTAGTTCATTTCCAGCCCGAGTGGCTCAGCACCGAGAATTCCCACGGTTATCATGTTGTAGTAACTCAAGTAGCACGGATGGACGAGGCAGTTCGACGCCAGTTGCAAGAGCACGAGCATCGTCATGCTGAACTGAGTGACGCGGCGTCCACAGCGGCTCAGGTCCGCTGCAAACCATCGTGCGGCCCCTCGCCCCACGAAAATCGCCCACAACGGGAAGACCGTCAGGAACAGACGCTCACCGTCATACACGGCCACTCCCGGCAGAGCGAACACGATCAGCGGAAACACCGTGCAAGCGAGCAGCAACCAAACTCGCCGGCGCTCATCGTCCGTTCCTCCTCCTTCTGACTTCTGACTTCTGACTTCTGACTTCTCTCTCCGCAGCCCCAAAACTCCGATCACGTGCAGCCCCACCGGCACCGTGACCGCGAACATCACGAACGGGTAGTGCCACGGGACCGCCTTGTCGGCGTAACGGACTCCGAAGTAGAAGCAGTGGATCGTCGCGCGGTTTGTCGCCCGGCCGAGGTATTCCAGATAGTGGCCAATTGGATCGAGCCAGAGATACGGCCAGAGGACGAAGAAGACGACATTGGCCGTCACTCCCCAGACGAGGAGTGGCACGATCGCCTTCGCCCGCCAGCGCCACAGCGCCCAGAGAATGACCGGAATCGGGATGAGGACCGCCTGAATCTTCGTCAGCAGCGCGAGGCCCATCACGACGCCCGTCAGCAGTGCGACTCGGCGCGAGGGTGGCGCGGCACCGTTCCACCACGCGGCCACCGCCAACACGGCGGCGGTACACGTCAGGTTCGTGATCGTTTCGAGAGACGCCAGATGCGCATGACCGTAGACGCGCGGCATCAGGACCAGCGCGAGGCTCGCAAACAGTCCGGCCGCTCGACCAAACCAACTCGCCGCCGCGATGCCGATCAGCCAGACCGTCAGCCCGAACGCCGTGGCCGATCCCGTGCGGGCACACGCCGTGACGAACGGCCCCTCCGGCTCGAACGGCGGCGCGAGCCACCACGTCAGGTGATGATGCACGCCGAGCCAGTAACGTCCCAGCGGAGGATGATCGGGCAGGTAGTGGTTCTCGGGCTTGAAGGCTTCCACCGACGTGCCGGGAACGAGGTTCAACCAGCCGAGCGACCGAGCCTGCTCGACGAGCAACACGCCCTGCTCGACATTGAAAATCTCATCGACCGTCAGTCCCGGCCCTTCCGGCATGTTCGGATAGCTTCCCGCCGGGTCGATGCAGACGACGACGCTGACCCACGCGGCGACCGCCACGACGGCCGAAGGCCAGGTGGTCGCGAGCAATCGGCGCAGCGAGGTGAAGAGGTGGAACACAAGGTCCGATGGTATCATCCGCCGCCTCAAACGGCAGCGAACCTCATCCAGCAGTTTCCAGTTCATGGAATCGTGGCCGACGCAGCTTGCGTCGACACCACTTCCTGTGGGAGCTTGAACGCGGATGCTGGCAGCGTCCGCCACGAACTTGGAACGACTGAATTCCGAAATCACCTCGTCGAGTCGCATCGTGTCCTCCTTGAAACGGCTCTGTGTCTTCTGCGGTTCCAGCGCGGGGTTTGACCCCGTGCATCGCGAGGCCGCGCGGGCCTTCGGAACGCTGCTGGCTCGCGAGCAGATCGAACTCGTCTACGGCGGCGGCAGCGTCGGACTGATGGGAGTGATCGCCGATGCGGTCCTCGCCGCGAACGGTCACGTGATCGGAGTCATCCCGCGGTTCCTCGCCACGAAGGAACTGTTGCACGAGGGAATCAGCGACCTGCGCGTGACGCACGACATGCACGAACGGAAGGCGTTGATGGCAGAACTGGCCGACGGATTCGTGGCCCTTCCCGGCGGACTCGGCACGTTCGAGGAACTGTTCGAGGTGCTGACGTGGTCGCAACTCGGTCTGCATCGCAAACCGATCGGCCTGCTCAACGTGGCCGGTTACTTCGATCCGCTCGTCGCCATGATCGACCGCTCGATCCACGACGGCTTTTGCCGCGACGAGCATC
>JBBPIS010000062.1:0-39812 GCA_038040225.1 Planctomycetota bacterium
ACCATAATGCACCCCGCGCTTTGGGTAGCGGCCTTTTGCCCCGTGCCGCCCCTTCGGCGTAGCGACGAGACTACGGTAGTCCCGTCGCTCCGCCGACGGGACGGCCTGAACCGGGCAGTTTTCGCGTCCACGACGCAAGGGATAATTCGCATGACGATCACTTCGCTTTCGATTCAGGAGTTCGCCCAAACTGCTTGTCGAACAGCGTCTTGAACGGGTTCTCCGGAGCGAGCGGCGCGTTTTCGTTGACGAGTTGCGGTTGAATCGACTCCCACCAGTTGTCGTAGGTCTTGGTGAGTTCCGCGACGACTTGAGGCTGCTGCGCGGCGAGGTCGGTTTTCTCGCCGGGGTCGGTCATCACGTCAAACAGCTGCCACTGCTTGTCGCCCGGTTTGGCGTCGCTCACCAAATGCCAGCGCGGCGTGCGGACGCTGCACTTCGAGAACTTGCAGGTCTCCGGCGAGTCCCCCTTGGCCCAGCGACCGAAATGCGTGAACAGCGTTCGGTCAGGCCACGCAGCTTGAGGATTACTCAAGAGAGGGACGAGACTGCGTCCTTCGACCTGAGCCTTCACGTCGTCAGAAAAATTCGCACCGGCGAGTTCGGCGAGTGTCGGGAAGAAGTCGATGTGAGCGGTCAGCTTGGTGACATCCCCCGGCTTCAGCGTTCCGGGCCAGCGCCAGAACGAACTCGCGCGAGTCCCTCCCAACCACGCGGTCCCTTTGCTACCGCGCATCCCCGCGTTGTGGATCTGCACACCCGCCGTGCCGCCGTTGTCGTTCATAAAGATCACCAGCGTGTCTCGCTCGATGCCCCACTCGTTCAGTTTGGCGAGCAGTTTCCCGACGTTGTCGTCGATGTTGGCAATCATCCCGAAGAACTTGGCCACGTCGTTGGAATTGGCCTTCTTGGTGTTGGCTGCTGCGTGCGCGGGAATCTTGTCGGAGTAGCGAGCCTCGTCCTCAGGTCGGACTTGAAGAGGACCGTGCGGTGCGTTCGTGGCGATGTGTGCGTAGAAGGGCTGCGTTCCCTTGGTCGATTCGATCCACTTCATCGCCTGGGCGAAGAAGACGTCGGTGCAGTAGCCGTTCGTTTTCTCAAACGTCCCGTTGTGGAGGATCGCCGGGTTGAAGTACGTGTTGCCGGGCGCGTCTCCGCAACTGCCGGGGTAGGTCTGGCCGATCCCTCCCGCGCCGTGAATGAAGACCTCGTCGAAGCCGCGTCGGTTCGGCTGGTACTCGGCTTCGTCGCCCAGATGCCACTTGCCAAAGATGCCCGTCTGATAGCCCGCCGATTTCAAGACCTGGGCCAGCGTGGTCGCCTTCAACGTCAGGCGTTCTCGTTCGAGAATCGTGTGCGTTACCCCGTTGCGAAACTCGTGGCGGCCGGTCATCAGCGCGGAGCGGGTCGGCGAACAGGTCGGGCTGACGTGGAAGTCCGTGAAGCGGACTCCCTCGGCATGAATCCGGTCGATGTTCGGCGTCTTGAGGATCGGGTTGCCGTGACACGACAGGTCGCCGTATCCCTGATCGTCGGTGAGAATGAAGATGATGTTCGGCCGCTTCCCGGCGAGCGATTCGGCGGCGGATGCTTCTCCCGTGGAGATTACAATCACCGTCCCAACGACGACGGCGATCAGCCCGATGATGCGATGAAGTGAGTGCGGCATGAGTCGTGTCCTGAAACGAGTGACCACTTGGCCTGAATTATTCACGGCAGGATACCAACCCGCAGCGTCAGCGAAGGCGTCGTCATCGTTCGCCCTCGCTGACGCTGCGGGTTGGTGGCCGTTCCTTCGACAGGCGACCGGCCGACGATTGGAAGATCTTGCGGACTCGGCCTTCGGAATCGGAGGCATTCGCGTTCTGTTGCAGGTCGGCGAGGTTGGCGGCACAGATCCGGCAGCCGATCGTTTCGACATGGAACTGCAGGTACTGCGACAACCCGTCTCCAAGTCGCCCGTCCACGAAGGCGGACCAGACGGCGCGAGGCGGACAACTCCAACGGCCTCGCCTCCACATCGCACCGAGCGACTGGTCGCCGCTGTCACTGTCTCGCATCAGTTCGGCCAGCCGATTCACCAACTCGGTCGATGTTCGCAGCAGCCGCTCCAGTTCCGCAGCGCGTGCGACCGGGAGTCGCTCATCGGCGTAGGACAGCAACTCTTCGTCGGTGAATGCGGCGGACATGCGGTTCCCAACAGGCCGTGTTGATGAGCAAATTGCGGTGATTCCACTGGTCCTTGCGACCCTCTGCAACGGCCGGTAGCATACCCGCCGCTTTGAAAAACCTCTGCGGTGCGAGGCCAATTCGACGCGCAGCGGACTTCCGCGACCGGCCGAATCGCTCGCCAACCGCTTCCATTCCGACGCGACTGTCCAGAAGGAATTCATCGGTGGCCGACGCGACCAAACTCAGTTTGAACGAACTTCAGGAGACGGCGAAGGCCATTCGTCGACTCATCATCCAGATCACGACCGAAGCCGGCAGCGGCCATCCGTCGAGCAGCCTGTCCGCCGTCGAGGTCGTGACGGCGCTCTACTTCGGGGGCTATCTCCGCCACAACAAGGCCAATCCGCGCGACCCGAAGCGGGACCGGTTCATCCTCAGCAAGGGCCATGCGGTGCCGGTGCTGTACGCGGCACTCTGCCAGGCGGGCTATTACAGCTTCGAGCAGATCATGACGCTGCGGAAACTCGGCAGCCCGTTTGAGGGCCATCCGAACATGAAGCGGCTCGACACGATGGAGGCTTCCACCGGATCGCTCGGTCAGGGATTGTCGCTCGGTATCGGACACGCGCTGGCCTGTCGGCTCGACGGTCTCGATGCTCACACCTACGTGATGATGGGCGACGGCGAGATGGGCGAGGGCCAGGTCTGGGAAGCCATTGCAACGGCCGAGAAATACAAACTCTCCAACCTGACGGCCATCGTCGATCAGAATGGCTATCAGCAGACGGGGGCCACCAAGGACGTGCTGGATCTCAAGCCGTTCGCGGCGAAGTTTGAAGCGTTTGGCTGGCACACGCAGGTCATTGAGGGGAACTCGATGGAAGCCGTGCTCGAAGGACTCGCGAAGGCTCGCGCGGTGACGGATGGCCCGACGGCGATCGTCTCTCAGACCCGCAAGGGGTTTGGCATCCTGCCCGTTCTCGAACCGACGGGCGACCTCAACTATCACGGCAAATCCCTCTCGAAGGAACTCGCCGAGAAGGCCCTGGCCCTGCTGAGCTAGGTGGACCATTGGTGGGCCTCGAAGACTCGACCCACCCTACTGAAGACACGACGGCAACTCAGACAATTTGGAACTGAAACAATGGCGATTGGCGAAGCGGCGGGATTGAAGCTGGGCAAGGCGTGCCGCGATGCGTTTGGCACGGCGCTGAAAGACTTGGGGAACGAATTCCCCAACGTCGTGACTGTGGATGGCGACGTGGGCAACTCGACACGGACGGAAGTTTTCGCGAAGGCGTTCCCGACGCGCGGCTTCAACGTTGGGATTGCCGAATCGAACATGGTCGGCGTCGCGGGTGGGCTGGCGGCGGCGGGGAAGATTCCCGTGGTCAGCAGCTTTGCCGTGTTCCTGCTCGCCAACGCCTACGATCAGATTCGGATGTCGGTGGCGTATCCCGGCATGAACGTCAAGCTGGTCGGTTCGCACGCGGGCATCTCGATTGGCGAAGACGGTGCGTCGCAGATGGGGATCGAGGACGTGGCTCTCGCCTGCTCGATGCCCGGCCTCACGGTGGTGGTTCCGGCGGATGCAAACTCGACCCGCCTGGCGACTCGCGCGATGCTCGAACACGTCGGCCCGGTCTATCTCCGCTGCGGGCGCATTGAAGTTCCCGAGATTTACGCGGTCGATGCCGAGTTCACAATTGGCAAGGCCGTGACGGTACGCGAGGGCAAGGACGTGACGATCATCGCGAACGGGCTGATGGTGGGGATCGCTCTCGACGCGGCCGCCGCACTCGCCAAGACGGGCGTCAACACGCGCGTGATCGACATGCACACGGTCAAGCCGCTCGACGAGGCCGCAATCATCAAAGCCGCAGCGGAAACGGGACGCATCGTGGTGGCCGAAGAACACTTGATGGCCGGCGGTCTGGGATCGGCCGTGGCCAGTGTGGTCACTCGCACGAAACCCGTCCCGATGGAGTTCGTCAATTTGGGTGACCGCTATGCGGAAAGTGGCGATCCCCACGGCTTGCTCCAGAAGTACGGACTGACCGCGGAGGCGGTCGTGGCTGCGGTCGAGAAGGTGCGTACGCGATGAGTCCACTGACAGCCGGGCGACGTCGCCCGGTGGTGTCCCCTCGCCAATCGCTGCGCCACGAAATGAGGGACGACGTGAGGCCCGGTGTCACTGCGATGCCGGGTTTTTGTTTCCCAGAGGCTTTCCGGATCTCGGTCTTTCTCTGAAAGCGGTCGGCCACTGTGATCGAATACCGCCAGTTTCGGAATTCGGATCCACCGCACCTCCTGCGGCTCTGGCATGAGTGCGGACTGGGGCGCGGAGCGGCCCTCGGCATCTCGTGCGATGAGTTCGACGAGCTGGTCATCGCGCAGCCCTACTTCGATCCGGCCGGCGTGATCGTGGCCTGCCGCGACGGAGTCCCGGTCGGTTTCGCTCATGCCGGCTTCGGCGTCAACGAGCCGCAGACGTGGCTCTCCAACGAGCAGGGCGTGATCTGCGTTGTGATGGTTCATCCCACGGCGCGCAATCAGGGAATCGGCCGCGAACTGGTGCGTCGCGCCGAGGACTACCTGCGGCGCTCGGGCAGCGTGCGGCTCTTCGCCGGGTCGTCCGATCATCGCGATCCGTTCTACTGCGGTCTGTATGGGGGCAGTCAGTCGGTCGGCTTTCTCGAATCGGACCCGGCTGCCGCACCATTCTTCGCGAAGCTGGGTTATCTCCCCTGCGAACGACATCTGGTCTTCCAACGGACGCTCGGCGTGGGAGCCGCCGATCCCGTGGGCATTCGCATCGTCAATGTGCGACGCAACACTCGCCTGGCCGCTGTCGCTCAGGAGCCGAAGTCGTGGTGGTGGCAGACACGGTACGGACGGCTCGATGCCATGCACCTGGCTCTCATGCCCCGAGCGGGTGGCAGTGCGCTGGCAAAAGTCAGCGTGGTCGGGCTGGATCGCTACATCAACAGTTGGCACACGCGAGCCATCGGATTGATTGGCCTCTACGTGGGTGAGGTCAACCGCCAGAAGGGCTATGGCCAGGCGCTGCTCGTCGAAGTCTGCCGCCGAGTCCGCGACGACATGGTTCAACTCGCGGAGGCTCACGCGGCCGAAACAGACGCCGCCGCAATCGCGGTCCTCGAATCGGCCGGCTTCCAGTCGGTCGATGCGGGCGTGGTCTATCAATTGGGGAGCGTCTCGCACTGAGGGGCCGACCGAAAGAAAATGGCTTGTTTAAGGGTGCCACGGTCACGGCTTTGCCGGGCCGTGCTTCTGTTGTGGCAAGACACGGCCACGCAAAGCCGTGACCGTGGCACCCAAGCGTCTGAGCTTCACGGAGGATCGGCAGCATGCCCCAGTTCGACCGGCCGACGATCCTGATGTGTCCGCCCGATTTCTACGGGATCGAGTACGAAATCAACCCGTGGATGAACCGCAATGTCCCCAGCGATGTCGAGAAGTCCCGCGCGCAGTGGCAGGCGCTGTACGAGTTGCTCTGTCAGCTTGGCGTCGACGTGCGCCTGATGCAGCCGGTGCCGGGCCTGCCCGACCTGGTGTTCACCGCCAACGCGGGACTGGTCTGGCACGACACGGTGTTCGTGGCATCATTTCGCCATGCGGCTCGCCAGGGGGAGACGCCCGTCGATGCGGCCTGGTTTGAATCGCAGGGCTTTCAAACCACCGCTCTGCCGAGCGGCCGGAACTTCGAGGGGGCGGGAGACGCCTTGTTCTGCGGAGACACTCTCTATGCGGGCTACCTCGTGCGCAGCGATGCCTCCGCCATGCAGTGGCTCGGGGCGCGAATGGGCTGCCGCGCGATCCCACTGCAACTGGTCAATGACCACTTCTACCATCTCGATACGTGCTTCTGCCCCCTTTCAACCGATACGGCCATCTATTACCCGCCCGCGTTTGATGACTATGCTCGCCGGGCGCTGTCGCAGATTCCACACCTGATCGAAGTGGTCGAGCCCGAAGCGGCGCGGTTCGCCTGCAACGCCGTCGTCGTCGGTCGCGACGTGGTGCTGAACGCAGGCTGCCCAAAACTCGAAGCCGATCTCCGCGCGAACGGCTTCACGCCCCATGCCACCGAGTTGGGCGAGTTCCTCAAGGCGGGAGGGAGCGCGAAATGCCTGACGCTACGGCTGGACGGAGAAGAGGCGGCGGTCTGGCCGTAGCCCAGACAACGACTGCGGCCACGCACCGATGGCCCGCACGCCGCCGCTCGTCGACTGGTTCGGCAGGAACGACGATCCGAACTCCTGAATGGAACGGCCCCGAATCGGACCGCCTTGACGAAGTTGAATCGGTTCGGTCGATGTGGCCAGTCGTCCCTGACCGGGGATGTCGATCTCCACCGCCAGCAATCCGTAAGCACTCCACGTCAGATCGTGATCCGGCACGCGCGGCTCCAGTGGCAACACGATTCTCTGGACGCCGGACTCATCCGCCTCGAACGGTTCGATGAACGGAGACCACTGTCCCATAAGTGCGATCTCGCGCGCGTCTTCGATCCACGTGTCACCGAAGGCACTCACCACGGCCTGACGTCGTCCCCAGAGCGTGCAACGCAGTGAGCCCCGCACCGGGCACGACTGACCGGAGGACATTCGCCCCTGCACAAACACTTCGAGTGAATCCCAATCGGCCAGTCCGGAACGATTGAACGGCCGCGCCCACACGACAAGTTCGGTGGCCTGCGGCAAAGTCGTGACGGACCACATCGCTTCCAACGGCGAGAGATCACGAACGCCGACAACAACGCCGGGGGGATATTGAGCACAACCCCGGCAATCTCCACAGGGAACGATTTCATCACCCCAGTTTGGCGACGGCGCGACGAAGTCGATCGCATCCGACAGTGACGGTAATCGGCTCCACAATCGAGGCCGCTCTCCCACAAAGGCCCTGATTGCCGCAGCCCGCTCCTCGTCAGGTGAAGAAAGTGTGAGAGTCAATACACGGGCAGACGTCGCTCGATCTTCAAGGGCGACAGCTTCCACCAGCTCGGGAATGGTCACGGCATCAAGTTGTGAGCGACTCGCTTCGATGCGCCGCACGCGACTCCACGCGACCGCGCGCCGAAGCAGGATCGATTCACCGGACACTGTCAGAAACAGCCGACTTGGATCTTGCTGGTCCACTTCCATGGATGAGGCCCGCAATCGCCGACCGGAGTGCAGGTCGACAATCACCTCGTCGTTGCCCCATGTCACGAACGGGGCCAGCACCATCGGGCAAACAGACAACACGACGATTCGAAACCACAACATGGTTGAATGAGACCTTCCCAACCTTCCAGGCCCCGGTTCCGGCAACAGGCCTTGGATTTCCAGCAGATTTCCAGTCACCGAGTTGCCGGACGACGACGACCTTCATTTCAGCCGGTACGACCGAGCGAACACAATGCCGCCGGATGGGTTGTCAATTTCCCTGAACACCCGGGAGGTTTGCCGCCGTCGCGACGACAGCTTCCTCCACTCACGGCAGATTTCCGGAAGCCGGGCGATTCGCACGGGACTTGATGTCTGAGTTGGACGGCCTCGATAAACGTGTCGCTCTCAGCAAACACAACGCTTGACAGCGATTCCAACTGACTGGATGATGCCGCCACTCGATGCGTCATCGAAAATCGACTGCGGAAGCATTTGCCAGCCGGTGATGTACGGCGGCGTGACCGCAGTGGCTGCGGGCCAGGGCGACGAATCAGGCACAATTCAGGGGCGAGGTTGCACCTCGCAGGGGAAGCACGAAATGTCTAGTGGACAACGCCGGCTGGATATCGAAGAGGTGGGTGGTGTCACTGTCGCCAAGTTTGTCGACAAGAAAATCCTCGACGAGACCAACATTCAGAACATCGGAAACCAGTTGTTCGCACTGGTCGATGAAGACGGACGCAAGAAGATCGTTCTCGACTTCAGCATCGTCGAGTACCTTTCCAGCGCCGCGCTGGGCAAGCTGATCACGATGGACAAGAAGGTCAAGGCGGCGAAGGCCAAGCTGCGGCTCTGCTGCATCCGCCCCGAAATCTATGAAGTCTTTGAAATCACCCGCCTCAACAAGATTTTCGACATCAAGTCGACTCAGGAAGAGGCCCTCGAGGGTCTCTGAGTGTAATCGCTGTCGTCTGCCGCAGCCGCATCGTTCGGCACGCGGTTTCATCCCTTCTCACACCGGTCTCAGTCACACGTCATGCCGGTACATGAGCAATTCGAGATCCTAATTCCGAGCGACACCGATGCCGGGCAGGCGGTGCAGGAACGCATTGCATCCCGGCTCGAAAGCCTGGAGTTCTCGATGCGTGACGTGTTCGGCGTCCGCCTGGCTTTGGAAGAGGCCCTGGTGAACGCGATCAAGCACGGCAACGGCTTGGACCCGGCAAAGTCCGTCCGCGTGAATTGCCTGATTGAGGATGATCTCCTGCGCGTTGAAATTGAGGACCAGGGATCGGGCTTCCTGATGGAGGACGTCCCCGACCCCACCGCCGACGAGAACCTGGAACGCCCCTGCGGTCGGGGCATCATGCTCATGCGATCCTTCATGACCAAGGTCGAGTACAACGCCGCCGGCAATCGCGTCGTCCTGGAAAAGCAGCGGAGCGGAGGCTGATTGCTGGCCAAACCCGCACCGTCTGCTCGCGTCCCTGACAGCCATCCTTCCGGATGAAATCGGACGTCCAATTTTCCGGCCTAGGCTTGCAAGGAACCGAAAAATCATCTATTCAACTGCGACTCGCTGACCCGCGAATTGCCCGTGTGTCCGCGAGATTTTCCCCGATAGCTCAATAGGTAGAGCGAGCGGCTGTTAACCGCTAGGTCCTAGGTTCGAGCCCTAGTCGGGGAGCTTGAGCCGCAAGTCATTGACATGACTTGCGGCTTTTTTATTTCCATCGACCATCCATTTGTGGATGACGTGTTACTTGCACTGTTGTGCCAGTAAGCGATCTGCGATCTTGGCGGTCTGGTTGTTTCCTCGTTAGCCCGAATTGCTCCCGAGTCAGAGGCGCCACACCGAGGAACTTGACCGCCTCAGAAATGATCGCTCGAATAGCCACGGCACGGCATTTCGGTAAAATGGAGATGCCATCTAAGGTGGATCAGTTCCGCCCATCTGTGAGATTGGCGAAAACTCGACAGGTAAACCCGGGCCGACTTGGTTTGGGCATCGTTCCTAATTCGCTTGGAGGTAAAATGAATCCAGAATCGGATACCTCGTGGCAATTCACTACGACAGAGCAGGCGGCCGACTTCCTCGTAGCGCGCTATCAACCTGTGTTTCCTGAGACCGGCGAAGCGGACATCGCGGCTCTGATTCGGAACGTGGACATGGTCTCTAAAGAGCCTGATCCAGCGGTGCCGCCTCCGAACGCAACTCCAGTCCTAGTGAAACGCTTCCGCTGGGTGATTCGCAACGATGACCTGAACCTGTTGGATTCGGTCCTCGAAGGATTGAAGGGGGCAGCCACGGCAGGGTTCTTCATGGCGGCCGGTGTCAGCGCGCCGGCGCAGTGGGGTGTACTCGTGGGCCTAGCAACTGCGATCCTCAAGGTCGTACGCGGAGCCGTGAACCGCGGAAAGCGCTTGCCAGCCGAATTGTTTTCAGTGCTCGCGGCGCTGAAGAGCTGTGGGCCGGCGACGAATGAGGAATTGGCTACGAAGCTCTCGCCGGCTGATTCGGCGAAGTGGAATGTGGCGGCCGTCCAGACTGCCTTGGAGAGCCTCAAGGCCATACCGATGAACGATGGGACCGTGCGCGCGCTCGTTGCCCAGGGACCAGACAAAAAATGGGTCGTATCCGGCATCTAACGCGGATCGCGATTGCTGAGGTGCAGAATGGCACTCTATCGCCGTCGGTTTCCGACGAGTCTGTCGATGCACGTCGACTACGATTCGGACGGATACATTGGCTTCACCGACGTTGTGTCCAATGCGGTGCTGCTGGACGATATTAGTCCGCTTTCCCGTAACCGCGATCTCGTGGAGGGATCGCTTGACCTGAAATACCTGCCGGCCTTCGTCCATGAGGCTGCGCACCATGCGTGCTACGACTCCCCCGTCGGTCTGGCGTTAGCGTCGCTTTTTCAGTCGACGTTATCGCTGTTTTGGGAGCAAGTGGGGACGAAGATTCCCCAGCAGCCAGTGCGTGATCTCGCGGTCGGCGAGGCGGCGAAGACGCTGCTCCAACCGCTCCTTGAGGGACTGGCGTTATTTTGCGAGCATGACCTGTACACCGGCGACAGTCCGGTCATATCGCGAGTGACAGAGCGAACATCGAGAATATTCACGCGTGGCCCCATGCAGGTGTTGCTCCGAGAGAGTGGCCTCATCGGGCTTGACGGAATCAATCGCGATCGGTTCTTTTCCGTAGGGCATTCGGCGGTGCTGCGTCAGGCCCGCATGTCAACCGAGTGGGTGGAGCGGAAGGGCCACCTGCTGGGGCAATCGCTGAACGGACCGGAGCGTTACTTACTGGGCTATCTGGCCGTAAAGGGCATTTATGCGTCCCTTATTACGCGCTGTCCCGATCTCGCGGATCCGGAAGTCTTCTTCCTGATCGTCACTCGGCATTTTATGCACGACAGTGACCTCCGCAGCATCTTGCTCCGGTTTCGCAAGCGCTCGGAGGATCCTGCAGAGAGTTACCTCCACATCGGCCAGGACATTTCGGATTTCGGCAATCGCTTTCAGGATCTCTTCGACGAACTGTTTGCCGATACCGCCGCGCTGGCGAAGCAGGCAATCGATTATACTCTGAGGCCGGTGCCGGCGCCAGAGGACGCTTGCTTTGGTGCTGATGAGCTGTTCCTGGGCATGCGGACCGTGGGTACGTTCAATATCGCCTGGCCGCGTCTCATGAAGCATCGGCGGGAGTTTCGCTTCTCGTTTCAGCCGGTGGTCATTCGCCTCACTCGCGCCGGTGAGGCCGTTCTCTTGGATCGTCTCACTCTGCGCGAGATTCTCCGCACCATGTCGGTCGAGGGCTGTCGACCAGTCCGCTGGGAGGGGGACAAGGAGTTTGAAGAATTTGAAGGATCCGTGGAAGCAGTGCAACTGCTGGACCTGACCACTGTGGTGGCGATTCTTGGTCATCATGGTCTGATCGCCGTTTACGACTGCGAGTCCGGCTTGTGGAACCCCTCGCACGTGGTGGAGGCCCTCGATGACATGCCCTCAGGCATCGCCATTGAGGGCTCCATGCATGCATTCGCTCAGTGGCAAACCCAGACCGGTGATCGCGATGAAGTCCGCGAGATGCTCGCCTTCTACCGGCGTCAGTCGATCGATTCGGTTGACTTGCTCTATCCGCAGTTGGCGTGCAATGGCTGGAAAGCGCCTGAGCGCGAAAGACTCATGCGCGCCTTTGCGCCGAACGGGGTGTTTTCGATCTACGACAGCGAGGAACGTGAGGCAGTGGCGAAACTGTCGCTGCTGGCGGGCCTTTTGGCTCCGGTAGCAGACGTCGCCAGGAACATGCAAAGTCGACCTGATGAATTGAAGCAGCTCGTCACCCGTCTGAATGGCATAGCGACAAGTGCTTGCGGTTTCCAACCATTCATGTTGAACGATGCATTTATCTTCAGCCGTGTTTGAGAGTGTCCGCTAACTCGCAGCAATCTCACTTTGGGAATCGTTGGTAGCTGGAAAGATGCTGACGTGCGATTTGAGTCGGTTCAAAACCTGCGTCACCCGTGCCCGACTCACTCCAAGAAAACGGGCCAGATCCGCCTTGCTCTCGAACTGCCCGGAATCGAGAAGAGACTGGTAGTAGATAGCCAGTTGTAGGGGGTCATATCGGGGTGACTTCTTCGTGCTCAATCTCTCGGGAATCGGGTTCCACGGGTTCAAAACGTAGGCTCGGCGTCGATGTAAGTGCTTGGTGGCGTATGCACCTAGCTCAACGAATCCTTGGTTTGTATGGTGAACGCCTCGGGGAGCTTGGTGAGATTCAACAACCCCTTGTTTTGCAGGCTGTGCCTGCGAAGCAAGGGGTTCTTCATTTCCCAACTGCGTGCGACGCGGCGCAGTCTTGCGGGTTGCGAACGGCTGCTGCGCCGGATTCTGCACCGCGTGGGCGAAGTCCAGATCGCGGACTTGTTGGTCGTGCTCGTTTGCTTGACCGGCTCGGCACGCGCTCGGGCTGCTCCGCTCGGTTGCCGAGCATGAGCAGGAAGTCAGATGCACGCACCACGTTCGGCTGGAGAACGTCACCCCCTCCCATCGCCGTCTACTCCGACATGACGACCGTCGCGCTGTCGAACTGGCTGCCGTCGCCGCGAATAACGCGGGCCGCGACTTCGACGGGATTCGGCGTGGCGACCGTGACGGTCGACGACACGTTGATCGTGCCCGTCGCAAACGAAGCCACCGGTTCCGTGGAAGAAGTCGTGCCACGGCTGTGTCAGCCGTGAGAATGAGGAGCCGGCTCCCGAAATCCGCACGGCTGACACAGCCGTGGCACACGCACACGGTCAATCCTGTTTCCGCAAGCGACCAGACCCCATGCAGGCGGATGTCCGACGTTCGCCGTAATGCCATCGGGGTGCGCGCGAGGCAGGGGTTCACCCACATCCGCTCCCACGCTGTTGGCGCTGGGATGAAACGTGGCAACGGTTCATTCAGGCCCGCGAGAAGTCTGAGTATGATGGCGACCCAACTCTCGCTCCCCTTGCCCGCTCCCCGCGAAAGAGCCCGTCATGGCCAACGACTTTCAAAAGGCTGATGCTGCCTATGCCGAAGCCCTGAAGCGGATCGAGACGTGTCGGAACAAGGGGGAGAGCAAACTCGCTTTGAATAGACTGAACCTTACAACTCTGCCGCCGGAGATCGACCAACTCACCGCACTGAGGACGCTTGATCTCAGCGACAACCAACTCACGACTCTGCCGCCGGAGATCGGCCAACTCACGGCACTGACGTCACTTCATCTTAAAGACAACCGGCTCACGACTCTGCCGCCGGAGATCGGCCAACTCACGGCACTGACGTCGCTTATTCTCTACAACAACCGGCTCACGGCGCTCCCGCCAGAGATTGTCCAACTTACGGTCTTGACATCGCTTTCCCTCCGCGACAACCAGCTCATGACCCTCCCGCCAGAGATCGGCGAGTTCACTACCCTGACGAACCTTTGGCTCCAGAACAATCACCTAACGACGCTGCCACCGGAGATCGGCCAACTCACGGCACTGACGTCGTTGTGGCTCCAAAGCAACCGGCTCACGACGCTGCCGGACAGGCTCAGAGATTTGCCAAAGTTGAAAGAGCTGTTCCTGCACGACAATCCCGCCCTGCAACTCTCACCCTCCGTCCTTGGTTCCGATCCGGGAACAACTGGAGGAAAAGGCCCCTATCCCTCAGCGCAGTCGATCCTAGATTTTTATTTCGGAAGGCAAACGGGCAAGACCCGTCCGTTGAACGAAGTGAAATTGATCCTGGTAGGCCGGGGCGGAGCGGGGAAGACGTCCATCGTGCGAGCCTTGCTCAACCAGTCGTTCTGGGGTGGCGAGGAAAGCACGGCAGGGATCGCGCTGTGCGATTGGCCGATGGATGGTTGCCAGGGGGAACCGGTCACGGCTCACGTGTGGGATTTCGCCGGGCAGGTCATCACCCACGCCCTGCACCAGTTCTTCTTCAGCGTGCGGAGTGTGTATGTCGTGGTGCTGACGGGTCGCGAGAACCACGAACGCGAGGACGCCGAATACTGGCTGCGGCTGATCAAAGCGTTCGGGACGGATGACGATGGCAACGGGCCTCCGGTGATCGTTGCCCTGAACAAGTGGGATGTCCCCGGCTGCCGCCCTCGGCTGGATCGCGGCGCGCTGCGGGAGCGGTATCCCTTCATTCGCGGCTTTGTGGAAATGGACTGCAAGTCGAATCTGGGCGTCGACCAACTCAAAGCGGCCCTGTCCCGGGAGGTGGACAATTTGAAATGGGTGCGCGACCCGTTTCCTGTGACGTGGGATGCCGTGCGTCGAGCACTGACGAAGGGGAATAACCCGCGGGCACATCTCACGTTTGCCGAATATCGCCAACTGTGCTCGGAACATAGTGTCACGGATGAAGGGCAGCAGGAGTCCCTCTCCGAAATCCTGCACAATCTGGGGGCGGCGCTGAACTACCGCATCGATCCCCGCCTGCGCGAAGCGACAGTGCTCCAGCCGGAGTGGCTGACGAGCAATGTCTACGCGCTGATGCGCCACGCGGAAACGCACGAGGGGGTGCTGAAGCAGGCGGACGTCCATCACGTCTTGAGCCGCGAAACGAACCCGGCCATGCGGGCCTACCTGATGCAGATCATGGAGCGGTTCGAGATCGCCTACGCCCGGGACTCGTCGGCCGGCGTCTGGCTCGTGCCGCAGGCGCTTCCCGACAATCAGCCGGACGGCGTGGCGGCCTTCCGCGACGCGGCCGATGCCACCCGCTCGCGCTACACCTATCCCGCGCTGCCGGAAGGGCTGGTGGCCCGGGCCATCGTCCGGCTGCACGAATTCATCGAAGAAGTCGATGGGAAGAAGCAGCAATGGGCCAGCGGGGCAATCCTGACCCGCGAGGGTGCCCGCGCCCTGATTCGCACGGAGCCGCAGGACCGGCAGGTGATGATCACCGTGACCGGACCGACCAAAGCCCGCCAGCAACTCGCCGGGTTGTGTCAGGCCGAAATGCGGGACATCCACAGCGAAATCCCCGGCCTCGATCCGGTCGAGGAAACCCAGGTCGAAGGGACCTGGGTCGCGACCAGGACTCTGGAGGCGGATGAAAAGAGAGGCCGCGTGACCGGCGTCTCCACAGACCGTGGCACTGTCGATATCGATCCGGCGGGACCGAACAACGCGTACTCCGTCAAGCCCGCCCGGTCCGACGAGGTCTGGAAACCGACCGTCTTCATCAGCTACTCGAAAAGCAACGTGCCCCAACGCAAACGTCTGGAGTCCGAACTCAAGATTCTGAAGAACGAGGGCCTGTTGGCCGGCCATTGGCACGACCGGATGATCGACCCCGGCGATAAGTGGGATGACACCATCCAAGGCAAGCTGGCGGAGGCAGACGTGGTGATCATTCTCGTGAGTGTCGCCGCGCTGGCGACGGACTACATCACCGAGCATGAAATCCCGAAAGCGCTGGAACGGCACAACGGAGGCAAAACAGTGGTGGTGCCGGTGATCTTGGAAGCGTGCCGGTGGAATGAGACCACACTTGAGCCGTTGACTGCTCTGCCGGACAAAGCGACACCGCTCAACAAATGGAATCCCCGATCCGACGGATGGAACGCCATCGCCAACGGGCTGTCGAAGGTGTTCCAGAAGCTCATGAAGAACGGTGGCAAGAAATGAAGCGCAGTGCCGCGAGACCTACGGTCAAGAGAACGATGTGATCAACCGCCAAGCTGTCTCGATGATCCGTTGGCCGCATTTGCCCGAAGAACGACAAGTACAGACCTTGCTCTGATGACGCGCAAGACAAGTGTCTCGTTATCGTCGCGCGGCGCGGTCGGCGGCTCTGGAGCCCATTGGCCATTTCCAGGCTTTGGACTGTTGTTCGCGGGTGGCCTGCTCGATCTGGGCTTTCAAGCGGAGTGAGTCGAGGTCGCCCTTGTTTTGGCGCAGAGCGGCATCGACTTGCTGACGTGCCTTCAACAGGTTGCCTTGAGTGTAGTAGTCCTCGGCTCGTTCGTAGTGGCCTCGGGTCAGGTTCTGGCGGTTGATGGACGAGAGGTTGTCGCGGAAGTTGGCGGCGCGGTTCTCGGTTTCGACCCGCAGGCACTCCCCTTCGATGGCCGCTTCCGGTTCGGTGACGATCCGCGGCGTGATCAGCACGATCAGTTCGGTCCGTTGCGTCTTCTCGGTCTTGTTTCGGAAGGCGGCTCCCACCATTGGGATCGCGCCGAGGAACGGGACTCGATCGATCGACTCGGTCGTCTCCTCCGAGATCAGACCGCCGATGATCACGGTGGTGCCGTCGCGGACCATGATGTTCGTCGTGACTTCGGTCGTCTCCTGATTCGGCAGCCCGGTGTCCTTGTTGATCGTGGCCGAGCTCCGTTCGGGGTGAACCTCCAGCCGCACGAGACCATCCGGCGAGATGAACGGTCGGAACAGCAGCTTGGTGCCGGAGTCCAGGAACTGCACGTTCTCGACCGTCTGCGTCCCGTTGAAAGCGAGCGTCTTGTAGCTCAGTCGGCTGCCAATGATCATCTCGGCCTTTTGCTTGTTCAGCACGCGAATCTGCGGTGCGGCGACCAGGCTGGTGTCGGCGATGTTCTCCAACGCCTTGATGAAACCGGTGACGTCACCCGAGATGAAGCCGTACTTCAATCCGGCGGTGTTCGCGATGAAGTCGCCGACGGGCGGCACGAGGTGGGGCGCGTCGGGAAACCCGGGCGCACCGTTCAATGTCGAACCGTTGCCGGTCGTCACGAGTTGCTTCTGGCTGCTGTTGAGCATCGCGAAGTTGACGCCGAATTCCATCGAATCCGACAGCGCAACGTGGAGGATCTTTGCCTCGATGATGACCTGGAGCGGCGGCACGTCCATTTCGATGATGACCCGGTCGATCTCCGCGATCACCTCGGCATAGTCCTGAATCAGCAGGGCGTCCCGCTGCGCGAGGCCGTCTCCACCGGCAGCTTCCGGCGTCTTGGCGATGCCGATCTGCGACGGACTCGTCACGGAGATTTGGCCGATGGTCTTCGTCAGGATCGGCGTGAGGAGCTTGCTCAGTTCGCTCGCGCTGATGTAATTCGGCTGGTAGACCTTCGTGACGAGCTTGCGGTTCAGCAGCTTGAACTGGGCGACTTCGGTCGCCGACTTGACGTAGATGAAGTCATTCTCGCGCTCGTAGACGTAGCCCCGCGATTTGAGAATCGCTTCGAGCGCGCGGTCGACCGTCACGTCCTGCAGGTTCAACGAGACACGACCCTCAACGCCTGCGCTCGGCAGAATGTTGACTCCCGCCAGTTGACCGAGCATGTCGAGCACCTGCGTCAGTTCCGCATCGTGAACCTGCAGCGAAAACTTCTCGTCGTCGTCGGGTCCGTCGCCCTGAATGATCTTGATCGTGCCTTCTCGACCACTGGAACCGCTTCCTGAGACGGCGGGACTGCGCCGCGCGGGCGAGTCGGCAGCAGTCGGAGCCGGCGGCAGAACCGGTGCGAGAGCAGGAGTCGATGTGGCGGCGGGAGCAGGAATGAGCTGGCCCGCTGCCGGAGCCTGCTGAGCCTGCTGGAGTTTTTGCAACAGCGTCGCGGCGCGATCGAAATCGGAGATCTGCTTGTCCACTTGAACCTGGGCGAGCTGATCGAGCCGCCTCTGCATTCCGGCGATTTGAGTTTGAAGTTGGTCCGATTTGGAATCGCTCTCTGACTTGCCTGCGTTCACAGGGTGAAAGATCACCTGAGGCCGACGCTCAACGTCGACGACCGCCCGTCGCGCGGCGGTCTGCGGCGTGAGATCGTCATCCGGCAGCGGGACACTCGCCAAAGACTTCGTCGCCGCAGCGTAGCGGTTGTCGGGGATGGGCCGTGGCCGGGCGCTGGTCGTTGGATTCTGTTCAGATGGAGTACTCGAAGGTTCCGGATTCGAGACGGGCATCGCAATCGGCGAGCTTCCCGTCACCGAGCCGGTCAGGTCTTTGGTGTGACTCGCCAATTTCGCGGTGACACCGGGCGAGCCGCCCGGTTTCGACTCCGCGTTCGCCGGAGCGGCCTCGCGCGGTCCCGTCGTCTTGGCGAATGCCTGCCAGCGAGGGTTCGCGCGCGATTGAAGTTGGCGGTACCTGACGTTGGCGGCACAGAGCACAAGCAGCGGCAACCCGATGGCGAGCAGCAGCGCGGTAAAGGCAACTCGGAAGGAAGAGGCGTGTCGATTCATGGGTCGTCCGTGACCGTTCGTTCGCCGCGACGATTCGCGGTCTGGCGTCAGGGGGTGCGCGGTGCCAACAGGTCCACCGCGCGATCTTGGTTCAGCACGTCCGCCAACTTGGGACGAGTCAGCAACAATTCAAAGTTCTTGTCACCCGAAGTCAGCACGACGCGATGCGACTCGATGGAAGCCAGTCGAAAACTGTGACCGTTCGCCAACAGTTCCCGGCCGACCTGATAGAGGTGTCCATTGATGATGGCCACTCGCCGTGTGCGACCGATCATCGTGCTGCGAAGCTCCAGTCCCGTGGGAGCGACGTCGTCCGACACGATCGGCTTGTCGACGGTCACAGCAGTGGCATGGTCCTCGGCAAACAGGACGGGCAATGGTGACTGACTCTCATCCAGCGCGAAGGGATCCCGCGCCGTCTGCGACATCTCGGCCGGCTGGAACAACGGGTCGCTGTCCAATGACTGGGACAGACTCGACCAGAAGGCGTCCTTGTTGGTGGAACCGAGATTGGCGGATTCGGCGGCCGAGGGATTCGTGTCGGGATTCGCGGGAACTGTCGGAACGGAACTCACGGCCGCTGCCGCGCGACGCGGTACTGCCGCGCGAGTCAGCATCGGAATCCAAAAGCAACACCCGAACAGAAAGAGGACGCCCAGAGCGGCGGTCTTCTTCCAGTTCAATGTCAGGTCGCGTTGGAGTCGCGTCCAGAGGTCTTGCATGGTGATCGGGTCCGACTCGAATGGAGATCCGGGGATCGGCAGGAACTGCCTAAGTCAGTCTAGGTTGAGGAACGGACTCCCGCCGTCAAACTTTGCGGGTTGCATCAGTTATCGGACGGCGAAGTCCCCTGGCTGGCGGCATTCCCGGCAATCCGGGCAGAATTTGCGTGCCGGGAATAAACGCTAAAGCTGACGCTCGCCTGAACCTGCCGGTCGCGGGAGTCGGCTCCGCGCGTCAGTCCCACTTCGGCGAAGGTGACGAGGCGCGGCTGAGTCTCCAGGCCCGACAGAAACTTTGTGACGCGGGCGAACTCCCCCTTGCAACCGAGTGTGAATGGTAGGGCCGAGTACGACGAGAAGTCATTTTGCGGCATCGGCTCCAACCGAGTGATCGTCACCTGCGATTGCCTGGCCAGTTGAGCGACTTCGTGCAAGACATCCGAAACTTCCGCCTGAAATGGGATCCGCGTCTCCAGTCGCTCGGTCTGCTCACGCCTCTCCTCGAGCTTGGTCTGCAAGTGCTCACGCTCTGCGATTTGGACGGGGAGCGACGTCAGTTGCGATTGAATCTGCAAGACCTCGGACTGGATCGCCCTCGCCTTCAACTGCCCCGGTCGCAGGACGCCCAGGAAGAACCCGACCGTCAACACCGCCGTGCCGACGATGGCGATCAATCTGTCGTAGCGAGCGAGGAATTTCATGGTGGGACTCGGGGGGAGAGAACGTTTTCAGTGTTCAGTTTTCAGTGTTCAGAAACCATTGGAGCCAGTGTTCACCTTCGTGGGCTCACATCTTGATTCGCAGCAACAGGGGCGGATCGTTGGTCGGCCGGTGGTCCCGTGGCCGCAGGATGGGCGGCATCACTCGGCTCGGAACGCTGGTTCAAAGCTCGGCCGGGGATCGGTCGGACTCGCAGTCGCACGGCGAATGAACGTAGCGTTCCGTCTCCCTGACTGTGCTGATCCGTGAACAGCAGTTGAACGCGGTCGAAGAGGTTGGTTCGTTGCAGGGCATTCAAAAAACTGGAAACTGCCTGGTCGTCATCGGCTGTCCCGCTGAGCGAGATCACGAGCGACTGACGTTCGGCTGTGGTGGCGAGGCGATCGAGATCCCGTTCGCGTGGATCGCCGGTCTGGTCCTCGGGTGGCTTTGAGTTTCCTCCGCCCGCAGTCCCGCGAGCCGATGTCTCGGCGATCTCCTCCAGATTCGATCGCATCTCGCGCAGCGAGACCTGAGTGGGCAGAGCTTGAACGACGGCCGACAGCCAGCGTGTCGGAGGGACATTCAATCGCAAAACGTCCAGCAACCTCGCCTCACACTCGACGACCTTCAACTCGCGCCGCAGGACTTCGGGCGAACCGAGCTTGGACAACAGTTCGTTGGTCTGCTCCTGCAACCGGCTCCGCCGCGTTGTCAGTTGACTCAGCGAGTGCGTCTGCGCCAGCCAACCGACCATCATCAACGACACCGCCGTCACAAACACGACTCGCAACCAGTTGTTGCTGGTCCGTGTCGTGCGCACGCAAACGTAGTCGGCGGGTAGGAAGTCGATGTCGTGCATTGGCTGTCAGGAGGGATCAGGGATGAGAGATGAGGGATGAGGGATGAATGCTACTTCCGCCGATCTCTCATCCTTCATCCTTCATCTCTCATCCTTCAGTTTTCATGGGGTCATTCGTTTCAGGGCCAGTCCCAGGGCGGTGGCCCAGCGTCCCGAACGCTGATTGAGCGACGGGGACGTTGGTGATCGACTCAGGCAGTCGAGCGGGTTGATCGTGCGAGTGCTCACGCCGACTCGTTCGCCCAGATACTCGGCCAGCCACGGGGCGGCTTCGCTGCCGGACAAAACCAGACCATCCAGTGGCCGACCGCGAAACGTGACCTTGTAGTACCGCAGGCAGAGTTCGAGTTCGGCCACCAATGAATCAAAAGTGGGTCGCAGTGACTCGATGATCGAGCGATGAACTTCGTTGTCTCCGTCGAGTGAACTCGCAGCGAAGACGTTGGTCCTCATGCTGGCGGCAGTCTCAATATCGACGGCCAGCGATTGCGCCACGGCTGCGTCGAACGACCGGCCTCCGATGGGAAAGGACTTCAAAAACAGAGCCCGCTGCCCCTCGGCGAACATCACGGTGGAAGTCGTCTCGCCACAGAACAGGTAGGCCATGCGAGACGTCTCCGCCAATCGACCCGCGCGGTACAGACACCGCAGCCACGCACACGGCTCGACATCGATGCCGATGGGGGTGAGCCCCGCCAGTTCGAGGACTCGCAGCCGCCTCTGAATGACGTCGCGGTGCGAGGCCAGCAGAATCACCTCCTGCTTGACGACGTTGTCCTGCCGGACTTCGCCCGCCATCAGGTGTCGCAGTTCGGCTTCGGCCAGCGGATAGGGGAGGCGTTCGGCCGCTTCCCACGGCACGACCTTGGCGATCTCCTCGGGCGGGAGTTGAGGCAGCCGGACGGTTTCGACAAACAGTTCGTCGGCACTCAGGCAACTCACGACTTTGCGTCCGCTCAGTCGATGGTCGGCGATCAGTCGGCGCAGTGCGTTCGCGACAATTCGGTCCGCTTCTTCGGGTGAGCCGCTTTCCACCGGGGGGAGTCGCCCCTGTGCAGTGGCCCGCAATTCGGGTCGCTCCGCCGTACCGGCCAATTGCACAACGGTCGCCGTGTAGCGACCCAGATGCAGGCCGAGCGGAGACAGTCGTGTGCGGGTGAAGGTCAGCATGTTGAGGGTTGAAGGTTGAAGGTTGAAGGTTGAAGGCAAGAGCAGAACGCTTGGTCTGCTTCTGACTCTCAACCCTCAACCTTCAACCACTCACTCTTAGTTGGATGGATACGCCGTCGGTTGGTCGAGCCACACCTGGCCGGTGACCGCCGACACGGTCAGTCGCAGGTACTCGGACTGGCCTCCCGTGCCGCGCTGCAACCAGATCTCGGTGTCATCGGTGCGCGAGGGGCCGGTCCCTCCCAAGGGTCCGAAGGTAATGTTGGTCACGGATTGGTCGGAGGTCTTCAGTTCGGCCCCCTTCAGACGAAGTCCGTTCAGATTTGTGCCGTTTCCTCCGAATGGACCGAGTTCAACGAGGTACGTGCCGACGGGAGTGCCGGGCGGCGCTTGCGGATTTTGCAGGGGAGGAGGGCTGGCCGTGCCGGTGTGTCTCAGTTGATAACGATTTCGCGTCACGTCGAAATCGACCGTGTAGTCGGTCCCGTACTGCACCGCGAGCTCCGCAGCCAGCCGCAGATCGGACGCGAAGACCCGCCCCGCAGACTTGAGTCCGGCGGCCGGCGCGCTGCTCATGGCCGGAATCGCCACGGTGGCCACGATGCTGATGATGAGGACCACGATCAGCATCTCGACCAGCGTGTAGCCGCGTCGCGTGGACTCCGTCATCACGGAGTTGGCGTTGTGGGAACGCAGTTGCATTTCACGTCTCCTCACGCCAGTCGACGATCTTCCAGCGATAGCCCGAGTAGGCGGAATCTGTGGTCGTCGTTCCGACGAACGGACGGAAATGCGGACCCGTGGACAAGTGCTTCACACCGGGCAGCGGTCGCAGGTGAAAGGTCGGTTCCAGTGGCAGGCCGGTGGTCGGCAACGGCTGAGACCAGCCAATGAAATTCGCCGGGTTGGCCAGCCAGGTTGGGAATGGGATGCGCGGCTGACCGGCCTGAACCAACAGATCGTTCGTATCGTCCCAGTCGTCTTCGCGATCGTTCCACTGCGATGTGCTCAAATCCCACGGCAGACAACGATCAATGTCCACCGTGTTTGCAACCAGTGGACCATTCAATTCGACGAACTGATCGCGGTTGAGCCGAATGCGGTACGGAACAGCCGTCGTGATCTGGACCTCGCCGACGACAGTCAGTTTACGAGCCGTCACATCGACCGACTGAATCTGATACCAGCGCCCCGATGTTCCCTCGGCCAGCCAGATGGCGTAGCGCAGATCACCGCTCAGCGTGGAGAGACTGGGCGAGTTCACCAGTTGCACGGTGCTGTACGGCTGCTGTCCTCTGATGGCCGTGGCTGTCCCCGTCAGATTGACCTGCGTACCCGAGCGCCACTGGAATTCGCCGCCACCGCCCGTCAGATTGCCGTTCAGCAATACGGCCCCTTCGACAACGACGCGGGCTTCGCGCGTGAAGCTCAAGTTGGCCGCGGCGATGGCCGGCAGTCGCGGCCATTGATCGGCACCGGTGATCAGCGGTGAGCCGCCAGTCCCTCGCCAGTTGTACGACGTAATGGTGACCGGGGCACCTTGAATGCTGATGTTGCCTGTGACGATCAGCGTCCCCTGCACGACGACCCCGTTGCGAACCGACAGGTCTCCCGCACGAACGAACACGCCCAGCGGATTCGATGCCGACGGACGCAGTGTCGTGTTCTCCAGCGTCCCACCCAGAGAAACGGCCTGATAGTTGATGCCGCGATCGTACAGCCGATAGTTCGACCAGAGATTGACGTTGAGTGACGCGACGGACGGATTGGCCGCCGTTGTCGTCCAAGTCGTCTTGAGGCGGGACAGATCCGTCTTGATGGCATTCTGGGGAGTACTGCTGAACACGATGGGACCGTTCAGAGGATGGGGATGTTGAAAACTGGCCGAGCCGCTCGACGAACCCAACTGATTGCCGGTTTCGGTCAACATCGTGGCTCGAACCGAACTCGACCAGTCTGGATCCGTGAAGAATGCGATGTCGTCACGCAGCCAGATCGGCCCTTCGACCCGCGCGCCGGGATCGAAGTTCAGCGACGTACCCGTTCCCTTCGCGGTCAGCGAGTACGCCAGCGTCGCCTCGTAATTGGCGGGGTTGACCGCCTGATCGCTCGCCGTGACCAGGTCGCCCGCGCGCGCGGTGCGACCCGGCAGACGTGGCATCAGCCGGACGACGGCCTTCACAGTGCGCGAGACTTGTTCCGCCGTGTCGCTCGGCGCACTCCACGTTCCCTTCGACACAATTCGCAAATGGAGCGGCAGCTCGATGTCCGGCACGCCCGGGACCTGGCCCGACACGAGCGGCTCGAACCACACGTCGCAGACCGTCTTGTTCGTCGTGTCCTGTTGAATGACCTTGGTGTAGACGTCGGACACCCCGACCCATTCGGGAGCCTGCATTCGCTTGAGGCCAATCGAGAGGCCCGTCCGCGCCGCCTCCAATGCCAGATCGCGACGCGAATCGTTCTGAGTCAGCCTGAGCGAGGTGACCTGGGTTCGCACGAAGCCGTATGTCAGCGCGAGACTCATCCCGATCGCCAGCATGACGATCACCATGCTGAACCCGCGGCGACGAACGAGCAGGGGAGCGTTGGCTGTCGAGTTCGGAGTGCGGAGTGCGGAGTGCGGAGTGCGGAGTGAAGAAGACGTGCGGAGACCACTCGAGCGATGGAATGGTTCCCGCTCTGATGGACTTCGCTGCTTCAATCTGCAATTCGCAATCCGCATTTCGCAATCTCTCACTTGTCCGCTTCACGGTTGGAAGACGTACTGACGATTGACCGAGCCGAAGAATGGCAGGGCCGTCGTGTAGTTGTTGTCGGTCTGAGGCTGGGCCGGGTCACGTTCGAGCAGCAGCTCGATCCGCACGTTGACCGAGCGCAGGCCGTTGTCCGCACCCACCATTCCCTGCGCCCACGGCAGATCGTTCCAGTTCTGCGACCCGGGGCTGGCTCCCGCGACCTGGGCATCCGTCGGTGAGTACGCCACTTCAAACCGTGCGTTCCCGATTGAAGGAGTGCTGTACCACCCGAAGTTCTGACTGGCGGTTACTCGCAGGCGGTCGCACACCTTCACACTTTTGCGATTCGTCGAGGTCATCAGCGTGTTGATCGTGTTCGAGAACGAAGCCGCTCGAAAATCGACCTGTGTCGAGTTGCCGGGGAACGTCAGTTCCACGAACTTCGCTGGCAACTGGGCATCGGGGGCATAGACCACGAGTTCGCTGGCAACCGGCAGGCGAGACTGCGCTCCCAGATCAGCCATGCCGCCCGTTGCTCCTCCGCTCCAAACCACCAACACCGAAGGGGCCTGGTAGAACGTCCACGTTTGAGTCACGGTCCCGACTCCGAGCGTCGTTGATTGTCCGGACGTGCGGTACGTCCCCGCCTGTTGGACCATCCAGCGAATGCGACTCATCGTGGCCTGAGCCTGTTTGCGACTCTCTTCGAGTGCGGTCGAATGGTCCCACGCCTGACCGATCGCCAGCATCAGGCCGCTCAACACCGTCATCGTCATGGTCAGGATGGCCAGAGACGACATGAGTTCGACAAACGTGAAGCCCGCGCGCGCCAATGCCTCCGTCCCGCGAGAGGCCGGCAGACAGCATCGATTACGGCGCAACGGCAACATCGCTGAAGACTCGCGTTTGTATGGCCAGAACCTTCGTTTGGTTTCGAGCATCGGTGTACGAGATCGTCACGGTCACCCGACGCAACGAAGTCGCGGACGTGACGACAACCCACGCCCCTCCGCTGACCTCGGCGATCTTTTCGACCGACACCTGCTGCCGGAAGCGGCTCACAAATCTCGGGTCAGCCTGAAAATTGGTGGGCCGCTGCACGGAGGTGCTGCCCACCGTCATCCGTTCGGTGCCGAGTGCCATGCCGTCGCGAGCCTGCGGCGGCGAAGCATTCCAGCCGTTGTAATCGTCGAGATCGTCGAACGCTGTTCGCCCGATGCCCATCGTGGTGGCACCCGTCGTGCGCGGGAATTTCACTGAGGCGACTTCATCCATCAATTGGTCGGCCATCCCCTGGGCGATCACCGTGTATGTGCTGTCGGTGCTGATCTGGACGGTCGATCCGATGGTCGTCAGCAAGGCACCCCCTGCCAGCGTGGTGAGCGACACGGCGATCAGGCTCTCGACGAGAGTGATGCCTCGTCGGCGAGCGGCAGCAGCAGGGGGGGCAACACACGTACACATGATTCGATCCGCAGTGGTCGGCCTCGCGAGCGACGCTCAAAAAACGAAAAAACGCGGCAAGGTCCCCTCGAAGCTCCCAGCTCCTCCTTGCCGCGTTCGAACTCCCGGCCTTGCAGAGCAAAGCCGAGTGCATTTCGGTGGTCGCGTCGATCAGTTTGTAGGCCGGGTTGCCCCGACAGAAGGAAGATAGGTCGAGATTCCGGCGTGTCAAATCGGGACATTCACGAATGCCAAGTCTCGTCGGAGCGGCTTCGATCCAAATTCCGCTTCTGCGTTCTTCGCGGAACTTTCCGCCGCCATGAGAGGGAGGGAGGGTGAATTCTGAGCGGGGCGGTGTCAGCGCCCCGGTTCGGGGGTGTCAGCCCGTTCGCGGTTTCAACGACGAGCCAAGAGGCTGACGCGGCCCTGCTCCAAACCACTCATCGAGGGTCGCGCGCAGAAGCAGCCGCCTGCTGCATTGAGGCCACCGTCGATGGCTGAAGCGTCCCGACGAGATCGGTCACCGATTCGCAGCCCTCTTGTTCGAGGATCGCCATCAACTCATCGACCAGTCTGACCGACAAACCGGGATCGTAGAAGTTGGCCGTCCCAATCTGAACGGCCGTTGCTCCGCAGACGAGAAACTCCATCACGTCGTCGATCGACTGGATGCCTCCCACTCCGATGATCGGCGTCTTCACGGCCTGCGCGACCTGCCAGACGATTCGCAGTGCGAGAGGCTTGATGGCGGGACCGCTCAGCCCACCGATCCCATTGCCCAGGGTCGGCTTCCTCTTTCGCCAGTTGACTGCCAAACCCTGAAACGTGTTGACCAGCGACAGCGCGTCCGCTCCCGCCTCGCTGGCCGCTTGAGCGATTTCGACGACGCTGGTGACGTTCGGAGTCAGCTTGGCGATGATCGGCAAGTCGCACGCGGCCCGGACCGCCGAGACGACCTCGGCCGTCATCTCGGGGTTCGTCCCGTAGTCGACTCCGCCACTGACATTCGGGCAGGAGATGTTCAGTTCGAGTGCGGCCAACTGCGGGAACTCGTTCAGTTTGCAAGCCATCTGCACGAACTCGGCCGTGTTCTTGCCGGCGATGTTCGCGATGATCGACGTTCCCAAACCGAGCAGGGCTTCGAGGTGTTTCTCGATGAAGGCGTCGAGTCCATCGTTGTCGAGACCGATCGAATTGAGCAGGCCCGACGAAGTCTCGACTGTTCGCGGCGGCGGGTTGCCGGGTCGTGGAAGGGGCGTCACCGTCTTCGGGATGATGCCACCGAGCCGCGCGAAATCAACATAAGCCTGCATTTCGCGGGCATAGCCGAACGTGCCCGACGCCACCAAGATCGGGTTCTTGAGGCGAAGGCGATTGAGAGTCACATCCAAACGGGGCACGAGGCGGTTCTCACATCATCGACCGCCCGGCAGGATCAGGTCCGTTCGCCGCCCCACTGGCTTGGCGTCGGGTCCGCGCAGTCAACGCGGCCATCGTATCGGTGGCTCTGCCGAGCGACAACGACACGACTGACTTGACGACAGCGTCGATCAGATGACGCCGCCGTGTGTTCGGTAGGGAGTCGCCACATCGGGCATATCCAGGCCCCAAGTGCGTTCCCAGATTTCGGGAATCTGCCGGTAGCTTTCCGACTGAAAGATGAGTTGCCTGGCTCGAACGTCCGGTGACGACGACCAGATCGGTACGATGCACCCAAGTTGACCGAGTGTTCCGATCAACAGCAGGACCCCGATGTAAAGCCGATTCCGCATGATGGCCTCCATGCCACGAGGAGATCGCCGCGACGCGTCCTCGTCCTCCATGACTCAATCGCGTTCGATGGTCGACTGGCATTTCGCCAATCTCTCAAAGGTTGCTGACCGGGGCGACCGCCTCGGCCGGGATACTTGATTCTGTCGGGTTCTGTGGGACCGAGGCCGCCTTGGCAGCCGCCTCCTCCATTTGTCGAACCTTTTCTTCCATCTCTTTGCCGGGCTTGAACGTCACCACAAACTTCTCAGGCACAAACACCTTATCGCCCGTTCTTGGATTGCGAGCTTTTCTCGCCGCCCGCTTCTTCACTTCAAACACGCCAAAGTTCCGGAGCTCGATGCGTCCATCTTCCACCAGCGTTTTGACAATCGCATCGAATGTCTTCTGAACGATTTCCTTCGTCTTGAGTTGAGTCAGGCCAATGGCCTCGGATATGTCCTTGACGATTTCTTTCTTGGTCACGACTTGAGTCTCCCGTTCTGAGTCGAAGGGCTTGCCTGCGACAGACTTGTGTTCCGACGGAGTGACTCAACTGTAGTCCCAAAAAAGAGATGATGTCAAGCAGGCCGCCAACATTCCTTGCGGCACCATGCTCGAATGAGCTTGTCCCCGCAAGTAGTTGGGTTCAACAACACCCTTCCCGTGACAGGGCGCGGAGTTGGTGTGTTGAACTTTATCGGCCTCATCCAACCGAAACTTTCGGGAAAGTCGTCAAAGGAGGAAAACTTTGCCGGATCCGTCGTTTTGTGACGCTGATCAGATCCCGATGGAATCAGACATCGGTAACGGCTGCCAGAGACTGGATTTGCACCAACGGAACGAGGTTGCCGCAACCTGATCCCGGGCAGACCGAGACGACGTCCTTCCAAGTCTCTTCACTTTCGAGGTTCGACTTCCAGAAGGGCCACGTCCGGCATTGAGCGGGACGAACCGGGTAGACCGTGCATTTGCGAGTGGCCCCGTCGAAGAACGTGCAATCGCCGTTGGCGAACTCGCGGAGAGAGACGCGACCGCCGACCAGCTTCGTGTGATTGATGCGAAATTCGCCGATGCTGATGCCTCGGTATTCGGCGATCTGCTTCATTTCCTCTTCGGTCACCCAGACGTAACCCGGTTCACCGGTGCAGCAATCGCCGCACTGGGTACACGTAAATCGAAGGCCATCCTTGTACCAGGGCTGTTCGCTCATCTTGCACTCCGACGGAAATCATGCGACCCGTAAAGAAACGGACAGGGTGGGAGCGTAAGTCTGCTGTGAGCAAGACGCAACTCGTGCGAACTGAATGAAAATCGGAAGGGCGAGCGTTATGATCCCCGCCCAACCCGATAGTTCTTCGATCCTCATGAGTCCCCGCGAATGACGAACGTCACCTACAAGTCCGCTGGCGTCGATCTCGAACTATACGACGAGGCGATGCGCCGGCTGCCGGCTCTGATGCAGCGCACGCACACGCCGCGAGTCCTCCCGTTGGCGGATGCGTTCGCCGGACTCATGCGGCTCAATCGGACCAGTCGACCGGGCGAGTCGACCTACGACGATCCGGTGCTGGTGTCGGGGACAGACGGCGTCGGGACAAAGCTGAAGGTGGCGCAGCAGGTCAAGCGGTTCGACACCGTGGGGATCGATCTCGTTGCCATGTCGGTGAATGACGTGCTGTGCCTCGGAGCCGAGCCGCTGTTGTTTCTCGACTATCTCGCGCTGGGCAAGGACAATCCCGACTTGATCGCGGCTCTGGTGAAAGGTGTCAGTGATGGATGTGTGGAGTGTGGCGCGGCCCTCCTCGGCGGAGAGACTGCCATCATGCCGGACATCTACTCCGGTGATGACTTCGACATGGCCGGCTTCTGTGTCGGCGTGGCTGAACGAACGCAGCTCATCGACGGACAAAGCATTCGTCCCGGCGACGTTGTGATCGGAGTCCCCTCCACCGGATTCCACTCGAACGGCTACAGCCTGATCCGCAAAGTGGTCTTCGGCCTGGCTGGTCTGACGGTCGAGCAGCACATTCCCGAACTGGGCCGGACTGTGGGCGAAGTGCTGCTGGAGCCAACACGCCTCTATCCCAAGCTGATTCTCGGCCTGTTGAAGACTCATCGTCCCAACGCCGCCATTTCCGGGCTCGCTCACATCACCGGAGGCGGTTTGAAGGACAACATCGAACGACTGCTTCCCGAGTCCTGCCGCCTCGTCATCGACAGGGCCTCGTGGCCCATTCCGCCTGCGTTCACCTGGCTTCAGAAACTGGGTGGCATCGAACGTGACGAGATGTTCCACGTCTTCAACATGGGCATCGGTTTCGCGCTGATCGTGCGGCCCGAGTGCGTCGATGCCGTTTGCGGCGACTTGACCCGTGCCGGCAGTGAGAACTGGGTGGTCGGCAAGATTCAAGCCGGATCGCGCGGCGTCGATTATCTGAATTGATCGCTCGCGAGGGATCGAACCGATGTCCGTGGCTCAGTACCGCCGCGTGTTTGGGACGTTTTTCCGGAACGCCCTCGTGCGCGAGTTGGCGTTTCGCAGCAACTTCCTCATCACGCTGGTGACGCGCGGATTCTGGTTCTCGGTGCAGGTGGTGCTGTTCGACCTGATCTATCGCCAGGTTCCGCAGATCAACGACTGGAGTCGCGCCGAGTATTTCGGGTTCATGGCCACCGGGATGCTCATCAACTCGATTGTCGAGGCGTGCTTCATGCCGAATTGCGCGCGATTCAGCGAGCTGATCCGGACGGGCGACCTGGACTTCGCGCTGCTCAAACCGATCGACACACAGTTCCTGGTTTCGCTGGAGAAGCTGGATCTGGCGATGGTCTCGCAGATGGTGTTCGCCCTCGGCCTGCTGGGCTACTCGGTCGTTCAGTCCGGTCGCCCGGTCGAGCCGTTTGCCGTGCTGATGTACCTGCTGCTGATCGTCGCGGCGGTCGCGTTCTTTTACAGCCTGATGATCGGCCTCGCTGCGACGAGCATCTTTTTCGGACGCAATCAGGGGCTGCTCGACTTCTGGTTCTACGTGACGATCTTCGCACGCTACCCGAGCAGCATTTACAGCGGGTCACCCACGGGGGAGGTTGTCCGATTCGTCTTCTCGTACGTGCTGCCGATCCTGCTGGTCGTGACCGTTCCCGCGCGGGTTCTGCTGGGAAAGGCCCTCGAACCGAGCTGGCTTTCCGGAATCACCCTCCTGGCCGCCACGACCACGTTCATCGCGGCGCGCGTCGTCTTCCTCTGGTCTCTCCGCCACTACCGCAGCGCAAGCAGTTAGTCACCACAATGGGTTGAATCGCGGCGCGAGGTGCTGAGTGCAGGAAGATTGCCCGCGTGATGCGGCGACGATGAACTCATTTCGGCGAGTTGAATGACGAACGTGAATCGCCAACCCATGCCGTCGTTCTACTTCTTCCGCTTCTTCGGCTTGGGCTTCTCTTCCTCTTCGTCGTCCATGTCGAAGGCGTCCATGTCATCCAGCGACGAGACCGGTCCGGTGTCGATTTCCCCGCTGCTGTCCGACATGACGTCGGCATCGGAATCGCCCAGGTCGAAGTCCGACGTGGCCGACAGCTCTTCCGAATCTTCGTCCAGCGCTGCGGACACTTCGCCATCGTCGTCGACCACTTCGACAGCCTCACCGTCGTCGGAGGCTGTTGCCGCGGGCTTGTCGCCTTCGGCGGCCGACTTCTTTCGACCGGGGATCAGCAGGATCACCGGCATGAGCGCCACCGCGACGGACAACAGGAGCGTTAGCCCAACGAAGGCCATCATGGTCGTATTGAGACTGTCCGCCTGGTTCAGGAAGACCATGATCAGCAGATAGCTCAGGACGCCGGCCGGGATCGCGGCGACCAGGGATGTCAAAGCTCGTTGCGTGCGTCCCACGAGTCGATTCCTCAAACGAGGTTGCTGTGGCGGAGTTGCGGAGGAGCCATGCCAATCATGCCCTCGACACTAGATCGTAAGCATGATCGGCACCCGCCGCTGCCTCCTCGCGGTCGATTCCTGTCCAGGTCCACCTGACAATGATAAGCCGCTTCGGTTGTAACGCCTCTGCGGAATCCTCCGGTCGCGCCGTCGCAGCGGTCGCGAGCGGCGGCGTGCAGCCGCTCAACTCTTGAACACGCGCTGCAATTCTTCGAGCGACGTCTTCCCCTCGGCGACCAGTCGCAAACCGTCCTTGTGAAACGTGAGGCAGCCCTCGGATCGAGCCATCGCCTTGATCTGATCGGCGGGTGCCTTCGCGGCAATCAGCTTGCGAATCGCCTCCGACACCAGGATCACCTCCATCATCGCCATGCGGCCGTAGAAGCCGATGCCACCACACTTCTCGCAGGGAGGATCTTCCTCGCCGGTCTTCTCGTCGACCTCCGGTTCGCCCTTGCGGTACAGAGCCTTGGTCTCGGGAGGCAGTCCGACTTTTTCGAGGAGTTTCGGATTCGGACGGAACGCTTCGCGACAGCTCGTGCAGAGGATCCGCACCAGTTTCTGACTGAACACCGCGTCGATGACTTCGCTGGCCTTCTGGGGGTCTTCGGACCATTCGACCAGCTTCTCGATGGCACTCGACGCATCCTTGGCCGCCATTTCCGTCACGATGCAAATCCGATCGGCCACGCTCATGAACTGCTTCGTCGCTTCGGCATCCTTCAGCGGCGGGACGAAGATCACGTCGGCCTCTTCCCGCATCATGCGCGTGCACGACGTTTCAAAGTCGTCCCCTTCGTTGACCTCGAACTTCTTGACGTTCAGCAGTTCGCGCATTCCGGTGTCGGCGATCGAGTAGATCGAATACATGTAGACATCGACTCCGCGGAGCACGGCGTAGGCCGTCGTCGTGGTTCCCGATCCGGGAGGTCCGCACACGACGATCAACCCGTGCCGGCGCGAAGTCAGCTCGCGGATCGTCGCCCGGAGTGCGTCAGAGAAGCCCAGTTCCGCCGGCGTATCGAGCTTGTGCTTCAGATTGCGGATGCGCACCGTCAATCGCTCCGTCCCTTCGGCCTGCGGTTGAACATCGACCGACAGCTCGTACTTCGTCCCGAGGTACTCCGCCTTGATCCCTCCGACCTGATGCTTTCCCTTGAGCTTCGGGTCCAGCCCCGCCAGCAGCTTGACCATCTGAGTGATGATCGACGCCTGGTGCTTGGGCATCCGGGTGCCGGCGTACGGCATGCCGTCGATGGACAACGCCGACTGAGCCTTCTCGCCCTTCACGTCGAGCCGGATCATTTCCGCTCGACGATCGAGGCCGTCGGTGATCATGTCCTTCGTCGGGCGCAGGGCCGCCTGAGCCAGCCGGGCATTCGCCGCGAGGTCGGCCGATTTGCCGTTCATCGCCCCCTGAAAATTGACGAGTTCAACATCATCGTCGTCTTCATCTTCGTCATCGTCGTCGTCGTCAACTCTCTTCTTACCGAAGCCGAAAGCCATGGTCCGTTCCTTCACACAACCGACAACAGGAATTGCCCGCCTGATCAGTCTGGCGAGCGAGAAAAGTGATGAGCATCCAATACCAAACCGTGAGCGACTGTGATCTGTTTCCTTCTGCGAACTCCGATTACAGCAGCCCGTAGGCCACGAGCGTTTTCCGCAACCGGGCCTCTTCCAATTCCGAGAGCGGAGTCAGCGGCAGCCGCAACTCGCCGGTGTCTCGTCCCAGCATTCGCATCGCCGCCTTGACCGGGATCGGATTCGTGGCGATGCCGAGCATGTCGCGGCAGAGCGTGAAGAGCTTGAAGTGCCAGCGCTGGGCCTCGGTGACGTTGCCCGCCTTCCACGCCTTGAGCAGTTGCAGCATGTCGCCCGGCACGATGTTTCCCACGACCGACACGATGCCGCTGCCCCCCATCGACAGCAACGGCAGCGTCAGGCTGTCGTCGCCCGAGAGGACGGTCAGGTTGGTCAGGGCCAGCGTCTGAGACGCCTGATCCATCGAGCCGGTCGCCTCCTTGATCGCGACCACGCTCGGAATCTCGGCGATGCGGGCAACGACGTCCGGCTCCATGTTCTTCGCCGTGCGGCCCGGAATGTTGTAGAGGATGATCGGAATCTCGACCGCCTCGGCCACGGCCCGGAAGTGCTGGTAAAAGCCTTCGCCCGTCGGTTTGTTGTAGTACGGGGCGACCATCATCGCGCCGTCCGCTCCGACCGACTTGGCGAACCGGGTCAGCTCGATCGCTTCGGTCGTGCTGTTGGAACCGGTCCCCGCCATGACCTTGATCCGTCCCGCCGCGTGCTCGCAAACCACCGCGATCACCCGCTCGTGTTCGATCGTCGACAACGTCGGGCATTCCCCGGTGGTGCCGACCGGGCAGAGGCCATTCGTCCCCTGAGCCACATGCCAATCGACGGCCTTCCGCAACGCCGCCTCATCGACCTGCCCGTCCCTGAACGGCGTGACGATCGCCACCGTGAGTCCCGCAAACTGTTCGCCCTTGCGTGCCATCGTGATTGTTCTTTCGAGTCGTGGATCCGCGTAGGGTGGGACGAGTCTTCGACGGCCCACCAGATCGAGTGTTCGCTTATTCGCAGTGAAGATGGTGGGCCGTCGAAGACTCGTCCCACCCTACAGATCACTTTCGATTCCGCCAGTCGACGTTGGCCATCTCCGCCAGTGCCAGCATCAGGGCGTGAGTTCCATTGCGGCCCCAGCCTTTGGCCTTCACCGACTGATAGAGTTGTTCGCCGAGGGCCAGTCCCGGCAGGCAGAGTCCCATGCGGCGAGCCTCGGCCAGCGCGATCCCCATGTCCTTGATGAAGTGCTCGACGAAGAAGCCGGGATCGAAATTGTTCGCCATGATCCGCGGACCGAGATTGTTCAGCGACCAGCTTCCCGCCGCGCCGGGGCCAACCGATTGCAGCATCGTCGGCAGATCGAGCCCCGCCTTGTAACCATAGAGCAGCGATTCGCAGACGCCGATCATGTTGGTCGCGATCAGAATCTGATTGGCCATCTTGGTGTGCTGCCCCGCGCCGGCCCCCCCTTGATGGACGATCGTCTTCCCCATCGCGGCGAACAGCGGTTGCAGGGCGTCGACCACTTCCTTCTCACCGCCGATCATGATCGACAGCGTGGCGTTCTTCGCGCCGATGTCGCCACCGGAAACGGGGGCGTCCACGGAATGAACTCCCTTCGGTTTGGCGGCGTTGTCGATCTCCACCGCCAGCGACGGCTCGCTCGTCGTCATGTCGACCAGGACGCTGCCGGGCTTGGAGCCTGCCAGGGCTCCGTTCGCACCGAGCATTACTTCGCGCACGTCACTCGGAAAACCGACGATGGAGAAGACGACGTCGGACTGTTCGGCGAGGGCCTTGGGAGACTCCGCCCACTTCGCGCCGCGACCAATCAACGCTTCGGCCTTTTCCTTCGACCGAGTGAACACCGACGCGGAATAGCCGGCGGTCATCAGATGGCCGACCATGCTCGACCCCATCACGCCGGTCCCGATCCAGCCGACCCGAGTCTTCCCCGGAGCAATCTCCAACGCCGCCATGTCGATACGTCCTGTCGTGAAGTCTGTAAACGAAAGCCGTCGCGCCGGCAGCAGCCGTGTCGCGACAGGCAGAAGTGCGCGGGAGTATACCGCTCCTCGCAACGATCGTCACGCAACGGGATCGTCGACAGCAGCAGATCGCCCGATGAGACAACGAACTGGTGAGGATTGTGCCGACCAAATGTTTTCGCGGCCGTTGCCGCGCGACTTGTGAAAGCGACCTCAACGCTCGGTCGACTTGCGATAGTTCGGGTCGCGAGACCAGTGGCCCTTCACTTTCACACCGTCCTTGCGGGTGTATCCCCGGACCCACTTGTAGCCGGGGCCGGGGCGAGTCGATTCATCGGGAGTGTCCGCTTTCGCTTCCGGCTCCTCATCGCGATCGGCCGAGCGTGTCGAGACCGGCCTCGCTGGCGAGGAATCCCGCGAGGCAGCGGTCTCCGGCGCGGTGGCTCGTCCGGCGATGAAGCCGATCAGCAAGCCGAGAACCAGCGCGACCAGACCGACTCCCGCCAGCTTGACGATCTCGGGCTGAGCCTGCAGCGATTGCACGACACTCCCGACGCTTCCCGCCGCGCCCGCTTCGGCCTTCTTCACCGAACCGCCTCCCTTGAGCTTGGCGAGGCAGTCGGGACACGCCATCGGGTCGAGTTGCGTGACCGACAGCAGCACTTCGGTTCCACAATCGGGACAGTTCCAGCGACGCTTCCCGGCGGGGACGGACGACATGCGATGTGCTTTCAATGAGTGATCGTCGGTGAGTTCGAGCATCCCATCCGTCGCCCAACGGTCCCGCGATCAGGGAGCGACGACATCGACGAGGAACGTCGGAGCCTCGTCGGTTTCTGAACCGGTCTCAGTTTGTCCGCGCGGCATGGCGTCCGTCCATCGTGGGGAGTGAATTCACGCGGCTCGCCTTCCATTTCCTGCCCGCATGGTTGTCAAAGCGACCGCGACAGCCGTGAGTGCGAACGCAGACTGGTAGCGGGTGACAGACATCGCGGTTAACATCCGCACCGTTTCCAACGATATCGGTTTTCTAAAGCGATACGGCGTCGATGAGCGACGGAGCGGGCCCGGTCTGTGCGTGTCTGCCTGTCGCCCGCGAGCGTCGAGAACCACACGGGTTTGATCCACAGGCACACTCAGTGCTTCCAAATTCGTGGCGGACGCTGCCAGCGTCCGTCAACTAACTCCTGTAATGAGTCACGCCGACGCTGGCAGCGTCGGCCACGATGATGCGAACTTGGAAGTACTGACACTGTCATGATCCACGACGTCAAACTGTTTCTCTCGACGGTCACGGACGAGTTCGAGCCGAGGGACAAGGCGAACGGCGTCGCTTATCGCAGCCGCCTGAGGCAGATCTGTGACCGGCCGAACGTCACCGTGAAGGTCCAGGACGACTTCATGGCGGCGGGAGTCCCCACGCTCGACAAATTGGACGACTACATTCAGACGTGCGACGCGGTCGTCCATCTGGTCGGAGACCTGACGGGGTCGATGGCTCATCCGGCGGCGGTCGCTTCGCTGCTCAAGCGGTATCCCGACTTGGCGGTGCGGTTGCCCGCCTTGCGTGATTCGTTGGAGACCGGTCTCCCCGAGTTGTCGTACACGCAGTGGGAGGCGTACCTCGCGGTCCTGCACGGCAAGACGCTGATCATCGCAAAGGCGGGGGAAGCGGCTCCGCGGGGGAAGACGATCCCGCTCGATGATCCCCAGCGTGTGGCTCAGCAGAAACATCTCGCGCGGTTGGAGACACTCGGCCGTTACGTCGAGATCACGTTCGCGGACGTCAACGACCTCGCCGCGCAGGTGGCGAACTCGGCCTTGCTCGATTTGCTCGCCAGGGCGCACGCTCAGCCGACGGAGAAGCCGAACAACATCCCGTTGGCGACGCTCGGGTCATTATTCAAGGGGCGCGAGGAGTTTCTCGACACGGTCCGGAACAAGCTGCGGCACGGCGGGCACGTCTCGGCGATTGTCGGGGCTCAGGCGGTGCATGGCTTGGGCGGGCTTGGCAAGACGCGGGCGGCGGTCGAGTACGCCTTGCGGCATGCCGACGAGTACTCGGCGTTGTTGTTCGTCGCGGCGGACCGTCCGGAGACGCTCGAGAAGAGTCTGGCCGATCTCTGCGGCCCGCTGGTCCTGAACCTGCCGGAGCAGGACATCAAAGAACAGTCGGTCCGTTACGCCGCCGTGGTGACATGGCTGCACAAGCATCCCGGCTGGTTCCTGATTCTGGACAACGTGGACGACGAGCAGGCGGCGAGGGCGGTCGAGGCCCTGCTCCCTCATCTGCGGGCCGGCCATGTCCTGATCACGTCCCGCTTCGGTGAGTGGAGCGGCAGTGTCGAGCGTCTCGACCTGGAGGTCCTCACCCCCGAGGCCTCGATCGACTTCCTGCGGGAGCGAACGAAGGGCCTCCGGAAAACCGAACCGGACGACGGGGCCACGGTCGCGGCCCTCGTGCAGGAATTGGACGGCCTCCCGCTGGCGCTGGAGCAGGCCGCAGCGTTCCTCGTGGCAAAGCAGGAGTCGTTCGCGGGCTACTTGCAGCGCTGGAAAGCTCACGAGCAGAAGGTCCGGACCTGGCACGACGCCACGCGGATGAGTTATCCCCGCAGTATCGCCGTCACGTGGGACACTTCGTTCGAACAGCTCACCTCTTCCAGCCGCGCACTGCTCAACATGCTGAGCTGGTACGCACCCGAACCAATCCCAGTCACCGTCTGGCAAACCGAGCGGGCCGAGCAGGCAATCGCAGACGGCGCGCAGCTTCTCTCCCCCGGCACCGAACCGCTCGACGCCGAAGACGCCCGTGCCGGCCTGTCACGCTACGGCCTGCTCCAGTGGCAACCGGACCGCTCGGCCTTCAGCGTCCATCGCTTGGTCCAAGAAGTCACCCGCGAACGCCTTACCCCGGCCGAAGAGACCGCCTCATTACAGAACGGGCTGCAGGTTCTCAATAACTATCTCTCCGCCGACCCACCCCCTAACGACGTCCGCTCGTGGTCACGCTGGAACCCGGCCCGCGTCCATGCCGCCACTCTCATCGAGCACGCTGACAAGTCCGGAATCGCCGAACCAACGTCGCGATTGATGAATGAACTCGGTCTGCTGCTTCAGTCCAAAGGTCTCTGGGACGAGGCCGAGAAACTTTGTCGTCGCGTACTGGCCATCAGCGAACAGTCCTACGGGATCGAGCACCCCACTGTCGCCATCTGCCTCAACAACCTGGCGCTGTTGCTGGCGGACACGAACCGTCTAGCGGAGGCGGAGCCGCTAATGCGCCGCGCGCTGGCTATCGACGAGCAGTCTAAAGGGGCCGAGCACCCCGACATCGCCAGCGACCTCAATAGCCTGACGACGTTGCTCTGTGCCACGAACCGTCTGGCGGAGGCCGAGCCGCTGATACGCCGCGCGCTGGCCATCGACGAGCAGTCCTATGGAGCCGCGCACCCCAAAATCGCCATCCGCCTCAACAACCTGACGACGTTGCTCTGTGGCACGAACCGTCTGGCAGAGGCCGAGCCGCTGATGCGTCGCTCGCTGGCCATCGACGAGCAGTTCTACGGAGCCGAGCACCCCAGAGTCGCCATCGACCTCAACAACCTGGGGCTGTTGCTCAAGGACACGAACCGTTTGGCGGAGGCCGAGCCGATGTTGCGCCGTGCGCTGGCCATTGACGAGCAGTCTTACGGAGCCAAGCACCCCGACGTCGCGCGCAACCTCAACAACCTGGCGCTGTTGCTCCAGGACACGAACCGTCTGGCGGAGGCGGAGCCGCTGATACGCCGCGCGCTGGACATCTGGCGGGCGAGCTTGGGGAATGAGCATCCCAACACGCTCACCGTCGGTCGAAACTATGACCTCTTGCTGGCCGCGATGGCGGCGGGCGGCCCGGCGAAGGGGTAGAGAGGGACGACTGGCCCCGGATGTGGTGGCGGATTGTGGGTCGTTGGTTCAGGCCCGGAGGGCCGGCAGGAAATAGCCCGGCCCGTCAGGGCCGGGAAGGGGGCATTGACCACGAATGAGGCCCGGAGGGCCGGTACTTTCTCGCTGGCAAGGGGTGCGGGGTGCATCGACGGACGTTGTGCCGGTCCTGCGGACCTCGCGCGAGTCCTCGGCCGCACTGTCCCGGCCCTGACGGGCCGGGCTATTTCCTGTCGGCCCTCCGGGCCTGCGGTGCCTGACCCCGGTCGTTGTGTCGTGGCCCGACCCTCAGGGCCGTTGGCCCTGGCTGGGAGAACGGATGGCCCTTCGGGCCGGAAAACACCGTGACCCCGCATTGTTCTGAGGCACACCGGACATTGATGAACTGGCGTGCCAAATGTTGTTTTGTGTGTTTTCCAGCTCGAATTCAACAATTTCTCGGCACGTCGCTGATGGAAAGCCGTTTGCCGCTGGGGGAAAGCTGTTTGCTGCTGGGGAATTTTGGAATCTGCTGGAGGAAATGGGCTGGGCGCTGGAGAAAACAGGCTGTCGTCTGGGCGAAACCGGATTGCCTCTGGAGGAAACTCGAACGGACCAGCAGGAGATAATGCGTTGCTGGAGGAAACGGGATTTCTTCTGAGGGAAGTCGGAATTCCTCTGGCGATTCTTCAATTCCCTCAGCGACAATCCGGGGCGGTTTGGCGACCGCCGTGCGGCGGCTGCGGGTTTCCGACTCGTCGCTTGAAGAAAGGGTGCTGTCATGGCCACACGCATTGATATCGAGTACGACCGTCACTTCACGAACGCAGACATTCATGAAATCGTCGCGCGGGGGACTGTCACCGTCAACGTCCTGAAACAGTTGGGAGCGGAGTATCAGTCGCTCCCCGGCATCGGAATGGCCGGCTATCAGGCCGAGGTCGATTCCA
>JBBPIS010000063.1:0-39478 GCA_038040225.1 Planctomycetota bacterium
CCCTTGCCCCTTCGGGGAGAGGGGCCGGGGGTGAGGGGTGATCGTGTACACGCCACCACTTTCGCTCGCTCAACTCTGATCCGATCAGCCAACAAAAAAGGGCAAGCCAAACGGCTTGCCCTCAATCGAAGTGGAGACGACGAGGATCGAACTCGCAACCTCAGGCTTGCAAAGCCAGCAGCACAGAGTTCCAAGTGGGAACCTGTCAGAAGTTGCGGCGACGGATTCCGGCGCTTGTACCACCACTTGTACCAGCAAGCCGGAAAAACGACGGAAACGGGGGTCGGATGCCGCTTCGGTTGGGGTTGTCGAGACGCCCGCCGAAGTGAAGCCCGAACCGGTCGAGACGGACTTCGCTGCCGCGCTCAAGATGCTCGCCGCGCTGCCGCTCTCGGATGAGGAACGGGCCGAAGCGGTGCGACGGCTGTTGAAGGGCTGCGGTGGGGCGGGATGACCACTCGGGAGGGGGGGGGAATTCTGTGGACCGCCCCCTCCCAAACCGTCCCGCTAGCGATTCACACATTTTACGTCACAAAATAGTTTTCGATGGTGGCCACACGGATGAAGTAAAGACTAGGGGGGCGGCAGTTTGTGTCGACACCTTCCGCTCAAACCATCCCGCCAGTCCCGCAAATTTTCTGGCAAATCCTTCATAGTCGGGGGGGGCAGGGTCGAATGTCTGGCCGCTCATCGGCCAAACCGACTAGTTAGGGCTTCTCGTTTTATCTTTTTGAAAATCACTTTTGTCGTCTGCCAGTCAGGGGGTGGGGCTATTCGGCCGGTCCCCGATCACCAAACCGTCCCGCTAGGCTTCTGTTTGGATTAGCAATGAATCACAAATTGGAATTCACACAAAACGCCGAGTCGCGGGGCGTGTTGAGCCGAACCCGGCGACGGCTGCTGAACGCCGATGGCAAGACGCCAAACGATTGAGGGATCACAACATGGGACAAGCTCCCGAAGGGGATTGGCGGCAGAAACGATGGCCGATTCCGCCCGAAGCCTTGAAGCTCATTCAATTGCGATTGTGGGGCAGTGTGAAGAAACCGCTCACGTCCGCAACTCGACGGAAAGCGGCTTTGAAGCTCCTGCGCGACATCAACAATCTGAGGCGCGGACCATGATTCAACCGACAGAATGCGACGATTTGCTACGTCTGACGCCACGGCAAGAGACGGCGGTCGAATTGCTGTTGGCCGGGAAGAACGACGCGGCGACGGCAGAAACGCTCGGCATCCACCGGACGACGATTGCCCGTTGGCGAGCGGTTCACCCGGCGTTCCAAGCCGAACTCGCTCGACGCCGCGCCGAACTGTACGGGGTTGCGGCCGAACGATTGCGGGCATTGGTTCCCAAGGCGCTCGACGTGTTGGAAGCCGGATTGGACGGGGACGACCGACTGCCAACCGCTCACGCGATTCTCAAGATGGCGGGATTCGACAAGCTCGCCGCGCCGCCGAGCGAACCGGATGACGCGGAAGCGATTGTCGTCCGGCTGATCCGTCAACGGATGGGCGAGAATCAAGCCGAACGAGAACAACGGATGTCACTCGACGAGCGGCTGTTGGAGATGAACACGCCCGGCAGTCGAGAAGAGCAACTCGCCCTGGCCCACGAAGCGCATGCTGAAGTGAAGGCCGAACTGCGGGAGCGACTGTCCGAGGAATGAAACAACGGCGCTTCCGCTGCAATTGCGGACGGCTGGCATCGGGCGATGGCAGGGGGCGGTTTTGGTTCCTCCGCCGGGGGGCGGTGCGGCAGCGCGGGGTGCAAAGCATCCCGGTGTTTTCTTACATAGAAACTGCAAATGTGGTTGTTGTTGGCAACACACTCACAGAAACTCTTGCAGGCGCTCGGAATGGCATAGTCGAGCGGCTGCTCCGGATGGATTCGCGGACGCCACGGCGGAAGATGTTGTTCGACGGGTGAGGAGCGGGTTGCAAGCCGCGACGGGAAGGGAGTGGCAGCAGATGGCAGGCCGTGGCAGACGAAATGGGGATGAGTTGCTGATTGCCGCGATAGCAGCGGGAAAGACCGTTCGTGATGCGGCATCGGATGCGGGAGTAAGCGAGCGCACGGCCTTCCGCCGAATCGGAGAAGCCGACTTCCGCCAGCGCGTTACCGATCTTCGGGGGCGGATGTTGGAAGCGGCGGCTGGGCGGCTGGCCGATTCGGCGGGCGCGGCTTGCGAACGGCTCACGAAGCTGTTGGACGCCAAGTCACCATCCGTCCAACTCAGCGCGGCTCGAACCATACTGGAACAGTCGGTCCGCTGGCGTGAACTGATCGACCACGAATCCCGCTTGATGGCGCTGGAGGAACGATGTTCAAACAGCGAATCATGAGACTCGAACGCATCGCTCCGAAGCGGCGACAAGAGACGGATGAGGAACCCCGTTTTTGCGGCAAGCCGCGTCATGTCGCGATTGCCGACTATGCGGCATGGCTGGGCAGACGGATCAACGACGCGGGCCGTTCCGATGCGGAACGCGCCGAGCTTCGACAGAGGGTTGCCGAACTCACGGCCCATGCGGAAGAACTCCGCCGCGACGTTGAGGGCGACTTTTGAGCGGAGCCTGCGCACTGAGAAGCAACGGGCGCGGCGATTTGGCAAAATGCCGTCACGGGTGTGACGAGTCGAGTAGCTACGGCTCGCCGCTGAAAACGAGACCACTGTGGGCGAGGCTCTTCCTGTTCCCTCGCCCCAGTGGTCCGGCCCGTTGACAACAGGAGTCTCCTAACATGGCCGAAGAAAAGCCCGCGCCGGTCGATCCGCCTTCTGTCGCCGTTCCCGCTGAGCAAGTCGATGTCCGCCCCATGCGGAACAATTACGATCCCAAGTTTGTCGAAGAGCGGTTGAAGTCTTACAAACACGATCTATGGCTTGATGTCGAACGGCTGGAGAAGCGGCGGCCCGCCCTCAAACACAATCTGCCCTTGTTTCCACAGTTCGCCACGGAGACGGACTATCTTCGTCATTGGTTGGTGATTCCCGACACGGTGGGCAAGACCGACTGCACGATTGATAAATGGCATCCGCTCATCCTTGAATACTGCCGCACGCTGGGAGCGGATGCGAAAGCGGTTGACCGGTTGTTTCAGCGCATCGTAGAGGGTGAACTCTCCAACGAGCGAGCGGTTGCGTTGGATGCCGAGCAGGCGTTCACCGAACTCGACATCGCCATCAAATGCGCCCATCAACAATGGCTGAGCGAAGTGCAGAACATTCGCAACACGTCCGCGACCCCCGCGCCGATGATGTCGAATCTTCATCACGCCTATGACGCTGGCGGCGGATTCGAGTACGAGGGGGCTGCTGTCACGCGCAACAAAACCGAAATTGATGGCACGTTTGACTTATTGTACGCGCATTTCGACATCGAACGAGTGGAGGCGTTGTCGCGTGTCACGGATGGCAACGGGCGAGTCGAGATTGACGACTCGTTCGGACTACTCAAACACCAGTGGTTCTACCTTCGGCTCGTCTACATGGGGCTGTTCGTCATCGAAGACGAGTCATGGTGGAGACAGACGAGCCAAGCTGCCGCGCAGATGATGGGGCTGGGCGCGTTCTGGGAGGAGAAGCTGTCCCCGGAGCGGCTGCAACGGTTTACCGTTCACAAAGATCCGGTGAGCTACGGCAGGCTAAATCGTGTGAGCTACGCGGAAGTGTTTCGGTCCATCATTCAGGCGGCGCAGCGCAAGTTGCAGAGTTGCAAGCTGACGGGTCCGCTCGCCCCGCAGTTTCACGAAAACCCGTTTGAGGTGGAGACTCAACATTTTGATGAGGCGGGTTGTCAGAAACTGCGAAGCGAAATTGAAGGTGTGCTGCCGGTCTCGCTGACAACAACTCCGCCCGCTACTTCGCCGAGTGGCGCGAAGCCGGACGATGACTCAGGCACAGTTCCGCAGCATCTCATCCAAAGGCGGGAGAGCCGTCGTGCCGATTCCATAAAGCGACTGGCGGCATTACACAGCGAATCCACGATTGAAGAAATCTATCTTTCGCAACGGGTGAACCGTCATGGTCTGGCCGAAGGCAAGCCGGAGATTAGATACATCCGGCGTGCGAACAAAGAATGGCCTGGAGATGACTGCCATGCGCTCTGGAAAGAATCGTGCAGTTTGGTGACGGGCGGCGCATTCGACGTTGAAGCGGCAGACGGTGGATTGTCGTCCTGGCTGTTTGGTCGGACACAACAGTTCTGGTCGCCAACGGGAATCAACGCCGTTGTTGTCGATCCGCTACGCGAATGGCTGGACGCGCTTCGGTCTCCGAATCAGGGAGATCAACAGCCTATGTGTTGTGTGATCGTGCCCGGCAATCCCGAAAAGGCCCAGCCATTTCATCTTGCCGCCGTGGCAAACAAGGCAGATTTCGTCGCAAGAGTACTCCGGAAGCAACACGAAGAGACGGAGAAAGTGCGCGAAAGAATCTGGCGTGATCAGAAGTACCTACGAGAACGGACAGAGGCGTCAGGCCCATTTGAGATTGATTTGATTTCCCATATCAAGGGCAGAAGTCACGAACTACGCGAAGATGAACGGACGTGGCGGCTGTGGACTGGATACGCAGACATCGTTCGTCACTACGCATCTGCATTGATGCCCGATGAACTAGCCAAATGTCGGGAGATTTCTCAAAGGGTATGGCAACGACCGCAAGAGGCAAAGTGGGATGAGTTAGAGCGTGAATTCGATTTATTGGCAAGCAAGTTTCAGTGGTACAAATTGAATGAGCAAAGCATTTCAACGGGCGCGAAGATGACGGCTGCGGAGAGACGCGACAAACTCTGTTCGCATCTCTTCGGCTTCGGCGATGGACTCTATTTGACTGATTTGCCCAGTGAATTGGTCGATTTGGATTTGCTCACCGTCATGAACGCGGATGGCGTCATCGAGTTTGGACGCAGGATTAGTGTCCATGCCGGACCGGAGGGGGACAACACTCTGTACCTAGAGGGGCTTGAATTCTTTGACCTGACTGGAAAACGCGGTCGGAAGTTCGCTGCGGATTGTTTGGCTGATGCAATTGCTGGCAAGGTCGAGCATCCCGAGCTACGTCTGCGAGTACGACTGACAACAGACAAAGGGGAAGTTGAAGCGTGCAGAGTTCGGCTACAGGAGCGAGATACAGCAAAGGACTCTGAAACGGAGACGCTGGCGGGTGGGACTGGTGGCAAGACGCTGGGCAAGGCTGGAGCGGCTAGGAAATCCGTCGAACCGTCAGGCGAAGAGCCGAAGGCCCAACGCTGCCAGATTCTTGCTTACTACGCTTCGCGATATGCGGAGTGGAAGGTTGAACGAAAACTGTTGGCTCAAGAGGTTTATGACTACTGGAAAGATGAGGGGTTCGACTCGGCCGACAAGGACACGGAGAACGCTGCGGAACTGGCTGAATACCAATTGCCGGATTCATTCGAGACATTCAAAACGCATCTGTCGAAAGGACGGAGCGCTTTCAACGACCGCCGTAACGAAGATCGCAAGGGGCGAAAAGGTCGCAGCATTGTCTCGGACGATGGAATCGACTGACAAATTGCGTTCAAACGCGGATCAGTAGTATCAACCGTTATTGCGACGTCCGGCGGCCCGCGGCGAGGATCTCTTGATCCGTCGCGCGACAGGCTTCGCTCGCTTCCTCCCTGGCTTCACATCGGCGGGTTCGGAGACCGCCATTTCAAGCCGCTCTGTCACCCAAGCGTTCAGGCTCTTTCCGGCAACGCGGGCTGCGATGTTCACTTCGCGGTGAAGTTCCGGCGGGATTCTGGTCATGAACTGGCCCGAGAACGGCTTGTCAGGCTCCTCGCCGCGCTCGGCGCAAAAGGCAAGGTAGTCATCAACCGAACCGTGGAAGGCTGCGACCAATTCATCAACACTCTGTCCCTGAAACGTAATCACGTCCCGAGTATTGATGACTTCTCCGTGAAAGATCGAGGCGTCTGCGTCGAACTTCACATCGCCAATGTAACCCTTGTATTCCATCATGGTTTTATTCCCGCTTCCGAAAGGAAACGCCGCACCGAGACAACCGCGCCCTTGTCTGTTTCGTTCTTCGGGTGAGGCCGATGAAAGACCGCCCGCACACCGTTCAAAGCAACTCGCACACGCGATCCTTCACCCTCAGTGATTTCCGCACCGCACGCAGCGAACAGCGTTTCAATGTCGCGCCACGAGATGCCTGGCCTCGTTGGAGATTCGTAGATCGAGTCCAGCGTTTTTTGATGTTTCCGATTCATGGCGGCATAGTCAAACAGTATCATCGGATGGTATCACGGTCAAGTTTACAGATTCAGCAATTGTGAACAATTGATTTCCGAAAAAATCAATTCTTTTGTCCACTGTGGGCATAACCACAACCCGGATAGCCAGTTCTGGCAATCGACGCACAGACCGATTCTCCACGGCTGAAGTCAATTTCTCGGACAGTAGATCGACACACACGAGCCGAACCGTTCGGCCGGTGGCGAGTCGCTCCCTTTCCGAAGGAATTGAGAAATGCCCGAAATCTCTGCCGCCGGTTCCTCGACCGGCACGTATGACGTGGACGCAATCGCCGAGTTGCTCGGATGCTCTTCGCGTCACGTCCGCCGACTTGCCGATGCGGGTGCGATGCCGCGCCCGTTGCATCTCGGGCGGCTCGTCCGCTGGCGACGCGCCGATGTAGACGAGTGGCTCGCCGCTGGTTGCCCGCCGTGCCGCCCCGTTCCGAAAGCGAGGGCGACATGATTGCGACGGCAAGGGCTGCTGCCGCTCGGCATCGGGGCTGGCTGCCCGTCTGGTCGATCCATGACCGACCGGCCGTGGACGCTCGACGCTTCGCGTTACGAACGATGCCCGCCGCTTTGGATGCGGCACGAAATGGAACCGGCCCGACGATGCCACTCGTCGAGCCGGTCGAATCTGCGATCACTCACCAACCGAACGGAGAACAGAACGATGGGCAAGTTGTCTGATATTTTGAACGGAAGCGGCGGAGACTTCAATGACCGTTGGAACTCAACCGAAGCGGCTGGCGAGTTCGGGCCGGTTCCCCGTGGCGAATACGTTTGCCACGTCACCAAGGGCGAACTCGAATCGTCCCGAACGAATCGGACGCCGGGCTACAAAGTCGAGTTCACGATTCTCGACGGCGACTTCAAGGGGCGGAAGCTGTGGCTCGATTGCTGGTTGACCGGCCCCGCGATGCCAATGTCGAAACGTGACTTGGGCAAGCTCGGCATCGTCTCGACCGAACAGATGGAACGGCCGTTGCCACGGGGCATCCGCTGCAAGGTGATGGCTGTTCTGCGCAAGGACGATGACGGCATCGAACGGAACCGCGTTCGCTCGTTTGAAGTTATCGGCATCGACCCGCCGGAAGCCGATCCGTTTGCACCGAAGCCGGAAGGCGACGGCGACGAACCGAGCGGCGATGAGGGCGACGAACCGAGCGGCGATGAGGGCGACGAACTCACTCCTCCCGCTGGCTTTTGAGGGGGGCGAACATGATGGCCGACGATCTTGGATTTCGGATCGTGGGGCCGTGTACGAACGAGCGGCGGTTGGTCTGTTGGCCAACCGCGTTCGTCGCGCATGCGTCCCTCGACGAGCGGGCCGACGTGAACAGCGAAGGGTATCTCTCCGCGTTCACGTTTGGCGAGGATTTCCGCAGACATCTCGACGCGAACGGCTCGACCAAGAGTTTTGATGGTGTTTGCGGCGCGGAGTTCGTTTGGTTCGACATCGACCGGACGGACTTGGAAGCCGCTCGACGTGATGCGGCTCGGTTGTGTCTGTGCCTGGCTGAACGCTACCGACTCGACGATGAGGCGCTGTTGGCGTTCTTCTCGGGCAGCAAGGGCTTCCACGTTGGGTTGCCGACGGACCTTTGGCAACCGACCGCTTCGGGGTTGTTCAACCTCACAGCAAGGCGACTGGCGGAAGGGCTGGCCGCTTCGTGCGAAGTCGTCATCGACTCGGGAGTGTTTGACAAGGTGAGGCCGTTCCGTGCGCCGAACTCACGTCATCAAAAGTCGCGGCTTCACAAGCGGCGACTGTCACTCGACGAACTGACGCGGCTGTCAGTCGAGCGGATACAGGAACTCGCACGGGAACCGCTGGCGTTCGACGTGCCGACAGTCTCGACGCGGTGCGATCAAGCGGCGGGGGACTGGCAAGAGGCCGCTCGACGGGTTGAGACAGAGACCGAAGCGGCTCGGGAACGGCGGGCATCGTCCGACCGATCGGCGCGGCTCAACCGGGCAACGGCGGACTTCATTCGCAACGGGGCCGGGAGCGGAGACCGGCATCGGCTGTTGTTCTCGGCGGCTGCGAACCTCGCCGAGTTCGGCTGCCCGGTCGAACTGGCTCACGAACTGTTGACCGAAGCCGCGCTCGATTCAGGACTTTCGCCGAGTGAGACGAGCCGGCAAATCGAGTGCGGGCTGAATCACTCACGGAAGGGGAACGGATCTTGAACAAACCAAACTTCCTCGCCGCTGCCGACGTGTTGCACGGCTGGCGCGATGACGTGTTGAGTGGTAAGCCGCCGACGTTCTTTCCAATTGGCGAGGGCGAGTTGTCGCGCATCGAAATCGGGCCGGGGCTGGTGACGTTGCTCGGCGGCGCGCCGGGAGCGGGCAAGACGGCATTCACGATGCAAGCCGTGGTCGATGCCTTGCGACTGACGCCGACGCTGCGGGCCGTGGTCTGCAACATTGAGATGCCGCCCGCCGTGTTGCTCGACCGCCAGTTGGCTCGGCTGTCGGGTGTGGACCTGACGACGATTCGATACCGGCGACTCACAGAAGAACACGGCGAGCGAATCGACGCGGGGCTGAACACGCTCGACGAACTGGCGGAGCGACTGGCGTTCGTGCGACCGCCGTTCGACCTCGCCAACGTCGCCGCCGTGGCCGACGAGTTCGACGCCGGGCTGATCGTGCTGGACTACATCCAACGGATTCAACCGCCGGGCGAGCATGGCGACAAGCGCGGCTCCGTCGATGCAACGATGAGTCATCTGCGGGCGTTTGCCGATGCGGGTGTGGCTGTCATCGTGTTGTCGGCGGTTGGTCGCACCAAGGACAAGTCGGGCCGGTCGAGCTACTCGGGCGACGGGTTGAACCTCGCATCGTTCCGCGAATCGAGCGAACTGGAGTTCGGGGCCGACGATGCCTTCATCCTCACACCGGACGATGCGGCCGACGATGAAGTGATTCTGAGGCATCTCAAAAGCCGCAATGGCGAATGCCGCGACGTGCGGTTGGTGTTCGACAAGCCGCATCAATCCTTCACGCCGCTCGGCGATGGCGAACCGACATCGACCACGAAACGCGAACCACGGGGCAAGCTGCAATCTGCCCTCGCCGATCTGTGGAGTCGAACGGCTACCGCCGATGACGATGCGGGCGACGAGTGGGGGGCGAGCCGATGAGCCACGGAACCAACGGACGCCCGCCCGTTCTGCCGGGTTGTTCGGTTCTGTCGCCGATGGAACCGCCGAGACCTCGACAGGCATCAACCACGACCAGCAAGACGGGCAACAAACCGAAGCGAACGGCGGGAGCGGGTGACAGATTTTCGACCATCAACACGTTTGTTGATTTCACGCTCGGCGGATTGACTCGCAACGAAGCCGCTGTCTGGCTGGTGTTGTGGCGCGACACGAAGAACGAGACCGCTCGGACGGCTCAGACTGACATCGCACGGCGAGCGGGGATCGGACGGCGAACGGTCGTTCGCATCGTCGCAAAACTGGAAACGAAGGGATTGCTGCAAATGGTTCACCAAGGCGGGCTGAATCGGGGGATGAATGTCTACCGCGTTCTGCCGCTCGCCAAGCCGCTGCCGTGACGTGTGCCAAACTGTTGGCACCTGTCCGTGTGCCAAGCTGGTGGCGCGTTGACGTGTGCCAAACCGGCGCACTTCCCGGTGCCATCTGGTTGGCACATATCCCATAAGGGACCATAAAGGGCTTCCCCGCTTGATGGCGGGAAGCCAAGAAACAGAAGACAAGCCGCCCGCCCACTGGTTCCCGCGCCGGTAGGCATTGCCCGACCGCTGTTGTAGAGTCTTCGGACTTCTCAAGGCTCGCATTCTCTGACCCGACGAAACACTGCTCCCCATGTTTGAACAAGCTTTCAAGAATATCGACGACGTACTCTGGAAAGAGGCGGGGTGTTCCAGTGAGTTGGACTACACCGAGCAGACCTCTTGGCTGCTGTTCCTGAAGTACCTCGACGGGTTGGAGCAGGACAAGGCGACGGAAGCGAAGCTGGAAGGGAAAAAGTATGCCTTCATCCTCGACAAGCCCTACCGCTGGGAAAGCTGGGCCGCACCGAAGGGGGCTGACGGGCTGATCGACCACAACAAAGCCCAGACCGGCGACGACCTGCGCGACTTCGTGAATCAAAAGCTGTTCCCTTACCTGCATGGCTTCACGCAGAAGGCGACCGGGCCGAACACCATCGAGTACAAGATCGGGCAGATATTCGGAGAGATCAAGAACAAGATTCAGTCGGGTTACAACCTGCGGGAGATCATCGACCACATCGACGAGTTGCGGTTCCGTTCGCAGACCGAGAAGCACGAACTGAGCCATCTGTACGAAGCCAAGATCAAGAACATGGGCAACGCCGGGCGGAACGGCGGCGAGTATTACACGCCGCGCCCGCTTATCCGCGCCATCGTGCGAGTGGTGAAACCGAAGATCGGCGAGCGGATTTACGACGGTGCGGTCGGCTCGGCAGGCTTCTTGTGTGAGGCGTTTGAGTATCTGAACTCGAAACCCGGTCTGACTACCAAGGACGCCAAGACGCTTCAGGAGCGGACGTTCTACGGCAAGGAAAAGAAGTCACTTGCCTACGTCATCGCGATCATGAACATGATCCTGCATGGCATCGAAGCGCCGAACATCGTCCACACGAACACGCTCACGGAGAACCTCGCCGATATTCAGGAGAAAGACCGCTTCGACGTCGTACTCGCCAATCCGCCGTTTGGCGGCAAGGAACGGAAAGAGGTTCAGCAGAACTTCCCGATTCGCACGGGCGAGACCGCGTCACTGTTCTTGCAGCACTTCATCAAGATTCTGAAGGCGGGCGGACGGGGCGGCGTGGTCATCAAGAACACGTTTCTCTCCAACAGCGACAATGCCTCGGTGAGTCTGCGGAAGCTGCTGTTGGAAAGCTGCGACCTGTACGCTGTGCTCGACTGCCCCGAAAAGACGTTTCAGGGGGCGGGCGTGAAAACCGTCGTGCTGTTCTTTGAGAAGGGAGCACCGACGCGGAAGGTTTGGTACTACCAACTCGACCCCGGCCGCAGTCTCGGCAAGACAAACCCACTCAACGACGACGACCTCGCCGAGTTCGTCGAATTGCAGCAGACCTGCGCCGACTCGCCGAAGTCGTGGAGCGTGGATGCCGCCACGATCGACCCGACGACGTTCGATCTGTCGGTGAAGAACCCCAACGGCGGCGAGGAAGTGACGCACCGCAGCCCCGAGGCGATCATGGACGAGATCGCCGCGCTGGACGCCGAGAGTGCCGAAGTCCTGCAAACCATCCGGGGGCTGATATGAAAAATGGATGGGCCACGAAGCGACTTGGTGACGTCGCAAAAACTCAGTACGGACTGTCTGAGCCGATGAACGAGGATGGAAAGGGCTTCAAAATCTTCCGGATGGGCGAAGTTCAAGATGGACGGCTCATCGACACTGGTCGGATGAAGTTTGCGAATATCAGCCGAGACGAGTTTGAGAAATACAGACTTCGCCTTGGCGATGTGCTGTTTAATCGCACCAACAGCTTTGAACTTGTGGGCAAGACCGGAATCTTTGCCCTCACTGGCGACTACTGTTTTGCGTCGTATTTGGTGAGGCTCAACCTCGATAGAAAGGCTGTCCTTCCGGAGTTTCTGAACTACTTCATGAACTCGGACGTTTTTCAAACGAGCGTGAAGGAGAAGGCATCACAGTCCATCAACCAGGCGAACATCAACGCGACCATTCTCTCGAATGAGTTGATCCGTTTCCCTGAATCGCTGGCCGAGCAGCGGCGGATTGTTGGGATTCTCGACGAAGCATTTGAGGGCATCGCTACCGCCAAAGCCAACGCCGAGCAGAACCTCCAAAACACCCGTGCTCTGTTTGAAAGCCATCTGCAATCCGTCTTCACCCAACGCGGCGACGGCTGGGATCGGATGACCTTGGAGACGCTGTTGGAGCGCGGATGGATTGAGGACCACATGGATGGCAACCACGGTGGTGACTATCCGCGCAAAGAAGAGTTCATCAGTGAAGGCGTCCCCTACATCTCTGCGAACTGCGTGGACGGCGAGCGGGTAGATATGTCCCGTGCCAAGTACCTGTCACCGAGCAGAGCCGGACTGCTTCGGAAAGGATTCGCGAAGGACAACGACGTGCTCTTCGCTCATAACGCGACCGTTGGTCCCATTGCGATTCTTCACACGGAAGAAGAGAAGGTCGTGCTTGGAACGTCGCTGACTTACTACCGCTGCAATCGGGCGCATATTCTGCCTGAGTACCTCGCCCACTACATGCGGTCATTCGGGTTCAAAACACAGTATTTGCAAGTAATGCGTCAATCGACGAGGAATCAGGTTCCAATCACGAAGCAACGAGAGTTTTTTCACGTCATCCCGCCGCTTGACGAGCAGATGGGCATCATCAGACAGCTCGACGGACTTCTTGAAAATGGCCAACGCCTCGAATCCCTCTACCAACGCAAACTCGCCGCGCTCGACGAATTGAAAAAATCGCTGCTGCACCGAGCCTTCAGCGGGAAACTGTGAACATGAACAAAGAACTCTTGCAGAAATTCGACGAACTCCGCAGCTTGCCATTCAGCGGACATGAAGGGCTTGCGGAGTTCTTTCAGAAGGAGGGAATCCGTTTTGCCCCCAAAGACCTCGCCACTTGGGGCCAGTTTTTCTCCGCCCGGTTCGGTCGGTCGGGTGGAACAGCCCATGTGCCAGAATGGTTGGCCGCAGTATTTTGCACGCTTGCCAAAGATGTCTCGCCGAAGACAATCTGCGACCCGTGGGCGGGAACTGGCTTTTTGGTCGAAGCGTTACGCGATGAGTGCCGGCCAGAACAGGCGCTAGCGTTCACGCAAAACAACGCCGAACACACGCTCGGACAAGTTCTTGTCCCGGACGTTCGTTGGCAGCTTGGCGAGCCATTGCGCTTGCTCGATTCGTTGACCCAGACAATTGACGTGTTTGCGAGCATCCTGCCGATGGGTGCAAGGTCACAGCGCCCCCTGAAGCTAACGATTCCTTCCGGGGAGGAAGTCGAATTAGCTGACGACCTTGGCAATCTTATCATGGTTGCCGCGTCCATGCGTCTGAGTTCGACCGGGGTTGGGTTGTTTGTGGTAACACCTGCCTTCTTCTTCTCGCCGCGATCTGTCTTTCGACGGTTCAGCGAACTTGGCCTCGGAATGGACGCCGCGTTCGCGTTGCCATCTGGAACATTCGCCCCTTACACGAACATTCCCGCTAGCTTGGTCGTCGTCCGCCGAAAGCCATCAACGCGGATGTTTGTGGCGCAACTTTCCGCCGACACGAACACGAATCTACAAATCATCGACAACTTGCGACAAGAGACCGAAGGCGGCTCGTTGGAACTCGGTCGATTCGTTGACCCCGACTCCTTTCGGGGCATCGAACAGATTCGCGCAGCGGAGACGTTGGCGATTGAAGAACAACGATTCGGCGTTCCATCCATTAACCTCGCTGAACTGCAAGATGTCAAATCAGCAATCAATCTGGGACGGCCGGGCGATACGTTCGCATTTGAACCCATCGACAACTCGATTTACGTCCCGCTAATCGGCAGCAGCGATGTCGTGGAATCACCCGATGACTTGAAATTGAAACCGCAGAATTACGCTCAAGTCATCATTGATCCGGCCCGTTCAAATGCTCGTTTTGTCGCTCGTTTTCTGAACTCCGAATTCGGGAAACAACTGAGGGAACAAAACAAGTCGGGCGTCATTCCAAAGCTCAACAAGCAAACCGTAAGAGAGCTGCGGGTTTTCGTGCCCGACCTTTCGACGCAGCAAAGAATGGTCGCAATCGAAGGCAAGATTGCGGCCGAGCAGACCACAGTGATGGCTCTTCAAAACGAACTAGCGGAACTGAGCCGCGAACTTTGGTCCAGTCCCGCGACTGCGTCCAACGTGGAGCAGCGACTTGGAGTCTTGGCCGAAAGGTTATCGGCGGGAATCAAACAACACGTATCAGCTACACTCGAACAGTGGTTTGAAACGCTTCCGTTTCCCCTGGCTTCGATACTCCGAGCATGGCAGGCGACACCGAGCCGGGACTTCAAGACGAAGTACGAACATCTCCTTCATTTCTTCGAAGGCACTGCGGAGTTTGTCAGCGTGATCCTGCTGAGCGCGTTCAGCTCGAATGAGGTGGTGTTTGAGCCGCACAAGCAGAAGCTCAAGGAATCCATGCAGAAACAGAACCTGAGTTTCAAACGGGCAACTTTTGGAACATGGAAGCTCGTCGTTGAGTATCTTGGCAAGCAGACACGGGAACTCCTCGACGAAAGTGGAAAGAGGCCCGATGACGCGGTGAATGACCGGGCGTTGTGCGCCGACATGTTTGCAGACCCGTCCCATTCGTTGCCGGGCGCTCTGAGCCGCAAGGAATTGGCCAGCATCCTGTCCACCACAAACAAGATGCGCAACGACTGGGGTGGCCACGGCGGTGTCGTGGGACAAGATGTAGCTGAATCGCGAAATCAACAACTTCTAGCGGAAGTCGAAAAGCTGCGTGAGGCAACGGCCGACACTTGGGCTGAGGCTCAATTGATTCATGCCTTGCATTGCCGTCCAAGACGCGGCGTGTTTGAAAACGAAGTGGCGATATTGATGGGCAGTAACAACGAGTTCCTCAAAGAAACCCGCGCGATGGCAACGTGGCTGGATGTCGAAAGCATTTACTTGTCCAAAAAGGATTCGGGCCGCGCATTGAAACTTCTCCCGCTAGTCCAAGTGGGGCCATCTCCAGAGTCCGCAAAGAATGCGTGCTATTTCTTCAGTCGATTGGAGCGGGATGGTGCGCGTTTCGTTTCGTATCATTTCATGGACAAGCCAGAACTCACGGGGAGTTTCAAAGACGCAGCCGATGCAATCACCCAGTTGAGTGCGGACTAACGCTTTCGATGAGTTGAAGAAGCCGCTACTGCACCGAGCCGTCAGCGGTCCACTTCAGTAGTTTCACGCATGATCGACGTCGAAGGGCAAAGACGATGAAAGCGACCGAAGCCAAGCTGCTCGATTTTCTGAAGAAGTCACCGCAGTTCGTGATTCCGATTTACCAGCGCACCTACTCATGGACCGAGAAGGAATGTCGCCAACTGTGGGACGACATTGTGCGTTGCGGGAGTAGCGAGAAGATCGCCGTCCACTTTGTCGGTTCAATTGTTTATGTCGAAAGCGGACTGTCTCAAGTCACTCATCAGTCACCGTTGCTAGTCATCGACGGCCAACAGCGACTGACAACCGTATCGCTGCTGCTGGCGGCTCTTGCCAAAGCGGTGGCCGATAGCGAACCGTTCGACGGTTTTTCGCAGCGGAAGATCAAGAACTACTACCTGCTGAACCCAGAGGAATCCGGCGAACGCCACTTCAAGTTGTTGCTATCGCAAACCGACAAGGCGTCACTCACGGCCATCGTGGGAGACGGGGAAGAACCTCAGCAACCGTCTTTCCGCATCAAAGGGAACTTCGAGTCGTTCAGTAAATGGATTGCGGAAGGCAAGGTTGAACTCGCCACACTGTGCAAGGGGCTGGCAAAGCTGGTCGTCGTTGACATCGCATTGACCCGCGATCAGGACAACCCGCAACTCATCTTCGAGAGCATGAACTCGACCGGCAAGGAATTGAGCCAAGCCGATCTCATTCGCAATTTCATCCTGATGGGACTGGAGCCAGTTCTGCAAACGCGGCTGTACGAGCAGTTCTGGCGTCCGATGGAGTTGGACTTCGGACAGGAAGCCTACGGCACACACTTTGACAGCTTCATGCGGCATTACCTGACGGTTGCGACGGGTGAAATTCCCAACATCAACGCCGTTTACGACGCATTCAAGGGGCATGCGCGAACTTCACGGGCGGATGCGGCTGATGACAAGAGCCACATTGAAAGTCTTGTACGTGAGATTCGAGACTATGCCCGACATTTCTGCGCGATGGCGCTGGGAACTGAACCCGATGCCGACCTCAAACTCGCCTTCCACGATCTGCGCGAACTGAAGGTGGATGTCGCGTATCCGTTTCTGCTGGAGCTGTACCACGACTACAAGACCGATTCCCTTCCCAAGCCTGAGTTGCTGGCAACCGTAAGGCTGATCGAAGCGTATGTGTTCCGCCGGGCTATCTGCGCGATCCCGACCAACTCGATGAACAAGACGTTTGCCACGTTCACCAAGGCGCTGAAGAAGGATCGCTATTTCGAGAGCATTCAAGCTCACTTCTTGAGCCTGCCGTCCTATCGAAAATTCCCGAACGACGACGAGTTTCGTCGGGACTTGCACACCCGCGACCTCTACAACTTCCGCAGTCGTAGTTACTGGCTCCGTCGCTTGGAAAACCACGGTCGCAAAGAACGAGTGGCGGTCGATGAATACACCATCGAGCACATCTTGCCGCAGAACGAAAACCTTTCGACCAAATGGCGTGAAGCGTTGGGGCCAGACTGGCAGCGCATTCAAGAAACGTGGCTGCATACTCTCGGCAATCTCACGCTCACCGCTTACAACGCTGACTATAGCGACCGCCCGTTTGTCGAGAAACGCGACATGCCAGATGCGCCGGAGAAGGGCCTCAAGCAAAGCCCGCTCAAGCTCAATCAGGGCCTTGGGGTACTGGAGATTTGGGATGAGGCCGCCATCAAGAACCGTGCGAGCAGACTCGCTGAATTGGCCGTCTGTGTTTGGGCCGCGCCCGTCCTGGATTCGGACATTCTGAACGCCTACCGCCCGAAATCCGATTCGGTCACGGAATACTCCATTGAGGATCATCCATTTCTTCTCACGTCTGGGATGCGACCGTTGTTTGAAGCCTTTCGCAAAGGAGTCCTTGCGCTCGATCCGTGTGTGAGCGAAGAGTTTCTGAAGCTCTACGTTGCGTTCAAAGCCGAGACGAACTTTGTTGACGTGGTCCCCCAAGCGAAGCGACTACGTCTTGCGATCAACATGCGGTTTGCCGATGTCAGTGATCCGAAAGGACGTTGCAAGGATGTCACTGGCATTGGGAGATGGGGAAACGGTGATGTCGAAGTTGGTCTCGCCTCACTGGAAGACCTGCCGTATGTGATTGGACTGGTTCGACAATCCTTAGAACTGCAACTCGGCAACGGCGGTGACGCATGAACGAAGCTGAAACCCGCGCCGAACACATCGACCCCGTTCTCGCCGCCGCTGGCTGGGGCGTCGTCGAAGGAAGCCGCATCCGGCGAGAGTATCCGATCGCGCCGGGACGCCTTGAAGGCTATGGGCGGCGAGGTAAGTCACTCACCGCCGACTACGTGCTGATCTATCGCAACATGAAACTGGCAGTTGTCGAAGCCAAGGCGTGGGATGAAGCTCTGACCGAAGGGGCCGCTCAAGCGAAGAACTATGCCGAGAAGCTGAAGATCCGCTTCACCTACTCCACCAACGGGCAGGGCATCTACGGCATCGACATGAAAGAGGGGACCGAAGGGGACGTGTCCCGCTACCCGACTCCCGATGAACTCTGGAACCTCACCTTCGCCGAGCAGAATGCTTGGCGAGACCGCTTCGCCGCTGTCCCCTTCCCCGACAAGAGTGGGAGTTGGACGATCCGCTTTTATCAGGAAATCTCTGTCAATCGCGTGCTGGATGCCATCGCTACTGGACGAGATCGCGTTCTTCTCACTCTCGCCACTGGCACGGGCAAGACTTCAATTGCTTTCCAAATCGCTTGGAAGCTGTTTCAGGCTCGTTGGAACTTGGTCGAAAGAAATCAAGACGCTGAGCCAACACGCCGACCTCGCATCTTGTTTCTGGCCGACAGAAATATGCTCGCCAACCAAGCGTTCAATGACTTCACGTCGTTTACCGCATTTGAAGATGCCGCTCTGGTGCGAATCAACCCCGAAGACATCAAGAAGAAAGGCAAAGTCCCCAAGAACGGCAGTGTGTTCTTCACGATCTTTCAGACGTTCATGTGCGGACCACTGCAAGACGGCGAGCCGTCACCCTACTTCGGCGAGTATCCGCCCGACTTCTTCGACTTCATCGTCATCGACGAATGCCATCGCGGTGGAGCCAAGGATGAAAGCTCGTGGCGTGGCATCCTCGAATACTTCGCTCCTGCGGTTCAACTCGGACTGACCGCCACGCCGAAGCGCAAGGACAACATCGACACCTACAAGTATTTCGGCGAGCCGGTTTACATCTACTCGCTGAAGGACGGCATCAACGATGGGTTCCTGACGCCGTTCAAGGTGAAGCAAATCTCGACCACGCTCGACGAGTATGTCTACACGCCCGACGACACGCTGATCGAAGGGGAAGTGGAGACGGGGAAAATCTACGAAGAGAAGGACTTCAACAAGCTGATCGAGATCAAGGAACGCGAAGCGTACCGGGTGAAGCTCTTCATGGACGCAATCGACCAGCGGCAAAAGACGCTCGTCTTCTGTGCCTCGCAACTTCACGCCCTGGCCGTGCGAGACCTCATCAACCAGATGAAGACGAGCAAGGAACCGAACTACTGCCAGCGAGTCACAGCCAGTGACGGCGCGCTGGGCGATCAGCACTTGAAACAGTTTCAGGACAATGAAAGGACCATTCCCACGATCCTGACGACGTCTCAAAAGCTTTCGACCGGCGTCGATGCCCGTAACGTGCGCAACATCGTTCTGATGCGGCCGATCAATTCGATCATCGAGTTCAAGCAAATCATCGGACGCGGCACCCGCCTCTACGATGGCAAGGACTACTTCACGATCTACGACTTCGTGAAGGCTCATCACCACTTCGCTGACCCGGAGTGGGACGGCGAGCCGGTCGAAGATGAACCGTGCGAGAAGTGCGGGCAGAATCCGTGCGTTTGTGAAAAGAATCCGACGCCGCCGTGCGCAGTATGTGGCGAGAGTCCTTGCGTCTGTGTACCCGAGCCGTGCTCGCAATGCGGCAAGCAACCGTGCGAATGCGAGCGCGAACCATGCCCGCAATGTGGGAAGCTGCGGTGCAAGTGCAATTCCAAGCGAACGATCAAGATCAAACTCGCCGACGGCAAGGAACGGACCATCCAACACATGATGGCGACGACGTTCTGGCACCCGGATGGGACGCCGATGTCGGCTCAGCAATTCATGGAGAGCCTGTACGGCAGATTCCCGGATTTCTTCCAAGATGAAGCCGATCTGCGATCCCTCTGGAGTGCTCCCGACACACGGGCCAAGCTCTTGGAAGGACTGGCCGAAAAAGGCTTCGGCCTCGACCAGATGACCGAGATGCAAAAGATTATCGACGCCGAGAAGAGCGACCTTTTTGACGTGCTGGCGTATGTGGCGTTTACCCTGGCACCCCTGACCCGTGAAGAGCGGGCGACAAGAGCCAAGGTCGAAATCAACAACCACTTCGACAGCAAACAACAGGCGTTCCTCGACTTCGTGCTGGCGCAATACGTGAAGGAAGGCGTGGGCGAACTGAATCAGGAGAAGCTCAGCCCACTGCTGAAGCTGAAATACAACAACGCCATCGCCGATGCCGTCGCCGATCTTGGACAACCCGAACGGATCAAGGATACGTTCTCGGACTTCCAGAAGTACCTCTACCAAGGCGCGGTCTGACCGGCCCGGCAACTCGCACACAACATTCGGTCGCGCAATGAACTTGATGATTGCGTAGCAGAGTGTATCATCTGATACACCATGCCCGACGAACAGCCGATAACAGACGCATTGAAGAACGCCATCGAGGCCAGCGGGATGTCGATCAAATCGCTGGAGCGTGAAACGGGAGTGTCCCGTCAATCCATGATGCACTTCATGCGAGGAACGCGAACGCTACGACTCGACATCGCCGACAAACTGGCCACGTACTTTGGTCTGGAACTGCGACCGGCAACACGCAAGGCCACAACGAAAGCCGCTCCGAAGCGGAAGGGGAAATGAAATGGGAACCGTCTACCGCGCAACCTACACGAAGCCGATTCCCGCCGGGGCGGAGTTGTTCACCAAGAGCGGCGAACGGTTCGCCCGGTGGAAGAACTCCAAGGGACGCAAGCAAGTCTCGCCCGTGACGATGGGGCAGGATGGAACCGACCGGCTGGTTGTCGAGTCGCCTACCTACGTCGCGAAGTACCGGGACGGCTCGGGAATTGTCTGCAAAGTCTCGACCGGCTGCCGCGATGAGGATGCCGCCCGTTCGGTTCTGTCCAAGTTGGAACGGCGCGCCGAACTGGTCAAATCCGAAGTGTTGAGCAAGGGCGAGTCGGCGATGGCCGATCATCAGACGACGCCGGTTGCCGATCACTTCGCCGCGTATTTGAATCACGTTCAGGCCAAGGGGGCGACAGCCGAACACATTGCGGACCTCAAGCGGAAGGCGAAGCGACTTTTCGCCGATTGCGTTGTTGGCACGCTGCGCGACATCGACGCCGAAACGCTGGAAGCGTGGCTCAATGATCGACAATCCGAAGGGATGGCGGCACGAACTCGCAACACGTATCTGCAAGCGTTGCGCGGGTTCTGCAAGTGGTGCGTTCACACCGAACGGCTCGCATCGAATCCGTTGATTCGGGTCGCCAAGGCCGACGAGAAGAGCGACCGACGACGGCAACGTCGGTCGATGACGGAAGCCGAGTTGGTGAAACTTCTGCAAGTGGCTCGAATGCGACCGCTCGCCGAGTACGGGCGCAAGACGACTCGTCCGAGTGAGGATGAAGCCGAAGCGATTGGCGGCGCGCCCAAGCGGTCGAAATGGCGCAAGGCTGCTTTGACGCTCGACACGATGCAAGCGGTGGTCCAACGGGCACGGGAGCGGCTAGCCGCGAATCCCGAGTTCGTCGAGAAGTTGGAACGGCTCGGACGGGAGCGGGCATTGATTTACAAGACGCTCGTTCTGACGGGACTCCGCCGGAACGAACTCGCATCACTCACAGTCGGACAACTGGACCTCGACGGGGCAATGCCGTTTGTCGTCTTGAAGGCGGCCGATGAGAAGAACCGCCAAGGCTCGACTATTCCGCTACGGCTCGACTTGGCGAACGACCTGAGGGAATGGCTGTCCGACACGCCGAACACGGCAACGCTTCGCCTACGCGACCACAACGCGACGCCAGACAGCAAGCGCCCGCTGTTCACGGTTCCCGCCGGTCTCGTTCGCATCCTCGACCGCGACTTGAAAGCGGCGGGCATCAAGAAACACGACGAGCGAGGCCGATCAATCGACGTTCATGCCTTGCGACACTCGTTCGGGACGCTGCTGTCCAAAGCGGGAGTTGCTCCGCGAACGGCTCAAGCGGCGATGCGTCACAGCAAGATCGACCTGACGATGAACGTCTACACTGATCCCAAGTTGCTCGACGTGGCGGGGGCATTGAATTCGCTGCCGTCCCTCAACCTCAACGCCTCGCCATCGACAGAGCGAAACACGATGCGGGCGACCGGGACTGATGACAGTATGTCTTCGGCGCTTGTACCACCGCTTGTACCAAACTCTGGCAAACGGGGGGAATCTGTGTCGTTTGCTGTCATCTCATCAGACGATGACGATGAACGAACGGCGAGAAGAGCGACACTCGAAAACCGCAGGAAACCAAGCGAAAAAGCCTTGCCCGCAGTGTTTGCGAGCAAGGCTTCTCGAATGGAGACGACGAGGATCGAACTCGCAACCTCAGGCTTGCAAAGCCAGCGCTCTCCCAGTTGAGCTACGTCCCCGACACAGACGCTTACCGAAGCAAGCGCCAGCAAAACCAGTGAGCCGCCGAGAGACTCGACGGCTCGCGATTGGGCGTACGTGGATTCGAACCACGGACCTCAGCTTTATCAGAGCTGCGCTCTAGCCAACTGAGCTATACGCCCTCTCAACCTCAGACAACAACCAGCACCAACGGGTTCGCCGCCAGAGGCCGGTCAAAGTCGGCGGTAGTATTGCGTCGGGCCAAACTGCTGTCTAGTCACCTCTGAACGCATGATCGGAAAACTCAATGGGGACAGAGGCAACAGTATTGTCGCTCCCACTGTTTCGTCAGCGAGGCGGTGCGGACTTCATCGAAACACGGTGTCCCGTGGAAAGCGACTCGGCGGCGGCCTGCACGACTGCCAGGCTTTGCATGGCGTCGGTCAGAGTCGGTACGGGAACCAGGCCTCCCAAGGCGCGGCGGCAAAACTGGTCGAGAATGATCTCAAACGGAGGGCGTTCATGGGTGAGTGACTCTTCCGCCTGTTCGGCCTCGGTCTGCCAGGCGATGCGGGTGCCGCTGGTGATGGTGGCCGCGCCGCGTTCGCATTCGATCAGGCGGCGCGGTTCAGGGCCTGCGGGATTCGAGTCCTGTGTGAGGACGACTTCGGCGACGGGCACATCCAGTGACGTGCTGCCGGGCCGTGCGGCAAAGTTCAGTTGGAAAAGAGAACCGGCGGCACTGGAGTGGAACTCAACCGTTGCGGCTGGCGGACCGATGAGGCACGCGCACCAGTCGAGCAGTCCGACGCAATCGGCTTGCTGCTCGACGAGCCATGTTAGCGCGGTGGCTGTTCCAGTCGAGGGGGTTGGTACTTGAATCGTGATCCGACGCACCGGGCCGAGTTTCGTCGCGATCAGTTCGCGCAGCCTGGTTGTTGCGGGGAGGAACCGCTGCGGGAACTCGGGCAACAGTGTCTCGCCGCGCTCGATGGCAGAGACGAAGAGTTCGGTCAGTCGCCGCGGGTCGGAGCCAAAACAATTGGCGAACAGGGTCGGGCGTCCGCACCAGACCGACAACTCGGCCGGATAGACGCCGAACCAGCCCGGGTCAAGGATCAGCCAGGCCTTGATGTCGCGTCGCTGTGACAACAGCCACGGACTGGAGAACGTCGCCGCGTGGAACTCTGTCGCCACTGCGGCTGCTCGAACATGAACGGCATCGCAGACGGCTCGCACACACAACTTGGAGGACAACCGGCGCACGGCCTCGCGGTAGTGCTGCTCCCACGTCGGGCCGAGGCCAATCAGGCCGATGGCAAGCTGGGCGCGAGTCAACTTCTCTCGCATCGTTCTGGTCCACCCCTGACCCTGGCGACGGAAACTTTCAACGGGGAGGGCATCTTAGCGGGCGACCATTAGAATGACAGGCGACAACACGCGGCGTGCAAACTCCAAATCCCCAGCACGAAATCCGAAACGAAAACCCAAGAGCAGAGGAGGCTCCCCCATGAGCACGCACACCGATCCAAACAGCCCCGCGCCGCATCGCGCTCCGTTTTGCGAGGACGTGGAACTGGCGGGGCACATCATCGACAGCCTGTTGTTGCCGAAAGTGCTCGACGAAATCACGGGCTTGGGGGGAGAGTATCAGAGCCAGGAGATCCGCATCGGACACAATCGCAACGACCCGAGCTACGTCCGGCTGACGGTGTCGGCTCCGACCGAGCATTGCCTTGAAAGGATACTGACCGCGATCGGTCAGCACGGTGCGGTTCCCGTGCAGCATCACGATTGCCGGCTGGAGCCGGCCGACATGGACGGCGCGTTTCCCGAGGGCTTCCACGCGACGACCAATGAGCCGACCGAAGTTCGTCTGGGCGGACACTGGATCGGCGTCGAACTGCAAGAGATGGACTGCGGCATCGCGGTGGATCGAGCAACCCAGAAAGCACGCTGCGTCGCAATGGTCGATGTGAAACACGGTGACCAGATTGTTGTCGGCCGTCTCGGCACGCGAGTCTTCCCCGTGGGGCGTGGTGCCGATCGGAAGCACTCGTTCGGCTTCATGAACAGCACGGTGTCGAGCGAGAAGCCGAAACACGTCACCGTGCGTGAGATTGCCGAACAGATGCGCCGCGCCGCGCAGGGCAGCGGGAAAATCCTGGTTGTGGCGGGACCGGCCGTCGTCCACACCGGCAGCCGCGAGTTGTTGAGCTGGCTCATCCGCAGCAACTACGTCAACGTGCTGTTCGCCGGGAACGCACTCGCCACTCACGACATCGAGCAGTCATTCTTCGGCACCAGCCTGGGGATCTCGATGGAGCACGGCGGCACGACCGAAGAGGGGCACGAACACCACCTGCGGTCGATCAACCGCGTGCGGCGTCTGGGCGGCATCCGTCAGGCGGTTGAACAGGGTCTGCTGGCCGATGGGATCATGTACGAGTGCATTCAGCACAACATTCCCTATGTGTTGGCAGGCAGCATCCGTGACGATGGGCCTCTGCCTGATGTCATTACCGATTCGCTGGCCGCTCAAACCAAGATGCGCGAGTTGGTGCAAGGGGTCACGTTCTGCCTGATGATCGCGACGACACTGCACAGCATCGCCGTCGGTAACCTGCTTCCCGCGTGGGTCAAGACGGTCTGCGTCGACATCAACCCGGCGACGGTGACGAAGCTCAGCGACCGAGGCAGCTTCCAAACGATCGGCCTCGTGACGGACGTCGAACCGTTTCTGAGAATTCTTGTGCGAGAACTCGGCGGCCCGGCGTAGACGCCGGTTCGCAGCACGCTTGGACGTTTTGAAGGGAATCGCGCAGGCGGGAAGCCCACGGGGATGCCACGCATTCATCAGGAAGATGAAATAGTCGAGGTCCGCCTGAGTGTCCGTGACCTCCGGGGACCGGAAGAAAATCTCAACTATTGAACTGACAATGTGTTACGGAGTGTTTTCGACGTCCGCTTGCCGTTTCGGGCCGTTGTCTCCGACGAATTCGCCGTTGTACGAAACTGTTTGGTACACGTGCGAAACCGTTTGGTACGGGTACCAAACGAAAGCGCACACCGCTGGAACTGGCTGGTACACGTGCGAACCGGCCGCGCACACCGCTGGGACTGGCTGGCACACGTGCGAACCGAACGCGCACACCGCTGGGACGGCTTGGAACCTCGGCGAAACGGATTGGTGCGTGGGCTTCCAGAAATTGCACAGCGCCAAACCGTTTGGGGGATCGCGGGGGGAACGCCTACGCCGCGTTGGGGCGAGACAACCAAGCGGCCATTTTCGCCGGTGCCGGACGGAACATTTCGGCCTCGCGGTCGACGCGCGTCAAACTTTGCGGGTTGGGCAAATTCAAGTTGTCGCGGCGAGTTTGCCGATCTCTCCTCCAAAGCCACTTCCTCCCAGCGTGCCTGCCGTGAGGGATCGCGCGGGTGCTGCGCACGGGCTTGATGCGGCTTGAGTCTCGCTGTCTGTGAAAGCTCCGCACGTCAGGGCTGGCGACCGATATCCCACTCGGGAACGTCGGTCGCATGGTTCGTGACGACGTTGGTTCCACGAGATTTCTGACCACGCACCACGGAGGAGGCGGACATGCCACAGCAGGGAATCAACGTGTTGGCATTGCTCAAGGATGGGGAGCGTTACGTCTTCTTGTACGACGACCGCAGTGCCGACCAGTTGCTGCAAACGCTCGGTCGTTACGCCGCCGATCCCGAGTTGAACTTCAGTTGGTACGACGCGGCGGTCCTCAGCCAGCGCATTCGCACGCTGCGTGAAGCGAATGTGGAAGCGGACGCGTCGCTCACCGGCGACGAAGCGCCGCACAATCGCATCCAGCGGCGTGCGGCGTAAATCGTCGGACGAACAGACTTCACCAGCCCGACGCGCAAGCGAGGGCTAACCGTGGATCAAGGCGAAGCCCTCGCTTGCGCGTCGGGCTGGTGTGTTGAGGACCGTCCGATGTTCGATGCCATCGACGGCTTTCTGCGATACCTCAAGATCGAGCGAAACGCCTCGGAGTTGACGATCAAGTCGTACTCGGAGGACTTCGGCAGTCTGCAGGATTATTTGCGGGACCGCGTCGGCGCTGTGTCGTCTCCCGCCGAGTTGCAGATCGCGCAGCTTCGCGGCTACGTCGCGTACCTGCACGAGTGCGATTACGCCCGCACCACGATCGCCCGGCGGCTGGCGAGTCTTCGCAGCTTCTTCCGTTACTGCCAGCGCGAGGGACTCGTCACGTCGAATCCGGCGAAGGCCCTGCGCACGCCGCGCGTCGGTCGCAAGCTGCCTCACTTCCTGACGATCGACCAGATCACGAAGCTGCTCGAATCACCGCCCGCCAACGAGGCCGAGGGCCTGCGCGACCGGGCACTGCTTGAAACGATGTACTCGGCGGGTCTGCGAGTCGCCGAACTCGTCGGCATGAACATCGAGCATTGGGATCGTGACGCGAACATCGTCCGCGTCTACGGCAAGGGGCGGAAGGAGCGGATCGCCGCGATCGGCCGTCACGCCGCGAAGGCCCTCGACCGCTGGATGGAGGTGCGCGAACCGGCTCCCGCCGCGAAGCCCGCCGACTTGGCCGCGATGTTTCTGAACCGCTTCGGAACGCGACTGACCACGCGCAGCGTCGGCCGGATGTTGGAGAAGTATCTCAACCTGACGGGCCTCGATCAGATCACCACCCCGCACACGCTGCGGCATACGTTCGCGACGCATCTCCTCGACGGTGGTGCCGACCTGCGCAGCGTGCAGGAAATGCTCGGCCACAAGAGCCTGACGACGACCCAGATCTACACGCACGTCAGCACGAAGCGGCTCAAGGACACCTACGAGCAGGCGCATCCGCACGCGGCGAAGAACAGGAAGCAGTAAGCACGAAATCTCAAATCCGAAATCCGAAACGAATCTCAAATCTCAAGCAGGAAAACTCCAAACGACGCGATCACAGCCGGACCTGTGAATGGACAGTTTGGAGCCTTGAAGTTTCTGTCCTTGGGATTCGTTTCGGATTTCGTGCTTGAAGTTTGGAGTTTCATTTTCACTCCAACTCAAAGCACGCCGCTTCGTGGGCGTTTCTGACGAGCAGTTTGCCGCGCACGAGGACCGGGTGGTTCCAGGTGATGTCCTCGGCGTTGAGGGCTTGGAAACTGGCGGACTCTTCCGGGCGGGTCGTTGTGGTGGGAACCAGCACGACTCGGCCCGACTCACTGAGGATCAGCAACGTCTCACCGACGAGCAGCAACTGGCCATAGCCGTAGCGGCCCGACTTCCACTTCACCTTGCCAGACTCGATGTCGAGGCATGTCAGCGTGCCGTCGTCCAAGCCGTAAACATGGCCATTGTGCAGGACGAAGTCGTTGAACTTGGGGCGGAAACGGATCGAGTGCCAGCGCTGCGTGACGGTCCACTTCGAGCCGTCGCGAGCCAGATCGAGTCGCACCGTGCCGATGCCATAGCCGCACCCGAACAGCAGCGAGTTGTCAGCGACCACGAGCGGCTGGGCCGCATTGACCTGTGGCCCGTTCATCCACGGAAAGAACCACAACTCACTGCCATCGGCGAGCGAATGCCCCGCCAGCCCCTCGCCCAACGAGACGAGGATGATCCGCTCGCCGAGCAGCGTCTCCACACGCGGGCTGCCGTAACTGGCGATGCGACTGCCGCCCGACCAGACTCGCTTGCCGGTCAGCTTGTCGTAAGCGGCGACCGACTGGCCGTCCTTCCCGCCCGGGTTGACGATCACGAACTGATCGACCACGAGTGGCGAACTGGCCGTCCCCCAGCCGAGGTTTGGCGCGGGAGACCCATCCGTTCCGGCGTCCTTCAGGATGTCGGCCGACCACACGACACGACCGGTCGCCGCCTCGAGGCAATTCAGCAATCCGGTGGCTCCCTGCGTGTAGAGCTTCCCCTCATCAAACTGCGGCGTCGCGCGCGGTCCGGTGCCCCCCTGCCCTTCGGCGGCGAGGAACTTCACATCATCGAGATGCGCCCACAGTTGCTGACCCGACGAGAGGCTGTACGCCACGACGGCCTCGCTCGACTCACGCTGCTCCTGCGTGAAGGCCAGGTCGCCGACCACGGCAAACGACGACCAGGCCCTGCCGACCGGATGCCGCCAGACTTCGCGCGGTGGCTTGGTCGGCCAGTCCTCTCGCAACGTCACGCCGCGCACGATTCCATCGCGCGCCGCGCCGCGATAGCCCGGCCAGTCAGACTCGCTCGCCACCAGTGATTCCACCGCAGTTGCTGTCGGCGGAACTGCGGCAGGTGCCGACTTGATCTGCTCGAGAAACTGCTTCAACTGGTGATCCGAGGTCGGAGCCCAGACGGGAGCGATGCGATGGGGAACCATGTCTCCATCGAACTGCTCCAGTCGGACGAGGCTGAAGAACGTGACGACGACAGCCAACCCGACCCCCACTGAACGGAAACGAACCTTCGCCGACCAGCCCGAGAAAAACGTCCACCAGATCAGGAGCGAGAACAGCGCCGCCGGCCACACGAACAGGATCGACATCTTGAAGTGAGTCGGATCCTCCCACCACTTCGCCCACAGTAGGGCCTGCGCGAGACACGCCCCCGCTAACACACCGACCGCGATCTTCCAACGGCCTCGTTTTGAACCAGCCACCGCTGGCAAAGCCTTCAATTCAACGGCTCCATCCGGTGGAGCGGGAGATGCGGACATGATGCGTCTTTCGATGAAGCCGGGGTTGGCCCGGACGAATGGGTGCCTTGATCAACGCTCCGAGGTTGTGATTTTTTCGCCACCGACCTCGCGTCGGTGGTTTAACGGCTTTTGCGCTACTCGTTTCCCGAGAGTTTCGAGTAGCGCAGAAGCCGCTCAACCCCCGGACAAGCCCAGGGGCGAAAGAATCACAAGCGCTCCGTGACATCCTTGCCACGGCTTCACGGAGGCCGAGGGAGTTTACAGAGTGTGAGTCCGCGTGTCCTGCCGTTTCATGGAACGGTGCAGCGACCCGGACGTTTCAAACGTCCGGGTCGCATTTCAGTCTCAGGTCTCACGACGTTTGGTCAACGTGATTTCGTTGCCGGTGGCGTTGTGAGTGACTACGTCCACGAAGGCGCGAATCAGGAACAGGCCGCGACCGCTGGCTTTGATGATGTTTTCGGGATCGGTCGGGTCGGGGAGTTGCGACACGTCGAATCCCGGCCCTTCGTCGCGGATGACGATGGTTGCTTCGGCCGAGGAAAACCTGGTGGTGACGTGGACCTTGCGCAGGGAGTACGGCGGCTCCTGACGGCGCTTGGCGATGAGTTCATCGAACTCATGCCCGTCCCCTTCCCGCAGCTTGGAACTGACTTCCAAATTGCCGTGCCACATGGCGTTGGTCAGTGCCTCGTCGAGCGCGACCCCCAGCCGGATCAGGCCCGTCTGGTCACTGAGTTTCACCCGGGAAAGATGCTCGTGAATGAAGGCCCGCACCGCTCCCGTCAGTTTGGGATTGTTGGGGAGTGAGAAGCGTGACTCGGTCACTTCCAAGCACTCAAACAGTTGCTGCTGATGCTGCTGCTGGCTCTGCACGCTGATCACCTGCCGCAGAATGTGGAGCAGGTTGCCTTCGAGTTGTCGCTTGGGAACATAGCTGGCCGCCCCCACCTGCAACGCCTTGACGGCGATCTCTTCGCTGCCGTGAGCGGTCATCAGCACCACGGGAATCGTGGGATGCTGCTCACGAATCGCGGAGACCAACTCCAAGCCGTTCATTTCCGGCATGTCGAGGTCGGTCACGACGACATCGGGCTGGAAGATCGCGATCGCGGCAAGAGCCTGCGCACCATCCGGCTGCACTTCGACCTCGAATTGAGCGGCCTCCAGGAACGCCTGAAGTAGCAGAGCCTGCGTTGGACTGTCTTCGGCCACGAGTATTTTTGGCATGGCAACGGCTCCTGTTTGGGAGGACGCGAGAAGAACGCTCGCAGGGATCACCGAGTCACGATCAACTCCAGCAGGCGAGAGGCAATGGCTTCGAGGGGGAGCACATCATCGGCCAATCCGCTGGCGATCGCCACCCCCGGCATGCCAAACACAATGGAAGTGGCTTCGTCCTGAGCGATCACGGTTCCACCCGCTGCACGCACGGCGCGCAGGCCCTGCACGCCGTCCTCGCCCATGCCGGTCAGGATCACGCCGACCATCTCGCCACCGAACGCCTGGGCGACGGATTCAAACAGAACCGTCCCGGCGGGGCGGAAGCCGCCGACTGGCGATTCGTCCGACAGCGCGATGCCCGTCCGGCCGCGCACACCGAGATGTTTGTCTTCGGGAGCGAGATAGACCGTGCCCGGAACGAGGGGCTCACCGTCGCGAGCGACTCGCACGTCGAGCTTGCAGACTGTGCCCAACCACGACGCCAATCCCGTGACGAAGCCTCGACTGATGTGCTGCACGACCACGATCGGGACAGGCAATTTGGTGGGAAGCCTCGACAAAATGGTTTGCAATGCCGCCGGGCCACCCGTGGAAGCGGCGATGGCAATGATGCGGCCTCGACCGGTGCGGGGTGAGACTCGCGGTGATGCGGACGACGGGATCGGTTGGTTCAATTTGGGGGACCGATGATGCCGCACGACCTTGACGTCGGCCATCGCCTTGACGGTTGCGATCAACTGCCGGGCTTGAGCCTCGAAATGAGGTGAACCGGAGCCGACGGGCTTTTCCAGAACCGTCAAAGCTCCCGCTTCGAGTGCTCGCATTGTCGCCGCCACATCGCGGGCTCCGAGGCTGGCGGTGACGATCACGATCGGCGTCGGGCAGTGAATCATGATCTCTTTGGTGGCCCCGTAGCCGTCCATGTGCGGCATGTGGACATCCATCGTCACCAGGTCTGGCCGCAGATCCCGCGTCCGTTGAACCGCCTCCGCACCATTCGCCGCCTCGCCGATGATCTGAATGCCGGGGTCACTGCCCAGGATGCCGGTCAGCAACCCGCGCGCAGTGGGCGAGTCATCAACGATCAGGACTCGCAGCATGAAATGACCTCCCCAGACTCACCCTCAAACAAGCGAGATCCTGCACCGCCCCCGACCTTGCGTCGGGGGTTCAACGGCTTTTGCGCTACTCGCAATTTACTCGAAATCAGCAGCCGATTAGCGCAGAAGCCGTTGAACCACCGGGACAAGCCCAGTGGCGTCGCTTGTTTGAGGACTCACAGCAACGAGGACTCACAGCAACGAGGACTCACAGCAACGAGGACTCACAGCAACTGCGAGATTGTTTCCAGCAGATGTCGTTGGTCGAACGCACTCTTCACGAGGTACGCATCGGCTCCGACGGAGATGCCGCGAGTTTTGTCGGCGTCGGTCTGGCGAGCCGTCACCAGAATAACCGGGAGTTTGGCAAACTTCGATGAGGCCCGCACGGTGGCTGCGAGGTCGAACCCATCCATGCGTGGCATGTCCACGTCGCTGACCAGCAGATCGGCCCCGCGTTCCTGCAGCAGTTGCCACGCCGCCTGACCATCGGGAGCCACCGTCACGTCGTAGCCGGCGGCTTCCAGAATGCTCTTCATCAGCGCCCGGGTCGTCATCGAATCTTCCGCCACCAGCAACCGCCGACGGGACGGAGCGTCGCTCCCCGCCGTGGCGGCCATCAGTGTCGATGATCTGCGGCCGTGCGCAGTCCGGACCACGTTCGCCATGTTCAGCAGCAGGGCGATCCGACCGGAAGGGAGCAGCGTCGCGCCGGAGACAGCCCGCACGCGGCGAATGCGCGCTCCCAGACCCTTGATGACGACCTCCTGTTCGGACAGCACTTCATCCACGAGCAGGACCACCTGCCGATCACCCACGGTGAGCAGCAACCCCGGAACGTGGTTTTCCGGTGCGATTTCACCGTGTGGCAACTGGAGCGTGTCGGCCAGTGATGCCACCGGCACCGGTGCGTCGCCCAGCAGCAGCACCTCCCGGCCCTGCACGGTGCGGATGTCGGCGTGACGCACGCGCACCAACCGGCGAATGTGGCTGCTGGCCATCGCGAACGTTTGGTCGCCGACGGTCAGCAGCAGGACTTGAAGGGTGGTCAAAGTCAGCGGCACGGTCAGCACGAAACTGGTGCCTTGACCGGGCTGAGAGATCGGATCGACCAACCCGCGCAAGGCTTCGACGCGGTTCTGAACGACATCCAATCCGACTCCGCGACCCGAGACATCGGTGATGATTCGCGCCGTCGAGAACCCGGGCTGAAAGATGACTCGCGTGAGTTCGCGGTCGTCCACCGGTTCGGGCAGCCCCTTGCGTCGGACCTGCTCGCGCAGAGCAGCCAGATCGATTCCCTGTCCGTCGTCGGAGACGACGATCTCCACCTGATGGCCGCGCAACGCGGCCGACACAACGATCCGGGCGCACGGCGATTTGCCCCGTTCGAGTCGAGTCGCCGGCAACTCGGCTCCGTGATCGACGGCGTTACGGACCAGATGCAACAGCGGATCCTTCAGCCCTTCGAGAACCGAGCGATCGAGTTCGACTTCGCCCCCCGTGATGACCAGTTCGACTTCCTTGCCGGTCGCGCGGGCGAGGTCGTGGACCGCACGATCCAGTCCCTGGCACGCCTCGGCAAACGGCAACATGCGCACGCGCCGGACTTCGGCATCCAGCGAACCGGCGGCGTAATCGAGTTGCCGCCCGTCGGACACGGCCTCGGTCGTCAGGCGTTCCAGATCGCGCTCCAGTTGCCGGATGCGGTCACCCGCGCGAGCGAGCGTTTGTGCGGCGCGAGTCGGCAATGCTTCGAGACTCTCGCCGCGTTCGTGGGCCAGCAGGAAATCGTGGAGCGGCTTTTCGACTCCTTTCCATTCGGCTCGCCACTCGCCGATCGACTCTCGAAGGCCAACCAGCACTTCGTCGCGAGCGGCCACGCGCCGCCGGGCCACGAGCAGTTCGCCACTCTGTGCCAGCAGCGTGTCGAGCTTCTCCGCCGGGACGCGTACGGTGTTGGAGGCGCTCGCGGCGCGTGACATCGCCGCCCGGAGTGGAGCAGCAGGCGCGGGCGATTGCGGCTCGGTCGGTTGCAGTGGCACGCCCTGAGTCTTCGAAGGGCGTGGGAGTAACTCGAAACCTGATTCCACGCCCTTCGAGGACTCAGGGCGTGCCACGCGCCGTTGGCTGACCTCTGACTTCTGACCTCTGATCTCTCCTGTTGTTTGCTGCCCGGCGGGAGTCTCGTCCGTCAACTGCGCCGCTTCGAGTCGTGGCAGCAGCGCGGCGATCGGCGAGTCGTCGAGGCGTTGTCCCTCGCGCAAGCGTCCCCCCGCGTTCTCGAGCGCGTCTGCCGTCTCGAACAACAGCGAGAACAACACCGGTGTGAGCGTCAACTGACCGTCACGCGCGGATGTCAGAATCTCTTCCAAGTGGTGGCAGACCCGTTCGATCAGCTCGACATTCACCGCCCGCGCGGCTCCCTTCAGGCTATGGGCCGAGCGGAACAGTTCCTTCCAAAGCTCCACTCGATCCGCTGCCGACGGCTTCTGTTCCAAAGCCAACAGGTCGCGATTCAACGCGCGCACGTGCTCGCCGAGTTCTTCGAGGAACGTGGCCATCAGCAGCTTGGCGAGTTTGTCTTTGTCCATGAGGAGGTCCGCATCACGTAGCCGTGTTCGCCAGAACGCGGGTCTTTCGCGAGATGCCCGCGTTCTGGCGAACGCAGCGACCATCCACGAAGTTCATCGGGCGATCATCGCCGCCAGTTGGTTGCCGAGCGAGTTGAGGTCTTGAGCCGCCTGTTCGGCCTGACGCGTGGCGACGAGGTTTTGCCGGGCGACTTGATCGATGTTCCGAATCGCCTGATGAATCTGACTCATGCCCGCCGCCTGCTGTCCGGCGGAGGCGACGATTTGCGCGGTGGCCTGCGCGGCGTCGGCCAGTGTGTCGGTGAGCGCTTTGATCGTGTCTCCGGCTTGTCCCGCAGCGCGGATCGCGCCGGCGACGCCCCTCGTCACCTCTTCGGTCGAAAGGACGGCGGTGTTGGTCGCCTTCTGAATCTGGCCCAGAATCTGCCGGACCTGCGACGTGGCCTTCTTGGATTGAGCGGCCAGCGCTTTGACCTCAACCGCGACAACCGAGAAGCCCTTGCCGTGCTCGCCCGCGCGCGACGCTTCGATGGCCGCATTGAGGGCCAGCAGATTCGTCTGCTCGGCGATGTCACTGACGGTGGCGATGATCTCACCGATGGCCTGGGCTTGTTCCGCCAGCGAGAGAATGTTTTCGGCGGTCAGTTCGACCTGCTCCTTGACCTTGTTGGTGGCGGCGAGCGATTCGCTGACGGCCTTCCGCCCGGATTGGCCGATCTCGACGGTACGTTGCACGGCCTCGCCGACCCCTTTGGCCCGCTGAGCACCCTGCTCTGACGTTTGCATGACCTCATCGACGGTGGCGGTGGTCTCAGAGACGGCGGCGGCCTGTTCCTGCGCGCCGGCCGCCTGCTGCGTCGTTCCGGCAAGAAGTTCGGAGCTCGTGGATGTCAGCTTCCCGACCGCCTCGCGAATCGGCACGGTAATCGAACGGGTGATGAGGTATCCGCACAGCAGAATGATCAACAGACCGCTCACGGTCCCGACCAGGATCGTTCTTTGGGCAAGTGTCGCACTCGCGCTCGCTCGGGTATCCCGTTCGTGCAGCAGCTTGTTTTCTTCGTCCACCATCTCAGCAACGAGTTTGCGAATCTCATCGAAGATGGCTTTGCCCTTGCCCGTTTTGACGAGGTCGCGTCCCGCTTCGAGACCCTGCTCTCGTGACGCCGCCACGATGTCTTGAGAAAACTTGACGCGCGCCGTAAGCAGCGGTCGCAACGTCTCCAGGCGCCGTTTCTGTGAAACATCCTTGATCAGATTCTTGAGTTCATCGTAAGTCGTGTCCACACGGGGGATCGCGAAGTCGTACGGTTCCAGATATTTGTCTTCTCCGGCAATCGCGTAGCCCCTCGCCCCCGTCTGGACATCTTTCATGTACGAGAGCAACAACTCGATGTGTCCCAGGACTTCGTGCGCGTGCGTCACCTGGTCGTTGTTTTCGATGAGGCTCGATGTGTTGCGGTACGAGATCATCCCAATCGCAATCAGGATGATCGCCGGTATGGCGAACCCCACGACCATGCGTTGTCCCACCGTCAGTCGCATCATGATGTTTCCTCCGCGTGCATTGCCGCTCAGTTCTGGCAAGTCGATCTACGACGAGGCGTCCGCCTCGTCCCCCTGGTCGATGAACAGTCTCGCGTCCTGCAACAACACCGCTCCGTCGAGCACAATCAACGCGTCGCGTGTCACACCGTGCAGATATTCCCGGCCGAGGCCCGTCACCGAACCGGGTGGTTCGAGCAACTCATCTCGCCGCAGCGTGGCGACTTCATGCACCGACTCCGCCAACACACCGAACTCCGGCCGCTCGCCACCGAGCACCACGACTCGCGATTGATCCGACAATTCGCGCGTCGGCAAACCGAAAAACTTCCGCAGGTCAATCACGCTCAAAATTTCCCCCCGCAGGTTCGTCACCCCCAGCAGAAAGTCCGGCGTCCCCGGCACTCGCGTGCAGTCCGTCATCCGGATGACTTCGCGGACGAAGCAGGTCTCGATGGCGTACTGTTCGTCCGCCAGCGAAAATGTTGCAACCTCCAACACTTCTCCCGCGTCGGGTTCGGCTTGCTGCACGCGCGCCAACGTCCGCGAGCGGGCATCCATGATCTCCCGCGCCCGCTCCGGCGAAACCCGCAAGGCCGACTCGGTCGCCGCTGTCGCCTTGCCCAACCGCTCGCGCACCGAGTGCCAGTCGATGGATTCCGCGCGCTCGAGTGGTGATGAGGCCAGGGGCATGGTGGCTTTCAAACCGTGAAACGAATCCGTCCAGAACATCGTTCGGACAGACGAAATGCAATGCAAAAATTCTTGAGCGGTACAGTCCGAGAGAATTTCAGGCTCTCGGCGTCCGATTACACCGGGGGAGATGAATTCTGGATGTCGGAAAGCTGGACCAGCAGCCGATCGACAGTCTCCTTCAGACGTTCGACTCGCTCACCGTTCGCGAGGGGAACGAGTTCGTCCGGTGGCCGGTTTCCGCACAAATCTCGCGTGTTGCGGTACGCCCTCTGTGCTCCGTCAACGTCGCCCAACTCGTGCAGGATCGTACCGAGTGTGAAATGGGCAAGTGCCAGGGATCGGTCGAGATACAACACCCGCCGGATGGCCGAGACCGCCGCATCGTTCTGTTCCAATCCCAGCAGCAGGATCGCGTGCAGGTAATGCAGTTCCGCCGACAACGGATGCCTTGCTGTGGCCGCGGCGCAGACCTGTTCGGCACGTGTCGCATCTGCGTTCGCGAGGGCTTGCACATGAATCGCACACATCTCCGCATCCTCGGTCAAGTCCGAGGTCAGTTGAATCGCTCGCTCATACTCGGCGCGTGAGAGTGCCTCGCGCGCTTCGCACAACGGGCTGACATTTGGCGTTTGGAAATTGGGTGACTCGATTTGACCGTCGGGAGGGCCCGACAAGGGAGCCTTCGTTTCGCTCAGACCCTGACAACCGATCGGTAATCCCTGCAGCGCTTCGAGGCACGCTTCGAGATCGGCTGGCGGTTCAATTGTTGGCGGTGATCCACGGTGAACATGGGCAGGCCCGCGTCGCAGGAACACCCCTTCTGGTGCGAGCACCGTCTCAAACGGAGCGTGCTCGCCGAGTGGCGGGTCGCTGGCTCCCGTCACCAGCCAGCCTCCCGGTGCCAGCGACTCGAACAGCCGTCGAGCCACACTCGCCACGGTTGCCGGGTCGAAATAAATCAGGACGTTACGGCAGAGGATCAGGTCCATTGCTGCAGTTCCCGTAACCGTCGATGGCCAGATGTCGAGCGCCAGATTCAGGTGCTCGAAGGCCACGCGGTCGCGAAGGACATCTGCGACCGTGGACTCCTCACCTCGACGAGTAACAAACCGCTTCGCGCGCGCTGCACCGTCTCCGCGAAATGACCAGTTGCGATAACTCCCGCGCCGTGCCGCCGCCAACGCCCGGCGCGAGATGTCGGTTCCCAGAATGTGCGATCGCCCGGCCAGTCCTTCCTCCGCGAACAGCATCGCGAGGGAATACGCCTCCTCCCCCGAGGCACACGCCGCACTCCAGGCTCTGACGACGTGTCCCGCTCCGCAGCGACGTTGCAGGTCAGGCAAGACTTCGCGGCGAATGAACTCAAACTGTGTCACGTCGCGGAAGAAGTACGTCTCACCGATCACCAACTCGGCGAGCAGATCGTCCCACGCGTGCGAGTCGCTCTCCAACAGGTGGCGATAGCGGGGGAAGTCCGTGATTCCTGCGCGGGCCATCGACCGCCGAATCCCCTGTTCGGCGCTTTCAAACCGAGTCGGTCCAAACACCAGCCCGGTGCGCGAAGCCACCACGCTCGCCACGCCCGCATAACCGGCTTCTGACCAGCCCGCGTTCGACATTGAATCTGCCCTTGTGATGGATGGCCTCGATCACCCCACGGCCTCGGCGAGCAACGACTCCAACTCATGCACGGGCATCGGACCATCGGGCAGTTTCGCGAATCCCGAAATGCCGCCCGCCGCTGACTGCAATCCATTCGCCGCTTCAATCTCGCTGCGCGCCAGGCGGATCAATTCCACGGCACGATCCACGCGCAGCATCGCAGACCGCTCGCCCACGCGCACGACGATCATGTGATCGGTCGGCTCCATCGGCCGAGTCTCCAGTCCCAGCCAGACGCGCACATCGACGACTGGCAGAATGCTCCCGCGCACATTGACGACTCCTTCCACCAGTCGTGAACCTCCGGAGACCGGCGTGAGAGTCACCGCAGGCAAAACCTCGCACACGGCGGTCGAGATCACTCCGTGACGTTGACCGCCCACCTCGAAGACGACGAGTTCCAAATCATCAGGGCGGCGATCACCAAGGTCGCCACTCACAACCGTTGCGCCCATGTCGCTACCTTTGACTGACCGAAGAACAGACGAACAGAAGAAATTCTGTAGCCACGCTCGCCAAGAGCATGGGTTTCCGCGAATCCTCCCACGCTCTTGGCGAGCGTGGCTACCCAGAGATCAACGCGGTTCCACTGAGATCAGACGATACGGTGCCGGGCGGATTGAAAGCCAGCTTCTCTCGCCTCGAATGTCGAGCCGATTCACAGACCGGGCGGCGATCGGGTTGGACCCAAGTCGCACTCTTCGGTGCAGACACATTGCACGCGAGTGTGCGCATACGCTGGCGCGAAACAAGAGCGACACAGACTACGGCAGGAACCGGGATCGTTCTGCGGGGGTTGGCATCCGGCAGGTTTCGTGTCGGCCGAAGAAGCGGTAACGGTTGCAGGCAATCAGGTGGTAGCCCAGATTGCGAATCGGCAGCGGGATGAGCCACAGCAGAGTGCCGAGGATCCGCCAACCAAGGCTCAACTGCCAGAGGATCCTCACGGCGGCGGACGACTTGCGATAGGTACGGCCGTAGATCAGGAGGACCATCGAACTGAGGTCGCTCGCGTCGGCCGGGGACAACAGTTGGCGAGCCGTCTCACCTTGAAGTGGCGCGAATTGGAAATGGGCTTCCGGGTCGCGAGCGAGCACGAAATCGACCGACTTGTTGCACAAGCCACAGACGCCGTCGAAGAACAGGATGCAACGAGCGGCCTCTGCGGTGCGGTCCGTTGTCGCCGCATCAATGCTTGTGACGGCAGTGAGACTCGCCGCAACCGTGCTCATGAATTGTTCCTCGTTGTGACTCCGCCCACCGGAATCGTAGCCGATCTTCGCCCGAACGGCCAAGGGGGAGGGAAGAAGGCAGTGGGCAGTGGGTAGTAGGTAGTGGGGAGTGGAGAGTCAGCCTCTCCCCTCGATACTTGATTGCTGATCCTGGACTGCCACTCCCCACTCCCTTCCCAACCGGCAACTTCTGCGAGTTCCTCTTGCTCCCTTCTTGGACTTTGCCATACAACCCGCCCGATTGGTCTCGGGCAGGGCACTGTGATCGGACATGATCCGAGCGGGCCGCCTGTGACAAACGAGTTTTGCTACGGCTCTCAAAGGATGGAGAGGTCATGGCTTCCCTGAATCGTTCCCTGTGGTCGGCTGGTGTCGCGTGGGTGTTGGCTTGGAGTCTGTCCGGCTGCGGTGGCGCGGGTGGTTCAGCCCCCGTGGCTGATGCGGAAGGAACGGCCACGTTCACGGCGGATGATGAGATGTCGTCGGGTCTGCCCACGGTGGCCATTCCGGGACCGAAGCCCGCGACGAACAAGGCGACCAAAGCAGGAACTGCTGTCACTCCGGCACCGGCTCCCAAGGGAGCGGCGGCAAAGACGGCGGCCACTTCCCCTGCGAACAACACCGCTCCGTTGGCCGAGAAGGAACCTGAGAAGGGTTCTCCCGAGTGGCTGCTGCTCGAGATTCAGCACATTCGCACGCGGCCTCTTCCCGGCACGGTCGACAAGCTTCCCGACGACAAGGATCCCACACCGGAGCAGGAGGCGATCCTCAAGAAGCAACTCGATCAGCAGCGGGCCGTGCGCCGCGAGCGGAATCTTCAGATCATCAAACTGGCCGAAGAGTGCAT
>JBBPIS010000064.1:0-18504 GCA_038040225.1 Planctomycetota bacterium
TGTTGCAATCTGTCGAGCGTTTACTGGGTCAACTTCATCGCGTCTCGCGGTCGTTCAATCAGCGGACCTTGAGCCGCGCGATGGCTCTCCTGCGTTCGACGCCACTTCAAACCATTCAGCACCCGCCGCAGCAGGCTTTCGGAGGAATCGGTTCCTCCCAGCGCGGCATCCTGTGCCAACTTGCCTGCGATATCCCGCTCGCGTGCCTGTTCGTCAATCCAAACGATCAAGCCCTTCAAATCCGGGCACTCCAACTGAGACAGCACCTTGTCGAAGCTCGGCAACCAACCGTCGTCATTCACGTCGAAGCAGACGGTCAGCAATTCTCTCAAGACTTCGTTTCCAAAATCGTCCGGGCCGATCTCGCGCCGAACTGCATCAATCATATCCGGCGAAGTAAAGAGGAGCTGGAGTAATTCGCACTCCAGCAGATCGTCCTTGCTTTGACTTTGCTGGAGTGAAAGGATCGTCTGTTTCCAGCGGTGTTGCAGGGACTCACCGGTTGGTTCGGTTGCGGAAACTCTCCGCTCATTCGACCGAATCAGCCGCTCTCGATCCTGGCCTCGCAGTTCCTTCAATCGCTTTCGCACGTCTGATTCCGACAACCCCAGCCGCTGAGGCAGGCGGCCAATCAGCAAATCCTCCTTGACCGTTCCCGCAATCCCGGACGACACGATCAACAGTTGCAACATCCCGTCCAGAATCCGCATCCTCGCATCGACCGTACCGGTCCCATGCCTCGCCATCAATAATCGCAGTTGGTACTCGGCGACTTCCGGTGCCGCATCAATCAATCGCTGCATGGCCGCAGGACCATGCTCCTGTAAAAACTCATCCGGATCCAAACCGTCGGGCAATGTCAGGATTCGCAGATCCACGTTCTGAGCGAGAAACTTGGAGAGTGCCCGTTCGGAAGCATCCTTCCCCGCCTTGTCACCGTCGTAAACGAGCACCACCGTCTTCGCGAGCCGCTTCAATAGCGTGACGTGCGACTCGGTCAAAGCCGTCCCGAGCGTCGCCACCGTGTTCATCAATCCCGCCTGCTGCAACTTCAAGCAATCGGTGTACCCCTCAGTAACGAGGACGGTCTCCGTCTTCTTGATCGCTTCCCGCGCCCAGTCCAATCCAAAGCAAACCTGACTCTTGTGGAAGACGGCACTCTCATCGCTGTTCAAGTATTTGGGAGCCTCTTTCCACTGATGGTCCGGCAGGATGCGTCCCCCAAACGCCACGGTGCGGCCTCGTTCGTCGTGAATCGGAAACAACACCCGATCCACGAAACGATCCTTGTAACCGCTACCATCCGTTCGTTCGGTGAGGAGCCTCGCCCCGAAGAGCAAGTCCGTGTCGAACCGCTCCTTCGCTCGACGCAGCAACCATTCGCGATCATCGGGCGAATACCCAAACTTACAACGCGAAATGGTGGCGTGTGTAAATCCTCTCTCGTGGAGATACCGCCGCGCCCGTTCTCCCGCTGCCGTCGCGAGCAGGCAGTTGTGAAATTCGTCCTGCGCCCACGACAGCACGTCATACAACTGCGGCTTGTGGGACGGTTCGGCAGGACCGCGACGAAGTTGGGTGGGAAGCTCGAGATGCGCGCGATGGGCCAGGAACTCCATTGCCTCGCGAAAACCAAGGTTGTCGTGCTTCATCACGAAGGAGAAACAGTCACCACCTTCGCTGCACGCCCAGCACTTGTACGACTGTCGCTCGGGATTCACCGTGAACGACGGAGTGTGGTCGTCATGAAAGGGACAAAGCCCCTTGTAAACCCGTCCCCCCTGTTGGGGTTGGAGCGAAATCGTCTCGCCGATCAACTGCACGATGTCCGTGCGCGATCGGACCAGTTCCTTGAACTCGGCGGACGAATTGCCATCCACGGGCGAGACCTCTGAAATGCTGTAAGACCTGAGGCACCGAGCCTCAACCGCCGAAACAACCCAAGGCTGTTTGTAGACACTGCTGTTTGCAAACACTCGACCTTGAATGGCAACGCGAATCGAGTCGATTGCTTGAGACAGAGATTGGCCCGCACAAGTTCGACTCGGCACAGAACTCAACACCTCAGCAAGACAACACCACACCGATTACTTCGTGTCAGATGCGGCGTCTCCCACCCATTCGGAGGGGGTTGACATTTCCCCGCCGCCGCCCAATTCCCACAGTAAGCAGTCCCGGCAAGTTCGGCGTGATTTTAGCCCTTGATCCGCGACCGTCAAGGAACGACTTTTGGAGATCAATCGTCCAGGAACGCTGTAACGTATTCGGGGCAATTCCCTTTGACACTGCGCTGCTTGGCAGGTTTTCTGCGTTCGATGGAATCAGACGGCACGGTTGCCGTGGCAATGAAAGTGAGGCTGCACCGGTTGCATGGGTTCAAACAGACCTCGGACAACCCACAGGACAGTTGGTTTCAGCACCAGACACTACTGCGGAGTCAGTCTTCGGGCGACTTGGCATCAAACAATGGCGACCGATAGACGCCGACTTGCCGCGCCCAGTACTTGCCGAGCACTCCGAGAGTCGACAGCCCGTACGTGACGCTCCGCCGAAAGTTGATGCTGCTCGCCTCATCGAAGTAGCGCACGGGGACGGGAATGTCGCCGAGCTTGAAGCCGAAATGAACGGCCTGCGCCAGGAACTCGCTGTCGAACACGAAGTCGTTCGAGTTCTTCAGGAACGGGATCGTCTCCAGGACTTCGCGGCGATAGGCGCGGAAACCGCTGTGAAAATCACCGAGGTTCTGGCCGAGGGCAATGTTTTCGGTCAGAGTCAGACAGCGGTTGGCCACGTACTTCCACCGAGGCATCCCACCCGCCAGGGCTTCTCGCCGCGTGCGGATCCGCGAACCCATCACGAAGTCGCAGATGCCGAGGCGGATAATCTCGACCGCCACCGGGATGACGCGGCTGTCGTACTGATAGTCCGGGTGAATCATCACGACGTAATCCGCACCGGCCTCCAGAGCGTGGCGGTAGCAGGTCTTCTGATTGCCACCGTATCCGAGGTTTTTCTCGTGGCGAATCACGGTGAGCCCAAGTCGCTCGGCAATCTCAACCGTGTTGTCCCGGCTGCAATCATCGACGAGCACGATCTCATCGACCGAGCCGGCCGGGATGTCGGCAACCGTCCGTTCGAGAGTCTTCGCCGCGTTGTAGGCGGGCATCACGGCGATGGTCTTGCCACGCGGCAATGATGCGGCGGGCGATGAGGTCGGAACGAGCGGGGCGATTGTCACGGGAGAAAGATCCAAAATGAGTCGTTCAACGAAGACTGCTTGAGCGGGCGATATCGTGCCGTCGAAGCTGGCTGTCGTCTACTCAGGCGTTTCGTTGTTTCCATTGGCATCCAGCCGTGGCGGAACAACACTTGATGCGGCTCACGAATTCTGCTCGCGAGGCTTCGTCATGTCCGACGAAGAGAAAATTCCTTGCCACGTCATCGTCAACGGACTAGAGTTCGACAGTGGGTTGTGATGGCGGTCCGGCGTCGGAAGCGTTTCCCAACTTTCAACAGCCAACCAGCGTAACTCAATCGTCGTGTCCCGAATCCGAACCGGCACGAAAGAATGAAGTGATGGCTCGTGTCCAACAACTGCCGCGCGTCGTGGTCACATGGGGGTTGATGCTCCTGACTGTGATTGCAGTTGGTGTTCGACCGAGTTGCATCTGTGCTGACGGAACATTGTGCGTTTTCTGCCCCAAGCTGATGGTCGCCCCCGCAGCCTCGCGGTTGAATGTGTCATCTGCGGAAAGTCACTCTTGTGCGACGAAGTCGTGCTGTCGCAGGCACACCCCCTCGGACACAGTTTCCGAGTTGGTTCCGCCTTGTGAATTGACGGGTTTGACCTGCAATGACCGCGACTGCCTGCCGATCCAACCCGTGTCACCAGCCATCGCGTCACCAACGGAAGACCCGATCAATCGGCTCGACGCCAGTTTGGCATTGCCACCTGTTGTGACGTTATCGCCCAGTTTGCATGGCAACTCCGTTCATGCAGGGCAATGCCCCAAGACGATGGGGCCGCCGCCCGATTTGATCGTGCTGTTCCAGCGGTGGCTCATCTAATCACTGCCGCGTGGCGCACACTGGCCGATCGCGCCGCGCTCTGCCTTCGTTTGCTCTGAGTCTTTGTGATCGTTTGCTTGACGGTCGCAAGGCCCTGATTGAGCCACGAGCTTCTGGCGTTGGAGGATGGGCACTCTAGCCCGTCCGCTCTGCTAGACCAAAGGCCGGACGGGCAAGAGTGCCCATCCTACAAGTCGCGACATCGTTCTTGGCCAGCCGTTGAGTGTTGAGTGACAGTCCATCGTCGCGACCTGCGCGCTCACGGACCGAGGCGGCGGCTGTCACATCCTGAACTGAGTCTGTTGAGGAATTGAATTCATGCTCGGCTTTCGACCACTCCCGTGGGACTACGGCGTTCGCAATCTGTTGCGACGACCGGGCCGCAGCGCGCTGACGTTGCTTGGGTTGGCGATGGTCGTATTTCTGGTGTTGCTCGTCACGGCGTTCGTGCGGGGGTTGGAAGCGTCGCTCGTCGCGAGTGGCGATCCAAGCGTGGTGCTCGTCCATTCGTTGGGCGCTTCCGAGAACATCGAGAACTCGACGGTCCCCGGTCGCGGCGCGAGTCTGCTCGCCGCCAGTCTGCCTGGTATCCAATCACGGTCCGAGCACAAGTACGTTTCGCCCGAACTGTACCTCGGTTCCGAAGTGACGACGGCCGGCGCGGGCGAACCGGCGATGGGAATTGTGCGCGGCATTACGCTCTCCGCGCCGCTGGTCCGCCGTCAGTTTCAGTTGATCGAGGGACACTGGCCGAAGTCGGGCGAAGTCCTCGTTGGTCGGCTGGCCCCGACGAAACTCGGGAGCGATCCGCGCGACCTGGCCATCGGTCGCACAATCCAGTTTGAGGGCCGATCGTGGACCGTCAGCGGTCGGTTTGCATCGGCGGGGTCTGTGCTGGAGTCGGAACTCTGGTGTCCGCTCGAAGACCTGCAACCGGCAACGAAGCGGCAAGACCTGAGCCTCGTCGCGGTGACCGTCTCGAACGCGGAGGGTCTCGCGGACCTCGAAGAATTCTGCAAGGAGCGGCTCGATTTGGAATGGCAGGCGACACCCGAGACCACGTACTACGCGGCCCTGCAAACTCACTACGGCCCCGTCCGCAGTGTGGCCTGGCTGATCGTGGTCCTCGTCGCGGGAGCCGGCGTCTTCGCGGGACTCAACACAATGTACGGCGCGGTCGTGGGCCGCGTGCGCGAACTGGCCACATTGCAGACGATCGGCTTCTCGCGCCGGGCCATCGCGCTCGGGCTGATTCAAGAGGCGGTGATCCTCTCGTCGGCGGCAGCCTTGCTGGCGACCGTCATCGCGATTGGTGTTCTGAATGGCGCGGCGATCCGCTTCACGATGGGAGCGTTCTCGTTGCGAATCGACGGGCTTGTGCTGGCTTTCGGCCTCGGTACCGGCCTGTTGATCGGAGTGATTGGTGCCATTCCACCGGCTCTTCGCGCGTTGCGAATGCCGCTGGTGGAGGGATTGAAGGCGGTGTGAGGGTGAAATTCCAAATCACAAATCCGAAACACCAAACGAATTTCAAATTCCAATGTCCGAAAGTCAAAACAAACCAGCTTGAAAGGAATGAGACATGACTAGACGAAAGATGACCAAGACGACGACGGTGTGTGGTCTGCTGCTCGGTGCGACGTGGCTGCTGGTGGGCTGCGGTCAGCCCGGCGCGCCACCCGCTGTCACGACGAAGGCCCCCGCTCCGAAGATCGACGGAACCAAGTTCGTGCTCGCCGAGGAACCGGCCGATGCGAAGACCGTCCTTGAAGCGCGCGAGGCGGCCAAGGATGGAGACGACGTGGTCATCGTCGGCCGGATCGGTGGAGACCGCGATCCGTGGGTGACGGATCGCGCCTCGTTCCTCATCGTCGATCAGACGCTGGTTCCCTGCAACGAACGCAAAGGGGACAACTGCCCGACGCCGTGGGACTACTGCTGCGATTCGGATGTCCTCGCGAAGTCAAAGGCCACGATCAAGTTCGTCGATGACGCGGGGAAGACTCTCGCCAACGACGCCCGCCAATTGTTCAACGTGAAGGAACTGCAAACCGTCGTCGTGAAAGGGCAGGCCAAACGCGACGAGGCTGGCAACCTGACGGTCCTCGCCAGCGGGCTGTTTGTCCGGCCAGCCAGCGAGACGAAGACCGAGTGAGATGTCCTGTCCCCTCGCCCCAGCTTTGTGGGGAGAGGGCTAGGGTGAGGGGCTTCTTCCGCGACGGGCGAGTGAGAAATGACAAGTGAAAAGTGCGAAGTGCAAATTGAACGACTCTGATCCGCCACTTTGCAGTTCTCATTTTTCACTGGCCACTTTTCACTGCCGCCGTCCTGAATGAGAAGCCCCCTAACCCTCTCCCCCGAAGACGGGGGCGAGGGGACAAAGGCGGAACAAGAAGAATGACCAGTCCACTGCACGAGACTCAAACCATGACCACACCCGTCGATCTGCGCGAACTGGCGTATGACCGACCGAGCCGCACAGGCGGTTCGGTTCGGCCTCGCCGTCGGCACGTTCTGTCGCGCTACGTGCTGCCCGCTGTGATTCTGAGCGGCTTCGTTGGACTGATGGTTTGGGCGTTGCGAGACACTCTGTGGAAAGCGACCTCCGTCACCGTGGTCCCCGTCATCGCGAGCCGCGCCGAAGTTCAGCAGGCCGACACGCCGTTGTTTCAGGCGGCCGGTTGGGTCGAGCCTCGTCCGACACCAGTCACCGTGAGTGCGCTCGTCGAGGGAGTCATCGAGAAGCTGACGGTCATCGAAGGACAAGAGATCGAAGAGGGGCAGCCGGTCGCCTTCTTGATCGACAAGGACGCGCGGCTCGAAATGGAGAGTGCCGAGGTCGGCGTCGAGCACCACCAGGCGGGACTCGACTCGGCCCGGGCGGCTCTCGACGCGGCCAAGGTTTACCTGCGCGAGCCGATTCAACTGCAAGCCAGTCTGGCCGAGGCGGAAGGCCAGCTCGCGAAGGTTCAGACGGAACTGAACCGGCTCCCCGCGCTGCGTCGAGGGGCCGAGGCACGGCACGCACTGGCCGAGCAGGAAGTCGCGAGCAAGACGAAGTCGCAGGATGCCGTCCCCGCGATCACCGTGCTGCGGGCGAAGAGTGAGGTCGAAACCGCCGCGGCACTCATTGACGAATACCGGGCGCAGTTGAGTTCCCTCTCGCGCGAGCGCGATGTGCTGACACGCCGCCGCGATGTGCTCGAACGCCAACTGGAGTTGAAGGTCGAGGAGACGAAGCGCGTCGCCGAGGCCGAGGCCAACGTGAAGGTCAACCTCGCACTGGTTCGCGAGGCGGCCATTGCACTCGCAAAGGCGAAGTTGAAGCTGGAACGAATGACGATCCCGGCACCGATTTCCGGGCGCGTGCTGCACCTCGTCGCGCGACCCGGTTCCAAGCTGATGGGCCTCGCACCCGCCGCGATGCAGGATGCGACGACCGTCGTCACGATGTACGACCCGCACAGCCTGCAAGTTCGCGCCGACGTGCGACTCGAAGACCTGCCGCGCGTCCTCGTCGGACAGAGTGTGCGGATCGAGACGGCCGCAGTGGGCGAGCCGATGACCGGCAAAGTCATCACCGCGACCTCACTGGCCGACATTCAGAAGAACACGCTGCAAGTGAAGGTTGCCATCGACGCACCGCCTGCGGTCATCAAACCCGACATGCTGGTGCAGGTCACGTTTCTCGCGCCCCCGTCACCGAAGCCGCTCGACGGCAGCGAATCGCCGCTACGGTTGATGATCCCGCGCGGGTTGATCGACACCTCTTCGGGCTCGTCCACCGTCTGGATCGCCGACCAATCCGAAGGAGTCGCCCGCCGCCGCACGATCACCACCGGAGCGGCCAAGTCCAACGAACTGGTTGAGGTCACCAGCGGCCTCTCCATCGGAGACCGCCTGATCGCCTCGGGCCGCGAAACGCTGACCGAACGCCAGCGCATCCGCATCCGTGGCGAGGAGAACTCGCAGAATGATGCTTCACCAACAGGCGTCATGCCTCACGAACCGCACGACAAACCCAAGAGGCTGTATTGAAGCGAAGTGTTCAGTTTTCGGTGTTCAGTGTTCAGTAAGCACAACCAAGAACTCGCGTCAGCATCGTGAACAACTTCGCCAACAAACACGCCTCTTCCTGAACACTGAAAACGGAACACCGAACACTCTCCTTTCCGGAGCCTGCCATGTCACTCGTCGAAATCGAAGCCGTCACGAAATCGTTTGCCAAGGGGGACCAGACCATCACCCCACTGAAGGAAGCCAGCCTGAGCATCGAGCGGGGTGATTTCGTTTCGCTGATGGGTGCGAGCGGTTCGGGGAAGAGCACGCTGCTGAACCTCGTCGCAGGGATCGACCGTCCCACGGCGGGCCGCATCGTCGTCGATGGCGAGGAGATCACACGCCTCTCACGCACGAAGCTCGCCCGTTGGCGCGCGGCAAACGTCGGCTATATCTTTCAAATGCACAACCTGATTCCGGTCCTGACGGCCTACGAAAACGTCGAACTGCCACTGCTGCTCTTGCCGATGTCTCGCATTGACCGGCAGCGGCGAGTCGATATCGCGATGCAGGCCGTCAACCTGACCGACCGAGCCGACCACTATCCGCGTCAACTTTCGGGCGGCCAGGAACAGCGAGTCGGCATTGCGCGGGCCATCGTCGCCAACCCGACCATCGTCGTGGCCGACGAGCCGACCGGCGACCTCGATGCGGAGACGACCGAACAGGTTCTCGAACTGTTGAGGCGGCTGAACACGGAACTCGGCATGACGCTGCTGATGGTGACTCACGATCCCAATGCAGCGGCCATCGCGGGACGACAGTTTCGGCTCGACAAGGGCAAGCTGAACGAACAAGCCAAGACACAAAAGGAATGACCATGTTCCGCTTCGCCCCCTACGTGTTGAAGAGTCTCTGGCGGCATCGCGTGCGAACGCTGCTGACTGTCAGCGGAACGGCCGTTGCGCTGTTTGTCTTCTCGTTTGTCGAGGCCGTTCAGGAGGGACTCGACCGGCTGACACGCGAACAGCTTGGCGACCGCTCGCTGATCGTGTTTCAGGCGAACCGGTTCTGTCCCAGCACGAGCAAGCTGCCCGAGGACTACTCGCGTCGCGTGGCGAAGCTGCCCGGCGTGAAGGAGGCGGTACCGATCAAGGTCTACATGAACAACTGCCGCGCCAGTCTGGATGTCGTCGTGTTCAACGGCCTCCCCGCCGACAAGCTGCGGACGGTGCGAGACCTCACACTCACGCAGGGCGATTGGGCGAAGTTCGAACAGCAGCAGGACGCGGCCGTCGTCGGACAGGCCGTGGCGCAGCGCAGAGGCATCCAGCTTGGCCAGAAGTTCTCGATCGGAATGCTGACCGTGACCGTGACCGGAATTTTTCAGTCGTCGGTCCCGGCGGAAGACAACATGATTTTCACGCACCTCGATTTCTTGCAGCGGACCAAGGGACTGAGCTCGGTCGGGACGGTGACGCAACTCGAAGTGAAGCTGGCCGAGAGCGCAGACGTGAAGGCAACGAGCGAGGCAATCGACGGCATGTTCCGCGCCGGTCCCATCGGCACGAACACGCGACCCAAGGGAGTCTTCCAGGCCAATGCGGTGGGAGACCTCGTGGAACTGGTCGGCTTCATTCGGTACCTGGGTTATGCGTGCATTGCCCTCGTGCTGGCACTGGTCTCGACGACGACGATCATGGGAGTTCAAGACCGCATTCAGGAACATGCGGTTCTGCAAACGCTCGGCTGCACGGGCTATCGCATCTTCAGCATGGTGCTGTCCGAGAGCGCGATCCTCAGCACGGTGGGCGGCCTGCTCGGCGTCGGCACCGCACTGGTCATGCTGCAAGTGTCGGGGATGGCCCTCGGGACCGAGGGCGTGCTCATCGCGTTCCGTCCCTCGGTCGGCTTGGCCGCAATGGGACTGGTCGTCTCGGTGGTGGTCGGCCTGTTGGCGGGAGTCCTCCCCGCATGGCAGGCTGCTCGCGCCGAGATCGTTCCCGCACTGCGCGCGGCGTGAGTTCCCACGACGCTCATTTCTTCTTGTTCTTCTTCACCGCTGGTTCGCCGCGAGCCGTGGATGCATTCGTTGCTGGAAAACTTTTGGCGAGAGACTGCTTGATCGCTGAGTGCTCTTCGCGACTCGCAAGATTGGTCCATTCGAGCGGATCCTTTGTCTCGTCGTACAGTTCCTCGGAGCCGTCGGCGTAGCGGATGTAGCGCCAACCTTCGCTGCGTACGGCGTGGTTCTCGCGTTTGAAGGTGGTGAGGGCCGGGCGGTCCCACGCAGACTTGGGGTCTTTCAAGAGTGACCGAAGGCTCGGACCTTCGACGTGCTTGGGGATCGCGATGCCGCACAGATCGCACAGCGTCGGATAGAGACTCATGAAATCCACCGTTCGTTCGCAGCGGCCGTTCGGTTGCGTGATGCCCGGCGCGACCCAGATCAGCGGCGCGCGAGTCGACTCCTCCCACAGCGCGAACTTGCGCCAGTGCGACTTCTCGCCGAGGTGCCAGCCGTGGTCGCCCCACAGCACGACGATCGTGTTGTCCTTGTGAGGCGACTTGTCGAGGGCGTCGATCACGCGGCCGACGTTCATGTCGAGATACGCGATCGTCGCCAGATACGCCTGCACGGCTTCCTTCCATCGTCCCGATTCGAGCATCGTGGCGTGATCGCCCCCGGGTTTGGCGAAGGCTCGCCCCGCCGAGGGGATGTCGGCCAGATCGTCCTCCTTCACGGGAGGCAACTGGATCGAATCGAGCGGAAACATGTCGAACCATTTCTGCGGCACGTTCCACGGCATGTGCGGTTTGTGGAAGCCGCATGCGACGAAGAACGGCTTGTCGTGCTTCTTGCCAAGCTGATCGATGGTCCAGTCGGCGATCTTGAAGTCGGCGAGATCGGCATCGCGCGCATCGAGCGAACCGAACTTGATGCCCCCCACTCCGTCTGATCCCTTCGGCTTCGGATCGCCTCCGCGCGGATGGTGGTACTCGTCCCAGTCCTCATGCCGGTCGTAGCCGCCGTGATAAATCTTGCCACTCGCGCCGACCCAGTAGCCCGCCTTGCGGAAGACATCGTTGAGCGTCTTCTCGGTCGGAATCTGCGGACGCCAGTCTTCGCCGTTGTCGTAAACGCCGGTCGTCGAGGGACGCATCCCGGACATCAGTGCGGCTCGCGACGGATTGCAGACCGGCGCGGCACAGTAAGCCCGAGTAAACGTCACTCCGCGAGCGGCCAGCCGGTCGAGGTTCGGTGTCTTCGTCTGCGGGTTCCGCGCCAGATGGCCCACCCAATGGTTGAGGTCATCGACCGCGATGAAGAGCACATTCGGTCGCTCGGCGGCACAGAGGCCGCACGTGGCAAACATGATCGCGACAAGAGTCACAGTCAATCGGAGCCACTTCGACATGCTGCACCTTTCAAGAAGAGAGAGGCCAGAGTCCGCGCGACCTTACAGCATCGACGCCGTCTGTGCACGGACAACCACCAAGTCCTGTTCAAGCTGAGTCCGCAGTTCTTCCACAGACGCGAATCGCTTCACGTCGCGAACGCGATCCAAGAAATCAACATGGAGCGTCTGGCCGTACAGGTCTCCATCGAAGTCGAGGATGTGGACCTCAATCTTGCGGGCAGACTCGCCAAACGTGGGGTTGGGGCCGACGTTTACGGCCGCCGCGCGACGGCCGTCGGTCGTGGAGGCGAGAGCCCCATAAACACCGTTGGCCGGCGTGAGCGTGGGCACGTCGAACAGGTTGGCCGTGGGAAAGCCGAGCGTGCGACCTCGTTCGGCACCGCGACCGACAACGCCGCTGATGCGATACGGGTGGCCGAGCAACCGGACGGCGTGGCCGATGTCTCCCGCTTCGATCAGCGACCGAATGACGCTCGACGAGACAAGCTGCTCATCGACCGTGACGGGCGGCACCACATCGAATTCGAGGCCGTGGGCGGCGCAGAGACTTCTCAGCACGGTGACGTTGCCGGAACGATTGCGTCCGAAAAAAAAGTTCGGTCCCTCGACGAGTCCCTTCGCGTGGAGTTCGCCTCGCACGATGCGGTCGAAGAATTCCTCGGCCGTCAGCGCGAGAAGTTGCCTGTCCGTCGGAATGACGATCGTCACATCGACGCCATACCGGCCGAGCAGTTCCGCACGGTACTCGATCGACGTGAGCGGTGGCGGAGTGGCCTCGGGACGCAGCAGCGCGATCGGGTGCGGATCGAACGTGACCGCGACGGCGGAAACGCCATCCGACCGTGAGCGACTGGTCAGCGCGTTGAGCATCGCCTGATGACCGCGATGCACACCGTCGAAGTTTCCAATCGAAGCGTACCCCCCGCGAACGGACTCGACCGCCTCGAAGCCACGCAACAGTCGCATGGTCAGACTTCCTCAAACAGGGCGATGCTGGCGGTGAACCCGTGGATGTAGTTCTTGTCTCCGACCGGGCCCAGTTCTCCCTGCGCGAAGAACCCGGCGAGCGGCATCGGACCCAGACACTCCTGCACCGCCAGGGCATCGTGATTCGGATCCGGAAACATCCGCGAGCCCCGTCCGTTGCAACTGAAGAGGAGCGCGGCACGGCCCCGCGCGCCGGAGGGGACTCGATGCTGATCGAGCAACTGGCGCAGATCCTCATCCGCCGTCTCGGCATCGCGGATGTGAAACTGCACCGTCTGGCCGACTCGCATCAGCCCGCCGGTCGCCAGCGCACCGCTGGTGCGATCCGCGCCGTGGACGTTGACGATCAGAAAGTCTCCCCGCTGAAAGCGGTCCTGATATTCGTTCATCGCCACGCCGAGATGAATGCCACGCTCCACGAGCTTCTGATCGCGAACGGAGAGTTCCGGATACAGCATCTGCAGGCGTTGCAGTGGAGGTGCGCCTCCCAGTTCGTAGATGACGTTTCGCTCGGCCCGCGTCACGACGAAGGGGGTGCCGATGGGGCGGCAGCCCTGCGACACAATGCTTCGCACGCGCGGACCGCCTCGCAACACGACGCCGATCGCACCGGCCTCGACCATGCAGTCGTTGAAGAACAGGCGGTTCTCGCCCGGGCCGCCGCCGCTCGACATGCCGCCGATCAACGGCGTGCCGGGGAGTTCGTCGGCCACGAGGTCGATCACCGATTGAGGCAGCGATGTGAAGGGATCGCCCAAGAGAAAGACCGCACGCGTGTCTTCGCGATGCTCGGCGAGATCTTCCGGCAATCCGGAGCACAACAAGCCGTCGGGCGTTTCCTCGAATGACAACTCGAACGGCGTGAGCGTCGCGTCGGGGATCGACGCGCACCAGACAGACAGCGCGGGGCCGTCCTCGCATTCGCGCGAGCCTCCGATGACCGTCTCGCCCGTGCAGCCGAGTAGCAGCCTGGCCCCCAGTGCCTCCTTCAACGAAGGCGCCAATTCGTCAAAGCGAGTCGCATAGTGATGCGATGCGAACACGAAGGCCAGGTCCGGCTCGACGCCACCGAGGTCGGTCGCGATGGCGACGCCAACCTCTTCGATGGCAGCGGCCAGATACGGGCAGTTGGAAAGGGCGGAGGCAAACGGCATCGGGGGTGCGGTCCTGTCAGAAGTCGAGCCGATCGAGGCGACATGCCGCGATCGTCCATCGTCGTTCACTCGACAGCCGATTGGCCGGTGAAATAGTCCGGCTCGTTCCCTTCGATCCACTTGATGTTGCAACCAATGCTGGGCCGCTGTTCCAGCAAAGCCGGCTTGCCCGCCAGCATCGCATCGACGGCCGCTCGCAGGTCGGACCCCGTCACAGGCTTGCCGTTACCCGGGCGGCTGGCATCAAACTGCCCGCGATAGACCAGCGACTGACGCCCGTCGAACAGGAAGAAGTCGGGAGTACAGGCGGCCTTGTAGGCTTGAGCGACCTCTTGCGTGGCGTCGAACAGATACGGAAACGTGTACCCGGCCGAGCGATGTTCCTCGACCATCGTCGCCGGACTGTCTTCCGGATGAGTCGCCACGTCGTTCGAGTTGATGCCGACGATGGCGAGCCCCTTCGCCTGATAGTCCTCGCCAAACTCGGCGAGTGCCGTGCGCAGGTGCTTCACAAACGGACAATGGTTGCACATGAAGATGACGAGCAACCCCTTCGCCGAAGCGAAGTCACCCGGCGAGACAGTCCGCCCATCGACGTTGGGCAAAGAAAACGGAGGAGCATCCGTACCGAGAGGCAACATGGTGGAAGCAGTCTTGACCATCAACAACGATCCTCAAACAAGGGTGATCTCGAAACGCCAATTCGTGGCAAAGCCGTCTCAATCGTGACTCACAACAAATCGGACGAACGAAGTAGAGCGAAACGCCTGCGCACCTTCAATGCCCCGTCGCCGCCCTCTTCAGTGACCGGCCTGCGGAGAAATCAGTGCAAAGTGAGAAGTGAAAAGTACCAAGTGAAAAGTGCGGTCGAGACAACCGGCGTTTCTCATTTTGCACTTCGTACTTTTCACTTCTCACTTTGCACTCCGTCTTCGCAGCAGACCAGCCACGCTCAGAACAAAACGCCCGCTACTTGGCCGACGCCTTCGGGTCCGGCTGCGGCTTGAGCTGGTCGAGGACGATCGGCTTGACGCCGGTTCCCTCGTAGCCGGGCACCGGCTTGCCGTCGTCGGTCAGCTTGCCGACGGACCACAGCAGTCCGCGCGAGACCAGATCGAGATAACGTGCATCGGCCACGGTGTCGGTGTTGTGACCGAGCGTTGTGCTGAAGACACGCGACTTGCCGTATTCGTTCGTCCACGCCACGACGAAGTCGTCAATCTTCTTGCCCGTGTCCTGACGTCCCCGCGCGAGTGGCTTCGAGGTCTCGAACAGCCGGATGTTGTTGTAGAGTTCCTCGTTGACCGTGGTCCAGTTTTCCAGACCCTTGCTCACCGAGTGATTGCGTTCAACAAACGTCACGTCAATCGGCTTCTGCGGCCCGTGACCGGTCGAATGAATCCCGACAAACTGGAACCAGTCGTCCGTCCCGACGCGGTAACAGTGCATTGCACAATGCAGGTTGACCGCCGCCACACCGTTCTTGTGCGCGTTGAGGATGTTCTCGACGTAGGGCATCTCCTTCACATCCGAAGTGCATTCGTCGTGAATGACGACATCGTAGCCCTTCGCCCAATCGGCACTCTCGTACATCTCGAACCGAGCCTTGGTGCTCGTGTCGTTCGTGTGAACCAGCTTCACTTCGATGTTGGCCCGCTGCTCCAGCCCCTGCTTGAGAACTTCCTTCTGCTTGGCATAGTCGTGGCAGCAGCCGCCCGTGATGAGCATTGCCTTGAGCGGCTTGGGCTTGGCCGCATCGGCAGCCCAGCCGACGGCGGAACCAACAAGCAGGGAGGCCACAACCCACGCAGCGAGTCGAACAGACATGGTGCAATCCTTCTTGAGTAGCGTTGAGGTGAGCAAATGAACCGGCCGGGATTCTAGCCCGGACGATTCGTGGCTGTACACCAACCCGCAGCGTGAGCGAGGGCGTCTTCACGGTTCGCCCTCGCTCACGCTGCGGGTTGGTGTGTGGCACTGACCTCCGACTGGGAGCGATGCCTCGCGATCTGGCTTCCGACCGCTCCTATGCCTGCCTACAATCAAACCCATCCCGATGCGTTGGTCCTGTTCGCGAGATCGTTGATGCCGCCAGCCCTCTTGAGAATTGCCGCTGTCTGGTTTGCATTACTGCCGGCGTTGGTGCGAGCCGACGACAAGCCGTCCACTGCCGATGCGGAGTTCTTTGAGGCGAAGGTCCGTCCACTGTTGATCGCGAAGTGCCAAGAATGCCATGCGACCGAGAAGCCGAAGAACAACCTGCGGCTCGATTCGCGCGAGGCCCTGCTGGCGGGAGGCGACAGCGGACCGGCGGCCGTTGTGGGAAAGCCGGCGGAGTCGCTGTTGCTCGATGTCATCAGCTATCGAGGCAGCATCCAAATGCCTCCCAAGGCCAAGCTGCCCGAGGCCGACATTGCCACGCTGACCGAGTGGGTGCGACGCGGCCTCCCCTGGCCGAATTCAAAGCCCGCCCCCGCATCGCCTGCTTCCACGAAGCCCGACGGCCCGCTGTTCACTGACGAGCAGAAGACCTTCTGGGCGTTTCAACCCGTGCAGCGTGTCGAACCTCCCGCTGTGAAGGGCCTGGCTTGGGTGCGGTCTCCACTCGACCGGTTCATCCTCGCAGAACTCGAAGCAAAGTCGTTGTCCCCGGCTCGCGAAGCCGACCGCCGCACGCTGCTCCGTCGAATCACGTTCGATCTCATTGGACTGCCACCCACTCCCACAGAGGTCTCCGAGTTTTTGACCGACGACACACCGGACGCCCTCGAACGAGTTGTCGATCGACTCCTCGCGTCGCCCCGCTACGGAGAACGCTGGGCGCGGCACTGGCTCGATGTCGCCAGGTACGCCGACTCGAACGGCCTCGACGAAAACCTCGCCTATGCCAGCGCCTTCCGCTACCGCGACTACGTTGTCAAAGCGTTTCGCGAAGACAAACCCTACGACGAGTTCCTCGTCGAGCAGATCGCGGGCGATCTGGTGGAGTCGAGAGCGGAGAGCGGAGAGTCAAGAGCCAGAAGCGAAGAGCCTGGCGCACCATCTTCCTCGCTGGCTCTCGACTCTCGACTCTCAACTCTCGACTCTTTCGACGCTCTCACCGCCACGGGCTTCCTCACTCTCGGAGCCAAAATGCTGGCCGAGGACGATCCGGTCAAAATGCAGATGGACATCATCGACGAGCAGGTCGATACGGTCGCTCGCGCGGTGATGGGGCTGACGCTGGGTTGCGCCCGCTGCCACGATCACAAATTCGATCCGCTGCCGACCGAGGACTACTACTCGCTGGCGGGCATCTTCAAAAGCACGAAGACGATGGACAACTTTTCCGTCGTGGCCCGCTGGCAGGAGCGACCGCTCGCCACTCCCGAACAACTTCTCCAGCGCGATGCTCTGCAAACGCGGGCGACCGAGCAGAAGCAGCTCGCCGAGAAACTGAAGGCCGACGCGGCGCAAGTGGTTCTCGATCAGGCGCGGTCCCGCGTCGGGAAGTATCTGCTGGCGGCGACGCGCGACCAACAACTTGCCGCACTGCTGAAGTCAGCCAAGCCGCGTGGAGACGATCCCGAATCGAAGTCCCTGCCGGGCGCGATCCTGATCGAAGCCGAAGACTGCGCGCGCGGCAACGTGCTCAAGGACCGCGACAGCTACGGGAAGGGGATCGGTGTCCTCGTCAATCGCGGCGAGACGCCCAACTTCACCGAGTACGACTTCGATCTGGACCGGGCTGCCACTTACCAGTTCGAGTTGCGTTACGCAGCGGCCGGTTCGCGGCCGGTCAAAGTGTTTGCAAACGGCCAACTCATCAAAGCCGACGCGGCCTCGAAGGTGACCGGCTCGTGGACTCCGGAGTCACAAACGTGGTTTGTGGAAGCGTTCGTCGCGCTGAAGGCCGGTCGCAACACGATCCGCCTCGAACAACCAATGTTCTTCCCGCACATCGACAAGCTGCTGCTGACGACGGTCGAGGCTGATGCTTCCAAAAGTATCCCGCACTCTCCGAGTGCGGAGTCTCCACATTTGGAGAGTGCGGGTTACGTTACGCTGCCATCGCTGGCGGTACAGTGGTCGAAGACACTCGACAAGACGAAGGACGATCCGAAATCGATCCTCTCCGCGTGGCATCAGTTCGTCGCAATGATGAAACTCCAGCCGGACGATGCCATTCCGGAGAATGGCGTGAAACGGTTGTTCGGTGAGACTCAGCCTGCGTCGCTGGGTGAACTCGCAGTGCGCTACCAAACGCTGTTCGATGAGTCGCGCGCGGCGTGGTTGAAACTCAAAGCCGCTCCCGAGGGAAAGGACGCAACGAAGCTGGCCGATCCCGTTGAAGAGGCCGCGCGGATGTTGCTGCTCGATCCGAAAGGCCCCTTCGCCGTGCCAGCCGATGTCGAGGCGAGCTTTCCTCCAGAAGCTCAACGCCTGCTGGCTGAGACCCGTGAAGAACTGAAGCAACGGGAACAGGCCGTCCCCAAATTTCCCGAGACGATGGCGGTTTCAGATGCCACGCCGGAGAACTTGAAGGTCCATCTGCGCGGCAGCCATCTGACGCTGGGCAAGGAAGTCCCACGTCGCTTCCTGCGAGTCATCGCGGGCGAGCAGCAGACGCCGCTCGCGAACGGCAGCGGACGGCTGGACCTCGCGCGGTGGCTGACAAGTCCCCGGCATCCGCTCACCGCGCGCGTGATGGCGAACCGCGTCTGGCAGTGGCATTTCGGACAGGCTCTGGTTCGCTCGCCCGACAATTTTGGACGGCTCGGCGAGCGGCCGACGCATCCGGCGCTGCTCGATTGGCTGGCAAGTGAGTTTGCAGGCAGCGCGGAACTCGGAGCGCGGAGTGCGGAGCGAAATGCAGACGACACTTCTTCCGTTCC
>JBBPIS010000064.1:18514-39380 GCA_038040225.1 Planctomycetota bacterium
GGTTTCATGAACCCGCAGCCGTGTGATGCGTGCGGCGGGCGGCGGTTGAAGCCGGAGATTTTGGCGGTGACGTTATTAAACGCGAAACGCGGAACGCGGAACGCGGAGCAGGGCAACGATTCATCTGTTCCGCACTCCGCGCTCCGCACTCCGCGCTCTTGGTCCGTCAAACAACTGCATCGCCAACTCGTCACCTCGTCCACCTACCGCATGAGTACGACCCACGATGCCAATGCCGCGCTGGTCGATCCCGAGAATCGGCTGCTGTGGCGGTTCAACCGTCAGCGGCTGGAGGTCGAACAACTGCGCGATGCCCTGCTGGCCGTCAGCGGTTCGCTCGATGAGGCGACGGGCGGGACGTTGCTGCCGACGGCCAATCGGGCGTATGTGACGAGCACCGCCAACGTGAACCCGGCGATCTACAACAGCCGCCGCCGGTCGATCTATCTCCCCGTCGTCCGCAGCGCGTTGTTTGAGGTCTTCACCGCGTTCGACTTCGCCGATCCGAGCACACTCAACGGCCAGCGCGATCAAACAACCGTGGCCCCTCAAGCCCTGTTCATGATGAACAGCGAGTTCGTCCTCTCCCAAAGCCGCTCGCTGGCCGAGGGCTTTCTGTCTCGCAACGACCTCAGAACTTCAGACCGCATCCGCGAACTCTACGAACTCGCCTACAGCCGCCCGCCGTCCGAAGCCGAAGTCACCCGAGCGACCACGTACCTCGAACGCCTTCGCGCCGCGATGAGCCAGTCGGGCCTCGCGACCATCGACATCGAACCCAAAGCTTGGACGAGCCTCTGCCGTGCGGTGCTGTCGGCGAACGAATTTGTGTATGTTGAGTGAGTGCCAGACAGCGCCAACGCTTTGCTCCGAGGAGACCGATCATGTCCACAGTGCTTGACCGCGACCCGCCGATTCCCAAGGCGAGCGCCATCCCGACGCTCGATGCCTTCCGCGAGTGGATGCACACCGCCGCACCCGAACGTGGTCGGTTCTGGTTCGTCCGTGGGAAGTTTGAGGCCGACATGAGTCCCGAAAGGATCTCGGTTCACAATTTCGTCAAGGCGGCTCTGTACGGCACGTTGGTGACTCACGCCCAAAAGCATGACGTTGGCGAAGTTTTTCCCGACGGGGCGTTCCTCGTGAATGAGGCGACCGGCTTCGGGACCGAGCCGGACATGATGTTCTGCTCGTGGGACTGTCTGACCGAGGGACGCGTTCAGGTGCGGGCGTGGCGTCGCGAGTCGGATGGAGATGTCGAGGTCCACGGGATTCCCGACATGGTGGTTGAGATCGTCAGCGACTCATCAGTTCGCAAGGACAACGTCGAATTGCGGCAGAGCTACTTCGACGCGGGCATCCCCGAATACTGGCTGATCGATGCACGCGGTGACGAGATCGAGTTCCAACTCCTCGTGCGCGGAGCCGATGACTACCTGGCTCAGCCTGCCGACGCGAAGGGTTACTTTTTGTCCCCGTGCTTCGGACGCCGATTCCTGCTGACTCGCAAGGCTCACAAGATCAGCGGCTGGTCGTACCGACTGCTGACACGCGCGGAGTGACGCTCATGTTCTGCAACGACTTCACGCCGGTGTTCTCTCGTCGCGACATGCTCAGGGTGAGCGCGGCGGGGTTTGGGAGTTTGGCTCTGGCGGGTTTGACGGCCGACGAGGTGCGGGCCGATACGGCGCGGGAGGCGCGGTCGAATCCGCTTGCACTCAAGCCGTCGCAGTTTCCAGCGAAGGCGAAGCGAGTCATCTTTCTGTTCATGCACGGCGGGCCTTCGCAGGTCGATACGTTCGACTACAAGCCGCTGCTCGAACGGGACCACGGCAAGCCGCTGCCGTTCGACAAACCGCGGGTCTTCTCGGCGCAGACCGGCAACCTGCTGAAATCTCCGTTTGCGTTCCGGCAATACGGCGAGAGCGGTGCGTGGGTGAGCGACATCTTTCCGCATGTGGCCCGGCGAGTCGATGACCTGTGCATCATCAACGGCATGCACGGCTCGAACTCTCGCCACGGCGGGGCACTCTTGGAACTGCACACGGGGAGCGACACGTTCGTCCGGCCGAGCATGGGCTCGTGGATCACGTATGGTCTCGGGACCGAGAACCAGGACTTGCCCGGCTTCATCACGATGTGTCCGACGCTGACTCACGGCGGAGTCAACGCGTACAGTTCCGCCTTCATGCCTGCCGTCTACGCGGGGACGCCACTCGGTAACGCCAGCATCCCGTCGGATCAGGCCAAGATCCCGTTCATCGAGAACGCCGAAAAGCAGCCTCGCGATTTGCAGCGACTCGAACTCGACCTGCTGCGCGAGATGAACGCCAACCGACTCGCAACGACCGGTCCCGACAGCGTGCTCGAAAGCCGGATCGAATCGTTCGAGCTGGCCTTTCGCCTGCAATCGACCGCGCCGCGGCTTCAGGACATCAGCGATGAGACCGAAGAAACGCAGAAGCTCTACGGCCTCGATCAGCCTCAAACGAAGAACTTCGGCCGGCAGTGCCTGATGGCGCGGCGGTTCATCGAACGGGGAGTTCGCTTCGTTCAATGCACGCACAGTTACAAGTGGGATCAGCACGGAAACCTCAAGGCGGACCATGCCAAGAATGCAATGGAAGTCGATCAGCCAATCGCCGCGCTGCTGACGGACCTCAAGGCGCGCGGGCTGCTCGAGGACACTCTGATCCTGTGGGGTGGCGAGTTTGGCCGGACTCCGGTCGCGCAGGGAGACGACGGCCGCGATCACAATCCGCAGGGCTACACGATGTGGCTGGCGGGGGCCGGAGTGAAGCCGGGCATTCGCTACGGCAAGACCGACGACTACGGCTACTTCGCCGTCGAGAACAAGGTCCATCTGCACGACCTGCACGCGACGATGCTCCACCTGCTGGGGCTCGATCACACCAAGCTGACGTACAAGTACGCCGGCCGAGACTTCCGCCTGACGGACGTCCAGGGTGAGGTGGTTCACGACATTCTTGCCTGAGATCCGCGGGAGTTCGGAATCTGTGCGGATGGCGCGAAGTTGGAAGGGCGGTTGCCGAGTCTTTTCCGGCGCAGACCTCTTCGGATTGTTGAAGACGGGCAAGATGATCCGCCCGCGTTGAGAAGTGCTGTTTTGACCGCAGTACCCTCCGCAACGATTAGAAAAAAACTCTTCACCGGCCCCGGCAACAGTGGCCGATTCTCTTCCGGGTCAAGCCTTCTGATGAGCAACGACGCGGGTTGATCGCATCCTCTTCGGTGGTTGCATCCCCGTGCAAGACTATTCGTCGCATCAGTCCTGACACCCCGCCAATTCGTCCGCACTCGGAAGAGCACGCTTGCTGGAGAGCGCCGCATGAGATTTCTGCATCGACGTCTGACGGCCCTCGACCATCAACACAAGGCCAACGGCTCGGCCGTGGCCATCGCCCTCGGGGCAGTCCTGTTCCTGCAACTGGAAAGTCCCCCGCGCCCGGCGGGGGCAGACACCACGAGATATGTCGCGACGAAGTCGGCTCCCGTGGTAGCCATTCGCAAGACCGAGACACCCCCCAGCGATGAGAATCTGACGCCCGAGCAGCTTGCCGAACGGGCGTTGCTCAAAAAGGTCGAGTTGCTCGAAAAGGGGATCGCCTTCCTGACGCAGACGCCCGACTACACGGCACAGTTCAGCAAGCTGGAGGTCGTGGGTGGCGAGTTGCTCGAAGAGCAGACCATGCTGATCAAGCTGACCCACAAGCCGTTCAGCGTCTATATGAAATGGATGGACTACGACACCGGTCGCGAAGTGATTTACGGCGAAGGCCTCAACGACGGCAACCTGCTGGTTCACGCCGGCGGCTGGAAGGCTCGTCTGCCGGCGATCTCGATGGAACCGGACAGTTCGCTCGCCATGCGAGAATCCCGTCATCCGATCACGAATGTCGGACTGCTCAATCTGGCGAAGAAAATTGTCGATGCGCACCGGCTTGATCTGGCTCACAAGAGCTTCGCCCGGTGCGAACAGACGGAGGATCAGTCGGTCAACGGCCGCGACTGCCTTTGCTTCGTCACCGAATACAACAATGGGAAGACGTCAAAGGAATATCGCAAATCCATCGTGCTGATCGACAAGGAGTGGTCGATACCGCTGTTCATCAAGAATTTCGGCTGGCCGACGGACAACGTGACGGCGGTGGGCGAAGAACTGGACACGGCGACATTGATCGAGCAGTACTCCTACTCGGACATCAAGTTTCGGGCGAATCTGACGGCCTTCGATTTCGATCGGGCCAACGAAGATTACGGCTTCAAACGGCAGTAAGAGTCTGGCGTGAGTGATTTCGATTCGACAGGGCCGGACGTTTGCGTCCGGCCCTTGGCATTGAATCGAACGCTCATCGACAACGAGATGCTTGGCGCGTGCGAATCGTCGGCCTATCGTCTTGAGTCATCAGCGGCCTTTCGGCCGCGACTCCCTTCCGTGCGGTTCCTCGTTGCTCAGGTGTCTCATGCGAATTCTGGCCGTTGGTTTGCTGACAGTTGTTGCCGTCTGTTCGATCTTCTGCGGCGTCGGACGTGCGGCGGATGCGGCGGCTTCCCTGAAGCTTCGCGTCTATTTCGGGACGTACACCGGCGCGCTGAGCAAGGGGATCTATCACTCAACACTGGACTTCGCGTCGGGACAGCTCTCGCCGCCGCAATTGGCTGCTGAAATCAAAAGCCCGTCGTTCGTGGCCATTCACCCGAGCCGCAAGTTTCTGTACGCGGTCAGCGAGATCTCCGACTTTCAGGGGAAGCCGCTGGGAGGCGTGAGTGCCTTCGCGATTGATGCCGCCTCGGGAAACCTGACGCTGCTGAATCAGCAGTCGTCCGAGGGGGCGGGCCCGTGTCATCTGGTGGTCGATGCCGCTGGCAAGAACGCTCTGGTGGCCAACTATGGCGGCGGCAGCGTGGCTGTCTTGCCGATTGATTCAATGGGCAGGCTGTCGGCCGCCAGTGCCTCGATCCAGCACACGGGGTCGGGCGTCAATAAGTCTCGCCAGGAGAAGCCTCACGCTCACTCGATCAATCTCGACGCGAAGAACCGCTTCGCGTTCGCAGCCGATCTCGGGCTGGACAAGGTGCTGATCTATCGGTTCGACGCGGCCAAGGGCTCGCTCGTGGCGAACGACCCGCCGGCTGGAGTCGTCGCGCCGGGGAGCGGCCCGCGCCACTTTGCCTTTCATCCGTCGGGTCGCTTCGCGTTCGTCAACAATGAGATGACCTCGTCCGTCACCGCATTCAAATATGACGCCGAGAAGGGATCGCTGACCGAGGTTCACACGCTGTCAACGCTCCCGAATGAGGTCAAAGGAAACTCAACCGCCGAGACGGTCGTGCATCCGTCCGGGAAGTTCGTCTACGTGTCGAATCGAGGTCACGACAGCATCGCGATCTTTGCATTCGACGAATCGTCGGGAAAACTGACAGCGGCGGGACATTGCCTCACGGGCGGCAAAACTCCCCGCAACTTCAATGTCGATCCGACGGGGCAGTTTCTGCTGGCAGCCAATCAGGGAACCAACGACGTCTTTTCCTTTCGCATCGACTCCGCGACGGGCCAGTTGACCGCCACGGGAAGCAGGATCGAAGTCGGTAGCCCGGTCTGTGTCCGGTTTGTGTCACTGGTTCCGTAATCGGACTGGCGACTCACAACACAGGTCGTTTTCCTTCAACGGCATCAGACCATGTCCCACACAGGCGAAGCGGGTCTTCCTCGTGAATTGTCACTGGCGCTGCCTCAGGTACTGGAGGCGACCAGCGATCTGGTCTGGTGCTGTTCCGCAGACGGACTCCGCCCGGTCTATTTGAATCAGCGGGCGATCCAAACCTTCGGTCGTTCGCTGGCGGAGTTCGAGCGGAACGGCACCCTCTGGCGGGAAGCGATTCATGCCGAGGATCGCGCGGCGTTCTACAGCCTGCTGCGCGAACGAGCCTCCGGTACGCGGCGCGGACCAACCATTCGCATCGTGCGACCGGACGGAGAACTCCGCTGGTTGGAGACCCGTCTGTTGGCGAGGAGCCTCGCCGAGACTGATCTGTCGGGTGTCTGTGTGATCGCGACGGATGTGACATCGCTGAAACAGTCCGAGCAACTCGTGGCCGACTTGCGGGCGGAATATCGATCGCTCACCGAGCAACTTCCGTTCAGCTACAGTTGCAAAGACTCCGAAAGCCGCCGCACCTATGTGAATCGGTACTACTGCGAGCAACACGGCGTCACACCAGATCAGGTTCTCGGCAAGTCGGATTTTGATCTCTTCCCGGCGGAGCTGGCTCAAAAATTCGGAGCCGACGATCGGAGAGTGCTCGAACGGGGCGAGGTGCTGCGCGACATCGAAGAATTCACGGGACTTAACGGCACCAAACGGATCATCGATCGCATCAAGGCGCCGCTCCTCCACGACGACGGTCGCATTGTGGGTGTGCAAGTTCTGACCTGGGACGTCACCAAAGATGTCGCCGCGCGCGAGGCGCTGCGGGCTTCGGAGGCGCACTACCAATCGCTGGTCGAAACCCTGCCGCTCAGCGTCTTCCGCAAGGACGCAGACTATCACCTGGTCTTCGGCAACCAGCGCTTCTGCGAAGCCCTGGGCCAGCCGCTCGAAGCGTTCTACGGTCTGACCGACTTCGACCTGTTCCCGCCCGATCTCGCCGAGAAGTACCGCCGAGACGATCAGCGCATCATCGAAACGGGCGCAACCATCGAAGACATCGAAGAATTGATCCATGCCGACGGGCAGCGGTCCTACATTCAAGTCTTCAAGGGACCGGTGCGCGATGCCGCAGGGAAGGTTATCGGTCTCCAGGGAATGTTCTGGGACGTCACCGCACGGGAGACGCTGCGCGCTTCGGAGGCGCACTACCAATCGCTGGTCGAAACCCTGCCGCTCAGCGTCTTCCGCAAGGATGCCGACTACCGCCTGGTCTTCGGCAACCAGCGCTTCTGCGAAGTCCTGGGCAAGCCACTCGAAGCGTTCCACGGCCTGACCGACTTCGATCTGTTTCCGCGCGACATCGCCGAGAAGTACCGCCGCGACGACCTGCACATCATCGGGACGGGCGAGACCATCGAAGACATCGAAGAGACAATCCATGCCGATGGACAACGGTTCTACGTCCAGACCTTCATGGGACCGGTGCGTGATGCCGACGGCCGCATCATCGGTCTCCAGGGAATGTTCTGGGACGTGACCGCCAGCAAGCGGGCCGAGCACGAACTGCGAAAGGCCAAGGAGGCGGCCGATGCGGCGAGCAAGGCCAAGAGCGACTTCCTCGCCAACATGAGTCACGAAATCCGCACGCCGATGAACGCCGTGATCGGCATGACCGAACTGGTTCTCGATACCGATCTGACGGCGAATCAACGCGAGTACCTGTCAATCGTGCAGGAATCGGGCGACGCGCTGCTGACGCTCATCAACGACGTGCTCGACTTCTCGAAGATCGAAGCGGGCAAGTTCGAACTCGACCCGGCCGTGTTTGACGTGCGCGAAACGCTCGGCGACACGATGAAGTCGCTCGCCGTGCGGGCCTCACGCCAGGGACTCGAACTGGCGTTCGAGATCGACAGCGACGTTCCGTTCCTGCTCGATGGCGACTACGCGCGCCTGCGGCAGATCGTCGTCAACCTCGTCGGCAACGCCATCAAGTTCACGCCGCAGGGTGAGGTCGTGCTGACCGTGCGCTGCGAGAACCGCACCGACACGGAGGCCGTGTTGCGGTTCTCGGTCAGCGACACCGGCATCGGCATCCCCGCCGACAAGCGCGATTTGATCTTCCAGGAATTCCAGCAGGCCGATTCGTCCACCACGCGCACCTACGGCGGCACGGGCCTGGGCTTGGCGATCAGTTCGCGGCTGGTCGAATTGATGCACGGACGCATCTGGGTCGAGAGCGAACTGGGACGGGGCAGCACCTTCCACTTCACCGCCACGCTGGCCGTTCCCGACGAATCCGTGCAGCGGGTCGAGCGGCGCACGGATGTCGTGGCCGACACGAACGTGCTGATCGTCGATGACAACGCCACCAACCGTCGCATCCTCGGTGAGATGGTCTGCAACTGGGGGATGAGACCCGTACTGGCCTCCAACGCACACGATGCCTTGCGGTTGCTCCGCGAATCTCACGCGAGCAGCCCTGCCATCGGACTGATCTTGTCCGACGTGAACATGCCCGACGTCAGTGGCTTCATGCTGGCCGAGTGGATTCGTGCCGAACGGCAATTCGACAAGACGCAGATCATCATGCTCACCTCCAGCGGGCGCGAGGGCGACGCGGCCAAACGCGACGAACTGCGGATTGCGGCCCGCCTGATGAAGCCGATCAAGCAGTCCGAACTGTTCGATGCGATCGTCACCACGCTCGGCGTGGCGGCGTTGGATTCGCCACCCCGCGAGCACGACGAGGGCGGACCCGCGCTGCGTGCTCGGTCACTGAGAGTGCTGCTGGCGGAAGACAACGCCGCCAACCAAAAGCTCGCGGTGGGAGTACTGACCAAGCACGGCCATCATGTCACCGTCGTCGGAAACGGCCGGTTGGCCATCGCCGCGTGGCAGTCGCAACCGTTTGACCTGATCCTGATGGACGTGCAAATGCCCGAGATGGATGGTTTGCAGGCAGCTCAGGCCATTCGCGCCATCGAGCGCGAGCAGGGCGGGCACGTGCCGATTGTGGCGATGACGGCTCACGCCATGAAGGGTGATCGCGAACGCTGCGTTGAAGCCGGCATGGATGATTACCTGCCGAAGCCGATCCGGGCGAAACAAATCGCCGAGAAGCTGCTCACGATGTTTGGCTCGTCGATTGGAGAAGTGGCAGCCGCGCCGAACCTCGTGCTCCCGGAAGCCTTGCCAACGACACTCCTCGACTGGGAGGCAGCAATCCAGGGAGTCGATGGCGACCGGCAGTTGTATGCCGAGGTCATCCAGATTTTCCTCGATTCTGTGGACGACTCACTCTCCAAACTGGGCGAAGCCATTCGCGCCAGCCAGCCTGATGCTGTGCAAAGGCTGTCGCACACACTGAAGGGAGAACTGCTGGCTCTCGGAGCGGCATCGGTCGCCGAACTGGCGTGGCAGCTCGAACTGAACGGCGAGCAGCACGAACTGGCCCCCGCTCCGAAGACCCTCGCCCAACTGGTCTCTCAAATCGACTCGCTCCGCGAACCGTTCAATGCCTTCGTCCGCGAGAACCTCGCGTGAATCGCGCGGGGGCGTTCCGTCGCGACTTCCGATGGCACTTCGCTCATCACGCGCCTAGAATGCGGCTCCCCATCGAAGCCCGATCAAACCCAGTGGCGTGCCGCGACTCATGACCTCCGCACTTGCAGAGCCGTCCCTTTCGACAAGCCGTTCCCAGCAATTGCTCGACCGTCTGAGCGACGTCGTTGGTGAAGAGGGCTTGCTTTACAAGACTGAACAACTGCTGGTCTATGAATGCGATGGTTACGTCGTCGAAAAGAAGTGTCCTGACGTGGTGGTCTTTCCCACCTCGACCGAGCAGGTCGTCGCGATCGTCAAGCTGTGCCATGAGTTCGACGTTCCCTTCGTGCCGCGCGGGGCGGGGACGAGTCTCGCGGGAGGCTGTCTGCCCATCGGGGGCGGCGTGATGATCGCCCTCACGCGGATGAAGCGGATCCTCGAGGTGAACTATCGCGACCGGTACGCCATCGTCGAACCGGGCCTCGTCAACGTCCATCTGACGAACCATCTGAAGGGGAGCGGCTACCACTACGCTCCCGATCCGTCGAGCCAGGGCGCCTGCACGATCGGCGGCAACTTCGCGACCAACTCGGGCGGGCCGCACACGTTGAAGTACGGTGTCACCGTAAATCACGTCCTCGGAGCCGAGGTCGTCATGCCCGATGGCAGCGTCGCCTGGTTGGGCGGCCCCGTCGAAGAGACCCCCGGCTACGATCTGACCGGCCTGTTCGTCGGCAACGAGGGGACGCTCGGCATCGCGACGAAGGTCATCGTGCGGTTGACTCGCGATCCGGCGGCCTATCGCACGATGCTCGGCGTCTTCGAGACAGTCGCCGACGCGACGAAGGCGATCAGCGAAATCATCGGAGCCGGCATCGTCCCCGCCGCGCTGGAGATGATGGATCAGGGAATCGTCAGTGCCCTTGAGCAGGCGTTTCATTTCGGCTTCCCGCTCGACGCCGGAGCCGTGTTGCTGATCGAAGTCGATGGCCTCGAAGTGGCCGTCGATGAAGAGGCCCAGCGAATCATCGCCCTCTGCACGCAGAGCGGTGCCCGCGAAGTGAGGCAGGCCAACACGCCGAAGGAACGGCTGCTCCTCTGGAAGTGTCGCAAGCAGGCCTTCGGTGCGATCGGCCGCCTCAGCCCGAGCTACTGCACCCAGGATGGCGTTGTTCCGCGCACCAAGCTGCCGGAGATTTTGGAGTTCATCATCGCCTGCGGTCAGCGGCACGGCCTGCGGATCGTGAACGTCTTCCACGCGGGAGACGGCAACATTCACCCGATCCTGCTGTTCGACGAGCGCGACGCCGAACAGGTCCAACGAGTCCTCGAAGCGAGCGACGAGATCCTCACCAAGTGCATCGAACTCGGCGGCAGCGTGACCGGCGAACACGGCATCGGTGTCGAGAAGATCAGCTTCATGGACAAGTTGTTTGCTCCGGAAGACCTCGCCGTCATGGGTTCGATCCGGGACTGCTTCAACCCCACGGGACGATGCAGCCCCGGCAAGATGCTCCCCACGTCGGCCGGCTGCGGAAACGAAGCGATGCCCCGCATCAAACCGGGGCGACGCGCGGCGATGTGACACTGCTTCCGCCCAGTGCGACGGTTGCGTATCCTGTCTCGAAGACAGTGATTCCTCGTGGAGAAACCAAAATGGCCATCGTGAATTCCGAACACATCGACATCGATCCCGCCGTCTGTCATGGTCGTCCGCGGATTCGGGGCACCCGCATTCGCGTTCAGGACATCGTGGTTGAATATCTCTTTCACGGTCTGTGTGCCGAAGAGATTGTCGCGGAGTTCCCCCACCTCACGTTGGGCAATGTCTACGCTGCGTTGGCGTACTACTACGACCACCTTGACGAGATACGGACCACCATGCGGAACGACAGCGAGTACGTCGAGCGGATGCGTGCCGAGGCTCCTTCGCTGCTGAGACGAAAGGCATTGTGAGCCGATGCCCGGGACTATCCGCTACCACATTGACGAGTCCTGCCGGTTGAGCGTCGCTCGTGCCCTCCGTGAACAGGGACTCGATGTGACGACGACATCGGAAGCGAAGTTGCTGGGAGCGACCGACGATGTCCAACTCGTGTATGCCAGTGAATCGGGCCGCGTGTTTTTCACCAACGACTCCGATTTCCTCGCGATGCACGAAGCGCACGTTGCACACACCGGCTTGGTGTACTGCCATCAGAACAGCCGGACCATTGGTGAAACCGTTCGCTTGCTGGTGCTGCTCTGGGAGCTGTACGACGCTGACGAAATGGTCAATCGTTTGGAATATCTCTAACGATCCCGGTCGAGAAAGGTTCCTCGGTTGACGACTTCAGAATTCACACCCACGACTCAAACCGAACTCGCCCGCTTCGTGGCGGAGAACGCTGTTGGCAGACGGCGGACAATCTGCCCTGTTGGCGGGCGGACGGCGCTGCATTACGGCTTCAAGGCGGAGGAGCCTCAGGCAGTCATCGCCCTGTCGGGGCTGGCCCGTGTCGTCGATTATCCCGCGCGGGACATGACGATCACCGTCGAAGCGGGGATGAGAATCGACGAGCTTCAGGCGACGCTGGCCTCGGAGCGGCAACGGCTTCCGATCGACATCGCGCAGGCGGGGCGGGCGACACTCGGCGGCGCGCTGGCGACGAACACGAGCGGCCCGCGCCGGTTTGGGCACGGGACGTTTCGCGATTATGTGATCGGCATCTCGGCGGTGGACGCTCACGGGCGGCTGTTCAAGGCCGGAGGGAGAGTCGTCAAGAACGTGGCCGGTTACGACGTCTGCAAGCTGCTCGTCGGCTCGCGCGGGACGCTGGCCATCGTGACACAGGTCACGCTGAAACTGAGGCCGCTTGCCGAGACATCGGCCTTGCTCTGGCTGACGCTCTCCCAGTTCGACGACATCGAACTGTGCCTCGAACGACTGCTGACGTCGGACGCGCGGCCGGTGGCCGTGGAAGTGCTGAACCCGGCGGCGGCGAAACTGATCGCGTCCTCCTCGCGCTGTGAACTGCCGGTCGATGCACCGGTGCTTTGCCTCGGCGTGGAAGGTTCGCAGCGCGATGTGGATTGGCAGGTTGAAACACTCCTCCGCGAAATGGCTCCGTTCCGTGTGAAGGCCGAGAAGCAAGTCTCCGAGCCGGAGGCGTCGGGACTGTGGCAGGCCCTCACCGAATTTCAAACCTGTGCCGACGACCCACTGACGTTTCAGGCCAACCTGCGTCCCTCGCAATGCGTCAAGTTCGCCAAGTGTGCAACGCGGCTCGGCGTGGCGGCGCAAGTTCACGCGGGCAACGGCCTCGTGATCGGGCAGCTTCCCGAAGAGGCGGCCACCATTGAGCAGACGACTTCGATCCTGAACGAACTGCGTCGCGTCGCGCGATCGGGGACCGGGGACTTTGGCTCGGGGAACCTCGTGGTCCTGCATTGTGATCCCGAATGGCAGGCCCGCATCCCGATGTGCGGAGACCCCGAACCGGCCTGGCCGCTGATGAGGCAGCTCAAGCGTCAACTCGACCCGCAGGGGCTGCTCAATCCCGGCCGGTTCGTCGATGGAGTCGAGTCACGCTAAGATCCGCACACCAAAGCCAAAACGAAGCCCCCTCACCCTAACCCTCTCCCCCGCAGACGGGGGCGAGGGGACAAGATGGTGCCATGACTGACACAGCCACACCGCCGATCATCTCACCCCCGCTCTCGACAACCTCCGCCGCGCCGCGGGTTGGCAGCGGGATCGACTACGAAAAGTTTCTCGACTGCGTTCACTGCGGTCTCTGCACGGCGGCGTGTCCGACGTACTTGGAGACCGGGAACGAGAACAACAGCCCGCGCGGTCGCATCTACTTGATGAGGGCCGTCACCGACGGACGGCTCGAATTGACCGACACCGTGCGCGGGCATCTCGATCTGTGCCTCGATTGCCGCGCGTGCGAAACCGCCTGCCCCTCGGGAGTCCAATACGGCCGACTGATCGAACCGTTTCGGATCGAGATGCAGCAGCAGGATGCCTCGGCAACGGGTTCGATGGGAGGCGCGAACAAACCCAAGTCCGGCGGCTGGTTTCAGAAGTGGATCTTGTATGGCATGTTTCCGTATCCGAAGCGGCTGCGGTGGGCGCTGGCTCCCGCGAAGCTGATGCAGATGACGGGCCTCGACCGGCTGGCCGAGCGGATCGGCCTCACGAAACTGCTCCCCGAGAAGTTGCAACGGATGCACCGGCTGCTGCCGCCGCTGAAGGCTCGCGAGCCGCAGTTGCCCGAATTCCTTCCCGCCATCGGACCGAAGCGTGCTCGCGTGGCGCTGTTCACCGGTTGCGTGGCCGATGCGATGTTTCATCACGTCAACTGGGCGACGGCTCGCGTGCTGCAACAGAACGGGTGCGAGGTCGTCGTCCCGCGCAGTCAGGTCTGCTGTGGAGCCATTCACTATCACAGCGGCGCGGGCGAACCGGCGCTGCAGTTGGCTCGCACGAATGCCGAGGCCCTGCTGAGCGAAGACCTCGACGCGGTGATCATCAATGTCGCCGGCTGCGGCTCGATGCTGAAGGACTACGGCCACATGGGCGAGGAGTTGGCACGCGGGGACACCGCGCTGCGTCAGTCTCTTGAACGCTTCGCCCACAAGGTGAAAGACGTCTCTGAATTTCTGGCGGCTCTCGGCCCGATCGCCCCGAAAGGCGAGATTCCTCTGACCGCGACATATCACGACGCCTGTCACCTGTGTCACGCGCAGAAGATTCGCGAGCAGCCGCGCGACCTGCTGGCACTCGTCCCCGGCCTGAAGCTGGTGCCGCTTCCCGAATCCGAGATCTGTTGCGGAGCCGCCGGCAGCTACAACCTGACCGAGGGAGAAATGGCCGACCGCCTCGCCGACCGCAAGCTGAAGCACATCGTCTCGACGGGAGCCAGCACGGTGATCATGGGGAACGCCGGATGCTCGCTCCAAATTCAAGCCGCCCTGCGACAGGCGGGCAGCCCGATCTGGGTGGCTCACCCGATGGAGATTCTCGATCTGAGCTACCGCGGCTTGAAACCGCCCACCACGTGAAATCTCAAATCTCAAATCCGAAACCCCAAACAAATCTCAAATCCCAAAACCCGAAATCTCAAACGATCCGACGGCTGACAGCCGTCAGTCACGTTCAATTCGCAGCTACCGAGCCGCCTCGGTCAACCACTGAACGAACTCACCGCGTCCCGTCAGTTCCTTGGCCAGCGCCGGCTCGGCGAAGACTCGCACCCGTTTCACGTAGTCGTCGAACTGCGTCTTGGCCAGCGCGGCGACCACCGGCGAGACCTGGCTGAGCGGCCGATAGACTCCCTCCTTGGGATCGAAGATGTCGACCTTGAACTCCACTTCCTTGTGCGTCGGAGGCGCGTCGATGAGCAAATCGGTCGCGTTCAATGAGCGACCGAGACAGCGTTCAGCCGTGTCGAGCACGCGGTCGCCCACTTCGATCAACTCGGCATACGGGCGACCGGCCAGCGAGCGGTAGAGGTCCGGCGTTTGATAGAGGCTGAACTCGACGACCCGCTTGTGCAGCTTCCGTTTCGTGCCGAAGACGCCGTCGAGCAGCGAGGCGACCGGCGAGCCGACGGCCTCGCGACGCAGGGCGGCGATCACCTCAAACTCGCTCTGTTGGAAGAGCGTTCGCAGATCGAGGCGCTTGTACAACTCGAAGAAGCTGCGGGCGAACATGCTCGTCGCCGAACGGACCGCGTGATGCCAGTAAACCTCGCTGAACATCACGTACCGCGCGAAGACCATCAGTTCGGCGGCCGTCTTCCCCTTCGATGAGATCGCCAGCCCATCGCCCGCTTCATTGACGAGCAGTGACTGAATCAGTCGGTTGCGGTCGAAGTTGCGTCCGTAGGGAACGCCCGCGTGCAGGCTGTCTCGTTCGAGATAATCCATCTTGTCGATGTCGATTGGACCGGACAGGATCGACCGCATCAGCCGCAGCGGCGTCGAGTCCGTCCGCGCGACGAGCACGTCCAACACTTCTGCCGGATCGATCAGCCACTCGTCTCGCAGCACCTGGCCCAACTCGCGCGAGGGCGACAGGAACTCGTCGGCGAACGACTCGTGAGGTGGCAAATCGTCGAGGCCCATGTCCTCGATCGGGTGACAGAACGGCCAGTGCCCCAGATCGTGAAGCAGCGCCGCCACCATCAGCACCTCGGCCCGATGGACATCGACCGCCGCCACGAACCGCTCGTCCTTGCCGAGCTGCCACAGATACCGCAACGCGTTGTGAAAGACTCCCAGCGCGTGCTCGAACCGCGTGTGAGTCGCCCCCGGATAGATGCGGCCCGCCAACCCGAGCTGAGTGATGTGCCGCAGCCGCTGGAACTCGGCGGTATCGACGATCGCGCGGACCCGCGCCGTGAACGGCACGTCCTGCCCGGTCGGGATCCGCACGATCGGTCCGCCCGCCTGCAGGTCGAAGAGTTCGGGGATGGAACTGTAGGGATGAGTCATGCGTTGAAACTCTTCTTCTTCTCTTCCTCCCCTCGCCCCTCCGGGGAGAGGGGCCGGGGGTGAGGGGCAATCGTTGCCGAGCCACCCGTTTGTTTGAATGTTCGGACAGATCAGGCGTCGTACCTGACTCGCCCCTCACCCCTAAACCCCTCTCCCCAAAGGGGCGAGGGGAACAAGAGGTCATCCACGCAGATGTTTCGCGAACCAGTTCTTCGTCCGCTGCCACATCGTATCGGACAAGACGTGACCGGTCTCGGCCTCGATGAACGGCGAGAATCTGTCCCCCGCGTGGACGCTGTCATAGGCCCGCTGGATGAGCTCGATCCCGGCCCGAACCTCGTCAATCGGACTGCCGCCATCGGTTTCTCCGAAGTTCATGAGAAGTGGCCGCGGTGCGATAAGGGCCGCGATGTCGGGAGTGTCTCCGTACTGCAAGAGGCCGGGGACGAAGTTCGGGAAGCAGTGCAGCATGTGCTCGCGGTGGATGGCCTTGTAGGTCGGCAGGCAACAGTTGCCGACCAGGCACTTCAATCGCGGTTCCCACGGCCCGACGAGCCACATGTGCGTCGAACCCATCGAGTGCCCGTAGCAGCCGATCATCTCGTGCTGCACCTCGGGGCGAGAGACCAGAAAATCGACGGCCCGTCGCATGTCGAGGATGTTCTTCCACGCCATACACTTTCCGGCGACGACGTAACGCAGGAACTCGAACCGCTCGAAGTTTCCGTCCTTCAATTTGCCGGTTGAATCGCGGCGTTCCTCGAAGCACAGAGCATCGGGACAGAGCACGACGTAGCCCTCCCGCGCGAGGGCTGCCCCCGTGTGGTGCATCGGATCGGCCATCAACCCCGCCGGTTCCGACTTCCCCTTCGCCCAATTGCCCGCGTGCTGATGCCAGACACAAACCGCCGGTGCCGGTTTGGCGGCGGTCACTCCGTCGGGAATGAGCAGCAGCGCCGGAATCGGATCGTTCGGCTCGGCGTCGTAGAACACGGACTCGATCGTGTAGCCCGGCTTCTCCGATTTCTCGCGCACCTGCACGTTGAGCGGACACGGCGCGGGCCACTCGCCCCCGAGGCACTTCAAAAGTTGATCGCGAAAATCGGCAGCGGCCATTGTCTGCTCCTGTCCCCTCGCCCCGGCGGGCACCGTCGCTTCGATGGTCCGGGGAGAGAGTGAGGGTGAGGGGTCTTCGTGTTCTAAGGTAGCCCTGTCGCTCCGCGACAGGGCTACCTTCATTCATCGCGATGCACGGACTCCATCGAGAACGCAGGCAGGCAGATCGCCACGTAATCGGCTCCGTCGGGACCGGGAGTACTGTACCGAACCCATTCGCCAGCGTAAGCAATCACCGCCTGACCGGCCTGTACCTCGATGGCCTCACCTTGTGAGTGTTCGACTCGCACGAAACCCCGCAGAACGAGTGTGTATTCATCGAACTCGGGTCGCTGTCCCGGCTCGACCCAACCGGACGGGCTGGTCATGTGAGCAACACTCACCGCGTCGGTCTTCGAGTTCACGCGACCGATGTACTCGCGGATCAGTTTCGGCTTGTTTCCAGCGGCGGTGATTTGTGTCGGGGCGGCGATCAAAGTGGGCATGGTGAAAAGCTTTCAATCTGGGCTGTTTCTTGTCCCCTCTCCCCCGTCTTCGGGGGAGAGGGTTAGGGTGAGGGGGTTTCGTGTTTCGGGATCGGCTTCCCTGAGTGCATCCACCACCTCGGCAATCACACTCTCATCCGTCTCCATCGCATGTCGCGCGAGCAGTGTCGCCCGCGCCACCTCGCCGCCCAGCTTACCCAACGACCACGCTGCGGCTCCACGGACGAGGGGTGAGGAATCTTGAACGGCCTCGATCAGGACGGGGATCGCGGACGAGTCGCCTCGATTGCCGAGCACGATCGCGGCGTTGCGTCGCAGTCCATCGAAGCCCGGTCGTTCGAGCGGCGTCTTCGCGAACCGGGCGTGGAACTCCTCGCGAGTCATCCGCAGGATCGCGACACAGTCGGCGGGGTTGAGGTCGGGTTGAGGCTGAAACGCCGGCTCATCGCTGCGCGGCGCTTTGCGATTCCACGGGCAGACGTCCTGACAGAGATCGCAGCCGAACAGCCATTCACCAACGCCGTCTCGCAGTGCGAGCGGGATCGGCGTCTTGAGTTCAATCGTCAGGTACGAGATGCACTTTCGCGCGTCGAGAACATACGGCTCCGGAAACGCCTGCGTCGGACAGACCTCCAGGCACCGCGTGCATGTCCCGCAGTGAGACGTCTCATGCGGAGCATCGGCTTCCAATTCGAGGTCGGTCAGCAATCCGGCTAGCAACAGCCAGCTTCCCGCTCGCTTGTTGAGCAGCATCGTGTTCTTGCCGAACCAGCCGAGTCCGGCCAACCGCGCGAAGTCCCGTTCCAACAACGGAGCCGTATCAACCACGCCGCGCGTCGTGCATCCGGGCCGCTGTGCATGCAGGAAGTCGCTCAGTTGACGGAGCTTCTCGCGTAGCAAGTCGTGATAGTCAGCCGTCCCCCAAGCGTAGCGAGCAACCCGTCCTTCGTTCGCCTCCACTGAACGAGGCTCTTCCGTCCGGTAGTTGATCGCCAGCATGACCACGCTGCGCACCGACGCCGACACATTTCGAGGATGCTCGTAGGCCGCCGCGCGTCGCGGCAGGTACTGCATCTCCCCGGCGAATCCCGCACGAAGCCACTCGTGCAGCTTCGGCAATCCGGGTGGTGAGACCGCCGGAGCAACACCCACCAATTCAAACCCGATCCGCCGCGCCTCAGCCTTCAGCGCGAGGGTCAATTCTCTTGTCCCCTCGCCCCCGTCTTCGGGGGAGAGGGTGAGGGTGAGGGGGCCTTCCGGTGCAGTGGCTCCGTGAATCGCAACAGTCTCTGGGTGAGAGTCACTCACAACATCGGAACCGATCATTCACTGGAAGCCCCTCGTTCGGTCGCAGTGGTGTTCCCGTCCGACGTCCGTGCCTGCCCCCACTTGGTCCCCAGTGATTCGCCAGCGGTAAAGGTCACCAGATTGAGAACCCAGAACAAAACCGGATACGGCAACATGAGCATGTTCGCGACGGCCGCCGTCAGCAGGATCGAGCCGACCACGAGGCCATGTGTGCGATGCCTTCCCGGCCCAAGTCGTGTTGCCACCCATGAACCTGCGAGCACGGCCAGCCCCCATCCGACCGAGGCGACCACGAAAGCATCCGCCGGAAGTTTGGCAATGTGAGCCTTGCAAGCCTCCATGTGGTGGAGATCGACTCCAGGAGCAGGCGGATAGACGACTCCCCACACGACCTCCGTTGCCACGACAAAGAACATGGCGGCCACGAGACCGGCGATGACGGCCAACACGCTGTGAACAATCGAACCGATCATTCTTCCTTCACTCCCCCAAGCTCGGCGTCGGTACTGGTGGTCAGGGGCTGAATCTAGCAGTGTCGAGGCGCTGTCAACAAGTCGCGGCAAAAACGCCTGTGGCGAGTTGACCTGTCGGCGGCTAGGATCGTGTCTGGAGTCGAAAGATCCGAACGGGAGATTTGGCATGAGTGAGATTGTGTTCCTCGTGGAGGAAGCGGCGGAGGGTGGCTTCACTGCGAAGGCTCTCGGCGAGTCGATCATCACGGAAGCGAATGATCTGGCAGAACTCCGCTCCAACGTGCGAGATGCCGTGCAGTGCCATTTTGAAATCGAGGCCCAGCGGCCGAAGGTGATCCGCCTGCACTTTGTTCGCGACGAGGTCATCGCCACATGAAGCTGCCGCGCGATCTCTCGGGACGCGATCTGGCGGCGGTACTCGCGAAGCTTGGCTACCACGCGACGCGGCAGACCGGCAGCCACATGCGCCTGACGACCGAGGCTGGTGGCGAACATCAGATCACGATTCCGGACCACGCTGCGCTGAAAGTTGGCACGCTGAACGCCATCCTGCGAGAAATCACCGAACATGCCGGGATCACGCGTGACGAATTGTTGAAGCTGCTGTTTGACTGAACCTTTCGGTCGCGGCTGCCACAGCGGTTGCTTTGATCCGCCAGAACACCGGCGAGCAAAGCCCCCCGCCAGTGGCGCCAAGCACTGACTATGCCGCCCCATATGCGTGCCATCCAGCCGCTCGGCAAGAAAGCGGTCGTTATGAAAAACCTTGACAACTAATGACAAGCACGGCATGTTGTCTCCATGGGTCGTGGTTTCGATTGCACAATTGTCCGATTGATTAACAGGTGATCCTATGGAAATGAATGACGCCGTAATTGTTCTTGACCGGCTGTTCAAGCAAGTTGCCACGTCTCGAGAGGCCTTCCTTGATCGAGCACAATGTGAATGGGCGGCATATCGCAAAAAGCATGGCCGCAAGCGACCGGCTGATGCCAATCCATCCGATAAGGATGCCGAACGACGTATGGCCCTTCTCAATGAAGCATCGTTGTTCGTTCAAGAGAATCTTCGCCGCGATTCGAAGCTGCCTGCGGCAGACTATGATCACGCCATTGGTCTCTTGGACCAGTTGGATGAAATGCGCAAGTCGGCAATGATGCCGCATCCGCACCCCACCATTTTGCGCATACGCGCTGACCTCGCATTGCATCGGAAGAACTTTGACGGATGTTTGGCGATTCTGAATGAAACGGTCGATGTTTGCAGAACGTTTGAGACGAAGCTCCAACTTCGAGATGTTCTGGATCATCGATGCCAGCGAGTGAGAGCGCTTTACTGCAATAGCAAATTCGGAGAAGCCGTTGACGAATCGGATGCGATTCTCTTGGAAGCCCGTAAGATTGACAGCGGATGGGAATCAGACGCGATGAAGACAGCATGTAACCTGTCAAGCAAGTGGACGCCCATAATCGTAAACGCGTTCTTTGTGTCTTGCGACGCCAGATTGCACCACCATTCTTGGGATGCAGACAAGAACATTGCCGAGGAGTTTACGCATCGCTGGAATGAGGCAATGAGAAATCACAATGCACCTTTGTCGTGGCAGCCGCCGTTGCAGATTGCGGCCATTTCCGACCTGGTGTGGTGTGAACGCGCCAGAGACTACATCCAGATCATCGCTCGCGACCTCTATATTGACGGGGCAGCCACCCCGTTAGCTTCCTGGAGTCGACACGTCAGCTGTGGGTGGTCCGTTTTTGGCATTAATCTTCCGAAAACTGTC
>JBBPIS010000065.1:0-9862 GCA_038040225.1 Planctomycetota bacterium
CGCTTCAATACTGCAAAGCTGATTTCTCAGAACCATCCAACCAAATTGTCAAAGAGCGACGCATGGGCCACTCGACGGCCCACGCGGGGCGGTATAGTAACCGCATCTGCCATGAAGTCAACGCAGTGGGTGTCAAGATTCGCTGAGCGGCTGGAACTGTTTTCAGCTGGTCTACTTGCGTCGACAGTCGCTCAGGAATTCCGCCGACTCCCGAAGCCGCGATCCGAAACAAAAAAATCATGAATTCAGACAACAAACCTCTGCCTGAAATCGACGATGTTTGGGGCGTCATCTGTGATGATGTGACTTTGTCTTGAGTTGATTTCCGTCGCCCTCCAATGACGGAAGACTGAGACTCGCACAAGCAAGTTCTGCCTACCATCGGCCCTGGAAAGAAGAAGTGGAACATTGAATGAGCCGGACAGAGCCATCCCCCACGACGTCGTGTACCGATGGCACGCCATTGGGCAGCGGTCCCTTGGCGTCCCTGCGGAGCCTCTATGTTGAAGTGGATCACCGGGCGACTCAGATTGCGGACGGACACGGTGCTCGTTTGCAATGCCGGCGTGGCTGCTGCCAGTGCTGTGTCGATGATCTGACGGTTTTCGAGATCGAGGCGGAGAACATTCGACTCACCCATGCTTCCCTGCTCGCGGAGCTGGAGCCTCACGAGAGAGGAGCCTGCGCTTTTCTGGATGCTGAGGGAGGCTGTCGCATCTATGCGGATCGGCCGTATGTCTGCCGGACTCAGGGCCTTCCACTACGTTGGATCGACGAAGGCCATGATGGTGAACTCGTCGAGCTGCGCGACATCTGCCCGCTGAACGATGAAGGGACGCCGATCGTCGAACTGGCCGAAGACGAATGCTGGACAATTGGCCCTGCCGAAGAGCGACTCGCCAGCCTGCAGCACCAATTCAGATCGGGCCAGATGACGCGCGTGCCGTTGCGATCTTTGTTCTCAGGGAGTGACTCCAAAGCAGTCGGGGAGTAACGGTGAGAATTGTCCGATTCAAGAGTCACGCAACGTGGTGCGTCATTGCGCCGTGAGAGCTAAGCCAAGTTCGGCTCTTCCCGCAAGCATGCAACGGTGCGCTCACATGCGGAATTCGTACTGCTGTTTGCGTTGGCTGTCGGTTGATTGTTAGCCTGTGAAACCCGATTGAGATCGTCGCACGAAGGATTAGCCCATGGCGAAGATTTGGATTCTCATCACTCCCGTCGTTGTGCTCACCGGATTGCTCGCCTACGCCGTCTGGGGGCCGGTCGGTGGAGCCGGGTCGTCAAACGGTGATCCAGGCGTGAAGAGGGCTGCCGGCTTGCCCGGCGATTCGTCCGTTGTTGTCGACGCGCCTGCGGCAGCCCTGAAGGGGATGAAGTGGATCCCGGGCGGTTCGTTTCGGATGGGAAACTCTCAGGGGCCACATGAGGACGAGCGACCCGAGCACAACGTCACCATCGACGGTTTTTGGATGGACGAAACGGAGGTCACGAACGGCCAGTTCTTGAAATTCGTCGAGTCAACCAACTACGTCACCGTTGCTGAACGGAAGCCGAAGCGAGAAGACATTGAGGCGCAGGTTCCCGCAGGAACGACGGTCGATGAAGCGGCGTTGGTTCCCGGCTCGATCTGCTTCAATCCACAGTTCGACATGCGCACGCTCCGGAAGGATTTTCCGAATTGGCCGTATCAGGTCTGGAAGTACGAGCCCGGGGCCGACTGGCGGCATCCGCTCGGCCCACAGTCCTCGATTGAGGACAGGGCCGATCATCCGGTGATCCACATTTCGTGGGAGGACGCGCAGGAGTACTGCCGTTGGGCGGGGCGGCGTCTCCCCACGGAAGCGGAATGGGAACGTGCGGCGCGCGGAGGATTGACGGGCGAGGAGTATCCCTGGGGCAGTACACGCAATCCGGATGGCCTGTGGATGAACAACATCTGGCAGGGAACCTTTCCCGAGAAGCACACCGTCCAGGATGGGTTTGAGGGGACTTCTCCCGTGAAATCATTCCCGCCCAACGGATACGGGCTCTACGACATGTCGGGCAACGTCTGGGAGTGGTGCCACGACTGGTATCGTCCCGACTATTACAGCATCAGCCCCAGTCGCAACCCCACCGGTCCTCAAGACAGCTTTGATCCCAATGAGCCAACGATTCCCAAGCGCATTCAGCGGGGCGGATCCTTCCTGTGCAGCGACGATTACTGCACGGGTTATCGAGTCTCGGCTCGCATGAAGGGCGACGTCCTGTCCGGGACGTTTCATTGTGGTTTCCGCACGGTCCTCACGCCAACGATGCGCGAGGAGTTGGAAGCGGCAAGCTCGAAGTCAGCCAAGCCGGGGGGCTGACCGGCAGCGCAACACATGGGGGCCAATGAGCAATGGCCTCCATGCGTTGACTCGTCAACTCAGCCGACGGGATTGATTTTGGCAGGCTTCAGAACAATCCGGCCACGTTACAACAATCCTGCCAACTGCGCGATGAGAGCCGAGGCAGGCCCGGAGGCTTCCGCGCCACTCCACATCGTGGAAACGCCCGACCACAAGATCAGTGCGTTCGCTGCGAGTACCAGCGAACAGGCGATCAAGCCGACGGACATGCCAGTTCCCCACGAAGGCTCACGCGGACCGAGCGTCTTCGCAGCAGCCGCGGCCCCGGCGGCGGCGAGATATTCTTCATCGTCCTCGTCGGCAGCTTCAATCTCATCGCTGAAGGTTTCGTCCGAGGCTTCAAAGACCTCCTCTTCTTCGAGTTCCGCCACTGCCTCATCGTCGTCAGCGCCGACAACCGCATCCAGATCATCGGCAATGTCGAGGTCTTCCACTGCGGGAGCATCGTCGAGTTGGAAAGCTTCGGTCAGTCCCGGGCCAGCTTTGCCGCGGCCCCGTTTGACGACCGTGGCTGCCGTTTCCTCGAAATCATCGTCGTCGCCGACTTGGATTTCGGCGGTTGCTCCCGTGCCGGACAGGTTCACGTCGAATGACGAGTCATCGTCGAGCTGGTTTGACAGGTCCAGCGTTTGAGTCCGACCGGCACCATCCTCGTCGAACATCGTCGCAGGAAAGTCATCGTCGGCCAAAGTCTTGTCGGGCGAAGCAAGGCGGATTCCTGAATCGCCGCCTGCTTCGAGCGTCAAACCGCTGTCAGCCGCTTCAAGTGTGAGGCCACTGTCCCCCTGCAGCGACTCCAGTGACAAGCCGCTGTCGTCACGATCTTCCAATGACAAACCGCTGTCATCCGACAGATCACCGGTCCCACCCTCCGCTTCCGACAATACCGAACTGCCGGTCGATGGTGCTCCCACGCGAGAATCACCATCGAGAGCGATTCCGCTTTCGGACTGACCGTACAGATTGATTGCGCTGTCGTCGTCACTCAAGCGAATCGCGCTGTCACCTTGATTCCCGGCCGAACTTGCTGACAACGAGAGGCCGCTGCCTCCCGCGACGTCAACGCTTTCTGCATCGGCCTCATCCCATGCTGAGGTGTCGTCGCCGGCTCCGGTTTGAGGCAGTCGCAGCGACGAACCCGACGAGGAGACGGTCGCCCCCGCGCCGAGATCGAAGTCGAGCACGATCCCCGATCCTTCGAGCATGCCACCCGGAACATCGTCTGCGATCCGCACATCGCTGTCGCTGTCAATTTCACCCTTTGCGATCCGCACATCGCTGTCACTGTCCGCGAGGCTCGGTGCCGCGGGCTGACTCAAGCCGCCAGCCAAATCGCTGGCAGCCCCGGCGAGCCGGACATCGCTGTCGCTCTCACTCTTCGACGAAGGCATGTCCAGATCGAAGATGCTGTCTGATCCCGAATCGGCCGATGCGAGGCCCGATGCTTCGTGCGACTCCGCGCTGGAATAAATCTTGACGTCGCGGGACGACTGCTGCGGATCGGTCGACTGCGATTTCATCTCATCGACGTTCGACGGCACGAACCAGTCTTCCGCGACGGGGACTTCGTCCACGGGAGTCCGATCCTCAACGGGGCCGGACTTGGAGATCATCGTGGCATGCTCGGCCAGCGCTTCTTCGTCGAGTTCGATGTACGACAGGTCATCGTCGCGTTCCGTCCCGACGGTGAGAACCTGGTCCGTCGTCGAAGCCCCTTCATCCAGCCAAATCTCGGCCGTCGGCGGAGCGATCTTGCCCGAGTCGATCAGCGTCTGAAGTTCGTCACGCCGATACTTCCAGATCCCGCGATCGGCGAGTGCTCGCACTTCGCCCGAGTCCACGAATTGCTGAAGAGCTGCCTCGTCGAGACCAAACTCGGTGGCGACTTCCGGGGCGGTCAGAAACTTCTTGCTTTCCATGTCAGTCACTCATCGAAGGCAGGTGTGGCAACGGATTTAATAGGGACGCTCGACAAGGCCGTCGCCGATCTCGAAGGGAGTGGGCGGATCGAACGCAACGCTTGCCTGAGACCTCAATACTTCCCCAGACATCATCGACGGAATCGGTCGCAAAGCCTTACCAACGACTCCCAACTTCGCGGTGAGTTTCTTCAGAGCGTCGTCCGCATAGCGTAAAACCGTCAGCCCCGGTTTGCCAGTTGTTTTTGTTGCGACCCCCGCAAATTCCCATCCGGAGCCCGGATCGATCCGCCACTGAACGCCCACCGGTGCGACAATCGTCACGACCGGCAAGTTGACCCGCAAACTGGTCTCCACCGTCGATTGGACGTCTGATATCCTCCGGCACGGAGACTCCGGCCCAACCTGCGCGGTCGGTCATCGAGTGTTGAAGTGTCACGGTGGAAAGTTGTTGCCAGGAGGGTGAAACATGTGGGCTGGAACCTGTTGGTTTCGTCGAGCGTTGAGTTGCGGAGTCATCGTCTGGGCCGGTCAGGCAGGTCTGGCAGACGATACGGCATCGACGGAACCTCAACCGGCGGCCAAGATCGTCCCGGCCGAACAGACGGTGCTGCTGAAATACAGGTTTCAACCGGGACAGTTCGTTTACTACGAGGTTTCGGGCAGCGTCCGCTATTTGGCTCAGCAGGCGGGTCAGTCGCTCGAGACGTTTCAACGAAATGAAACCTCCAAGCATATCCGAGTGGTTTCGGTCGACGATGACGGTTCGGCGCTCCTCGAACCAATCATTGATCGCATCAAGATGTCAGGGGGACGTCGAGATTCAGAAGAGACGGGCGATCAAACTGCCATCGAGTTCGACAGTGCGCAGGACAAGGCCGCGCCAACCGATTTTCAGAGTCACAAAGAGACCATCGGAAAGCCGATGGCACGATTCAAATATGCACTGAATGGTGAACTTCTGGCGGTTCGGATCATTGCCACAGACATTTCCAAATCAAACGCCGCCTCCGCTGACAAAGCCGATCCGAAGATGAGTTTCCTGATCCCCCTGCCGAAGGAGGCGATCGCTGTCGGGTATCGTTGGAAACAGAAATACGACGAGCCGGTCTCGATCCGACAGGGGCTGACCCAGCAGATTCCGATGCTGCGGCAGTTTGAACTGACGGAGGTCTCGGACGGCATCGCCACGATCAAGTTCAAGACGTCGATCCTCGCCCTGCTGAACGATCCCAAGATGATGGGGGGCCTCGCGCAGCAAACCCCTTCCGGCACGATCGAGTTCGACATCGAGCGCGGGTTGATTCGATCCCGGAAGTCGGTCACCAAAGAATCGGTCGTGAATGCGTTTGGCCCGAAGACGTTCCTTCAAGTCACGGGCGAATCGACGGAAAAGCTCGTTCCCAACGAGAAGGCCATCGAACAAGTCGGGTTCACCCAAGAGTCCGACTCCTCCGGCAAATGACGGCCCCAGTTTTCGTGAGGCGAGTTGACGATGTCCCGACGAGGCCGAACGCTGCACATCGCACTGCTGTTGGCCGTTGCCTGCTCCGCCATCGCGTTTCCGGCGCGGGCCGGCAAGTTCAATCGAGTGCTCAGCGTTGGCGACCCGGCTCCCGTGTGGAAGGACTTGATCGGCGTCGACGACAAGCGGCACGGTCTCGCTGACTGCAAGAAGAAGCTCGTCGTCCTCGTCTTCATCGCCAACCACTGCCCCGTCGCCGCCGCCTACGAAGGGCGGTTGAAGCAGTTGGCGGCCGATTATCGTGAGCGTGATGTCGAACTGGTCGCGATCAGCATCAGCCAGTTGGAACCCGATCGGCTCGACAAGATGAAGGAACGGGCCAAGGACTCCCAGTTCCCGTTCCTGTATCTGCAAGACACGTCTCAGGCGATGGGCCACCGGTTTGGAACAACCGTGACGCCACAGGTCTTTATCCTGAACTCCGACCGTCGCATCGCCTACATGGGCGCGTTCGACGATCAGTGGAAAGACGCCGCCAAGGTGGAGACGCATTACACCCGCGCGGCCATCGAGGCACTACTCGCTGGCAAACAACCCGAGATCCGCGAGACCCGCCCCGTCGGTTGTGCCATCGAATACGCAGATGACCCCCAACAGAACAAACCGTGATCGCCGCAACGGTTTCTCGCTCTGGGCGTTGGCCCGAACCGCTCCGAAAGATTCTTCGATTCTCGGGGCTCATCGACACCGGCTCTCGCGACTGGTTGACGGCAGCACCAATTGATTGGTGCTGCCCTCGTCATGATCGTGTCAACCTGATCCTTCCAACTCTTCCGCACAGACCGAGCCCGATCGTCCCATTTTCGCGACGTTCGCTGGCGGGATGAGGCGTTCTCTCAACGCTGGGCTACGGTTTCAGAATCCAATCGAATTGGAGGGCGTCGAATCTCCGAAGCGACTCTGTTCGCAACAAAAATCGACACCAACTCGTTCGGGCCTCCTGTTCGCGCTCAACTCAGGAGATTCGATCGATGCCACGATGGTGGAAGTATTTCGTCTGACCGTCTCACCATCGCCGTGGGGCCCGTCGCGTCGAAGCACAGCTTCGTCCGAGACCGAACGTTTTCAGTTGGGCCACATTCATGACGACCGATTGGATTGACATCGTTCACAAGGTGGACACGCTCTGGCTGTTGATCTGTGCGTTTCTCGTGATGCTGATGCAGGGCGGCTTCTGCCTGCTCGAATCCGGCTTCGTCCGCGCGAAGAACAGCATCAACGTCGCCATCAAGAACCTGGTCGATTTTTGCGTCTCTTCTCTGGTCTTCTGGGTCGTCGGTTACGGCCTGATGTTCGGAGCCTCCCAGGGCGGCTGGATCGGCGGCACGGACTTCGTGCTCAGCGCGAGAACCGATCCGCGCCTGCTGACGATGGTCCTGTTCCAACTGATGTTCTGCGGCACCGCGACGACGATCGTCTCCGGTGCGGTGGCGGAGCGGATGCGGTTCTCAGTCTACCTGGTGTGCAGTGTCTTCGTGTCGGCGCTGATCTATCCCGTGTTCGGTCACTGGGCGTGGGGTGGCGATGCGACAACTCCCGGCTGGCTGAAGGGCCTCGGGTTCATCGACTTCGCCGGCTCGACGGCCGTGCATTCGATCGGTGGCTGGTTCGCATTGGCAGCCGTCGTCTGCATGGGTCCGCGCCTCGGTCGGTTTGACAAGGGGCAGACTCGCTGGCACGGACACAACATCCCGATGGCGACACTCGGCGCGTTCCTGCTCTGGTTTGGCTGGTTCGGCTTCAATGGCGGCTGCGCGCTGGCCTTCACCGATGCGGTGCCGCGCATTCTGATCAACACAAATCTGGCGGCGGCGGCGGGTGGGCTGTCGGCGCTGTTTCTCAGTTGGGCACGCGAGAAACGGCCCTCCGCCAGCGGACTGATCAACGGCACCATTGCAGGTTTGGTCTCTGTCACCGCGGGTTGTCATGTCTTCGATTTCTGGGCGGCCATCCTGGTGGGAGCGGTTGCAGGCCTGGTGATGGTTTATGCCACCGCGTGGCTCGAATGGATGCATATCGACGATGCTGTCGGAGCTGTCCCCGTCCATGCCTTCTGCGGAGCATGGGGCACGATTGCGGTGGCGCTGCTGGGTGACATCAGCCTGTTCGGCACCGGCTTTTCACGCGAAAAACAACTGCTCATTCAGTCGTCGGGTGTGGTGGTGGCTGCCGTGTGGTCGTTTGGTCTGGGAATGATCTTCTGCAAGGTGCTCAATGGCATTCTGCGATTGCGGGTCAGCCCCCTGCACGAGATGGAGGGGCTGAACCACTCGGAACACGGAACCTCGACCGAACTGATGGACCTGCTCGTCGAGATGCAATCGCACCAGGAACACGGCGATTTTTCGAGAGACCTCAAGGCCGATCCCCATACGGAAACGGGGCAACTCGCCCACGAATACAACAAGGTGCTGAGTCGAGTGCGGGATGAGATCGCCGATCGCGAGCGAGCAGCCCAGCAGATCGCCCTCGCCGAACAGCGTTATCGCAGCATCTTCGAGAATTCGATCGAGGGGATTTTCCAGACGACACCCGACGGGCATTACATGGCGGCCAACCCGGCCCTGGCCCGCATCTACGGATACGACTCGGTGCATGACCTGGCGGCGTCCATCAACGACATCGCTCGCCAGTTGTACGTCGCACCGGGTCGCCGTCGCCAGTTTGTCGAGTTGATGGAGCAACAGGGCCGCTTGATTGACTTCGAGTCGGCCGTCTTCCGCAGAGACCGGAGCATTGTCTGGATTTCCGAAAACGTCCGTGTCGTCCGAGACGCTTTGGGGAAGGTTCTGTACTACGAAGGAACCGTCGTCGACATCACCAAACGGAAGAGGGCCGAGGCCCGTCGCCGCAAGCGCCGCGAAGAACGATCCGCCGTCAATCGGCTGCGGGGACCGCTGCCTTCGGTCGAGAGCGCCGTCACACAATCGTCGGACACGACTGAAGTTGCCGTCTCAACGTGACCCAGGACGATTCACCACGGAAGTCGCGGAAAGAGTCCGCAACAAGCTTCTTCGTGAACGGCCGATCTTCGCCCCACGGTGGAGACACTGAACTTGACCGTTCTGCGGCAAGGCGTGTTTACAAGATGGGCGATGAATCGGCATGGCCATTGATCTTCTCGGGCGCATTGAAGAGTGGCGGCGAAAGCTGCTGGACCTCACGATCCGGAATCAACTCGTCAGTTGCAAGATTGGGCCGCGTGCTGCAATCCGTCTGGAGCCTCCATCGCCCGGCCAGGTTTGGAGCGGCCTACTCGGCGGGGCTGACGTGACGTGTTCGGTCTACGGCGTCGAGGTCGTGAAGACGGTGAAGACGTTCCTCGCCACGCACGCCACGTTCGGCGGCGTGATCCGGGTGGTCATCGTCAAGGAGCCGACTGGTCCACAGTTCTTCTACTACACCGACGCGGACGTGCGTGAGATCCTCGAAGCCTTCGGCGAACCGCTCGACCATCGAACAGGTCTTCCACGACGTCAAAGAGGTCTGGGGGAGCGGTCAACAACAGGTCCACAACCTGTGGACGAACATCGGCGTCTGTCACCTGAACCTATGGCTGTTCACGCTGACGGAACTCTGGACCTGGACGCTCAACGCGGGGCAACTGACGCACCGCACCGACTCGCCGTGGGACACGTCCGACCGCCGTCCGTCCCACGCGGATCGCCGCAAAGCTCTGCAAACGCAGAACGCAGTGTCTGCTGCACGATTTTTCGCACGCCTCCAACAACGCCACGCTCACCAAGAAAATCCGATCCCTCCTGCAACGACTGCTCAGACTCGCCGTGTAGAATCCCCGACTGACAGAAAGTGCAGCAACGGGCTCCTGCTCCTTGTATTCGCCATTCCGGGCGATAGCATCTACAGGCCGAGTGACGAGGTAAGTTTGAAATTCGCCCCTCCAAGATGATGAGTCAACGTTTTTCGGATGACTAGGTAGAGAACAACCCGGCTGGTCTGATTCGGACTGGGCCGGGGGGTTAGCTAATAAGTAAGCCGACGTGCGGGAACACCTGATGGTGTTC
>JBBPIS010000065.1:9872-11147 GCA_038040225.1 Planctomycetota bacterium
GGGTGTCCCCCCACGTCGGCTTTTTTTTTCGCCATCGGTGACCGACCTCTGACGCACTGTGGCATGAGACCAAACGAATCACCGCCTGCCTGAAGGTTTTCAGGACAAGAACCGTTGGTTGGGTTGCCCTGGTAACGGCACGTTGCCCATCAGTGAATGCACTCAATCAGGAGAACCACGATGTCCCAGCACATTGTCGATTGGCTGTCCAAAAATTTCTGGTTTCGCAAGAGCACCCCACGGACACGGAATCGGAATCGCTCCTTCCGGCCGGTGGCAGCCGAAGTTCAACTCTTGGAGGACCGCACACTGTTGGCGACCAGTCTGGGTACGGCCGAGAGCTTCGCGGTTCTGGGAGGTTCGGCGGTGACCAATACCGGCCCGACCGTCATCTCGGGAGATTTGGGTGTCGGCCCCGGCTCCGCGGTCACCGGCTTCCCGCCGGGGATTGTCATCAATGGGGCGATGCATGTGGCGGACGCGGTCGCGATCCAGGCTCAAAACGATGTCACCACGGCGTACAACGAAATCGCAGGTTATACGGTCACTCAGGTACTGACCGGACAGGATCTGGGTGGGCTCACGCTCACGCAGGGCGTCTATTTCTTTTCGTCGTCAGCTCAACTCACGGGGGCGCTCACTCTCGACGCCCAGGGCGATCCCGATGCGGAGTTCTACTTCCAGATCGGGAGCACGCTCACGACCGCCAGCAACTCGTCTGTTGTGATGATTAACGGCGCCGACCCGTGCGACGTCTTTTGGCAGGTCGGCAGTTCCGCAACTCTGGGGACAACCACTGAGTTCATCGGACATATTCTCGCGCTGACGAGTATCACCGTGCAAACCGGCGCGACCGTGGAGGGCAGCGTGTTGGCGCGAAATGGTGCCGTGACACTGGATAGCAACGTCATCACGGTCGCCGAATGCATGGACGGCAGCATCTCCGGCCTGAAGTTCAACGACCTCAACGGCGACGGTGTTCGGCAGCCGGGCGAACCTGGTCTGTCCGGAGTGACCATCTTTCTTGATGCAAACAACAACCTCGTACTCGACACGGGAGAGATCAGGACCACGACGGATGCGAGCGGCAACTACAGTTTCGTCGAACTTGGACCGGGAACGTACAACGTCCGCGAAGTCCAGCCGACCGGAACGGTGCGGACGACGCCGAACCCCACCACGATTACGCTGGCAACCGACCAGTCCGTTTCCGGTGTGAACTTCGGCAACTTCCGGTTGATCTCCATCGGCGGCAACAAGTTCCAGGACACGAAC
>JBBPIS010000065.1:11247-30855 GCA_038040225.1 Planctomycetota bacterium
CACTTCCGACGTCAACGGCAACTACACCTTCACCAACGTCGGGCCGGGGACCTACCGCGTCCGCGAAGTCGTGCCAGCCGGCTTCGTCCGGACCACGCTCAACCCGGCCCCCTTCGTGGTCAGCAGCGGCACCAATGTCGCCGGTGTGACCTTCGGCAACTTCCGGTTGATCTCCATCGGCGGCAACAAGTTCCAGGACACGAACGGCAACGGCGTCCAGAACGTCGGTGAACTCGGCTTGGCCGGCGTCACGATCTTCCTCGATGCGGACAACGACGGACTGCTCGACATCGGCGAACGCAGCACCACTTCCGACGTCAACGGCAACTACACCTTCACCAACGTCGGGCCGGGGACCTACACCGTCCGCGAAGTCGTGCCAGCCGGCTTCGTCCAGACCACGCTCAACCCGCCCGCCATCATCGCCAGCAGCGGCACCAATATCGCCGGAGTGGCTTTCGGCAATCGGTCAGTCTCCATCGGCGGCTACAAGTTCCAGGATACGAATGGCAACGGGGTCCGCGACTTGGGTGAGCAGGGTTTGCAAGGTTTTACGATCTACATCGATGCGGACAGTGATGGCGTGCTTGACATCGGGGAGGCAAGGACCACGACGGGTGCCAACGGCAACTTCGGCTTCTCGAATCTGCCTCCAGGCACGTACCGTGTTCGTGAGGTTGGGCAGATCAATTTCGTGCAAATGACGAATGACCCGGCGGACATTGTCCTCACGATCAACGGCGGGAGAACATCGACGGTCCTATTCGGGAATATACCGGTGGCCAATCTGGCCGTGGTCAGCAAGCTGCTGTTCACGGGCAGGAATCTGACCAACCTTCTGAACGGCACCTTCGGGCGCCAGGCCAATTTTGTGGCGAACCTCTATCAGAATTCTGCTCTCGACCGTGCTCCCACTCTCAATGAATTGACGTACTATCTCCGGCTGCTGATGGCTGGATACACTCAAGAGCAGATCACTGCCATGTTCAGGGTGGATTACAGGCTCTGAGCCGATCAGGTCGGCAGGAATCTGTGGCTGCGCTGTGACGAGGACGTCGTCCGTGCGAAGCTCACTTACCTGCGAAACTCCAGACCAAGGTTGAGTCCATGCGCCCAGAAATCCGTGTCGTTGAAAGCGAAGGCCGGCCTCGCCGGTCCAACTAACACCCCCGGCCCGGCGGGGGTCGGAAGTTGTGTCGGGTTGACGGTGAAGTCGATCTGGTCGCCTGGCCGCACGACGCTGCTCCAATAGATCAAGGAATAGCCCCCGTAGACACGGACGTTGTTCGTCAATTGCCGGCCGACGTTGATGCCGATCTCGGGAACCACGGAGAATTGGTCGCGGCTGTAGGTGCCGATGTTAGTCGGCAGTGCGAGCAAGCCACCCGGCTGGGTGACCACCGCACCGCCTGAACTGGTGAAGACCGTCGTTCCGCTAATGCGAACCTCCTGGTGCGTGTCGCCGATCGCCACTTTGCCCGACACGTTCGTAAACCAGGCTCCCCGGTACCATTCTCCCCGTGCGCCAATCTGTCCTCCATAGAAGCTATTGCGCGTTTCAAAGCGGTCGGTCACCATGATCGTCGCACCGGGGTCGAACGGCGGCACAGGCGCTGTGGGGAGAACGAGCAAGTTTTCGGTGATGACCAGGCTTTCATTGAGGTTGAGGTAGCGGAAGCCCCCGATCATGTCCACCCTGTAGCCGGTTTGGTTGGAGTAACCCGTCGGGACTCCAGCCGTCTGGCAACAAGCCGTCGAGCAGCAATTCGTCGGGCAACTGCAACAGAGGTTGCAGAGCCCGTTCAATTCGGCACCCTGAAAAAAGCTGCTTGAGGTGACCAATACTCTGCCGGAGATGACACCGGGAAACTCAATCAGTTCGCTGTCCGGCAAGCCGGTGATGGCATTGATATATGGACGAGCCAAGACAGGTGAGCCAGGCGCGCCGTCCGAACTCGCGCTGAAGTTGTCCGAAGGGCCGTTCAGGAAGAAGTAGTTCCCTTCGATGCCCTTCGTTTGGCCCGGGTCGAGCCAATACCCCATGGTGAAGCGGCCGCCCAGACGCGCGTTGTAATCCTGATCGCCGCCAAACAGCGTGGTCGTCCCGGGTTCACCAAGGATTCCGAGCGAAGTTGTCGTGCCGGATGTCACAAGCGGAGGTGTATTCCCCGGCTTGATCGCCCACAACAAAAATTCGGCGCTGCCCCAGAATCGGTTTCCATTCCCGGAATAGGAATAACTACCGACGAGCGGCGGGGGTGTCCAGTTCTCTGGTGGCGGTGCCGACTGGGTGAGTGGTGCCGGCAGAACTTCGGCGGCATCCGGTTGCACTTCGCCTGATGCTTGGATCAAGGGGGCGAGCGATGATTGGGGCTCTTGAGACCAGGCCGAAGCCGCGCTCGCAACCAGAATTGTCGCCGCCGCGAGAAATCCATTTCTCATGTGAGGACCTCCTGTCCCGATTTGATAGTGCCGTAGATTCGATTGGGTAATCAGCTCGTTTCTGACGCTCGATGCCCGTTCGCAACGAGCCCTGGCCAGCCCAACAAAACCCAACGAGCAGTACTAGCTTTCGGCTAGAATCTCGCCGAAGCTGTCGTGGAAATCTCATTAGTCTTGGTCCACTGGCATGCGATATGACGTATGTGACGCTTGTGCCGCTTGTGCCGATTGTGCTGCTGCGGTGTGGTTACCTGCCTTCGGTTCCTTAGCGCCATGACGTCTTTTGGATAGCTTTTGGATACTTGGAAGATCCTTGAAAACAAGGGGTTTCAGAAAGCCATGGTTACTCGACGGAAGCCGCGATTTGGCAAGAACCGGGTACCCATTCCAGATCTGAACCCGGTTTTGATCGGGGCTCTCCCTGCCCTCTCGCCTAACAAGTTGGTTGTTTGCGAAACCTATGCAGGCATCGCGAAACTGGTTTCCAACGGCCCCGAAAATGACTGACGGGCACTAGTCGATGGGCGGGGGCGGAATCGCTTGGTCGATGGCTGGACCTTCGATGGTGGCCACTTTCGACGGCTGCTGCTGCATTTCCGAATCGCGGGGTGGCCCAGCTTGCTTCAAGCTGGGTGCGTAGCACAAGAAACATCAGGAAGTACGTCGATGGAAACTCGGCGTTGAACTCCATCGAACGTCGGACTGAAGTTTCTTGAACCTGCACCCCTCGGCTTGAAGCAAGCCGAGCCATCCTGCGGAACTCAGTCGATGGGGCCATTCAATGCAAACAGCCCGCGAGCCGAAGCTCACGGGCTGAAAGTTCATCCTCCCTGACGCCGTTCGAGGGGAACGGCCTCCTTCAGACTTCGATTAGTACATGTCGTGGTCGCCGCCACCCTTCTTGGGTTCGTCCTTCGGCTTCTCGGCGATCAGGGCCTGGCTGGTGAGCAGCAGCGTCGAAACGCTGGCCGCGTTTTGCAGGGCACTGCGAGTGACCTTGCAGGGATCGATGATCCCGGCCTTGACCAGATCTTCGTACTTACCCGTCTGGGCGTTGTACCCGTAGCTGTCCTTGTGCTCGGCCACCTTCTCGCAGATCACCGCGCCATCGACACCGGCGTTGTCGGCGATCTGAGTCAGCGGAGCACGGCACGCACGGACGATGATCTGATAGCCGGTCGCCTCGTCTTCGTTCAGGCCCGTGGGCTTGAGGTCGAGCGAGGCACGCAGCAGCGCGACACCACCACCGGGCAGAATGCCCTCTTCGACGGCAGCGCGAGTCGCGTAGAGGGCGTCCTCAACGCGAGCCTTCTTCTCTTTCATTTCGCTTTCGGTCGCGGCACCGACGTTGACCTGAGCCACGCCGCCGGAAAGCTTCGCGACGCGTTCTTCGAGCTTCTCGCGATCGTAGTCACTGGACGAGTTGGCCAGTTCGCGGCGAATCTGCTCGATGCGCGACTTGATGTCCGACGACTTGCCGAGACCTTCGATGATCGTCGTGTTGTCCTTGTCGATCACGATCCGCTTGGCGCGGCCGAGATCCGACAACTGCACGTTCTCAAGCTGGATACCCAAGTCTTCGAAGATCGCCTGTCCACCGACCATGATCGCCAGGTCTTGCAGCATCGCCTTGCGACGGTCTCCGTAACCGGGAGCCTTCACGGCCGAGATCTTGAACGTGCCACGAAGTTTGTTGATGACGAGTGTCGCGAGGGCCTCCCCTTCGACTTCTTCGGCCACGATCAACAGTGGCTTGCCACTGTTGACGACCTTCTCAAGGACCGGAACCAGATCCTTGATGTTGCTGATCTTCTTTTCATGGATCAGGACGTAGGCGTCTTCCAGCACGCACTCCATCGACGTCGGATCAGTGACGAAGTACGGCGACAGATAGCCACGATCAAACTGCATCCCTTCGACGACTTGGAAGTCGGTCTTGAGCGACTTGCCTTCCTCGACCGTGATGACGCCATCCTTGCCGACTTGCTCCATCGCGTCGGAGAGGATTTGGCCGATCTCGGTATCGCCATTCGAGGCGACTGTGCCGACCTGAGCGATCGACTTCTTGTTCTTGCACTCGACGGCCATGCCCTTGAGCTTGGCAACGATCTGCTCGACGGCCTTGTCCATGCCGCGCTTCATGTCGATCGGGTTGACCCCGGCGACGACGGCCTTGAGGCCCTCGACATAGATCGCTTCGGCGAGCACGGTCGCGGTGGTGGTGCCGTCACCGGCGATGTCGGAGGTCTTGCTCGCGACTTCACGAACCATGCGGGCACCCATGTCCTCGAACTTGTCCGGCAGTTCGATTTCGCGGGCGACGGTCACGCCGTCCTTGGTCACGGTGGGCGAGCCAAAGCTCTTCTCGATGATGACGTTGCGACCGCGCGGGCCGAGCGTGACGCGAACGGTCCGCGCCAGCTTCTGTACGCCGCGCTTCATCGCTTCCTGCGCTTCTTGATCGAAGGCGATAATCTTGGGCATGTCGAACTGCTCCTTACGGGATGACTGTCAGAGTTTGAAGGGGAATGAGTGGGATCGAGTTCGCTCAGAGGATGATTGCCAGAATGTCGCTCTCGCGCATCAGCAGGTACGTCTCGTCGCCAACCTTGAGTTCGTCACCGGCATACGAACTGAAGATCACCTGATCGCCCGCCTTGACGGTCAACGCGGCCTTCATGCCGTTGCTCTTGGTGTGTCCTTCGCCGACGGCCAGAACTTCACCGCGCTGCGGCTTGTCCTTGGCTGCGTCCGGCAGCACGATGCCGCCAGCGGTCTTGCCTTCCGCTTCGGCTCGCTTGACCACGACCCGGTCGCCGAGAGGCGCCAGCTTAATGTCATTCGAGGCACTTGCCTTTTTCGCCATCTCTTCGTCTCCAGGAATGCAGGCACACTGCGGATCATTGGACCGACACAACACGGGTTGGTTGCCAGCAAGCGAACTGCGCGCCAAAGGAGACTCACGACGAAAGTCCCCTACACAGTCATAGCTTGTGGCGAAGTGGCTTTCAACGGTCTCTGCCATCGTGGCCAGAGCCGCGACTTGACGTGAGCAACCTCTGCCAATCTGACACCGAGCCAGACGGAAGATTTCATGCGTCCAAAGCACTGCGATTGGTAGAACCGTCGCATCTATTTCTCTCGGCAGAGTTGACAAAATAGATAAAATGGGGATAATGCACATATCTCAGGTCGCCTTTGTCGAAAGCTCGTCGGGTTCGCACGGATGGGTGGGGCCAAACGCCTCATCGCGTGAACCGCAGACGATTTTGAACACGCTCGTTCTGCTTGAATCCCCATCCCAAGCACGAATGGAGAACGAGCCATGATCAAGCCAGAGTCTGCGTTTGCATCGAGCCATGTCGCGTGGCTGCTCAAGTGGGCGGATGAACTTGTCCGCACCCGAAGCTGGAATGAAGCCGATGCCGTCTTCCAACGAGCCCTCGCGCTCGACGTGTCGCCGTGTGGTCGCATCGCCTATGGCTGTGCGCTGGCCGAGCAGGAACGTTTCCACGAAGCCCTCTGCCAGATGACCGCCGCGCTGGACATCGCCCAGCGCAGCGGAGACCGCCACGCGCTGGCGACCATCTATCACAACCTGGCCGCGATCTATCGCGAACTCGGTGACAACGATCTGGCTCGACGGTTCCAGCAGCGCGCGATTTCACAGATGGACGATTGTGGACCCGATGAACTGCTCGGTTTGGCAAACGATGCCTGGCTGGCGGAGCGGCATGAGTTGGCGGAGTGCCTCGCCGGAACAGCCGCCGACATCGAAGAAGAGGATGAGTACCATGAGCCATCAGCTGAAGTCGAAGCCACGCTCGGACTACTCACGGGGTTTCTGCACGACCCGCGCGAGGGAATCCGGCCGCTGCTGCGAGCCTATTCGCGACACAAGGCCACAGGCGAGTTGAGACTGATGGGCAACGACCTGCTCAATCTGTCCGCGCTGCTTGGCGAACTCGGGCGACACCGCGGCGAACTGGCTTGTGTACGACGAGCGATCGCCTGCTTCGACGAGGCACCGGCTCCGGTCTCCGCAGCGAAGGCCCGGCGGTTGATGGCGTATCTCGAACGACTCCGCCAACTCCGCCAGTTCGATCCGTCGCGCAACTGATCAGCCGCACGGAACACTACGAACCAGTCGGCCCTTCTTCGGCGGACGGCTCTTCACCCCGCTGCCCCGAGACGAACGCGTCGTTCTCGGGTTCGAAGCTGGTCGGGTCGAAGTAGCAGTCCATCGCCAGCCACCACGCGCGGGCATAGCGAAACAGAATGATCGGGACGACGATGCAGTAGGCGATCAGTGGAGGAGTCAACACTTGGTTGCTGATCTCAGCACCGAAGTGCAGGCCCATGTACATCGCCGTCAGCGTGATGGCGATGAATCCGTAGTTGATGTACGTTGAACCGAGAAAATAGCCGGGTGCTCGTTCGTATTTCAGTTGGCAGTGCGAGCAGCCATCGTGCATCGTGATCCAGTTGCGGAAAAGTGGTCCTTCGCCACAGCGTGGGCAGCGCAGCGCGAGGGCTCGCGAGGCGGCGGTTCCGTAGGTGATCGGTAACATGTGGTGGAATCCTGGTGAGTTCAAAGTAGCCATCATCGCTCCGCGTGATGAGCCTTACGGGATCGGGCGTCCACTTTGGAAAGGCTCATCACGCGGAGCGATGATGGCTACTTTGTCTGAGGCGGAGCCTCGCAGGATTCTATCGCGAGCGACGAACGATAGAATGCCGCCCGTCTCACAATCAGGAGTTGCACGATGAGCGTTCTCGACCGGTTTCGTCTCGATGGGAAGCGGCTGTTCATTACGGGAGGCAGTCGCGGGCTGGGGCGTGAGATGGCGCTGGCGATCGCCGACGTCGGGGCCGATGTCGTGCTGGTCGGTCGCGATGAGGAGAGTCTCAACTCGACAGCGGACGACATTCGGAAGCTGGGTCGGGCCGCGATCCCAATCATGGGCGATGTCGGCCGAACCGACGAGTGCGAAGCGATCTGCCATCGTGTCTTGGACGAGCACGGACCGATTGACATCCTCATCAACAACGTCGGTGGTCGGCGCATCAACGTGCCGTTGGAAGAGCAGTCACTGGAGCAGTGGCAGCAGATTCTCGACTTGAACCTGACCAGCACGTTTCTCTGCACGAAGGTGCTCGGCGGCGCGATGGTCTCGCGCGGGAAGGGCGGTCGAGTCATCAACGTGGCGTCGATTTCGGGCATGATCGCCAACCGAGGCATCGGCGGGCGCAGCTACGAAACGTCGAAGGCCGCCGTGATTCAACTGACTCGCGCCGCAGCGGCCGACTGGGCACCGCACGGAGTCACCGTGAACGCGATCTGTCCCGGCGGCTTCATGACGGCCCCGAACGTTCGCTGGGCGAGCGAGAATCCCGACGTCATCTCCAAGTTTCGCGAACAGATTCCGCAGGGAGACTTCGGCCAACCCGAAGACCTCGGCCCGCTGGCTGTCTACCTCGCGAGTGACGCCTCGCGCTACATGACCGGCGCGGCTCTCGTCATCGACGGCGGCTACACGTTGTGGTGATTCGGGACATCAATTCGTCGAGCCTCAGCGGGGACCAACGTGCCGGTAGCTTCCAGCTTCCTGTCGCAATGCACCGTCGATGTTGAGCAGCTTCTCGACAAGTTTTGCCATCCGCTCGTGACCATTGGGCGCGAGATGGATGCCATCGACGGTCGCTCCCGATGAGGTGAGCACCCCGATTAGCAATCGCTTTGGGAGCAATGCGACTTCATACTTGGAAGCCAGTCGCCGCTGGGTTTCTCCGTAGCGGAATGCCAGCGGGGGGAGAGGCAGTTCAAACATCAGCACGGTTCGGCCCGGTTTGTGTGCCGCGAGGAGAAGCTGCTCCAAGTTGTGTTCAAACTGCGCAAGCGGCAATGACTCCAACATATCATTGCCGCCGATTTCGAGGAGCAGGACGGAAGGTTCGGCGTCGAGCAGTTCGACTTGCTGTCGAGCTGACTTCAGCGTTGCGCCAGGCTGAGATGCGTCGGTGATTTGCCAGTGCGAACGGCGCGCGAGTCGCTGCGGCCAGGTGTCCTCCCCGTCGTTCAAGCCAGCGGTTACGGAATCGCCCACGACGCACAGTCGCTGCGACGAAACATCAACCGACGGTGAGAAGCGGTACGGCAACTCGCACCGCAAGATGGCGAAGGCACAAACGACGACTAGCCAGCTCAGCCAGCGGACTCTCTGCAAACGATGGGATCGAGTGACAGGGTCGTTCGCCGACTTTGATCGCCAGTCTGCAAGGCACAGCCAAAGCAAGCTCGCCGAGAACAGAACGAGCAGCCAACGCGGTGTGGGAGACGGCAGGACGAACGACCAGATCAAGCCGATTCGAGCAGCGATGGTCAGCGGCCGACGCCAGCGATCATGGCGGTTGAAGATCAGTCCGACTTGAGCCAGACAAAACAGCAACAAGCCGCACAGATAGCCGTCTCCGCCGGGGAAATGAAACATGGCGAGACGCATCAGCAGCGAAGGCTCTTGCATGCGGGTTGCACCTGTTCACGCGGCTGCTCGTTCGCCATCGTTGGGCGTACCAGCGTCGAGTCGTTGCAGGATGACTTCGGCCACACGGCGGGTGGCACCGGTGGCGTAGATCCGCTGACGGATCTGATCGAGTTCGTCGCGCGCGGCCTTCAGTTTGTGAGGGTCGCTCAGCCACCGGTCGATGTCCTCAACGATTGCTTCGGTCACGGGGACCGGACTGCCAACGCTCAGGTACTCGGGCATCACCTTGCGTCCGGCGATCAGGTTTGGCAGCGACATGTACTTGATCGTGATCAGCAACTTGCCGAGGAAATACGTCGGCCACGTGGTCCGGTACAGCACGACGGCCGGAGTGCGCCGGGCCAGCATCTCCAGACTGACCGACCCGGAAACCATGATCGCGCAGTCGGCGAGGTCGATGATTTCGGGAGTCTTGCCGACGAAGAACGACAACGGCAACTCCTGTTGCAGCCGCTCGTATTGCTCGACGCAGAACTGCCGCTGACTTTCCTTGTAGTTGGCGACGAGGAAGTTGACCTGCGGGTGACGGGCATGCAGCCGCTTCACCGCTTCCAACAGCAACGGCCAGCTTCGCGTCACCTCCTGGCGGCGCGAACCGGGAAGCAGAGCGACCGTCGGCGTGGTGTCCGATTTCCACTCGCGCTGAAACGACTCGTCGAGCGGATGCTCGGCCACTTCGTCGAAAAACGGATGGCCAACGTACAACACTGGGATGCCGCGTTCGGCGTACCAGTCGGTCTCGAACGTCAGCCCCGACAGCACGAGATCGACGTGCTGGCGAACTCGTCGAATGCGCCAGGGTGCCCACGCCCACAATTGTGGCGGCAGGTAATAGATCACCGGAATGCCGGCCGCTTTGGCCTTGCGCGCGATCCACCAGTTGAAGCCGGGGAAATCGACGAGCACCACCAGATCGGGCCGATGTCGCTGGAAGTACTCTTCAGCCTGCTTGACCAACTTGTAGAACTTCCAGATCAAAGGAAGCACTTGAAAGATCCCCATCACGGCCATTGTCGTGAGGGGAAACAACAGCCCGCAACCAGCGCGATCCATCAGCGGACCACCGAATCCCGACGCACGCAGATCGGGCCGACGACGCTTCAGTTCGGCAATCAGATGGGCGGCATGTTGATCGCCGCTCGGTTCACCCACAGAAAAGAAGACGTGCATGCTGAACAAACTCGCGGGGTAGGTTTGTCACCTGCCCGTGACACATGGAAACACGAGTCAGGCAGGTGACAAACCTACCCCACGTCCCGTGTTCAACAGACGGCGGGCGAGGCTTCCCAGAAAACGATTTTGCCGTCAAGACCGTTGCGTTCGCAACGACGTGTCGGCCAGGAAGCCCCTGCTCTCCAGTGGCCGATGCATCGCGTTGTGAGTCGGGTGAGCAAACACTAACATCGCGGCATGTACCCCGAACGCCCCCGCCGCCCTGCGTCTCCACGTCCCGAGTCAGATCGTCCTGCGGGACGGCGACCGCCTCCGTCACGATCAGCGGACAATCAATCGCCGCCGTATCGGCAACCGCCGCCCTATCGGCGCGAGGCTCGTCGCGGACCGGTTGTTACACCGTTTGAGTTGCTCGCCCAGCGTCCGCTCTGCCCGGACGAGACACAACGGCTGCCGCAGATCGTGTCAAAGGGGCCGGTCTGGCATCCGTTTCTGTTCCGCAAGCAACTCGGCGACTTCGATCCGACCGCACGGCCGGGTGATCTGGTGGAAGTGGTCTCGTCGGCGGGAGTGACTCAGGGATTCGGCCTGTTCAATCCGCGCGCCGAGATGGGCGTGAGGCTGCTGCGAACCGGAGTCCATCGGCCCGACGAGGCGTGGTGGGACGAACGTCTGGCGTCGGCGGTCGAGTTGCGGCGCGGTCTGCTCAAGCTGGACGACGTGACGGACGCCTATCGCGTAATTCACGCCGAGGCCGATGGTCTGCCGGGCCTGATCGTGGACCGATTGGGCGACGTTTTGGTGGCCGAATGTTTTTCGCTCGGCATGTACCAGCGAGCCGAAGCGATCCTGACGATGCTCGAACCGCTGTGTGGCACCAAGCACGGTGTCATGCGCACGGGACCGGCCTCGAATGACCACGAAAGTTTCAGCGCCGAGCCAACCGGTTCGGAGGGGCTTCCCGCCAAGTCGGTCGTGCGCGAACATGGGACTCAATTCCGCGTCGATTTCGTCAGCGGACAAAAGACCGGGTTCTACTGCGATCAGCGCGAGAACCGGAAGATGGTCGCCGGGTTCTGTGCCGGCAAGTCGGTGCTGGACCTCTGCTGCTACACGGGCGGCTTCACCATTCAGGCGATGCGACTGGGGAACGCGGCCGAGGCTACGGGCGTGGAACTCGACGAAGAGGCCGCCGCTTTGGCGAGAGAGAATGCGAAACTCAATCGCGTCAAACCAAGCATCGTGCAGGCCGACATTTTTGCCTACATGCGCGACATGCTTCGCAACGGGAAACGCTACGACGTGGTGGTGCTCGACCCGCCCAAGCTGATTCGTTCGCGCGAAGAGATCGAAGAGGGAAAGCACAAGTACTACGATCTGAATCGGCTGGCGATGCAGCTTGTCGCCCCCGGCGGCACGATGCTCAGTTGCAGTTGCTCGGGACTGCTCGATCGCGCCGAGTTCACCAAGATCGTCTGTGCCTCACCCGAAGTGGGACGGCGAGTTCAGATCATCGGGATGGGAGGCGCGGCAGCCGATCACCCGATCGCCACCAACTGCCCTGAAAGCGAATACCTCAAGTCGGTCTGGCTGAGGCTGGAGTAGTTCAGCAGTTCTGTGTTCGGAGTCTCACATGAACAAGGCCTTCTTGCGTGAGCCGGAGCAAGTCGACAGCCGCTGTCCGGGCTGCCAGTCGGTGGGACATGCCGTCGGGCCGGAGACGCTCCAGGCGCGATTGGCGGCTGACGTGCGCAGGACACTCGCCGAGTCGGCCTACTTCTGTCCGAACGGTCGCTGTAACGTCGTCTATTACGATGACTTCGCCAGTGTCGTGAAGCGAGACTCTGTCACCGGGCCGATCCCAATCAAGGATGCCGACGCACCGCTCTGTGCCTGTTTCGGGGTCACTCGATCCGACATCGAAGCCGATGTAGAGGAAGGGGTCGTCATGCGGACTCGCGCGGCGGTTCTGAAGGCTCAGTCGGATCAGGCCCAATGCAGCACGCTGGCCCCGAACGGTCGGACCTGCGTCCCGGAAGTGCAGGGCCACTACATGCGCTGCAAACAGCGGGCGGGCGGCTAATGGCGGGGTCGGGTGTGCGAATTTCAGATTTCGCGGAAGAACGATCTGCCACCACTCAGAGTCTCGCATCCGCGAAATCTGAAATTCGCACACCCGACCCCTGATCTCCCAACACGGGCAGGTTGCAAACCTGCCCCACGTCAGAGCAGCGGACATCGCGAGACGCTACGGATAGAATCCGCAGCCTCATCGAACTTCGGGTTCGATCGCTCACCCCGACCGCAACAGAATTGACATGCTTCAACGTCTCCGCCATCTGCTGGAATTAATCCGGTTCAGCCACACGGTCTTCGCGTTGCCGTTCGCGTTGCTGTCGGCAGCACTCGCGTGGCACAGGCCCGACTCTCCGTTTGCGTGGTCGCAACTGGCGGGCATTGTGCTGTGCATGGTCTTCGCTCGCTCGGCCGCGATGGCGTTCAACCGCGTCGTTGATCGCCGCTTCGATGGGGAGAACCCTCGCACTGCGAAGCGTCACATCCCGGCGGGGCTGTTGAATCTGACAACCGTGGTGGCCTTCACGCTGATCTGCTCGGCAGGCTTTGTGGCCTCGACGCTGTTGTTTCTGCCGAACCGCTGGCCGCTGATCCTGTCGGTCCCGGTGCTGTTGTTTCTGCTCGGCTATTCGTTTGCGAAGCGGTTCACGGTTTGGTGCCACTACTGGTTGTCGGCCGCACTGATGCTGTCGCCGCTCGCAGCGTGGATTGCCATTCGAGGCGAGGTGGCTTTGACTCCCGCGCTGCTTTCAGCGGTCATCTTCTTCTGGGTCGGCGGCTTCGACATCTTGTATGCCTGCCAAGACACTGACTTTGACCGTGTCAAACGCCTGTTCAGCATCCCGTCTCGCTGGGGCATTCCGGTCGCGTTGCGAGTCGCCCTGGTCAGCCACCTCCTGACGATCGCCGCCCTCTTCGCCCTGTGGCACTTCGCGGAACTGGGGCCGGTCTTCCTGACCGGCATTGCGTGTGTGGCGGCTCTGCTGCTCTACGAGCACTCGCTGGTGCGGCCCCACGATCTGACTCGCGTCAACGTCGCTTTCTTCAATGTGAACGCTGTCATCAGCCTCGGTCTGTTCGCGGTGGGACTTGTCGATCTGTGGTGGGGAAAGTGATTGGTTCGCGATCCCCGTGGGTTGCTAGAATGCCCTCGCGATAGATCGCCGTCCGTTTGAGAAGAGGACCAGTCAAATGGCCACAGTCATCACCGAGAAGTCCATCACCATCGATCAGTTCGAGACGATGCCGTTTGAGTTTCCCGTGGACCTTGTGCGAGGGGAGATTGTTGAGATGCCACCACCGGGAGGAGTACACGGCACTGTTTGCGGCAACGTCGCGTTTGAGTTGATCTCGTGGACACGACGCTCAGACTTGGGGGTTGTTACCGCCAACGACTCCGCTGTGGTCACGGAACTCGATCCAGACACAGTCCGGGGGTGTGACGTGGCATTCGTCAGTTGGAAGCGACTTCCCACCAAGAAAATCCCGAAGGGAGCGTTTCGGAATCCACCCGATTTGGTTGTTGAAATCATGTCGCCGAGTGATCGCTGGAACAATGTACTCGCCAAAGTAAACGAGTATCTCGATGTCGGCGTGATTGAAGTTTGGATCGTCGATCCCGAGGACCGATCTGTCGATGTCTATCGCGGTGATCGCAAGCCCGCACGTCTGGCGAACGGCCAAACTCTGGAAAGTGCCGATGTACTGCCCGGTTTCTCCTGCCCGGTGGCCGATTTCTTCCGCCACGTCTAGGATGCTCCGCCCACTGAATTCCAGCCAACTCCGCGACAGAAGACCATCCGTTCCATGACCGACTCCCGACCGCTGCAACTGATTGAAGACAAGGTTCTCGCCGGAGAACGCATCTCGTTCGACGAAGGCCTGTACCTCGACGAACACGCCGATGTGCTGGCTTTCGGGCGGCTGGCCAACATTGTGCGCGAGCGGAAGAACGGGAACTTCGCGTACTACAACACCAACATCCACCTGAACCCGACCAACGTCTGCGTCTATCGCTGTCGGTTCTGTGCGTTCCGGTCGGACCTCAAAGACGAGAAGGCGTATGTCTTCTCTGACGACATGCTGCGCGAGCGGATCCTCGAAGCCCGATCGCAGGGAGCCACTGAGATTCACGTTGTTGGCGGCCTGCACCACCAGAAGAAGTTCGACTGGTACGTGAACATCGTCCGCGTCCTGCACGAGACCTGCCCCGAGATCCACATCAAGGCGTGGACGGCGGTCGAGATCAACTGGTTCAGCTTCATCACCAAGCAATCAACCGAGTGGGTCTTGAAGCAGATGCTCGACGCGGGACTCGGCAGCCTGCCCGGCGGCGGTGCCGAGATATTCCATCCCGAAGTCCGCGACCAGATCTGCGAACACAAGGCCGACGGCGAGAACTGGATCACCTGCCATCGGACCGCTCACCAGCTTGGCCTGCGCTCCAACGCGACGATGCTCTACGGACACGTCGAACAGGCTCGGCATCGGATCGACCACCTCTGCAAACTGAGAGCCTTGCAGGACGAGACCGGCGGTTTTCAGACCTTCATCCCGCTGGCGTTCCATCCCGAGAACACGGGCCTCGACCACATCATCAAGCCGACCGGGACGATGGACCTGCGGATGATCGCCCTCTCGCGGATCATGCTCGACAATTTCGATCACATCAAAGCGTACTGGATCATGCTGGGCGAGCAGATCGCGCAGGTGGCCCTCGGTTTCGGAGCCGACGACCTCGACGGAACCGTCGTCCACGAGATCATCTACCACGACGCCGGAGCCAAGACCCCCGAGGGCCTGACGGTCGCCCACCTCAACCGCCTCATCACCGAGGCGGGCCGCATCCCGGTCGAACGCGACACCCTCTACCGCCGAGTCATCCGCGACGGCGCGCAGTGGTCCGTCGGCGAATCCGTCATGGCGGGATAGTCACAGCTCAGAGGATGGCCCGATGTCCGAACCCGCTCCGATTCGAGTGCAGTCGCTCGACCACGTGACGATCGTCGTGAAAGACCTCGCCGCGACGAGGCAGTTCTACGTCGAGGCGCTCGGGATGGATGAGGTGGCTCGGCCGAACTTCAGCTTCGCCGGTCAGTGGTTTCAGGCGGGAGCGACCCTGATTCACACAATCCTCGAATTTGAAGGCTCGGGACCGGCGGGCCTCGGCGGGGGAACCAATTCGCGCGGGCATCACTTTGCGTTCTTGGTCGAGGACGCCCACGAAGCCGGCCGAAGAATCGAGGCACTCGGGATCCCGTTCGTCTCGCCCCCGAAACTCCGTCCCGACGGAGCGGTCCAACTTTTTGTCCGCGATCCCGACGGTCACCTCGTCGAGCTGACTTCCGTCGCCACATCTGCTGCCGATCGCGGCTGAAACTAAGCCAAGACTGGTGGCGTGAGCCAGCCGGTGGCGTTTATACTCGTGCCCGCACGGTCATTCGTTCGATAACAGACATCGATTCGATTCAGTCTGCGGTTTGGCTCACCTTCGACGACAACAGAGGAACAGTTCGGATGGCATCCAATCTTCCCAAGAACTTGGTGTTTAGTTCGTTTGGCGCAGCGGGCCTGGTGGCGGTCCTCGCGATCCTCGACATCGCGACGACGTTTCCGTTTGCCGGATCGATGGTGATGGACATCCTCTTCATCCTGAGCGCCGCCATCGTCGGCTATTTGGCGTGGGACGCCTACAAGGACATGGCCTGAGCCATGCGTCTGGCGGCGGGGAACCAACCAGATGGATGATGGCTCCAAACACATTCCGTCACCGGAGGAGCTTGCCCATCGGCTTGCATGGTTCAACGACTACGCCGCACGGCTCGACGGGCAATCGACCACCCTGCCACTCCGTTGCCCGTGCTGCGGATGCAGAACCCTCGACGAGCGCGGCGGATTCGACATCTGCAAAGTCTGCTTTTGGGAAGACGATGGGCAGGATGACTTTGAGGCTGATGTCGTCCGTGGTGGTCCAAATGGCTCGCTCAGCCTGAGCGAGGCGAGAGCAAACTACCTGCGCGTCGGTGCGTGCGAGGAACGCATGGTAGTAAACGTCCGTCCGCCCCGTCCGGAAGAGCTTCCTGATCAAACGCACGTCTAACCAATGATTGGACCACTGTGATGGCGGTCACAGATCGAGGTCGTCCACCAGGTTGGCCTCGCTCATGATGATGCGGTAGCGTTCGCTCGCGTCCTTGCCCATGAGTTCCGAGAACGTGTTTTCGGTGTCCATCACGTTGTCGATTTCGACGGCGAGCAGCGTGCGGGTCTTGGGGTCCAGCGTCGTCTCTTTCAGTTGCTGCGCGTTCATTTCACCAAGGCCCTTGAAACGCTGAATCTCCGACTTGCGATTGGCGGGGAGGGCGGCGAGCAATTCTTCCTTGTGAAAGTCGTCCTGTGCGTACGTCGTTTGCGCACCGACCTGGATGCGGTACAGCGGCGGTTGGGCGAGGAACAGTTTCTTGTTCGTAATCAATTCGCGCATGTGGCGGAAGAAAAACGTGAGCAGCAGCGTGCTGATGTGATAGCCGTCGCTGTCGGCGTCCATCATCAGGATGATCCGGTCGTAACGCAGCCGCCGGATGTCGAAGTTGGTCGAGATGCCCGTTCCGAGCGTCTCGATCAAATCCTTGATCTCCTGGTTTTCGAGCACCTTGGAAATGGAGAGGCATTCGGTGTTAAGCACCTTGCCGCGCAGAGGCAGCACCGCCTGAAAGCGGCTGTCGCGGCCCATGCCCGCCGTGCCACCGGCTGACTGGCCCTCGACGATGAACAACTCCGATTCGCCCGGATTGGTCGAACGGCAATCGAGCAGCTTGCCGGGCAGGTTGGTGCGTCGCGTGGTGGCCGTCTTGCGTCGGACCTCGCTCGCCGCCTCGCGGCTGGCCTGACGGGCACGCGCGGCGAGAACGATGCGCCCGACAATCGCGTCGGCGATGGAGGGGTTGTTGCTGAGCCACGTCTCCAGCGCGGGACGAATCAGACTTTCCACGGTCGCAGTCATCTCGGGGTTGTTCAGCTTTTCCTTGGTCTGCCCCTGAAACATCGGGTCCGAGAGGAATACCGACAGAATGCCGAGCACTCCTTCGCGGATGTCGCTGTTCTCGATCACGACTCCCTTCACCTTGATGTTGTGAACGTCGAGATGATTGCGGACCGCCTTGCCGATCGCCGAGCGCAGTCCCGATTCGTGAGTTCCACCGGCGTGAGTCCGAATGCCGTTGACGTAGCTCCGAATCTGCTCGTCGGTCGCCTCGGTCCAGCGCAGAACGAGTTCGATCTTCACCTTCTCATCGTCTTTTGAAATGGAGAATGCCTGGTCGTGGCTGGCCTTCTTTTGCCCTTCGGCCAGCACCTTGTCGAGGTACGCCACGATGCCGTCCGGGTGAAAGAACTCAGTCTTTTCCTTCCTCGCTTCGTCGTTGAAGACGATCTTCAGCCCGGCATGGATGTATGAAATGTCTTCAAGGTGCTGCTTGATCGTGTCGGGGTGGTAGGCGGTTTTCGAGAAGATTTCCTCGTCGGGCCGGAAGAAGATCGTCGTGCCTCGACCGCGAAAGGGGCGGACCTGTTTGACGGGCGTCGTCGGCTTGCCCCGTTTGTAGCGCTGCGACCATTCGTAGCCGTCGCGATGGACGGTGGCTTCCATTTCCACCGAGAGGGCATTCACCACGGAGGCCCCGACGCCGTGGAGGCCGCCGCTGCGCGCATACGCCTGACTCGAAAACTTGCCTCCCGAATGGAGCGTGGTCAGGATTGTTTCGAGGGCCGACTTCTTCGACTTCTTGTGAGTGTCAACCGGAATCCCCCGGCCGTTGTCTTCGACCGAACACGAGCAGCCGTCCTTGTGCAGCGTGACGATGATCTCGGAGCAGTGCCCGGCCAGGTGTTCATCGACGCTGTTATCAACGATCTCCCACAGCAGATGATGCAGCCCGCGCCCATCGACGCCGCCGATGTACATCGAAGGCCGACGCCGCACGGCGTCGAGGCCCTCCATGATTTCAATGTCGTCGGCGTTGTAACGGGTGGTGTCGGTGGACATGGTTTGGATTCGATGTAATGAGTCGGGGTGTGCAGGGAGGGAGAGTCATTAGTCACTGGTTTCAACTAATGACTAATGACCAGTGACTAATGACAACTTCACTCCTCCAACGCGGCCCAGTCGATGAGGACAATGTCGGGGTGAATGATCTCGGTGAACGTGCTGCGTTGGGCGGCGCGGATTCCCTTGCCGCCGCGCGAGGAGATTTCGTACTTCATCTGGCCGAAGACCAGCACCTTGTCGTGACTCGTCTTCACGCGCAGGCAGTCGCTGGGGCGAGCCATCTGTGCCGCGCCGAGCACGGCATCTTTCGGCTCGACCAGTTTGATGCCGCGCACGCCCTTGCCCGCGCCGGACAGAATCGCCACGTCGTCAATGGCGAAGTGAGTGACCCGGGCCTGCTGCGTGGCGACGAACATTGACGTGGCGTCTCGCACGAGCTCGACCCAGATCACGCGGTCTCCCACACCGAGACGACAGAATTTGCGACCCGACTTCGTGGACGGCGTGCGGAACGGCGCGAGCGGCAACCGCATGATCTGGCCGCGCAGAGTCAAAGCCAGAAAGTAGGGCGTTGGCGGCAGGTCGCCCTTTGCCCTCTTGTCGGCCGGTGTGAAGCGCTCGTCCGTCGTAAGAGCCGCCACCAGTCCGACGCCGTCTCCCATTTTGACGTGCTTCGAGATTGGCTCACCGTAGCCCGCCGTGGCGGGAATGTCCGTGATGCTCAGCGTGTATGCGATGCCATCGCTGGCGAAGAAGACCACGTTGTCGGTCGTACTGCCGGGGATCACGTCGAGGACCGCATCCCCTTCGCGCACCCGGGTGGTCTCGACACTTTGCAGACGGCCGACCCGCTTGATCCAGCCTTCGCGCGTCAGCACGACGTTGGTGTTCTCCTTGACGATGTACGACGCCGCGTCGAACTCGACGATTTCCTCGCTGCTGCCGATGGTCGTGCGGCGTTTGTCGGAGAGTTGCGTCGAGATCTCTTCGAGTTCCGTTTTGACGACCTTCCACAGCTTCGGGTCCGACGCGAGCAGCTTGCGAATCTGTTCAGCCGATGCCTGCTTCTCGCCCAACTCTTCGACGATCGTGTTGATCTCCAGCGACGAGATGCGATAGAGCTGCAATTCGAGGATGGCCATCGTCTGCTCTTCGTCGAGCGGGAAGGCCTTCATCAACTTCTCGGCCGCGTCCCGCTTGCCGGTGCTGTTGCGGATGATCTTCAGCGCCCGGTCGAGGTCGTTGAAGATCAGGGCAAACCCTTCGAGAATGTGGATGCGGTGTTCGAGCTGCCGCAGTTGGAACTCGAACCGACGCCGCACGGTC
>JBBPIS010000065.1:30865-39259 GCA_038040225.1 Planctomycetota bacterium
GAAAATGCCGCAACATCTCCGCCAGGCCAAGCCGCGCGGGGACCAGTGCGTCCTTGTCGCCCGGGATCAGGCAGGTCGAGTTGTACGCGAAGTTCTGTTCGAGCGACGTGTGCTTGTACAGGTACGTCATCACGGCGTTGGGATCGGCTCCCGGCTTGAGGTCGAGCACGATTCGCAGGCCGTGCTTGTTGTCGGTCTCATCGTTGGAGTCGAGAAGCTGCGGGAGCTTCTTGCCGTTGACGATGTCTCCAATTTCGGAGGCCAACGGCCCCGACTCGACGCCATACGGCATGGAAAAAATCACGACGCGGTTGTCGATGACGCCCTTCTTCTCCTTGTCGAGCCGCCACTCGCCACGGACCTTGACGCTGCCTCGCCCCTCCTCGTAGATCGCCCTCAGTTCCTTGCGATCCGTGACGATGCGACCTCCCAGCGGAAAGTCTGGTCCCTTGACGTATTTCAGCAGGTCTTTGGTCTCGGCCTCCGGCGAGTCGATGAGATGGACGCAGGCCGCAATCACTTCCCCCAGATTGTGCGGAGGGATGTTGGTCGCCATGCCGACCGCGATCCCCGACGCTCCGTTGACGAGCAGGTTCGGATACCGAGCGGGAAGGACGACGGGTTCTTCCAATCGGCCGTCGTAGTTCGGGCGCATGTCAACCGTCTGAAACCGCAGCTCGTTCATGAGCTGTTCGGACACCAGAGTCAGTCGCGCCTCGGTGTACCTGTCCGCGGCAGCCGGCAGCCCCATGATCGAGCCGAAGTTGCCCTGGCCATTCACCAGCGGATACCGCAGCATGAAGTCCTGGGCCATCCGGACCAGGGCATCGTAGACGGCGAGCGGTCCATGCGGGTGGTAGTTCCCGGTGGTGTCACCCGCGATCTTCGCGCACTTGTAGGGTTTGGCGTCGGCCGTGAGACGTAGTCCGTCAAACATCACATACAGGATGCGACGCTGCACCGGCTTGAGGCCGTCGCGCACGTCGGGCAGGGCGCGTGACGTGATGACCGACATGGCGTAGTTGAGATACCGCCGCCGAGTCTCCTGGCTGAGCGGCACGTATTGAATGCGGTCGTCCATGTCCCCTCCGCTGCTGCCTGCAGCGGTCGCGTCCGAATTGCGTTTCGCCAACGTGGGCTCCTCACCTGTAAGTCTCAGTTCGTCGCACGATCACAATTCCGCCGAGTTGTCGGCGCTGATCCAAGTCGCACGTCACCTTGCCATCGAACTCGCCCTGTCATCCATATCGTCGTTTCCTGTCTGGAGGCTGACTCCGTGATGAGCCGCCCCCAATTCAAGATCACTTCCGAACTCAGCGACTCGCCAGACTGCGTCGACTTTTCCAGTCCGGAGAACCTTGGCGAGGCTATCGTTTACACCGTCTGTACCGGTTTTTCAACCGCCTCTAAGCCGTTAGAGAGCAATTACTTGTCAAATTCGGCAGTCGTGTGCCGCCACACACGGAATGATTCATTCGGACAGACATCTCCAACCGAAACTTTCTAGTGCTTGGTGGACCGCAAAGTCCGGGGAGAAGTGGATTCTTGCCTCGCTGCGGTCAGCCAACAGAAATCCAGGGAGGGATTTTTTGATGAGACGACACACTCTTATGACAGCAGCCTGTGCCGTGGTCTTGTCCGCGCTCATGCTGCCCACAACCCGAGCCGATGAGTTCGCCGACCCGTTCGCAACGGAACTGGCCACACCTCCGGCTCCCGCGCCCGCCATCGTGGAAGAGAGCACCGAGACAGTCGAGGCTCCGACACTCTACGAGGCCCCGACACTGTACGAGGTTCCGCCGATCAGGCCGGCGCCGACCGCTGTGCGGCAAGTCGGGATGATGGAGGGACCAGCTCCGCAGCCCATGAATGCCGGGGTTGGCATGATGGCACCGCAGGCCGCTCCCCAGCAGCCCGGATACGTCCAACTCGGTGCACCGTTGTACCCATCGCCTCGCCCCAACATTCCAATCTGGGCGGGTTCCACGATGATCACGAATCAGGCGTTCGCGCCGCACGAGATGCTCTACCCGCACACCTACCGCGCGACTTACCCGCCGTACTACCACCGCGTCAAAGGGGGTTGGATTCTGACTCCGTTCGGCATTCGATCGCACGAGCGCTGGGAGCTGCAGGGGACTCAGGTTCAGGTCAAGTATCGTTCTCAGTATCCGGGCATTCTGAAGGGTGCGTGGCATCCGCCAGTGACCTCGTACTGGGGTGGAGCCTGGAAATAGACGGATATTTGGACATGTCGAGCCGTTGGGAGTCGAAGAGACGGCGGTACCAAGTGAACATGGTTTTAGCCAGGCAGGCCATTTTCAGATGAGGGCGATCCCGTGAGCAGATTGAGCGTTCCACGATTGACCTTCAGCGCGGCCCTGCTGATGGGAGCCGCGATGGCTGGTCAAGATCGGGTCGAGTCGGCCGAACCACCGGCACAGATTTCCGGGCAGAAGGTAAGCCTGATCCATCGGACGGGTCCGAACTCGTACTCGGAAGTCGCAGATGCGCCAGATAACTGTAACTGCTTGGAGATTGGCGACATCCCACTCGCACCGTGGGATCGCACGGGCCGGATCTGCAGATTTTGCGATCGTTGGCATGCTCGCCGCGAAGAGAAAAAAGCGTGGCACTACTACATCCGCGGCGTTGGCCCGGCAGTTCACGAGCGATCACCCGGTCGCCCGTGCTTGTGATGAGGTCGATTTGGTGGCGTCGTACGTAAAGTCGCCGACAGACGAAGTTGATAGTCAGCAGCAATCGCTCGCCGGCGCACTGGCCCGGTGAGGCATATCCCGCGATGAGGATGATTACCGCCGCCAGTCGGCGTGAAGGGAAGGATCCGAGAAATGAAGCCGCTATTCCGCATGATCGTTCGCGCGTCGGTTGCTGCCGGCCTGAGCCTGCTGGCCTGTGTGACCGCCGGTGCTCAAGAAGACTCGGTGGGCATCGTCAGGATTACCAAGCCGAAGTCCAGCGAGGTGGTCGCTCAACAGGTGACACCGACCTCGTTCCATCACGGCGCGCGATCCGCAAACTGCGATTGTCAAAACAACGGCCCAACCGGGATGGGCGGCACTCAGTGCCCCTCCGGTTGGACCGGAGACTCAATGGGCGCTGAGTGCCGACACTGCCGGGGGCATCACGGACTGTGGGGCAACCATTTCGGCTGTCATCACGGGTACTGTCACGACGGCACGGGAGAGGCGATGTGCGACTACTTCCGGTGCAAGTTTGGGTACTTCATTCCGACGGGTGCCGGCGGCGCGGGAGTCCCCTGGTGCGGAAAGTACTCGCGAGTCTATCCGCAGGATCCGTATTACTTCGATCAGCGCGATGGACAGACCTGGGCCGCTCAGGGCTATGGATCCCCGATCGCGGTGCCGCTCGCTCCGGTTGTGGGCCACACCTACAACTACGGGTGGGGAGTTCCTTCGAGTCGGCTGACTCCGGTTTCGCGCCCCGCTTATTAGTTTGACCACGAAATGAAACGGTTCGTCGGCATCGGGCTGGTTCGACGAATCGTGTCCAATCGCATTCCACGCCCGATTGCTGGTCGATCCGGCTTACAACCCTAACTCGCGACAACGATCTCCCCTCGCGATCTGAAGGAACAGACGCATGACCTCGGTGAAACTCAACTGGATGGTCGCCGCCTCAATGGCTGCGATGTCGTTCGCCGTTCCCACGGCGAGTGCTCAGGACACGAACCTGCCGGGCATTGTCCGCATCACGGATCGCCGGCCGGGAACGGCTGTTCAGCCCGCCTCATTCCACGGCCATCGTCAGGCGGCCGTGTATGGAAGCTCCGGCGATTGCCCCACGGGTGATTGCCCGAACGGTCATTGCCACCACGGCTACGGCTGTTTCCAGGAATCGTACTGCAAGAAGTCGCCCGATTACGGTTACTCACCGCCGGCGAAATACCCGCTCCACCGGCGAGGTGTCGAGTACAACGCCTACTTCCCCCATCAGTGGTACGGGTTGCCGGGCGGAGGACTGGCCGGCGGGTATCCGATGGTCTATCAGCCGACCGACACGACGCAACTTGGCTTCACCTACCAGCACGTCCCGTACTGGCAGCCCAATCCCAACATGGTTCCGCAGCGGCCGGTCCCCGCGCAATGGCACATCGTGGCACCCCCCTATCAGGCAAACCTGTTTGCGAACTGGGGTGGCATCCCGGGTGCGATGGGTGCCAATTGTCCGTATGACAACCGCACGGCAGCGCCTCTTCAGAACTCGACGCCGACCCCGGTCGAAAACTTGGACGGTGCGCCCATGCCGATCAAGCCCGCTCCTGAGGCTTCGCTGCCGCCGTCACCGCGGGAAATCCAGAACTCGGCCGAAAGCGAACACATTCGCCGTGCCGGCCTCTGAGTTTCGTTTGTCGGACGACGACTGCAACCAAAGCTCCTTCGAGCACCGAACCCGCCTGGCGCGGGTGCGTTCATTGGTGGACCGTCACTGGGGAGCATCCGCCTTCGGGCGACCGGGGCCGAGCTGGCGCTCCAGTTCCGCAAATTGTGACTGCAGTTCGCTGCCGCCCAGTGCCGGGTAGAGCAGTTTGGTGATGACAAGCAGCTTTCGAGCCTCATCCTGTCGGTCGACTTTGCTGCTGGTGGAAATCAGGCCCAGCCGTGCGGTCAGCCACTCGGGCGATCCCGGCTTCGTCAATGATTCGATTCGCCGCCAGCATTGCCTGGCGAGCAACAGACACTCACGCTGATCGGTCGCTTCGAGTTGCTGCGCGATGTCGCGTTGACGAGCGACGTCCTTCGGAGCCTCATCCGCCAGACGCTTGTACAACTCGACCGCCTTGGTCAGTTGACCGCCAGCCAGGTACGCGCGGCCGATGCAGCGATCGAGCGACTCCCGCTCCACCTTGCTCAGTGAATCGCGATGCTCTGTCAACCGTTCGATCGCGCGCAGTTGAACCGCGAAATACTGCTGCCGCAGTTGCCGATCGTCGGAGGCCACGAACGGGGCGAGCCGTTCCACAATCGCCAGCAGATCGCGCGGTGAATCGGTGGCGAGCGACTTCACCAGGCGTTCGGCTTCGAGTGACCGGCCGCTTCCGGCCAGAGCCACCACCCGCAGCGCGGCCGCCCGCGGACGAAGCCGCTTCCAGCGGTCGGCCTGCTCGTCGTTCTCGGTCACTCGACCGGCATGCGAGAGGACCGAACCGAGCAACGGCTCGGCGCGATCGAACTGCGGCGGTTCGGTCAGCAGCAGCAACGCCGCCAGGTGCAGAGTCACCTCCGCCTGCGGAGCCGTCCACTCGGCGGTCGTCTCGCTCGACGATGCGGCGAAGCGCGAGAGAGTCTCGATCGCCTCACGCTCGAACTCACCGGTCGGTAGTTTGCGTTCCCGCATTCGCACCAGAATCGCCTCGGAGCACCGGGCCGCTCCGGCCCGAGCCTCCGCCGCGCGCGGGTGCTCGCCATTCACCTGCAAATACAGCGGCAGCGCGGCCGTTGCCTGCAACCGCTGCTCCTCCAACTGCGCCTTGAAAAACCGAGCGTCGTCCACCGTGGGGTCACTCTCAAACAGTTCGACGTGTCGGTCGAGGGCGGCGGTGTAGGCCTCGCGTCGGGCCTGAGTCTTCTTCTCCTCGTACAGCCGTCCGAGACAGTAGGCCCCGTTCAAATGAGCGGCCGGCGCACGCGAATGCTTGGGGAATTCGTGTGCCAACCTGAGAAAGTCAGCGGCGGCCGACTCGAACTGTTTCTCGCGCAGCAGGATCGACGCGCGCGTGTATCCCAGATCAATGGCGAGATCGGTTTGGCCCGAGGCCGTCGCCGATCGCTCGGCGTCCGCGTAGCCCTTCAGCGCCGCTTCGATCCGTCCGGCGAGGAAGTCGGCCCGCGCCTGCTGCATCGCCGCATCGAGTGCCGGACCGTACCGCTCCGCGGTGCGAATCGACTCCCACGCCACATGGCAACGTCGGCTCCAAAAGCCGCCGACCTGTTCGTCGCAGCGCTGCAGCGTGATCTCGGCCTGCTCGCGCAGTTGATCGGCCAGAGGCTGATTCTTGCCCTGCATCGCCGCGTCACGCATCGAGGCCAACGCGCGGACCTGCAGCAGCCACAGCTCCCCCGTCAGTCGCTTCCGCTTCGACCGCGTCTGCACAATCAATGCGAGCGCATCCACCCCCTGTTGCCGCTCCAACAGCAGCCGCGCCCGCTCGGCCACCACTTCATCCAGCAGTTCGTCGGCGGGTCGGGGCTCCAGCTTTTCCAGGGCCGTCAGCATCTCGTGGCTTCGATCCAGACTCCCCTTCAAACGGGAGCAGACCGCGAAACCGAGCTTGGCTCGAAACGGCAGCGGCTCATCCGCGACGTCGAACAGTTTGCGAAACGTCTGTTCGGCGTCGAGCAAATCGGCGCTGCGTTCTTTCGAACCGGCGGACCACAGCTCGGAACGGTTTCTCAAACTCACGGCCAACTGAAATCGAACCTGATGGAGATGAACCCGCATCTCGTGCGATGACGGACTCCCCTCCGCGGCCTTCTTCGCGCTCTTGCCGTCTCGTGCCGGTTCACTCAGTTGACGATCGAGCCCCCGCAGCAACTCGATCGCCGTCGAGCAGGCCTGCCGAGTGCGAGCGGCCAGTGGTTCGTCGAACGGTCGCAATTCGCATTCGACCTTCAGCCAGTCCCCTTCCGCAGCGGGAACCATCGCCGACTGTACGGCGAGCAGCGTGTCGCGCGGGTTGGCGGGATCGCGTGTCCGTTCGTCATCGACCGCCGCACTCGCCCGCTTCCACAATTCGGCCTGCTGCTCGTCGGAGACAAAGCCCGCATGTTCGGCCAGCGTGCGCGAAAGCTCGACGGCCAGATCGGTCCGCTGCGCGAGCGGCAGATTCGTTTGAGCCAACCGCGAAATCGCATAGCCTTCCGCCAGCGAATACAACCCGCGCCGTCGGAGTTGCTCGAAGTAGCGGGTGTGCGTTTCGTCGGCCCCGGCCAGAACAGGCCACGCTCCGCAGCTTGCCAACAACAACAGGCGGCAACTGACCTGGCGCAGCGTCATCGAAATCCGGGCCGATCCCATTGAATCCATTCTCCGCTCACCATCGACACGCCAACGACCGCGATGACGTGTTCGCTCGCGGGAGTGTATCGGACTCACTCCAAGCTGTCTGCGGCAGTGCGATGCACGCCGATGGGCCATCGCCTTTTTCAAAGTAAGGTGGGACCAGCTCGCTTCGAGCGCCGGCCCACCATGATGAAACTTCGAGAATTGCTGGTGGGCCGGCGCGGCGAAGCGCCACTGGTCCCACCCTACATTTTGTGCAACTTCAAACTGGACGGAGCCGTAGATGTACGCCGATGGGCCGCGTCGGAAATCAACCAGACGGCACGTCGCTGGCGACTCGCTCCCAATTCACATCGCGCAGCCGTGCCGCGTCGGCTGCGGCCTTGAGCTTCTGCAACGCAAAGCTCTTGTGATTGGCAACCGCCTGCTCGCCGAGACTCAGCCGCGAGGCAACGTCCTTGTTGGACCAGCCGAGGACAAACAACAGTTCGACGCACTGCAACCGCTCGAACTCGCCGCGGCTGTACCACGATTGAATCAGCCCGCGCAGGCAGTCGCCGAGGACTCGTTCTTCGATCACGCGCCGCTCGGCGCTGCGTGCCATGCTCGATGCCTTCCGCTCGCGACCGGCGGGGAGCGTTCCCGCCCGTGACGGACCGCCGTGCGAGTCGTCCGAGACCACGAGCGAGAGCGCCGGGCGACGGCCCTTCCGGCGCAACACGTCCGTCAACTTGTGAGCGGCAATCGCGAACAGGAACGATTCGAGCGGCGTCTGTTCGTCATAGTTCGGGAGCGCGGTGAGGAAGCCGAGAAATGTCTCCTGCACGACATCCTCAGCCGCAGCGCGATCGCCGAGCCGCGACTCGGCAAAGGCCAGCAGTCGGCCTTCGTATCGCGCGATCAGCCGCTCCCACGCGGCGGCCTCACCGCATCTGACACCCGTCAGCAGGGACGTCTCTTCGCCGTTCATCGCATCCGTCCCATCCGTCTTCTTGATCCCATCGCTGAGGTTCAGCGGGCCAGTGGGCACGAACCACGCTGAACGAAACGAAAAAACCTCGAACAACCAAGACGCTCGGAAACAGTAAACAACTGTCCGCCAGCTCCGCTGGACCGGTCGTCAGGCCTGGATTTATCACTCGAAAAATCTCAAGCCATGTTGTCAGCCGTTGCTTGCTCGCAGGAAGGTTCAGAACAGATCCCTTTTGCCCCGTTTCCCGCAGAAGCTTCGATGACCTGCTTGATCTCATCGGCGGACATGCCGAGCTGTATAATTTCTAGCTTAAACGATTCTTACAGTTCTGCCTTCCGAACCTTGTGCCTATAGTAGGCGACGATCGATACCTAGGT
>JBBPIS010000066.1:0-38909 GCA_038040225.1 Planctomycetota bacterium
GCCTATTCCCTGGCTGCGGATGCGGTATATGATACCGCTCTTGGTCGTGGTGAATTTCTCGGGGGCGTCCTTGTCGACGGCACCGGGTTCGACGGGATTCTTGTCGGCGGCACGAAGCATGAGTGGCTCGGTTCCTAGCAGGAGGACGAACAGGGTCAGTAACACGGTCGATCCGGATCGACGAAGAATCATGAGCGGGGCCTTTGAAGGAGGGTAGGAACGTGCTGTGGAAACCCGGTCTGGAACGGCCGGGAAGTCGAGTATTGATAAGTGCAAATTGGCAATTGCAAATTGGGAATTGGGAATGCGAAGAGCGACGACTTCATTACCCCACCTTTCCTCAATTTGCAATTTGCAATTATCAATTTGCAATGAGTCATCTTCACCGCGATTTGGCGATCGGGGTCAACGCCGCATCAGGTATCAGGTCTTGATCTCGAAGATCGCCTCCACCTCGACTGCCACACCGGTGGGGAGTTGGGCGAACCCGAGGGCACTGCGGGCGTGATAGCCGTCGGTTGTCTTGCCGTACAGTTCGTGCAGCAACTCCGACGCGCCGTTGATGACCAGATGCTGGTCGGTGAACTCCAGCGTTGAGTTCACGCAGCCCAGCAGCTTGATGACTTTCAGTCCGTTGAGCGTTCCGTGGGCGCTGTAGACCGAGCGGAGAATCTTCACGCAGCAGTCGCGAGCCGCCTGACGGCCCTGCTCGACGGTAATCTCCGCGCCGAGCTTCCCCTTCAGGTCGCTGACGTGCCCCGACGTGAAGAGCAGGTTGCCCGACTTGGCACACAGGTTCAGATACCCCGGCTCCAGCTTGGTGAATGTCAGTCCGAGTTGCTCGGCTTTTTCTTGCGGTGTCATGCGAGTGCAACTTTCATAAAAGTGAGATCGGGTTCGACTCAATTGGCAGTCAGGCGCTATCGCGCTTCTTGGCGAAGGAATGAAGCAACTTGACCCAACCATTCCCTCAATGTTGGACCACCCAGATCCGGCCGTGGATCGTACTCGCAACCCAGCACGTGAAATAGTTCTTGTTCAAGAGCAGTAGCATCAGTGATTTCATTGAGCAACCGATCCAATTCCACCGCCGTGGCCTCCAACTCGTCTTGAGACTGACCCTGAGCGAAGTTGCAGATAAGGTCGGGCCAGTCGTCGCCCTCGGTGTCCCAGTCCTGGTGAAAAAACGCGCCGAACATATGCCACAATCGAGGGTACGCGATTCGAGACATTATTTGGCAACCCCCGTCTTGGCCTCACTGCATTTCGGGATTTGACACTGGCTATTTCGCGTCCTGCCAGTGTTTCCAAGCCAGTCCCGGTTTGTCGGTTCGGAATTGGACGAGCCGGGTGTGTTCGACCTCGGTCACGTAAACGGTGCGACCGTCTGGGCCACCGAAGCAGAGATTGCTGGGGTTCTTTCCCAGGACGTCAATCTCACGCAGTTCCTTGCCGTCGGGAGTCAGTACCACCACCGTCCCTTTGCCGTGGCGAGTGATATACAAATTGCCGTCGGCATCGCAACGCATGCCGTCGAAACCGTGGTCGGGAAACTGCTTGAGCAGCTTCTTATCGCCGAGCGTTCCGTCGTCGCGGATTGGGAAGGACCAGACGTTGCGCTGGACCGACTCGTTCGTGTAGAGCGTCTTGCCGTCGGGACTGACCTCGACGCCGTTGGTTGTTCCCATGTCGGCGGCGACTCGCGTCACCTTGCCCGCCGTGTCGATCTTCCAGAGTTGGCCGGTGCTCTTCTCCCAACTGGGGTCGCTGGCGTAGAGCGTTCCGTTGGGAGCGATCGCCAGATCGTTGGGCTGGTTCATGGTCGGCTCGTGCGCGAAGACCTCGATCTTTTTCGAGGCCATGTCGATGCGGAGGACGTTGTGTCCGACATAGTCCGCGACGTACATGCGGCCTTGTTTGTCGAAGACAATTCCGTTGCCCGCGCTTTTGCCAGCCAGTGTCACGAAGACCTCGGCCTTTCCGTCGGGTGAGACCTTGCCGATCGTCTGCGCCGTCCCGAAGCTGACCGCGTAGATGTTGCCCGCCTTGTCGCACTGAGGCCCTTCGATGCCGGGCGTGAACTGCTTGGGTTGAGTCAACGGCGCGGCGACGAACAGTTTTTCGTCGGCTTGGGTGAGCGCGGTCATCATGAGCAGAAGTGGGAGGGCGAAGCGTGGCATGAGGAACCTGGGAGTGGAAAGTTTTGTGACCCCGAGTTACAGCAATCTCATTCTTCAAGGCGGTACAAATACTCACCGGCTTTGCGGACGAGGAGGACGCCTTCGTCCTCGCGGTTGGCGAAGGATTCGATGTCGATGGTGGCGGGGTCTCGGTAGCCGAGGTTGATCTTCTCGCAGACTTCGCGGGGGATGCCGCTGGCGAGCGTCACCGTCACGCGCGGCGATTCGACTCCGTTCTCGTACGTTCCGCCGCCGCGGACGTGAGTCGAGTGGGCAAGGACTCCCCACGGGTAGTCCTTGAACTTGTCCCATTGCTTCGTGAAGTAGTCCCGCACGTGGTAGCCAACCTGTTCGATCAGCTTGCCGTGGGTGACGGAAATCTCGTGCAGGTGCGGCGCGTAAATGATCAGTTCGCCACCATCGGCGACGACCGGCTCCATCTTGTACATGCACTTCCCGGCGACCCACAGTTCGTCGTACATCGGCGGGGCACAGGACAAGATTTGTTGGAACGGTTTGGGACAGCGCTTGATATGGACGCGGTTCGACAGTTCGGCCGCCTCGTTCCAGGCGGACTCGGGAGTACCGTGAAACAAGCCGTGCAGATTGCCGTCGGACGCGACGACGAACGTGATTGCTCGCCGCTCGTTCGGGATGAGTCTCGCGGCGCGATCGACAACCCGGCGGACGGGCGTGTCCTTCACCCCGATGATCCCGACGTTGGAGATCAGCGCCCCGAGCCAGTGGAAAAAGTTGAGAATCTCAGGTCCGCCGATGCCGGGAAAGAAGTACTTGTTGCCGCCCGAGAAGCCGACGACTTCGTGAGGGAAGACGGGGCCAAGCACCAGCAACAGGTCATAGTCCTGGATCCGCGAGTTGATCTGCACCGGAACGTCGAGCGACAGGAGACCGTTGGAGATTTCAGAGGTCTCTGGTTTGGTGAGCGTTCCGATCGTCAGCAGCTTCTCGGGCCGATCCCACTCGTGGTTGAACAGGCCGAGTTGGTAGAAGAGCTGTCCCCGCTCCTGCTCGTCGATGCCGAGGAGTTTCGCAATCTGAGCGTCCGACATCGGCGGATGGGTTCCGAGCGCAACGAGCACATCCAAATGAGCGACGACCGGCTTGAGCCGACGGTGCAATGCATCGAACAGGAGCGGCAGGGGAGCCGTGCGGGTGGCATCCGGGACGATTAGCAGCACTCGCTTGCCGGCAAAGTCCTGAGTGGGAAGTTTCGCAAACCACTCGCGCACCTGCGCAACGCTCAGAATTGGAAGAGCCTCGGACATGGAACCTGCCGGTGGAAAGAGACGGTGGGAATCGAACGCTGAGGGATTGTAGCCGTCCCTTCGCGGCGGGAGCCAGCGTCGGCGGACATCGACTTCCCCCGCGTGCAAAGGGCTTGGGGTCGCTGCGGCTTGCGGCTCGCGAGGGTCGTTCCTACCATGACGCCCCGTTCCGGGGATGCCCGAGAGGTCGTCGCGGTTGGGGGTTGGAAAAGTTTTTGGCGGACAGCCGCCATCTCCCAACATCCGTTCGACTTCCGGCGTACTCTCGAACGCGTCGCGGGTTCGTGGACGCGATTTTGTTGCTCCAAGTCCAATTGGGTGGCTCGGGCCGTCTCAGTTCGATCCTTCGATTTTTTCAGTGTCATTTGTCGAGAACGGGAACCTGCATGAGCCAGTCCGGCCAGTCCTCCGAATCCGTCATTGAAGTTCGCAATCTCACCAAGGTCTATCGTGACTTCTGGGGCCGTCCCAAAGTCCGGGCACTGAATGCACTGAGCCTCGACGTGAAGCGTGGCGAGGTGTTCGGCCTGCTCGGCCCGAACGGCTCGGGGAAGACCACGACGCTCAAGCTGCTGCTCGGCCTCCTCTTCCCCACCGAGGGCGAGATCACCATTCTCGGCAAGCCGGCCGCCGACGTGAGCAAGAACGAGCGGATCGGCTACCTGCCCGAAGAGTCGTATCTGTACCGGTTCCTCAACGCGCACGAGACGCTCGATTTCTACGGGCGGCTCTTCAAGATGCCGGCCTCGGTGCGGAAGGAGCGGGCTGAGAAGCTGCTGGATCTGGTCAAGCTCGCCCCGCAGGCTCGCCGCCGTCAGTTGAAGGAGTACTCGAAAGGGATGACGCGCCGCATCGGTTTGGCGCAGGCACTCATCAACGACCCGGACCTGGTGCTGCTCGATGAGCCGACCAGCGGACTCGATCCGCTCGGTAACCGCGACATGAAGGATTTGATTCTCGATCTGAAACGGCAGGGCAAGACGGTCGTGATGTGCAGTCACCTGCTGGCCGACGTGCAGGACGTGTGCGACCGGATCGCGATCCTTTACGGCGGCGAACTGAAAGTCATGGGCCGCGTCGACGAACTGCTCAAGTCGCAGGACGAGACTCAGATTCTCAGTTCCAAGCTGAGCGACGCGGCGATCAAGGAAGTCGAAGCGGTCCTCAAGAAGCACGGCGCGAATGTGCTCAAGGTCGACCACCCGACGGCCAACCTCGAAGACCTGTTCCTGAAGACCGTTCAGGAGAGCCGCGACCGTCCCGGCCATCGTCTGGTGCAGGAAGGCAAGTCCGCGACATAACGATGAGTGCAAAGTGAGAAGTGAGTAGTGCAAAGTGCAGAATTGAAAGCCCATCTCGTCAGTCACCGAGTGGGGTATGAGGACAGTCGGACGGCGCTTCGCAGCAGCCGTTCACATGGGGAGAGTGGCTGAGTTGATCCAACTTTGCACTTTCCACTGTTCACTTTTCACTTTGCACTCCATCTTTCACACCGGTCCATCACAGTAGATTACCTCTTGTTTTCGAGGGCTTTCCTCCGCCATGTCATTCGATCCGCAACCACTGCTGCTCTGGTTTCGCAACGATCCCACGAGGGGGTTTGAACTGGGGGCGATTCCCTTTTGGTTCATCATCGCGGGCGGGCTGGCCCTGATCGTGCTGATGGTTTCCATGCTGAGCGTCCTCGTCAACCACCGCGGCGCGGGGGGAAGAGTCTTCTTCGGCGAATTGTCCGGCTGCCTGTCCGACCTCACCAGTCTGTCGCCCCGCCGCATCGGGGCACTCGCCAAACTGACGTTTCTCGAAGCGTATCGCCGCAAGGCCCTGTCGGTGTTCGTCGTGTTTGCCCTGCTGTTCATGTTCGCCGGTTGGTTCATGGGTGACACGAAGGAAATCACCAGCGATCAGGTCAAGGTTTACATCAGCTTCGTCCTGCGAGCCATCAGTTGGTTGACGCTGCCGGTCGTGCTGGTGCTGTGCGCTTTCGGAATCCCCGAAGACATTCGGCTGCGATCACTCCACACGGTCGTCACCAAGCCGGCGCGTCGGCTGGAGATTGTGCTCGGTCGCGTGATCGGCTTTAGTCTGATCGGCACTCTGGTGCTGCTCGTGATGTCCTCGGTCGGCTACATCTGGATCGTGAGGCAGATCCCCAAGACGGTGAAGGACCAGGGACTGCTGACGTGCCGCGTGCCGGTCTACGGGACGCTGTCGTTCCTCGATCGAGCGGGTGCTCCGGCGGAAAAGGGGATCAACACGGGCGATCTGTGGGAGTTCCGCAGCTACATCGAGGGGGCCACGGCCGCGCGAGCCATCTGGACGTTCCAGAACATCGACGAGAGCGCCCTCGACGCCGACGACAACCTGCATCTCGAAAACCAGTTTGCCGCGTTCCGCAGTTACAAGGGGGACATGAACCGGCAGTTGCTGTACGACTTCAAGTTCATCAATCCCGAGAAGCAGGCCGCACCCAATCAGCCGCTGACGTTTACCACCGAGGCGCGCCAGGTGAATGAGAATCGCGGCGCCACGGCCAAGATCAACCGCAAATTGGGACGCGACGGTGACGAGAAGACCTATGACCTCATCAAGGACTTCGTGAAGCAGGACGGTTCGCTGACCGTCGAGGTGTCGTGCATCGACCGCGAACAGTACCTCGGCATGGCCCGGCCCGACCTGTTCATTCGCAAGCCCGACCGGCCGTTCTGGATCGGTTATGCCAAGGCGGTTTTGGGAATTGAGCTGATGATCATTCTCGTCGCCATCATGGCCGTGACGGCCAGTACGTTTCTCAAGGGACCGATTGCCACGGTGCTCACCTTCAGCCTGTTGATGCTGGGCGGCGAGGACTCGCACAAATTCATGGACGAGCTGGTCGGTGGCACCTTCAAGGGGGGCGGCTTCCTCGAATCGATCTATCGCATCGTCACCCACATGAACCCGACCACCGACCTGCCGGACAACCCGGCGTTCGGCGGGATGCGAATCTTCGATGCGGGGCTGACGAGTTTCCTGTGGCTTTGCAAGCAAGTCATTCCCCGGTTGCAGTACTTCAACATGTCCGAGTACGTCGCGAACGGATTCGATGTCCCCTGGGATGCGTCGGTTGTCCCCAGCCTGCTGGTGACGCTGGGCTATCTGGTTCCCTGCGTCCTGCTGGGATACTTCGCACTCCGGATTCGTGAATTGGAATCCAAATGAACAACATGACCACGGCTCAAACGCGGAAGCTGATCTATCTCGGCGGGATCGTGCTGTTGCTGATCCCGATCATTTGGCTGGGCTTGCCGTCGGATGGCAGGGCTGATTCGGGAGGCAAGCTCGCCCGACTGCGGTCGGAGTACGACCTCGGCGAAAGCGACCTTGGCGACGTCGATCCGTCGAGCGCGGCGATGAACCTCGTGCTGCTCGGGATGCGTGGCGTGGCGGTCAACCTGCTGTGGGTCGATCTGGACAAGCAAAAGGACATGAAACGCTGGGCCGAGATGCAGGCCGTGACCGAGTCGATCGTGCGGCTTCAACCGCACTTCGAGAAGGTCTGGGAATTCAACGGCTGGAACCTGGCCTTCAACACGTCGGCCGAATGGGACGCCGTCCCCGATCGCTACTACTGGGTCAAGACCGGCGGCAAGTTCCTGAAGCGGGGAGTCGAACGCAACCGGAAGTCGACGCACCTGCAGTATCACGTCGCCAATGTCTATCAGAAGAAGATCGGCATCGCCGACGAGTCCAAGCAGTACCGCAAGTTCTTCCTGCACGATCCCGATCCGAAGTTCAATGGTGGAGTCGATCCGGAATTCAACCCCGACGCCGTCGACAGCTATCTCGCGGCCAAGAAGGCGGCCGAGCTTGCCTGCGAGAAGGAAAAACTCCGTGCGCAGCACATTCTCGACCGCAGCCTGTTCCGTTCCATGCCCGCCCGCTGCCAGTTCGACTACGCGATGGTTCTTCACAAGGACGGCAAGTTCGGTGAAGAGACTCGCGAGGCGTGGCAGGAGGCTCTGAACGACTGGACGCAGAAGTACGGCAAGGAAGAATTCCGCGTTCCCATCGGGGAGGAGTTTTTTGACATTCGGATGGAGATGGACCGCGAGGACATCAAGGCGTACGCCAAATCGCCCGACGATGTGGTCAAGATCGCGAGAGCAGTGGAGCAGTATCGCCGCATGGTTAACTACTACTATTGGCGAACGCGCGGCAACTGCGAGGCCGACCGGGAGACTTCCGAGGCTCACCGCGAGCTTTACGAAGCCAACCAGTTCTATCGCAAGCAGGAGCTGGAGAAGGCGAAAGAGTCGGCATTCTCGGGATTGCAGAAGTTCGAGTCGATTCTGCGGAAGCAGGAATATCTGGACCTCAAGGACGAAGACACTCTGGTTGAGGAGTGCCTGCTGGGCGTCATGGTCTGGGAGGATATTCATCGCATCAGCAGCGAACGTGTCCCCGATGAATACCCTCTCAAGTGGCTCAAGCAGGAGCGGCAGGGAAATACCTCCACGTCCCAGAATGTGGCCCGCAGCTTCAAGCGTTTGTTCCTGGACGATTGATCGCGCGAGCCCTCGACGCGGAAGTCCGGCTTTTGGAAAAGCCGGACTTCGGGATGGGTGTCATCCTGCGACCGCTCGACCGACCGCCATTGAGAGCCGCGCCAAGTCGTCGTCCGTATGAGCCGTCGTCACGACGATCCTCAGCCGCGATGTGCCGCGCGGCACGGTCGGCGGACGAATGGCTCCCACGAGAAATCCTTGCTGTTCCAAGTCGTCGGACACGCGAACGGCCGCATCGGGATCGGTCAGCACGATCGGGACGATGGGACCGACGGACTCTGGCTGAGGCTCAACCCCCGCCGCGCGAAGTCGCTCGCGGAACAAGGCTGAAGCGGCGATGAGTCGCTCGCGCCGCCAAGGTTCTGACGTGATGATGTCGATGGCCGCGACTGCTGCCGCGCAGATCGCAGGCGGCAGCGCCGTCGAGTAGATTTGTGTGCGGGCGTGGTTCCACAGGTAGTCGATCAGTTCCTGTGATCCCGTGACGAAGCCACCCAGCGTTCCGACGGCCTTGCTGAGCGTGCCGACTCGCACCGCAATCCGGTGCTCGACATCCAGCAATTCGGCCGCGCCCCGCCCCCGCGCACCGAAGACACCCGTGCCGTGAGCCTCATCCACGATCAACGCCGCATCGAATCGGTCGGCCAGGTCACACAGTTCGGGAAGTGGCGCGAGGTCGCCGTCCATGCTGAAGACGCTGTCGGTCACGATCCACCGGCGGCGTGCATCGGCGGCCTTGTCGAGTTCCCGCTCCAGGACCTCCAACTCGTGGTGCTGATAGACCCGCAGTTTCGCACCCGACAGTCGGCAACCATCGACCAGACTCGCATGGTTCAACCGGTCGCAGAACACGACATCGCCGGGACCGGCCAGCGCGGCCACCGTTCCGACGTTGGCAGCCATCCCCGTCGGAAACAGGATCGCGGCGGGCTGTCCTTCAAATTCGGCCAGTCTCCGCTCCAATCGCTCGTGCCATGTGGTCCTGCCGCAGACAAGGGGACTCGCGCGCGAACCGACTCCCGAATCGGACAGAGCTTCTGCCGCCGCCGCCGTCACTCGCGGGTCACCCGCCAGATTCAAATAGTCGTTCGAGGCGAAGTTGAGGACGCGCCGGTCGTCCACCTCGCACCAGCCGTCCGCCAGCGGTCGCATGCAGCGCCGCCGACGGAGCAGACCCTGCGAGGCCCAGTCGTGAAGTTCGTCGGCGAGCCAGGCGGATGATGCGGACATCGGGTGATCGAATTGAAGAAGAACCGGCGCGGAGCATCCGAAAGAGACGACCGCATCGTAGGGACCGCCGATTCGAAATGGGAGGTCGAGATGCCCTTCGAGCCGCTCCCTCGAAAAACGTCGCGCGGTCGCGGCACTGCGGGAGCTTCGATCGCTCGACGCGGATCACAGCATCGGCGGCGAAACTTTCGACGGTTTGAACGGCTTCTTGAAGATCGAGGCGCGCTTCGTCAACTGATCCCAAAGCGACTTCACCTTCTCATCCTGAGCGGCATCGCCGACAAGGAAGTTGAGCGGCAGTTCGGGCACCACGATGTCAGCCAGCCGCGACGTCTCGGGCGAGATTTCGGCGGAGGCGATCACGGCCTGCTGCCCTTCCACGAAGCCGAGCAGTTCGCCCGTCCCGATGTTCCATCGAGCGACGCGTCCCTGCCAGTCTCCGCTGAAGAGCGAACGGCCATCGCGCCCAAAGGCCACGGCCGAGGTCGGTTGGTTCCAGTTCATCGAGGTTCGCTCGGACCAGTCGCCAGTGTTCCAAACCACAATGCGACCGCCCGTGGGGGAGGCCGCGTCACCCACAGTGACCGCGAGCTGGTGGCCGTCCGCAGAGAATCGCACGCAACTCACCGGTGCAGCTTCGCGCGGAAGTTCTCGCATGCCGGCTGTGGCTCCCATTTGCCACATCCGCACAACACCGTCATGGCTGCCGCTGGCGATCCACACCGCATCGGGAGAAATCGCCACGGAACTGATTGGGCCGTACGATCCCTGCCAGATGTTCCGTTCGGAGAAGGTCTCGGCGTCCCACAACCGGACAACTCCGTCGAACCCGCCCGTGATGAACGAGAGACCGTCGGCGGCGAAGGTTGCCGTGCGAATTCGATGGTGCGACAGATCGATCGCTCGTTCCAACGTCTGATCGACCAGCCATTGACGAGTCGCGCCAATGAACACGATGAACCGCTGGTCGACGGACGCAACGGCGATTTCCCCGGCATGGCCGTGCAGTTGGCTGTCACCAGACCGGACCACGGCGGAGTCGCGAGTATCGACCTGCTCCTGCGACGCGACTGTTGGTGGAGTGGGCGATTCAATGACCGATCCTCCTTCAAGCCGGGCATCAGACACAGCCGTCTCTGCGGAAGGAACGACTTGGCGGGCCACGAGCCAGGTTGGTTGAAACGGCAGGCCGACGGCAAGCACCGCGCACAACACCCGCCCCATTCGGCTGAAGTCCTGTCGGCGTGGACCTCGCATGATCCAGATCAGCCTTTGACGGAGAAACGGCAACTGCCCCAGGCCCGTCCCGAGCGGCGGGACTCGACAGTGCCGCTCGGCGATGAAGTCGACGGTCTCCAGGATCGCTTCGGCATACCGGCGCGGCGGGGCCGCACCGCGCGTCACGACCCACGCATCGCAGCACTCTTCCTCGAAAGCTTCGATCACGTGTCGTGCCCACCACACCACCGGATGCCACCAGAACAACCCCGTCGCCAACAGCGAAACGAATCGGACCCAGTGATCGCCTCGCTGATAATGGGCCAACTCATGAGCGAGCAACGTCTCGCGCGAGACCAGGTCCAGCCGGTCGAGCAACGCTTCGGGAAAAATCAGTCGGGTCGAACGCCCCATCGACCACAACATCGGCGACAACGCTCCCGGCATCAGCCAGACCTGCGGAGGCTGCGAACATCCGCACCGCGCCGCCAACCTCCTCAATTGCTCTTGAACTTCTCTGGGCGCGGCTCGTCCGCCCCGCATCGCCTTCTGAAACAGCAGGCACCGCCAACCCTGAACGGTGAACCACATGACCGTCCCGAGTCCCCAAGCCGCAAGGAGACCAGTCGTCGCGATTCGCTGGCCATGATCGCTTTTCAACCAGGTCAGTGCGAACCGCATCCACGATCGAGGCCACCGCGGCGCGTTCAACGGTGCTGCCGGCAGCACCCTGGGGCGGACACGCGCAGCGGATTGAGGCTCCGTCGGATCACTCGAGAATTCCGTCGGATCGCTTGAAGATGTGGAAGTATCGGGTGACGGGTTGGGATCGGTCAGACTCAACTCGAAAATCACACCGAATTTCGCCATGGGTTGCGAAACCCAGTCGCGTTCGAGCATCGGCACGCGCCAGATCGGCGGAGTGATGAGCTTCACCAGTACCAGCAGCCACAGGACGTGCGACAGTGCCGGGCGACGGAACCACCATCCCGCGACTGCGGCCAGCAGTGCGAGGATCGTGGCCATGACGGCGTTGACCAGGGCGAGTTCGACAAGAGGATGCACGGCACCTCCGAGACGAATCGAGCCTACCTCATCGTGCGAGTGCATTCGGCCACGGAACATCCGCAGGCCGACCTTGAATGCGGTTGACTATCTGGCTTCCCGGTCGAGTTGATCGAGCAGACCTCGCAGCGAACTTCGCTCGTCGGGATTGAGCTGTACCTTGACCAGATGCGTCAACAGAGGAGCCAGCGAACCCTCGCACAGCTTGTCTGCGGTGGCCTGAAGACGACGGCCGATCAGTTCCTCGCGGTTGACGCGCGACTCGAACTGGTGAGGCCACGGTCTGCGGTCCCGCTTGACGAACTTCTTGTTCTCGAGCCGCTCCAGCAGCTTTTGAACGGTGGCGTAATGCGCTCCCGAACCGCCGGGATAGATCGTGTCGGTCAGATAGCGGACCGTGGAGCGACCCTGCTCCCACAGCAGGTTCAGAACCGCCAGTTCGGCGTCCGTGATGTCTTGGGGCGTGCGTGCCATTTGTGAATCGGCCTTCATTCGAGACTGGGAAGTCAGGACGAGCAAGTTGCGTGAGAGGCTAAGACGACTTGTCTGCGATGTCAATGGCCTGAGAGGGCGTTCATCGGACGAGGCGTCGGCGATCATCCGCTCCCTTGACTTCTGAGGGTCGAAACTCATACTTGGCCCGACTTGCTCTGGGGACGAAAAGCTGCCCCTTCTGCGGCGGGGTCGTGTGAACCGGGTCAGGCCTTAACCGGAGCAGCCCTAAGCATCAGATTTCGGGTGTGGAAGGGGTGGCTTTCCGTTTTCTCGGCATACAACAGGCCGGCTGCACCACGGGGCAGTCGGCCTGTTTTCGTAGGGGGTTGGTGCGGGAATGGTGCGTTCCTACTCATACTCGTAATCATAATCTTGCTCATAATCGAATTGGTTGCCCGGTGTTGGAGTCAGAGCGAGGGAAAGAGCGGGAGTGAGATTACGAGTAGGATTACGATCATGAGCAAGAGATCACCCACCTGACCTTCTGACGCACGCACCCCATCTATACGATCAACACAGAGAAGGGGCGACAATCATGGATGCCCAGTACACCGTGCTGGCCCGGCGGTTTCGACCGCAGACGTTTACCGAGGTCGTCGGGCAGGAGCGGATTTCGCAGACGTTGCGGAACGCGATCCACGAAGGCCGCGTCGCGCATGCCTATCTCTTCACGGGAGCACGCGGCGTTGGCAAGACCTCGATGGCCCGCATCTTCGCCAAGGCGTTGAATTGTCCGAACGCGAAGGATGGCGTGCCGTGCAACGAGTGCGAGCAGTGTCTCGGAATCGCGGCCGGGAATGACGTCGATGTCTCGGAGATCGACGGGGCGTCCAACCGCGGGATCGATGACATTCGGTCGCTCCGCGCCAATGTCGGCATCAAGTCGATGCGGTCGAAGTACAAAGTCTACATCATCGACGAAGTTCACATGCTGACCAAGGAGGCGTTCAACGCGTTGCTCAAGACGCTGGAAGAGCCTCCGCCGCTGGTGAAGTTCGTGTTCTGCACGACCGAGCCGAACAAGGTGCCCGACACGATCCTCTCCCGCTGCCAGCGGTTCGACTTTGGCACGATCTCGATCGACGCCATCTCGCACCGCCTGAGTCAACTCGCCGAGGCCGAGGGCTTCCAAGTCGAGCCGGCGGCGTTGGAATTGGTGGCGCGCCGGGCGGCCGGTTCGATGCGCGACAGCCAGTCTCTGTTCGACCAACTTCTCGCGTTTGGTTCCGAGAAAATTACTGTTGCGGATGTGCATCGTCTGCTGGGAACGGCTCCCGATGACCGGTTGATTGAAATTGTCGAGGCACTGATCGCGCGCGACCGGTCCGCCGCGTTGAGTTGTCTCGACGCGGCGCTCTGCCAGGGCGTGCAGCTTGAGGCGTTCTCAGATCAGCTTGTCAGTTACTTTCGCGACCTGATGGTGACGGCCTGTGGAGCGACGGACGCGGCGCTGCTCAGCGTCGGCACCGATCAGCGCGGGAAGCTCAAGGAGCAGGCCGACCGCTGGGGTTTGCAGACGATTGTCGCCGCGATGCAGATCCTGGCGGAAACCAAAGCGCGAATGCAGCGAGTCACCTATGGACGCGCTTTGGCCGAACTGGCAATGGTTCGCATTTCCCTGCTGGAAGACCTCGATCAACTCGACGGCCTGATCGCGGCGTTGAAGGCTGGTCAACCGGTGACCTTGGCCGCCACATCAGCCTCTCCTCGGCCTCAGGCTCTCCCGCGAACGGCTCCCGCCCCGCCAGATCTCGAAAAAAAAAATGACTTAGCGGATCAAAACGAGGTGAGAATCACCCCCGAACCTCAGCCAGTTCCTCCGTCGCCCCCACTGCCAGCGGCACCACCCGCACCTCCCGTCATCGAGTGGAAACCCGGTTGCGAGGCCGAGTTGCATGCTGCCGTCATCGCCCGACTGACCGATATGACCGGCACTTATCTGCGGCGAGTCGCGGTGACAGCAATCTCCGGGCCAAACATCTTGGAGTTTTCGTTCCCGGTGAACTATGATCTCGACCGGAAGGCTTGTGACCGTCCCGAAGTGATCGCTCAGTTGGAGCGAGTCATCTCGGAGTTGGTCGGCCAAGCCACCAAAGTTCGCTTCCGAACCTTGGTGGCTCCGGTGGCGACGACATCGGGGCTGGAAGTTGCGGAATCGGGACCAGTCAGTGAATCGGTGGCTGTGATTGCGGCGGGCAAGAGTCGATTTGTGGAGCTTCCCGAAGACCCGTACCTTCAGGACGTGATGGGGGTCTTCGGAATCAAGGTTTGGAAAGTTCAGACGCTGGCGGCCGAAACCACCAGTTCGGGCGAAACCCCGGAACCTGTGGAGGAGTGACGGAAATGTTCAAAGAGCTGTCGCAACTCGCCTCGCTGATGAAGCAGGCTCAGGGGATGAGCGGCAAGATGCAGGAGATGAAAGACCGCATGGCGGCCCTGCGCAGTGAAGGGCAGGCGGGCGGCGGCATGGTCACGGTTGAAGTCAACGGCCAGATGAAGGTCGTCAATTGCCGGATCGATCAGGCTCTGATGCAGTCGGGCGACAGAGAGATGCTCGAAGAACTGGTCTGTGCCGCGACCAATCAGGCACTCGACAAGATTCGTGAAACTCAGATGAACGAGATGCAGAAACTGACCGGCGGGATGAACATCCCCGGACTGGGAGCCGCGTTCGCCGGGATGGGTCTGGGGGGAGAATGAATTCGATGACGGACCAACGGATTTGCGCCATAGCGGGAGAGAACACGGATGCCGCGTTTTGAAGAAGTCGCTCACCATCCGTTTGGCAGCGCGGTCGGAAACCTGATCGACCGGTTGGCCACATTGCCGGGCATCGGCCGCAAATCGGCCGAGCGGCTCGCGAACCATTTGTTGGCATGTTCAAAGGAAGAGGCGAATTCGCTGGCCGACGCGATTCGTGACGTGAAGAATCGCGTCCGTCCCTGCTCTGTTTGCTTCAACCTGACCGAACAAGATCGTTGCGACATCTGCCGTGACTCGCGGCGTGAGGCTCAATCGGTTTGTGTGGTGGAACAGCCTCGCGATCTGCTGGCTCTCGAAGCAGCCGGCATCTTTCACGGGCTGTATCACGTGCTGGGGGGCCGCATCTCACCGCTGAACGGCGTTGGTCCCGACGACCTCACGATTGATGCCCTCGTCCGCCGAGTGCGAACGCAGGGTGTCCGAGAAATTGTCATGGCGACGAATCCGACTTTGGAGGGAGACGGCACGGCCCTCTACATTTCAAATCTGCTCGCCAACGACAATGTGAAGATCACGCGGCTGGCTCGGGGGATCGCCTCGGGAAGCGTGCTGGAGTTTGCCAACCGAGAGATGCTGGCGGACGCCCTGCGCGGGCGTCAGGCTTTTTGACGACACAAAAGACGACGTGACGGACTGATATAAATTTTGACTGACACTCAACGCCGAGCGGCGACGGATTGCGACGACCAATCATGCAGATGAACTTCTCACAACAGATGCGAATGAGCCAGCAGATGAAGCTGGCACCGCGCATGATCCAATCGATGGAGATTCTCCAACTGCCGGTCATGGAGTTGGAAGAACGGATCGAACAGGAGTTGGCGGAGAACGTCTGCCTGGAAATGAGAACGGCCGATCCCGACGCTCCCGAAACCGAACACAACCGCGAAGAGGCGCGAGAAGCCGCCGCCGAGAAGAGCCTCGGGGAACAGACGCTGCAGGTTGACACCGAGCACAACAACGAAGCCGACTTTGAACGGCTGCTGGAAATGTCGCAGGACTGGCCCGAGGACAATTACACCTCGGGCAGCAAGCCCTCCTCGAATCGAATGGAAGACGACGCCGATCGGCAACACGACGTGATCGCGAGCATCACCATGCGACCTCAGTCATTGCACGAATACCTGCTCGATCAGTTCCACTATTTCAGCGTGCCGCACGAGGTCCGCGAGTTTGGCGAATTCGTCATCCAGAATCTCGCCCCCAACGGTCGGTTGCCGAGTCCGCTGCCCGAGTTGATTCAGGTCTACGGCAAGCAGATTTCGGACATCGATGCGCAAACGGCTCTGCAACTGATTCAGCGGCTCGACCCGCTGGGCTGCGGCGCGGTGGACGCTCGCGAATGCCTGCTGCTCCAGGTGAAAGAGGATACACCACACCGTGACGTGCTGGTGACGCTGATCTCGTCGCACCTGGAAGACATCGCGCAGAACCGCCTGCCACTGATCGAACGCAAGACCGGATACTCGATCCCGCTGATCAAGGAAGCCTACGAAGAACTCGTCAGACTGAACCCGTATCCGGGGAAGGGCTTTGAAGCCCGGCCGGCTCAGGCGGTGAAGCCGGATGTGTTTGTCGAACCGGATGCCGACGGAAAGTGGGTCGTCCGACTTGAAGACGAATACACGCCGCGGCTCAGGATCAGCAAACGCTATCAGGAGATGATCCGCGATGGAGTCGATGCGAAAACGAAGGAGTACATCAAACGCAAGATCGACTCGGCCAAGTGGTTGATCGAGAGCATCGAACAGCGTCACAACACGGTGAAGCGCGTGGCTCAGGCGATCGTGGACCGGCAGAACGGATTCCTCGAAAACGGTCCCGAGGCGATCACTCCGCTGAAGATGCAGGAGATCGCCGACGTCGTGAAAGTCCACGTGACGACGGTTTCGCGCGCCGTCGATGACAAGTGGATTCAGACACCGCGCGGCCTCTACCCGCTCAAGCGATTCTTCGGCGGAGGCACGAAGACCGAGACCGGCGAGGACGTCGCGTGGGACATCATCCGCATCAAGCTCAAAGACATCGTCGACAAGGAAGACAAGAACGATCCGCTGAGCGACGACGCGCTCGTGCTGGAGTTGGCCAAGCACGGCTACAACCTCGCACGCCGCACGGTCACCAAGTACCGCAAGGCGCTCGACATCCCGTCGTCGCGACAACGCCGAGCTTATTGAGCGGTACGAGCCCGCGTCGTCCTCTCACTCGGCCTTCTTCGCAATCGGTCGAATCTTGACATTGCGGAAGGCCACCAGATTTCCGTGGTCTTGCAGGCAGATGTGGCCCTTCGTCGGCTTGCCGAACTCGGGCATCTTGGCGAATTTGCTCTTGGCCACACGCTCGTTCCAGTCGTCGCTTCCTTTGACATACTCGCAGTATTTCTCGCCGTTCATGAACTGCTGACACTTTTCGGGCGTGATGAGGATGCGAAGCTGATTCCACTCACCGGCCGGTTTGGTGGCGTCCTTTTCGGAACTGTAGAGCTGATAGAGCCAGCCCGATTTCTGCGGATCGTGGCCGTCCTTGTTGTCCTGGATCTGAATCTCAGGACCGGTCATCCACGGTGTCTGCTCGGTTTCAGTGACGTGAAACATCAGGCCGCTGTTGCCACCCTTCGAGATGTTGTACTCCAGCACCAACTCGAACGAGTCGTATTGTTCGACGGTGAGGATGTCCCCGGCCCCGCCCTCCTTCCGCACGAGCGTTCCGTCCTCAATCTTCCACCCCGGCCCAACAGTTTCTTTCTTGAAATTCTTCCAACCGGCGGTCGTCTTGCCATCGAAGAGGAGCTTCCACCCGGCTCCCTTCTCGGCGTCGGACAGTGTGTTGACGGGCGCGTCCGCCGCGAAGAGCGAAGTGACTGACGCCAGGCAGATGGCAAATGCGGACACAATCCGGGTTGAGCGAGTCATCGATAGTCCTCTCAGAGTTGTACGTCTAATCAGGAGACCGACGTCTCCCGCACCAAAAAAACCAACAACGAGCCGGTTCCGTGAGGCTCTTCCCTCAAACCACCGGTTCCCAGCCTTTGCGGTATTCACGGCCCCACAGGGCTTCGGCGTCTTTGTCACCAATGATTGTCTTGGTGGCCGGATCGAACTTCACCATGCGGCCGAGCTTGTACGAGATGTTGCCGAGGTGACAGAGGAGCGTGCTCTTTTGAGCCTCTCCAATTTCGGAGTTCGGTGTCTGGCCGCTCTTGATGCAGTCGAGGAAGTTCTGGATGTGCTCCTGCTCGCCACCGCCGCCGCTTCCCTTTGCGATCTCGGTCCCCTTCAGATCGTACGCGCGGTAGCCGCTTCCTCCATCGATGTGCAGCGATCCCGCGTCGCCGTAGAACGTGACGAAGCTGTTCTTTTCCTCGCGTCGAGGATGACAACTGCTCACGTCCCACGTGATCCCCTTGCCCGTCCCGGCTCCATCACCGCCGAAGTGATAGACCGCCGCGCCGGTGTCGGGAGTTTCCTGATCGTCGTCGAAGTGGTAGCGGCCTCCGAGGAAGCTGACCTGCGTGGGATAGTCGACTCCCAAACCCCAGCGGGCGACATCAAGGCCGTGGATGCCGTTGTTGGCCAACTCGCCGCCGCCCCAATGCCAGCGCCAGTGCCAGTTGTAATGAACGAGGTTGTCCACATACGGCTTCTCGGGCGCGGGGCCCTGCCACATCGAGTAATCGAGCGTTTCGGGAACCGGCACCGGCTTCCCCTTGCCGATCGTTCCGCGATTGCTGATGTACCAGCAGCGAGCGTAGAGCACTTTGCCGATCAGGCCCTCGCCGAGTTTTGCAATCCCTTCGCGGACGCCGGGCCACGTGCGGCGCTGGTTGCCCATTTGGACGACCCGCTTGTGTTTGCGAGCCGCTGCAACCATCAACTCTCCCTCGCGGGCGTTGTGGCTGCCGGGCTTCTCGACATAGACATGCTTCCCCGCCGCACAGGCCATGATCGTGGCCGGAGCATGCCAGTGATTGCACGTGGCGATGAAGACCACGTCCAGCTTGGGATCGTCCAGCATCCGTCGAAAGTCGGTGATCCCCTGAGCCTTCGCCCCCTTGTCGGTCACCGTTTTCATCGCGACGTCGAGCCGCTTCTGGTCCACGTCGCAGACGTAGTTCAGTTTGACTCCCTTGCCGTTGATGACGGCGTTCGCGTGAGCCATTCCGCGCCCGGTGCCGATCACCCCGGCATTCAACACTTCGCTCGGACTCTCCTGCGCCGAGACATTGTTGAACAAAGCCGGAGCCAGTGTGGACGCCGCCACCAGTGTGGACGACTGCAAGAACTGACGACGATCAACGGGCGGAGTGAGGTCGGACATCGAGTGCTCCTTCAAGGGTGGGGTGAGTCGTCGTCGTGGCATGTTGGCTTGCCGTCTGTCGCGGCGTGGGAGTCCCGCGCGGAACGGACCAAAACGCTGGACATCGGCTGTGCCAAGGTAGTCCTCTCGTTCCACAAGAGGAAGTGAGACGGTCGTCTTCAAAACTAGCCCGACGCGCGAGTTTTGATGTTGGGCCTTTGGGATTTCAGCCCCAAAGGGGCGACGTTATGCCAGCCCGGGGCAAGCGACCAACGGGAGCGCCGCCCCGGGTTGGCAAGCAATACGAACCCTCAAGCCCTGAAGGGGCGATACTATTTGAGCCTAGCGTCGCCCCTTCAGGGCTCACAATTCCCTGACGTTCGGTACCTAGGGCGGCGCTCCCGTTGGTCGCTTGCCCTAGGCTGACTTAGAGCTGCCCCGTTGGGGCGGAAATCCAAAACAGCGCAACTTCAAAACTCGCGCGTCGGGCTAGTTAATCCTGGGCGGTCGCCGTCCAATGAGGATACGACCGTTGCGCCCGATCGGGGATGATGTCCGGATGTGTGTGTGAAGTCGACGGAACTCTCTCGCTCTGTTTTTGCTCTGTCACATGCTTCATCATCTCCGGCTTGTCGAAAAGCCATTCTCGATTGAGGTTGAGTCACTTTCTGGCAGAGAACTGCGGCTGCTGTTTGGCATTTTCTCACTCCACGGGCATCTTTTCTGGCTGGATGAGTCTCCAAAGTGACAAAACTCTGCCAAGCAGCCGAAAAACCTATCCAAGGAGTGGGAAAAGGTACCCGAGCAGTGACAAAAGGTGTCCAAGGAGTGGGAAAAGGTACCCGAGCAGTGACAAAAGGTGCCCAAGGAGTGGGAAAAGGTACCCGAGCAGTGACAAAAGGTGCCCAAGGAGTGGGAAAAGGTACCCAAGCAGTGACAAAAGGTACCCAAGCAGTGACAAAAGGTGCCCAAGGAGTGGGAAAAGGTACCTGCGGAGTCGCCTCGGCAAAACGAGGAACATATGAATTGAACATGGTTTACGTCAAAATTGACGAAAAACCGTCAAATCACGTGTGTCCAACCGAGCGGTGGAAGCTCCACGAGATCTCCGGCGCGATCCTTCAGCCAGCAACCCGGCTCGGCGGTGATCTGGCCGATGCGAGTGACGGGTGTCTCATCGCGCCAGAGCGATTCGAGCCGCTGGCCATCGGCGGGTGAGACGGCAAACAGCAACTCGAAATCCTCGCCGTCGCTGAGTGCGCGGTCGAAGGCCGAGCGGTCGGCAGTGGCTTGCTGAGTGGCAGCGGCACTGACGGGAATCTGTTCCGCATCGAGGATCGCTCCGACCTGGCTTTGCTTCAGAATGTGATGCAGATCGGCGGCGAGGCCGTCGCTGATGTCGAGCATCGCGTGGAGATCGACCAACTTGACGAGCCGACTCACTTCGCGCAGCCGCGGCGTAAACGTGAGGTGTCGTCCCGCGAGGCTGCCTCCCAGCGATCCGGTTACAAACAGCCAATCGTCAGGTTTGGCTCCGCTGCGCCGGACCGGACGCGCGCCGAGCGGTTCGCCGACGACCGCCACGTTGATGACCAGCGGGCCGCGCCAACTGTTCGTGTCGCCGCCAGCCAGCACGATGTCGTATTCGTCGGCCAGCTCGAGCAGCCCCGCGTGAACATCCTTTGCAAAGTCGAAACCTCGATCGACTGGCAATGCCACAGAAACGAAGGCGGCCGTAGCGCGACCGGCCATCGCGGCGATGTCACTCAGGTTCACGGCCAGCGCTTTGCGGCCTGCCAACTGCGGCGTGGCGGAAGGGAACGTGAAGTGGACTCCCTCCATCAACATGTCCGTCGCGAAGAGCAGATCGCGATCGCCGGCGACTCGCAACGCGGCCGCATCGTCGCCAATGCCGAGCGTCACCGGATCGTGATCCGTGACACGACTTCGAATCCAATCGATCAAATTGAACTCGGGGCGATCCACGATGAGGCGTCCGAATGTTGAAAGAGCCAGCAATTCGGATGGCCATGATTCGCGGTCATGGCTTAGAACGCAACCGCCCGAGCATGGTGATGCTCGGGCGTGAGGGCGTTGAGTCTTGGAGTCACCAGTCGCCTTCAATTCAGTTCGAGCCGGCGGCGATGCGTGGCGTCATGGTGACGGGGAGGAAACCGAACCGCGTTTCCGAGCCGCGAATCACGAAGAACTTCAGCGACACCTGACCATCGGCGGTTTGTGGATGGGGTTGGCCGAGGATCCAGCCGATGTTGTCGGGCGACAGCGTTTCCCACTTGTCGAGGCCGACGAGGATGTCACCCTTTTGGATGCCATTCACGGCGGCGGGACTATCTTTGAGAACGTCGTTCACTCGCATGCCGCCATGATACTTGGTGCCAGCGAGAAGGTTCTTTTGTGCCGCAGGCAGCGGTGCCATCTTCAAACCAAGTTGCTGCCAGAAACGATCCACGATGGGGGCCGGTTGGGCGGCCACTTCGTTGTTGAGAGTCGTGCGGCCACCGGTATACGCGGCCAGAACGAGAGTGGTCTTCTCGACCTTGTCGCTGCGTCTCATGGTGATTTCAAACTTGTGGCCGACGGGGTGGCCGAGGAGTGCTCGCTCCCAATCCGCACCGTCGATCACGTCGGTTTCTCCGGCTTTCAGGATCACATCACCGGTCTTGAGACCCGCGACGGCAGCCGGACTGTCGGGATGAGTCCCATCCACCAGCAACATGCGTGACGACGCCGACTTGACGTTCTTGGGAATCAAACCGTGGTAGGTTCGGTCGAGTTGCTCGACGCTCAGCAGGCGCTCGATGATCTTGCGAGCGTCGTCGACCGGAATTGCGAAGCCGATCTTCTGAGCACCGGCTCGAATCGCGACATTGATCCCGATCATCTCGCCGTCGATATTCACGAGCGGTCCGCCGCTGTTGCCCGGATTGATGGCTGCATCGGTCTGGATCAGGTTCTTGTAGAACTGCGTCTCGTTGGCCTCGACGTCTCGCCCGATGGCACTGATGTATCCGACCGTGGCCGAGCCCTCGTAACCGAACGGATTGCCGATCGCGATCACCGTCTCACAGACCATCAGGTCCGACGACGTTCCGTGAGGAATCACCTTCAACGGCTTGGAGGCTTCCACCTTGATCAGTGCCAGATCGTGTTCGCGATCGACGTTGACCCTGCGGGCGAGGTAGCTGCTCTTGTCGGCGAACTCAACCCGGATGGTGTCGACGTCGGCGACGACGTGATAGTTGGTGATCATGTAGCCCCGCTCGTCGACGACGACGCCGGTCCCCATGCCGTTGATTTTGCGACCCTTCTCCGCCGAGAACACGTTGTTCGCCGGATTGGCCGTCTTTTCCGTGTGGATGTTCCCGACACACGGAATTGCCCGCGCGGCAGCTCGTGTCAACGGGGTGTGGCGATCGTCGGCCGAAAGCGCTGCCGATCCTGCCAACAGGATCAGGGCACTCCAAGCTGAAAGAGAGAAAAGCCGCTTTGTCATGGGGAAGGTCTACTCGTGGGCCGCTCAGGTTCGATCAAGGGGTGTACGGACTTCGCGTGAGCCACAATCCTTCGCGTCAGGGAACCCGGCGACCCAACGGTCGAACGGGTTCCTTGCTCGGACCGGACTCGTGCCCGATCAAACCGCCGGAGCGGCTTCGGAGAGCGATCCTTCAGTTCTCCGCAAGGCTTTGCATCGACGAACCGCCGCCGCGCGCTTGAAATCGCGCACCACGATGACGCATAACTTGCCCAGCCCGACAGGCCGACAGGCTGGGCAGACTGAATCGCGACCGGCTGAATGAGTTGTGCCGTTTTTGTGCAGGCTCGAAAGCTTGAGTGAAGTTCGCTGGTGAGAACGGACCGGCTGTGACCATCGAACTCGGCGGGCGGCTTCGGCGGCGAATGACTTTCGGCACAAAGCAACCATCGCCACATCGCAATTCCGGATCGTTCTCCATAGAAAAGACCCCCATGTCACGACGCGAACAACTGGAAAAGATGCTGGCCGCCGAGCCGGATGACACGTTCCTGCACTACGCACTCGCGCTGGAACTGACCAAAGGCGTCGAGCGACCTGCGGGATTGCAGCGGCTGGCCGAGATGAATGCTCGATTCCCCGATCACGTCCCCGCGTACTTTCGGCGCGGGCAACTGCTGGCCGAGGATGGCGACAGCGCGGCGGCTCGCGACGTGTTGCAGCAGGGGATGCTGGCCGCACGACGCACCGGCGACGATCACGCTGCCGCCGAGATGCAGGAACTGCTGGAGTCGCTCTGAAATGCGAGGGGCTGAAGTGGACAGCGGGTTGCGGCAGGAACGGCCGGTCGAAACGAAGGGTTGGTCACGATGAGGCGACTGGTCGATGGTGACCTGGCCGAGCGGTTGTCGATCACCGCCGATCCCGAGGCAACCGGCGAATGGCCGACCGAGCGACTGGCTCGGTTGGTCGAGGCCGATGGATTTCGGTGGGGCTTGCCGCAGGCGTTGGGCGGTATTGAAGTCTCCGAGGGCGAGCTGCTCGACGCCTACATCGATCTTGCGCGGCAGTGCCTGACCACGGCGTTCGTACTGACTCAGCGAAACGCCGCCTGCCAGCGAATCGCCGCGAGTCCCAACGCTCGGCTGCGGCAAAGGCTGCTTCCCGAACATTGTGCGGGTCGGCAGCTCGCCACCGTCGGAATCTCGCACCTGTCCACATCGCGTCAGCACTGGTCCCGGCCTTCTGTGGCAGTGGTTCTCACCGAGAACGGCTTTGAATTTTCCGGCGAAGCACCGTGGGTGACCGGCGGCCGTCACGCCGATCTGCTGGTCACCGGCGGTTCGTTGCCCGGTGGCCAACAGATTCTGGTCGCGATTCCAACCGATCGAGTTGGCCTCACGATGGGCGATCCGCTGCGTCTGTTGGCCCTGAATGGGTCTCACACGGGAAGCGTGATGCTGGATCGAGTCGCCGTCGATTCGGACGAAGTTCTCGCGGGACCGGTCGAACGAGTGATGCAGGTCGGTGCAACGGGAGGAACCGGCTCGCTGACGACGTCCGCGGTTGCCCTCGGTGCGGCGGCTCGCAGTTTGGCGGGCCTTCAGGCGGAGTCGACTTTGCGCCGCGAACTGGTTCCTGTTGTCGATGAATTGCTGGCGGAGCATTCGCGTTTGAAGGCGGACTTGCTTCGAGCAGCCACCGTGTCGCAGGGCACTGACGACTCGAAGACGCTCGCCGAGCAACTCCGTTTTCGCGCGAACTCACTCGTCTCGCGAGCGGCTCTGGCCTGGGTGGCTTCCGCCAAGGGAGCGGGCTACGTGATGGGACATCCCGCCGAGCGAGCACTGCGGGAGGCGATGTTCTTTCACGTTTGGTCCTGTCCACCCGCCGTGACGACTGCAACGCTGAATGACCTCACGCTCCCCGTTGCAATCCCGTGACCACGTCCGGGAAGGAACACTGTGATTGAACTCGCACCGGGTGAATTGGATCTGCGAGTTCCATTGATCGCTCACCAACGGTGAGCGGTCGTGATTCTTTCGTGGGATAGGCTTCCAGCCTGTCATGTCCTTGTGCGGACCTGTGCTTTTCTTGTGCGGATTAGACAAGCTGGAAGCTTATCCCACGTCAATGAGTCGCGGCCTCGGAGCGGGGGTCTCGCCTGGCAGATTCAGTGCGTCTTTACTGTGGTACAGACGTCTCTCGACATTCTCAGACCTTCGGACCAGAATGCGACCGATGAATGACCGGCCGGCCACCACATGAGTTTGACGGGGTGGTGCGGCGTAACCGCAGAAGGATGATTGAATGAAAGCTACTCCAGGATGGATGTGCTTCGCAGTCTTGGTGATGTCCTGTCCCGCGTGGTCTCAAGATCGGGGCCTCGATGCGCCGGAACCGAGTCGCGTCCGGAAGGCGAAGGGCGAAGCGGATCGGCGTGCGGAAGTCGCGCGGCGTGAACTGACGACTCTCGATCGCGGAGCGTCCATCAATCCGCGGCTGCTCGAAGTGGTCCAGGACAACACGCTCAATCTGCAGTACGAAGAGCGAGACGTGTATTTCCGCATGCTCCAGATGGCACAGGAAACTCCCCTGTCGAGGCAAGAGGAATTCGCCGCCGATTTCCGCGAGGAACGACGACTCGCCAGTCCGCGTTATGCGAAACGCAAGCCCTCGGAATTCCAACCGTTCGTCGATCTGTTTCAGAACCCGGACGAGTACCGCGGCCGCCCGGTTTCTCTCCACGGGGTACTTCGCAAACTGACGAAGTTCGATCCCGGTCAGAACACGCTCGGGATTGAGGAAGCCTACGAAGGCTGGCTCTACACCGATGATGCACAGAGCAATCCGACCGTGGTGGTCTTCACGGGCAAACCTCAGAACCTCCCGGTGGGAGGCGACTTGGCCGAGGAGATTCGTGTCACCGGTTACTTCCTCAAGCTGTACGGCTACGAGGCCCAGGAGGCGACTCGGACGGCTCCGCTGCTGCTGGCCGGTGAGGTCGAATGGCGACCGGGTCCGGAGAAGTACCTCGCCAAGCCGTTGTCACTGGAAACTTATTTGCTCGTCGGATTCATTGTGCTGCTGGGGGGGTATGCGATGTGGCAAACCAATCGCCGTGAAATGACCGGCCGCCCGCGTCCGCAGTCGGAAGTTGACTTCAGCAGGTTCCCGCCGACTGAGTATTCCCGCACGACCGGGCCGAGCGTATCCGAGACCGACGATGCGTGAGTTCAGACGATGCGTGAGTTCCATCGTGTGATCGACCGTCGCATCGCACCGTTCGCGAATCATTCTTCCTCATCACCCGAGTTGCCTCGTTCGTCAATCGCAGGGATTTCATGACTGGCCACCGACCGCTGACTGCTCCGCTCGACCGACCGGTTCGTCTGGCCGTGTTGATCTCCGGTGGAGGCACGACGCTGACGAACCTCGTGGCGAAAATGCGATCCGGTGCGTTGTCGGCTGAAATTCCGCTTGTCATCGCCAGCCGGTCCGATTGCGGCGGCATCCAACGCGCCGCCGAAGCGGGTTTGCGGTGTGAGGTGGTTCAGCGGAAATCGTTTGCCGATGTCGGCGGGTTCAGTGCGGCCGTCTTTTTGTTGTGTCGTGAGGCGCAAGTCGATCTCGTGATTTGCGGCGGATTCCTGTCGCTGCTCGAGATCCCTCCCGATTTCTCGGGACGCATCATGAACATTCATCCCGCGCTCCTACCGGCTTTCTGCGGGCAGGGGATGTACGGGCACCACGTTCATGAAGCGGTGCTGGCTCGCGGAGCGAAGGTGAGCGGTTGCTCGGTTCACTTCGTCGACAACGAGTACGACCACGGGCCCATCATCCTGCAACGAGTCATCCCGGTTGCGGAGAACGACACGCCCGAAACACTCGCCGCCCGCGTGTTTGCCGCCGAGTGCGAAGCCTTTCCCGCCGCGATCAGACTCTTCGCGAGCGGTCGCCTGGAAATCGAAGACGGCCGCGTTCGCACGGTTCGCACGTAACAGGCCTGTCGAAAGCGTCGTGCCATGGCTGTGTGAGTCGTGAGAACGGACCAGTCTCGCCGAAGACGCACGGCTGGCACAGCCGTGGCACACGATTGTGAGCGTCCGACCACTCTTGAGCCATTCCTCCGGCTCAGTACTTCTTTCCGCCGAGGCTTCCCGTCCGGAAGGGTTTTCCGGTTTGTGCGACTTTGACGGTCGCGAAGACTGAAAAAATCATGGGGGATGGAAACGTCTCCCGTCACCGTTCCCGGCACGTTGTATTTTTGCAACGCCTTCCGAAGTGGCATGAGATGCGCGGAAACCGTCGATTTGAAGCGTCATTTCATTCATAAAAGTGACGTATTTTGACTGAAGTTGATTGAATCTGTGACTGAGGACGGTATTCTGGGATGAGTTGATGGGATGTTGCTGGAGCATACGTCTCCTCGAATGAATCTCAGGGAAGTCCACCATGTCCATGATTCTCGATCAGCGTCGGGACGAGATTCTTCAGGTCATTGAACAGCAAGGGTTTGTATCCCTTCAAGATCTTGTGACTCGTTTTGGCGCGAGCGAGTCCACGGTGCGACGGGATTTGGAGCATCTTGACGGAATTGGACAGATTCGACGGACGCGCGGAGGCGCGGCTTACACGGGGGAGTCGATCACGCCGTTCGAGGAGCGGTTTCGAAGCGCCAGTCGGGAGAAGCAGACCATCGGCAAAGTGGTTGCCGACCTGATTCCGCCCGGAGAAACGATCCTGCTCGACGGGGGAACGACGACGCTGGAGGTGGCTCGGGGGCTGGTTGGCAAGGCGTTGCAGGTGGTGACCAATTCACTGCCGATCGCCAATCTGCTGGCTCAGCAACCGAACATCGAATTGATTTTGATTGGAGGCTACCTGTACCCGCGAACGGGGGTGGCGCTGGGACCGCTGGCCGAGTCGGCTTTGAGGGAAGTCCATGTGCCGCGGGTCATCATGGGGACGGGCGGCATCACGGAAAAAGGACTCTTCAACAGCAACACGCTGCTCGTTCAATGCGAGCGGATGATGTTGGAGGCGGCGAAAGAAGTTTGGGTTGTGGCGGACAGCAGCAAATTCGGGAAGTCGGCTCTGGCCCACCTCTGCGAACTGTCGAAGGTGACGCGAATGATCGTCGATGCGGGTCTGAGCGACTCGTGGCGCGAGGTCATTCGCGGCGCAGGGATCGAGTTGACGATTGCCGAGACGTGAGACAAGTCGGGTGTGAGTGACGAGGGGCACGATGACAACATTGACCGCCGGTTACAGTCGATCCGATATCGAGCGAGTTGTTCGCGCGGTGCTGGAGAAGCAGCTTGGAGCCTCGCCTGCGAAGGCTGCTCCGGCGCGGAACCCGCTTGTGGTGAACATCTCAGCGCGTCACGTCCATCTCTCCGAGGAACATGTCGAGATTCTGTTCGGCAAGGGGGCGACACTCGAACCGATGAAATGGCTGTACCAGGACGGATTCTTTGCAGCGAAGCAGACCGTGATGATTGTTGGGCCTCGCAAACGGATGCTGCCCGAGGTGCGAGTCCTCGGTCCCTGCCGACCGTCTCAGGTGGAGCTGGCCTTCACCGACTCGATCTCTCTCGGCATCGAAACTCCCATCCGGATCAGCGGCGATCACCACGACACGCCCGGTTGCGTGCTGGTCGGTCCCGCCGGGGTCGTCGAGTTGAAACAAGGGGTCATCCGTGCGATGCGGCATGTCCACATGGGTCCGTCGGACCTCGAATACTACGATGTGAAGAACGGCGATCGCATGCACCTCCGCATCGAATCGCCCGGCTGCACGACGGTTCTGGAAGACCTGGCCGTGAGGGCCGATCCCAAGGTGAAGCTCGAAGTTCACCTCGACACCGACGAAGGAAACGCGATCAACCTGCCGGCGGCAACCAAGGTGGAGTTGATCAAACCACACGGCTGTGCGTGCCAGACTCATTGAAACACGTAGCCTCGGGCTGCCAGCCTGAGGCTGCTTGAAAAACGGATGTGACGAAGACGAAGAAGGCAGCAAGCAGGCAGCTTGCTGCCACGGACTTCGCGGAACATGGACCGCGAGAAACAACTATGGGGCAACTTCAGTTTCAATTCTTTCTTGAGGGGGAACGAGCAATGGCGAGCGAAGCGTTGGGGATGTTGGAGTGCAAGGGTTTGGTCTGCCTGATTGAGGGCGTCGATGCGATGCTCAAGGCGGCCAACGTGAAGATGGTCGGTTGGGACAAGGTCGGCAGCGGCTTGGTCACGGCCTTCGTGGTCGGTGATGTGGCTGCCGTGAAGGCCGCCATCGACGCCGGGGCCAGCGCCGCCGCGAAGATTGGCGAAGTCGTCAGCGTGCAGGTGATTCCCCGTCCGCATGAGGAACTCGCCGCCGTGCTGCCGAAGTTCAAGGCCGACAAGGGTGCCGCCTCCTGATGAAGGTGGGAGACTGACATGCCGAAGAAGGCCACCAAGAAGAAGACGGCCAGCAAGCGCGTCTCTTCTCCGAAACCAGCGACGAAGCGGCCTGCCACCAAGCGAACCGCTGCGAAGCGACCGGCGAAGAAGCGAACCGTGAGTGCCGTTCGTGAGCCTGTGACGACTGTCGGTGCGGCGGCTACCTCCGCAGCGCCGATCGAATTGGCAATTGGATCCACAGCAAGTTCAAACCCAACCACGGGCCACAGCCCGAAGCAGCCGCCTACCGCGGCTATCCAGCAGAACGGACAGATTTCCATGAATGAAGCGATTGGTTTGATTGAAACAAAAGGCTTGGTTGCTCAGATCGAAGCGGCCGATGCCATGCTCAAGGCGGCCAACGTCACGTTGGTCAAGCAGATTCAGATCGGCGGAGCCTACGTGACGACGGTCATCCGTGGCGATGTCGGCTCGGTGCGAGCCGCCGTCGATGCCGGAGCGGCCGCCGCATCGAAGGTCGGCGAGTTGGTGAGTGCTCACCTGATCGCCCGCCCCGAGAAGAGCCTGCTCGAAGCGTTCATCTGAAGGAAGCTGTTAGCGGGTAGCTTTTAGCTGTTAGCCAGACAGAAGAGTTGACCGCTGATGACCTCCGTCACTTGTCTTGGCTAACCGCCAATAGCTACCCCACGAACGGAGTCACGCCGTGAAGGTGCTGGTTGCGAATCTTGGATCGACGAGTTTCAAGTATCGGCTGTTCGATCTCCCGTCGGAGACGCAGCTCGCGCGAGGTGGCATTGACCGAATTGGCCAGGCCACAAGTGCATGCTTCGTTGAGATCAACGGGCGAAAGGAAGAGTCGTCGCAACAGGTTTCCGATCACGCGGCGGCCGTGCAGATTTGTCTGGACCAGCTCACGCATCCCGAGTACGGCTGCGTGAAGTCGGTCAGCGAGGTCGCGGCCATCGGGTTCAAGGCGGTGTTTGCGGGGAACCTCAGCGGGGTGCGAGTCGTGGACGACGCGCTGCTCGCCAAGATGGAAGACTTGTCGGACATCGCACCGGCTCACAATCCGATGTACGCGAAGGCGATGAGGCAACTACGCACGGCGTTCCCTCAGATTCCGCTGGTCGCGGCGTTGGAAACGGCCTTCCACGACACGATCCCTCCCGAAAACAAGCTCTACTCGATCCCACTGGAATGGGCCGAGCAGTACGAAGTCAAACGCTGGGGCTTCCACGGCGCAAGCCATCGATACCTCAATACAAGGATGGCGCAGTTGCTGGGACGGAACGATTTGAAGGTCATCACGTGCCACCTCGGCGGGAGCAATTCCCTCTGTGCGGCCCGGGCTGGCCAGTCACAGGCGACGAGCATGGGGATGAGTCCGCAGACCGGTCTGTTGCAGAACAACCGCGTCGGCGACTTCGATCCATTCGCGTTGCCGATCCTGTTGAGAAAGACCGGCAAGACGCTCGGACAAATTTTGGAAGACCTCTCCAGCAAGAGCGGCCTGCTCGGATTGAGCGGCGTCAGCCAGGATGCACGAGACGTCGAAGAGGCCGCCGCGAAGGGCAATGAACGAGCCAAGCTTGCGTTGGATGTGTTCGTCTCGTCGATCCGACAGTACCTCGGTGCTTATTTGACGGTTCTCGGGGGAACCGACGTGATCGTGTTCAGTGGCGGCATCGGAGAGAACAGTCAACTCGTGCGAGCAAACACCTGCAAGAACATGGAATGGGCGGGGATCGTCCTCGACGAAGCGAAGAACAACAGCCTGCCACGCGGTAGCGAAAGTTGCATCTCGGCGGCATCAAGCAAGACACAGATTTGGGTTGTGCCGACGAACGAAGAGATTGTCGTTGCTCGGCAAACGGCGGAAGCGGTTGGTCTGAAGTAAGGACTCGAAGAAATGTTCCTCGCTCGTGTGACAGGCAGTGTGGTTTCGACGCAGAAGGTGGACGTGATGGTCGGCCAAAAGCTGCTCGTCGTCGAACCGCTGCGCGTCAACGAAAAGGATCAGTCGGGCCTCGTCTCGACGGGCCGGACGTTCATTTGCGTCGATACGGTCGGTGCGGGCGAGGGCGAAGTCGTGCTGATCGTGCAGGGGTCGAGTGCCCGCTTTACGCCGCAGACGAAGCCGCTGCCAGTCGACTGCGCCATCATCGGCATCGTCGATTCGGTCCATCTCGGACCGAAGTCGATCTTCGATGCCAAGGGCGACGCGGCAGGAGGCCAACAATGAACCAGTCGTCTCAACAAGTCGGCCCCGAGTCGGTCGGACGCATCTCACAAATCATCGCTGGTGCCCTCATCATGGGCGTGGTGATTTTTGCCTGCCTGGCGTTCTTCATTGCCAAGGGAGAGCCGGCCAATTCACCCATGATCGCTCTGATGGGGGCAGGCATGGCGGTGATGATGATTGTCGTGAGATTCGTCATGCCGATCGTGATCGTCAACGGAGCGAAGGCCCGACTGAAGGAAGCGGCTGACGCGGATCGGATGACTCAACTCGCTGGTCTCTACCAAATCAAGATGATTGTCGGAATGGCGGTCCTCGAAGGAGCCGCGTTCTTCAATCTGATCGCTTACATCTCCGAGAAGCAGTTCTGGTCCTACGGCGTCGTCGCATTCCTGTTGGGAGTGATGGCGATCTCGTTCCCGTCGCAGGGACAGTTTGAGAGTTGGGCCGAAGAGATGAAGCGGGATTTGAATTGAGATGGCTCTCTTCGCTGGCTTTCGGAGCGGGGGACGTGAGTCCCCTGGTTCCGGCCGCGAAGCAACGAAAACGACTCAACACGAGTGGAACGCCGAACCAGGGGACTCACGTCCCCCGCTCCTAAAAAACAACACGACGGGCTGACGCCCAAGACAACACAAACATCGAGACCATTCACCATGCAAGCCAATGCCGAAGCCATTCGTCAGGTTGTTCAGGAAGTACTCGCTCAGTTGGGGAAAGCTCCCAAGAACGGGGCCGCTCCACAGCGGGACGGCGATTGGGGCGTATTCCAGTCGGCCGATCAGGCCATCGCCGCCGCGAACGACGGATTCAAGAAACTCAGCGACTCGCCCCTCGCCAGCCGCACGAAGGCCATCGAGTGCGTGCGGCAGATCTGCGACGAGCAGGCTGAGGAATTGGGGACTCTCGAATTCCAAGAGACCAAGATCGGGCGGCTCGATCACAAGATCGAGAAGCTCAAGATCATCAAGCTCGTCCCCGGCACCGAGTTTATGAAGACCGACGCAGTGAGCGGCGATCATGGTCTGACCGTGACCGAGTACGCGCCGTTTGGCGTCATCGGTGCGATTACTCCGGTGACGCACTCGCTGCCGACGCTGGCGGGCAACGTGATCAACATGGTTGCGGGCGGAAACACGCTCGTCGTCAACCCGCATCCCGGCGGTGCCCGCATCGCCTGCGAAGGGGTGCGCCGCTTCAACAAGGCCATCTACAAGGCGACCGGCCTCGAAAACCTGATCACGATCATCGAGAAGCCGACGCTGGAATCGGCCGCCGAAATCTTTTCGCATCGCGGAGTCAAACTGCTGTGCGTAACGGGTGGTCCGGCGGTGGCCCGCGCCGCGATGGAAAGTCGCAAGAAGGCGATCGTCGCGGGACCAGGCAACCCGCCCGTGGTCGTCGATGAAACCGCGTGTCTCGAAAACACCGCGTCCTCGATTGTGAAGGGAGCCGCCTACGACAACAACCTGCTCTGCATCGGCGAGAAGGAAGTCTTCGCCGTTGCGGCGATCTTCGATCAACTGATGGACACGATGCCGCGTCACGGGGCTTACCGCCTGAACGCCCGCGAGATCGACGCCCTCACCAAACTGGCGTTCTCTCCGCCGACGAAGCCGGGCGATCACTATCACCTCAATCGTGAACTGGTCGGCCTCGACGCGACGAAGCTTGCCGAACTGATCGGCGTCCGAGTCCCAGCCGGAACTCAACTGCTGTACGGTGAGACCGACACGTCCAATCCTTACGTTCCCGAAGAGCAGATGATGCCGTTCGTCCCGTTTGTGCGCTGCAAGAACTTCGCTCATGGCGTCGAACTGGCCCTCGAATTTGAACACGGCTTCCGCCACACGAGCCTCATTCACAGCCGCAACGTCCGCCACATGACCCGCATGGGCCGAGACATGGACACGACGTTGTTCATCAAGAACGGGCCGAGCATGGCTGGACTGGGCCTCGGCGGCGAAGGTTATCTCAGCTTTAGCATCGCGACACCGACGGGCGAAGGGGTAACGAACCCGATGACGTTCACTCGTCAGCGACGGTGTGTATTGGTGGATGATCTCCGCGTGATTTGAAGAAGAAAGATTTCGACCACAGATCACACAGATGGGCACAGATAAGGCAAAGTCAGATGAGACGAAGTCAGGCAAGACGAAGACAAGAAGACCGCCTCTGAATTCTTATCTGTTCCCATCCGTGAAATCTGTGGTCACAACTCCTGATTGGTTTTCTGGTGCAGTCATGCAGTTCGCGAAAGTCATCGGCCGGGCAACCTCGACAGTGAAGCATCCGACTTTGGTGGGGTGGCGGATGCTGTTGGTGCAGCCGCTCGATCCAATGGGCGGGCCGGATGGGTCGCCTCAGTTGGTGATCGACAACCAGGGCGGAGGCAAGGGAGACACGGTCATCATCTCGTCAGATGGTAAAACGGCACGGGAGATGGTGGGATCGGACAACACTCCGGCCCGGTGGCATGTGCTGGGAATTGTGGACTGAGGGGGAGTCGAGAGCGGAGAGACGAGAGTCAAGAGCCAGAAAATAGGCAGCCGCTGGCTCTTGACTCTCCGCTCTCAACTCTCGACTCGACGGAATCAACAGTGGATCAGGCTCTCATTGAACAGATCGTGTCGAACGTGCTGGCTCAACTCCAGCCGGCTTCGGTGCGTCCTGTCATTGAGTTGCCGAAGTCCGTACCCAAGATGATGACGGTTGAGAAGGTAGCGGCCATCGAACTGACGGCCTCGGTCATCACGGCCGATTTGTTGGAGGTGACTGCTCGCGTTGGACAGCCGTTGAAGATCGGACGCAGTTCGATCCTCACTCCGTCGGCTCGCGACTGGCTTCACACGAAACGAATTGACTGGAGTCGGATCGACAAGCTGGCGGTGAGTGGAAGTTCGGCGACGAAGGGGGCCGCGCGGTGGCAACTGATCGTGCAGACGGTCACGCCCACGGTGAAGGCTCTACACGACGGACTGAAACGAGAATCGGAAGGCTGGAAGATTGAACTCGTGGGGCAACCCGCCGAAGCGGCGACGCTCGCGATGAGTTCGATCAGCAAGGCGGAACACGATGGCGTGGCGATCCTCAGCGAATATGCCGAGATCATCGCCTGTCGGGCGAACCGGCATGAACGGGTTCGCGCGGCGGTGATTTCTGATCGGAAACAACTCGAACTGACGATGCAGCACCTCGGCGTGAACGTGATCTGCATCAATCCGAATGGGCGAACATTTATTGAGATACGGAATCTGCTGCGGGACTGTGCGGCGAAGAGGCCGGTGGCTCCAGCAGGTTGGTGAGGATTAAGACAGAAGACCCCTCACCCTCGCCTTCTCCCCGCAGAGCCGGGGCGAGGGGACAAAGCCAAGAGTAAGAAAAAGATTACGTGTAAGAGTAAGAACGAGAAGACAAACCCATGCGAGTCGGCGAGGTGATCGGCAAGGTGACGCTGTCCAAGTGCAACGCGATGGTCGCGGGTGGCACGTGGCTGGTCGTTGTGCCGCTGAGCGTCGCGGGACTCCAGGGAGACGACAAAGGGCGGGAGGAGGCTCTCGTCGTGTACGACGAACTCGGCGCGTCGCCCGGTTCCAAGATCGGCTTCAGTGAAGGCGGCGAAGCGGCCAACCCGTTCGCTCCCAATCACAAGCCGCTCGACGCTTACAACGCCTGCATTTTGGACAACATTGAAGTGGAATGACCGAGTCGAGAGTTGAGAGACGAGAGTCAAGAGCCAGAAGGAGCAGCATCTTCTTTGCTCTGGCACTTGTCTCTCGACTCTCCGCTCTCGACTAACAAGGAAACGACAAATGGCCAGCCAATGGAACTCTGGGATCAATGACCGGAAGCTCAAAGAAGACATCTGCGAGATTGGGCGTCGCGTCTACAACAAGGGCTTCGCGGCGGCGAACGATGGGAACATCTCGATCCGCGTGGGCGAGAACGAGGTTCTCTGTTCACCGACGATGATTTGCAAGGGCTTCATGACGCCCGACGACATCTGTGCGGTCGATATGGAAGGGACGCAGATCGCCGGCAAGCGGAAGCGGACCAGCGAGGTCTTGCTGCATCTCGCTATCATGAAACATCGGCCCGATGTGAAGGCGGTCGTTCACTGCCACCCGCCGCATGCCACAGCGTTTGCGGTCGCTCGCGAGCCGATTCCGCAGTGCATCCTCCCCGAGATCGAAGTCTTCATGGGCGAGGTGCCGATCGCGCCGTATGAGACTCCCGGCGGACATGCGTTTGCCAACACGGTCGTGCCGTTCCTCGCGAACGGAACCAACACGATCATTCTCACCAATCATGGCACGGTCACGTTCGGCAAGACAATCGAAGAGGCGTACTGGAAGACCGAGATCCTCGACGCCTACTGCCGCATCCTGCTGTTGTCGAAGCAGCTCGGCCGCGTGAGCTACCTCGACGAGCGTGAGTCGGTGGAACTGCTCGACCTGAAGAAGAAACTCGGGTTCGACGATCCTCGCTTCCACGTCGAGAACTGCGATCTGTGCAGCAACACGGCGTTCCGCGACGGCTACAAAGAGAACATGCCGCAGCCGAAGGCTTTTGAACCGGCCCCGGTCTACGCGGGCTATCTCGAGCGACAGAAAAGCGGAGGGGCTGCGAAGCCGGAAGCCAAGTCGGAACCCGACATGGAAACACTGGTAAAGCTCATCACCGAGCAAGTCGTGGCCGCGATGAGCAAGTGAGAACTCTTCAGTAGGGTGGGCCAAGTCTTCGCGGCCCACCATTCGATGAATAGGAAAAGCCCCCTCACCCTAGCCCTCTCCCCGCAAGGCCGGGGCGAGAGGACCAGAGAGAGCCAAGCAAGAAAGAGTCGGCAGTCATGAAAGTCAGCATCATCGGCGGTGGCGGTTTGGTGGGATCGTGTGCCGGGTTTGCTCTGCAAACGGGCCGGATCGTGCGACACATTCATCTGGTCGATCTGAACCAGGAGGCGTGCGAAGGTCAGGCGCTAGACCTGCTGCACGGGGCGAGCCTGCTCTCCGACCAGAAGATCACTTCGGGGGACATGAAGTCTGTGTCGGACAGCGACTGTGTGGTCATCACCGCTGGGCTGCGACGCAAGCCGGAAGAGAGCCGTCTGGATCTGATCGGTCGCAACGTCACTTTGTTTCGAGGAATCTTGAGCGAACTCAAGTCGGGTGGCCTTCGAAAAGATGCGATCGTATTCGTGGTCTCGAACCCGGTTGATGTGCTCACGTATCTGGCGATTAAGGAACTCGGGTTGCCAGCGTCGCAGGTGATCGGCCTCGGCACGGTGCTCGATACGACGCGGTTGCGGAGCCTGCTGGCTCAACGCCTGGACGTGCCGCCGACTCAGGTCGATGTCACGATCTACGGCGAACACGGCGACAGCATGGTGCCGATCTGGTCGGCGGCGCAGATCGCCGGGATGCCGCTCGACAAATATCCGGGCGTCAACTCGCAGCTCATCGCCGACATTGAGAAGAAGACGCGCGGCAGCGGTGCCGAAGTGATCAAGAAGAAGGGGGGAGCCGGCTTCGCGGTGGGAGTCTCCATCGCCGACGTTGTTCACGCGATTGCCTTGGATCAACGACGCATCCTGCCGGTGAGTTCGCTCCAAACTGGAGCCTACGGCCTGCGCGATGTCGCCATCTCGGTCCCGACTGTCGTCGGCCGCAAGGGCGTCCTCGGCGTGATCGAAGTCGATCTCTGGCCCAAGGAAAAAATGGCCCTGCAGAAGTCCGGCGGCGTGCTGCGTGAGACGATAGAGACTGTTCTGTGATCTCGATGTCGCCGAATAGCGCGTGACAAGACATGATTTCCCCGCCACCGGGCTTGTCCCGGTGGCTCGACGGCTTTTGCACTACTCGATTGCCTTTGGTACGCGAGTAGAGCAAAAGCCGTTGAACCACCGAGGTGAACTCGGTGGCGAGGTGCGCTGGGAGTGGCCGCTCGCGTTACGAGAACAGGTTCAAGAGGGGATCGCCCGGGCAGACGACGAGGGGGCGGCCCTGTTGGTCTCGCAGTTCGAGGTGCTCGGGGACACCGAGAGCATGATAGACCGTGGCCGCCAGATCGACGGGTCGAACCGCGTTGGAGGCCGGATACGCGGCGTGTCGGTCTGAAGAGCCGTAGACCTGACCACCTCGAATGCCGCCACCTGCCAGCACAGACGTGAAGCAGCCCGGCCAGTGATCGCGGCCGTCGGCCCCTGCCCCGGCGTCACTGTTGCGTTGTCCGACGCGGGGCGTTCGGCCGAACTCGCCCGTCCAGATTACCAGTGTTTCGTCGAGCAGGCCTCGCTCCTTCAGGTCGTCGAGGAGAGTCGAGAAGGCTTGGTCCGCGACGGGCATCAAACGCTGCTTGAGATCGACGAAGTTGCGCGAGTGTGTGTCCCAGTAGACGCTGACGTTCTTGATGCCGTCGTTGGGCCAGAAGACGGTGACCAGCGACACGCCCCGTTCGATCAGGCGTCTCGCCTGCAGGACCGACTGACCATGAGGATTCAAGCCGTATCGCTCGCGCATCTCTGGCGGCTCCTGGCTGAGATCGAACGCTCCCTTCGCTGCGGCTGAGTTCATGAGGGCGAATGCTCGCTCATAATGCTGCGCCATTGAGGCCACGCTGGCGACGCGGCTCCGTGCGGGATCGATCTGCTCCAGCAACGCCCTGCGACTATCAACGCGGGATGCCGTGACGTCACTCGGCGGATCGAAGTCACCCACGCGATAGTCGGCGGAGTGCGGGTTTGCGTCGATGGTGAGCGGGTCGAATGTCGGGCCGAGCCATCCGGCGAACTGGCCATGACTTTCCTCGACGAAACGCGGGACATCTCCCGGCAGTTTCGGACGCATCGAGACGAACGGCGGCAATGGGGGACGGCCTCGCCCGAGTTTGGAGAGGACCGCGCCGAGGCTTGGCCAGTCTTTTCGAAGGTCGGACGTCGGCGGAGGAGCCTGGCCCGTGAGCAGATAATGCGTCGAGGTCAGGTGATCGACGTTGTCGTGCGTCATCGAGCGGATGATGGCGAGCTGGTCGGTTCGCTGAGCCAGCTTGGGAAAGTGCTCGCCGATTTGGATTCCGGGAACAATCGTGCTGATCGGCTGGAACTCGCCGCGAATCTCTTTCGGGGCGGAGGGCTTCAGATCCCATGTGTCCTGGTGAGCCGGGCCGCCCCACATGAAGAGCAGGATGCACGACTTGGCTCGTCCGAATGACGGGGTGCCGGCTGAAGAAACGGCATGGTTGGCGGCGTGTGTTCGTTGAGCCAGAAGCTGTGGCAGCGACAGTCCCAGCAGACCGAGAGACCCGGCCCGCAGTACGTCTCGCCGTGACGATTGATTGGCGTCGAGGCGAGTCGAAGGAAGATGCGACATCGAAAACGTCCTATTTATGGAGCTCACCCGCGTAATTCTCGCTCGTATTGAAGCCTGACGCGCAAGCGAAGGTATTCGTCAATCATTCCTTCGCTTGCGCGTCAGGCTTCAATACGACAGCCTCAATACGACAGTGGCGAGATTCTCGCACCGAACGCGCCTCATGTAAATCTTCGACTGTCTCCGCGCGCAACATCAGCCCGACAACCAGTTGGCTGTCGGGCTGAGTGTAGAGTGAAGTGGATTGGAGATGCGAACGAGAGTTCTTCACACGAGCAGTCGTCATTCAGACGGGCTGCAAGTGCGCGAGTTCGTCCCGCTACCG
>JBBPIS010000067.1:0-38749 GCA_038040225.1 Planctomycetota bacterium
GGCGTGAGCCGCGTCAAGTGGTACGTCGACGGCGCCGAGGTCGCCTACGACCACGACGGAGCGCCGTGGTCGCAATCATGGGACAGCGGGAGTGTGGTCAACGGCGGCCACCGGCTCCTGACCAAGGCGCGCGACACGCACGGCAACTGGAGCGCTTCGGCCTCGACCGCCTTCGACGTCCACAACGAGCCATGCGGACACGGAGGCAGCCCACCCGCGACCGCGCTCCGTATCGGCCCACTATGCCCTGTGACACTCTATAACCGGTCGGCCGGCCACCCCAACCTACGGGAGGACGACTCACGCGGTCCGATCTCGCCCGGTGGTTGACGCGGCCCGATCATCCGCTCGTCCCGCGCGTGATGGCCAATCGACTCTGGCAGTTTCACTTCGGCGAAGGGCTGTGTCGCTCGCCGAGCGATTTTGGCTTCGGAGGCTCGGAACCGACTCACCCGGAATTGTTGGACTGGCTCGCGAGCGAACTGACTCGCGATGGCGGGAGCCTCAAGCGGCTGCACCGGCTGATCGTGACATCGACCGCGTATCAGCGAGCCGCTCGAACGGGGAGCGATGCCGCGGCGCGAACACGCTGGAACGTGCTGCAAGCGGGCGATCCGGACAATCGGTTGTGGGGCCGGATGACTTCGCGACGGTTGGAGGGGGAGGCGATTCGCGACGCGATGCTGTCGGCGGCGGGAGTCCTCAGCGAACGGCAGGGCGGTCCCGGCGCGAGGCCACCGCTGCCCAAGGAACTTGTCGCGACGCTGCTCAAGAACCAGTGGGTGGTCTCGCCCGACGAAGAGGATCACCGGCGACGCAGCATCCACCTGATGGTCCGCCGCAACCTGCGCTATCCGTTGTTCGAGGTGTTCGATCGGCCCGACACCAACGCCACCTGCCCCAGGCGTTCGCGTTCGACGGTCGCTCCGCAGGCGCTCGCGCTCTTGAACTCGGAACTCAGCCTCTCACTGGCGGAGACGTTGGCGAACCGCGTGACGCGCGAAGCCTCCACGACGGAGAAGCGGATTGACCGAGCGTTCCAACTCACGCTCGGACGGTTGCCGACGGAGGAGGAACTGGCGTGGTTGAAATCATTCCTGCGAGACGAAGCCGGGACGAAGGGCCAAGGTGAGCGGGGCGCGTTCAGCCGGTTCTGCCTGGCACTGTTCAACGCGAATGAGTTTCTTTACGTCGATTGAGTGACCGCGGGAGGCGGAGCCGCCATCGCGGGTAACTCAAGACGCCATAAAGAGTTCCCCGAAAAAATCAGCGTTCCGCGACGGTTTTTTGTCAGTTAATTGGCTTTGGAAGCCTTCCGTGACCGTCGTTTGTCACTTCCTGAGTTCCGGAAGTCGTTCACGACCGTCGTTTGTCACTTCCTGGACTCAGGAAGTCGTCCGTGACCGTCGTTTGTCCCTTCCTGAGCTCCGGAAGTCGTTCGTGACCGTCCAGAACGGCTTCCAAACCGACGTAAGTGCCGGTCGTGAGCCAGTGGGAGTGGCATGCATGACCGGGTTGACGCCGAAGAACACGAGAGGGTTGCTCTTGCGAGGGCGGTCACTTTTTCGGGTCGCGGAGCGTCGCTTCGATCTTGGCAGTGAGTTCCCGGGCTTTTTCCTCGGCTTCGGGGACGGACAGTCCGGCGGCGACGCCCGGTCGTTTGTGGCCGGCCGCCGAGACGTAGGCGTCGCGCAGGACGTGGACTCGCTGCTGCACGAGCGGGAAGAGTGACTCGGGCACCTGCTTCGCCGCGAGCATTGCCTGCGGAGTGGCTGTTGCTGAAACGGACTCGTCGCCGAAGTAGCGGATCACTTGTTGGGCGACGAACCAGTGTCCTTCGTCGTTCGGGTGAACGCCGTCGGGTTGGAAGGTGAACTTGGGGTCGGCCTCGCGGCGTTTCAGCACCTCGCGCGTCATCGGGGCGTGCAGATCGACGACCAGCCAGCCGTCGGCCCGCCGTGTGAGCAACCACTCGCTGTATTTGTCGAGCACCTCGTTGTACGAGAACGCCTTCGGCGCACGCTGATCGTCGTAGAAGGGGGGCGTGACGACGATGAACTTCGCGCCCGCCTTCTCGACGTGCGCCTTCAGACTCGTCATCCCCTGCTGATATTTCTCGAACCGCGCTTTGTCGAACGGTTCATAGATGCCACAGTTGATTCCGTAGCAGGCCACGACCAGATCGGGCTTGGTGGCCGCCAGCACCCGGTCGAGTCGCTCGGCCAGGTCGGGGCGCGGGAACTTGCCACCGGCGTGCCCGTCCTCACTGAGTCCCGACACCGTTTCACTCGGAAGTCCCGCGTCGATGACGAGCGGCTTCTGCTCAAACTTCTGCAGCTCCAGCCACGTGTCGAAGCAGGCCACATACCGGCCGGCGGCCGTGATGCTGTCGCCCAGGAAGACGATTCGACTCGACTGCTTCAAGAGGTCGCGCCGCGAAGGCTCCTCCGCGTGGAGGAGGGGTGAGGCGAACAGGCAAGCCAGCATCGCAATTCGGCTGACGCGACTCATACTTAGGGTTCCTTGGCGATTCTCATCCGGGACGTCGTGCTCAGGCGGTCACGATCTTGATCGCCTCGTCGCGCGAATTGACCAGCGGCCAGACGTGGTCGAACTTCGCGATCTCCAGGACTTCGCGGCCGACTTCCGATGCGTTGCAGAGTGCGACGCGACCTCCGCACGCCGACAGGTCGTTCCACAGAAGGCGGATGGCTTCGAGCAGGCTCGACCCGAAATACGCCGCCTGGGCCAGATCGACGACCAGGGCCTTTTGGCCCCCTGTGCGGAGATCGGAACGGACTTCTTCGAGTTCCTGCAACACCGAGCTGTCGGCGAGGCTGCTGACCACGCCGAGCAACTCGACCACGAACACCGGTCCGACCGTGAACGTCTTGAAGAGTTGGCGAGATTTCATCGGGGGATTCCTTGCACTCGGTCGGTGGCGGGTGACTTGCGCCGCTTGATCATCGTGACTTCGTTTCCAGACGCGTTGTACTTCACCTCGTCCATGAACGTCTGCATCAGAAGCAGACCGCGTCCGCAGGGACGTTCGAGATTCGCGGGATCGGTCGGATCGGGCAGCGAACTGCGGTCGAAGCCCGGTCCCTCGTCGCGAATGCAGAACTCGGCCTCATCGAGCGTGAACCGCGCCGACACGTGGATCATCCGCTGCGCATACGGCGCGAGAACGGTCCGTTCCCGCGCCAGGTCGTAATAGGCGCGGTGGTCGATCTCGCGCAGCGAGGAGCTGACTTCGAGGTTGCCGTGAAAGCTGGCGTTGGTGAGCGCTTCCTGCAGGGCCACGCCCGTGCGGACGCGGTCGGCGTCGTCGCAGACTCCCATGCAGGCCGCGCCGTGTTGAAGGTATTGCACCAGCGACGCGATCAATTCGTGGTCGTTCTCGATGTCGAATCGGACCTGCTGCTCGGCCATGCGGCGCATCAGGCGAATGCGGCCGCGATCCTCGCGCGAGAACTGAAACACCTGACGCACGGTGTCGGCGAGCAGAGTATTGAGCAGTCGTTTGGGGACATAGCTGGCGGCACCGGCGCGCAGCGCCTGCACGGCGATGTCCTCGCTGCCGCGCGCCGTCATCAGAACGACCGGCACGATCGGATAGGCCTTGCGCATCACGGCGACCAGTTCCAAGCCGTTCAACTCGGGCATGTCCAGGTCGGTGATGACCATGTCCGGGACGTGCAGTTCCATCTTGATGAGTGCGTCGCTGCCATCGACGGCATACTCGATGCTGAAGTCTTCCATCTGATCCAGCAGGCCGCCGGCGCGCAGGCGATCTGTGGAAGAGTCATCCACGATCAGAACGGTGGGCATGACTTGGTCCTCGGTTGCGGAGCGGGTTCGGAGGCGGTGTGCGCGGTGAATTGGTGTTTGTTACCGGGAGATGTTGCCACTCGCACGACGCGAGTTCAAGTGGCGCTGCATTTCGTCCAGAACGGGCGCCACCGAAGCCACGGTCTCGGCGACTGCGACCGGATCAATCGACGTACTGCCTCCCTTGGCGGCCATCTCCAGTTCTTCGACTCGATCGGCGGAGGCGACACCGAACGTGCGGAGCGCGCTCTTGAGTGTGTGAGCCGCACGCTGGAACCGCTTCCATTCGCCGGACGCCAGCGTGACTTTCATCGTCTCCACCAGTTGCGGCCCCTCTTCGAGGAACGCGGCGAGCACCTGATCGAGCAGTTTTTGATCGCCATTCACCGCGTGGCCGGCCAGCGTCCAATCCACAAGACCGCCGGTGGCCGCCGTCTCGGGGGGTGGTTCGACGACGGGAGCCGAACTGGAAACGTCCTCGATCTGCCGGAACAACTGCTCGGCGCGGATCGGCTTCATCAGATAACCGTCCATGCCGACTTCGAGGCACCGCTCGCGGTCCCCCTTCATCGCGTGAGCCGTCATCGCCACGATGGGAACGTGGCCGCCGGTTTCCTGTTCGCGGGCACGAATCACGCGCGTGGCGTCGAGTCCGTCGAGCGCCGGCATTTGCACGTCCATCAAAATCAAATCGAACGGCTGCTCGGCCGACAGCCGCACCGCCTCTTCGCCGTCGTTGGCCACGGTCACGCGGTGGCCCCAGCGTTCGAGCAGTCCGATCGCCAGCTTTTGGTTGATGAGGCTGTCCTCCGCCAGCAGGATCGACTTGGGTTTCGCAGCCTGCTTGGTCGACGAGATGGCTGTCGTCGCCGACGCGGCCAGCGGCGAACCGGCTCCCACCGCGAGCACGATGGCGTCGAGCAACTCGGACTGCTTGATCGGCTTGATGAGATAGGCCGAGATGCCGTACTGCTCGCAGCGCAACAAGTCCTCGGGCCGGTCGGCCGAGGTGAGCATCATGATCATCGAACCGGCGAGAGAGCGGTTCTCCTGGATTCTCTGAGCCAGCTCAAAGCCGTCCTGAACGGGCATGTTGGAGTCGGTCAGGATCAGGGCGAAGGGAGTGCCGGCGTGCGACATCCGCTCCAATTCGTCAATGGCATCGGCGACGCTGGAGACGGCCAGCGGGTGCATCGCCCAGTTGGTCAGCATCTCGGTCAGGATGCGACGATTGGTGGCGTTGTCGTCGACGACCAGCACTCGCAGCCCCTGCAGCATCGGCGGATGAATCGTCGTGGCCGTGGCGACGTTTTCGGCGGAGGTTCGTCGAAAGCGGGCCGTGAAATGGAACACACTGCCCCGGTGGACCACGCTTTCGACCCAGATGTTGCCCTCCATCAACTCGACCAGTCGCGAGACAATCGCCAGCCCCAACCCGGTTCCTCCGTACCGACGGGTCGTCGACGTATCGGCCTGTTCAAACGCCTCGAAGATCGTGTCGAGCTTGTCCTCGGGAATTCCGATGCCCGTGTCCTGGACGCGGAAGTGGAGCATCAGGTTGCCGTCCACCTGCTGTTGCACGGCGACATCGAGCACCACTTCGCCGGCTTCGGTGAACTTGATCGCGTTTCCCACCAGATTGATGACGATCTGCCGCAGGCGGTGCGGATCGCCCTCGACCGCGAAGGGGACATCCGGTGCGACGTGACAGGCCAGCTCCAGTCGTTTGCGGTGCGCCCGCAACGCCAGCGACTTCATCGTGTCGCCCAGCACCTCGCGCAGGTTGAACGGGACTTCTTCGAGACTCAACTTGCCCGCTTCAATCTTCGAGAAGTCGAGGATGTCGTTGATCACCGCCAGCAGCGACTCGCCCGATTCCTGCACCATTCCGAGGTATTCGCGCTGCGTCACCGTGAGTTCGGTGTCTCGCACCAGCTCGGTCATGCCGATCACGGCGTTCAGTGGCGTGCGGATCTCGTGGCTCATGTTGGCGAGGAAATCGCTCTTCGCCTGACTGGCCGCCTCCGCCGCGTCCTTGGCCTTGCGCATCGCCTCTTCGGCCGTCTTGCGGGCCGAAATGTCCGTCGCGATCCCCAGAAAACCAACAATGTGATCATTGCGATCGCGGCGCGCCGTCACGACGAGACTGACCGGCAACTGGCTGCCGTCTTTGCGGACGTAGGTCCACTCGCGTTCTTCGTGCTTCCCCTGACGTGCGTATTCGACGAACACATCGAAGCCCTGGATCGTGCGCCCGAACTGTCGCGACATCTCTTCACCGCGTTTTCGGACTTCGCTCTCCAGATGGAAGATGGCCGGCGTCTGCTTGCCGACCATTTCTTCAGCCGTGTAACCCAGCATGCGTTCTGCGCCGGTGTTGAAGACGTCGATCAGACCATGCACATCGGTGGCAATCACCGACATCTGCGTGGCCGCGTCGAGCACCGCCTGCAAACGAGCCTTCGTCTGCTGGAGTTCGATCTCGGCCCGTTCCTTCTCGGTCACGTCCGAGAAGATCCCCTGAATGCCGATCACCGAGCCGATCGCATCGTAGACGGGTGTCTTGACGACATGCGTGAACCGCCGCTCGCCATTCGGAGCCTGAAACTCCTCCGTCGTCTCGAAGTCATGGCGAGACTCGAGGACTCGCCGGTCGTCGGTCCGATACTTTTCGGCCATCTCGCGCGGGAAGAAATCGTAGTCGGTCCGACCGATGATCTCATCGGCCGACTTGCGAAACGCCTCGCAGAGCAGGCGGTTGGCGAACGTGAATCGTCCCTGCAAATCCTTGCGGAGCAATGCCAGCGGAAGTGTCTCGACCAGCGATTGATAGAACGCCTCGGACTCCATCAGCGCCTGCTCGACCTTGCGCCGCTGCGACAGTTCGTCTTCATACCGATCCTGCAAACGCGTGATGTCTTCGCAGGCCGCCTCAAGAGCCTCGACCAAATCCTGCTGGCGATAAGTGCGCTCCTCCATCACCCCATCACCGTTGATCGTGACCTGATGCGCACTGGAGTCGGCTTGATCGGACGGTCGAAGCAGCGATCTCACTTTCGCGACAATTTCGTCGGGTAAGCGGTCTCGCGACATGACGCCCGCCACGCCCGCCGACAAGCTGCCGAGGATGCCCGAGATATTGCCGGGATCGACCAGGGTCAGCACGGGAACGGTCAGCGTTCCGTCTCGACGAGGCAGATCGTCGAGCATCCGCAGATCGCCATCCCCGATCAGCAACAGGTCGAGCCGGTGTGCATCGATTTCACGCGCGACTTCGACATGAGCCACGGCCTTCGCGCGAATGCCCGCCTCCGTCAGGACAGACACCAACGCATCGCGACGAGCGGCATCGCACTCCACCACCAGCAGTCGCGGCATCGCCGAGTCCTTGATGTGACCTGCGAGAAAGACGGAAAGGGATGTCTCGCGAATCCTCTCAGACTGAGCCGAATCGCGAGCACTGCGAAACTGCGTCGCATTGTGTCGCCCCCCCCAACGAACCGCCAGCCCGTAACCATCCGTTAACAGGCCGCTCCCGACAGGTCGTCCCGCACCGTCGTCGCGATCCGAAAACTCGGTCTGTTTTGACTCGGAGCGATGCCCGGAGTCGGAATGGTGTTCTCATTTGGAGACGCAGACTTCCGAAGTCTTCAGGGACATCGGAAATTTTGGGGTTCGCTCACTTCTCCAAGAGGGTTTCCCTTGGCGCGATGTGCGCCGCTAGAATGCGATCCGCCCTTCGCAACGCCGGATCGCAATATCGCGGCCGGCCTTTGAGTCGTTTCGGTGACGCAACGAATGAGTCAGTCATTGCCCTCACAGGCCCACGGGAACGGACACCCGGTCCCCGAGACTTCAATCGCTTCGCTCGACGATGGCCTGCGCTACCGCGGGTATTCGATCGAGGAACTCGTGGAGCAGTCGAACTTCCTGGAAGTCGCTTCGCTCATTGTCCACGGCGAACTGCCGACGCAGGAGCAACTGGCCGACATGCAGGCCGTTCTGTCCGAGGCCTCCGTCCTCGAGCCCGATTTGCTGGCGTGGCTCGAACGAATCCCGCTCAACGCCCCCCCGATCGACGTGCTGCGCACGGCCGTCAATCTGATCGCTCTCTCCGACGCCTACGACGACGAATCGAATCCGGAGGCGGTGTGGGACTCGCTCCAGCGGCTGCTCGCTCAACTGCCGCTCGTGATCGCCGCCCGCAACCGCACAGCCCACGGCCTCGACCTGCTCAAATCTCGCAACGATTTGAGCTATGCCGGCAACCTGCTGTGGTTGCTGACCGGTCGCGAACCATCGCCGATCGACGAACGGGCGTGCAACGCGTTCCTGATCCTGTCCGCCGAGCATGAATTCGCGCCGTCAACCTACGTGGCTCGCATTGTCGCTTCCACCAGATCCGACTTTCATTCAGCAATCATCGCCGGGCTGTGCGCGATCAAGGGAATCTGGCACGGCGGACCGGGACGGCAGATCATCGACATCCTGGAAGCCGTCGGTCAGCCCGAAGCCGCGCCGGCCATTGTCCGCGCGGTGCTGCAACAGTACGAACGGCTCCCCGGCTTCTGGCATCGCGTCTATCGAACGAGCGACCCGCGGGCAGAACTGTTGACACCCTTCTGCCGCGAACTGACGGAGGCCCACAACCGGCCGGATCTGGAGGAAGTCGCCGCGGCCATCGAAGGAGCCGTCTGGGACGAGCAACAAATCCTGCCGAGCCTCGACTGGCCCGCCGCGCGGTTGCTCCATTATCTTGGGCTCGACGCCGATCTGTTCGTGCCACTGTTCACCATCAGTCGCATGGTCGGCTGGGCGGCCCACTACATCGAGCAACTGCACTCCCCCCAGCCGATTCGCCCCCGCGGTACCTATGCCGGCCCGCCCGGCCGCGAATTTGAAGCCCCCGACGAACGTGGCTGAAAGAGGGTTGAATGTCGATGGTTGAAGGTTGATGGCCAGATTTTGACTGTCCCCTCTGTCACCGTTTCCTCCATCTCCGTGTCCGTTGATCTGCTGTTTTGTCTGACCCTCAACCCTCAACCATAGACCCTCAACCCTCCACCATGCTCGCCTTTCAACACTGCATCAACCCGCTTTGTGCCGCCTCGTTCGACGTGGGCGATGTGCTGACCTCTTGTCCCGATTGTGGAAACCTGCTCGACATCGATTACGAGTGGGACAAGCTTCCCGTGCCAAAGTCGCTGCGGGAGTTTGAGGCCCGCTGGGGGAACCGCCGCAATCCGCTCGACTTCTCCGGCGTCTGGCGGTTCCGCGACCTGCTGCCGTTCGCGCCCGAAAAGGACATCGTCACGATTGGCGAAGGCCAGACGATCCTCCAGCAGAGCACAGCCGTCGGCAAATACGTCGGCATGAATGATGGCGGCCTCTTCCTTCAGTACGAGGGTCTCAATCCGTCCGGCAGCTTCAAAGACAACGGCATGACGGCCGCATCGACTCACGCCCGCATGGTCGGTGCGAAGATGGCCGCGTGTGCCTCAACCGGCAACACGAGTGCCTCGCTCGCCATCTATGCCAGTACGACGCAGGTCTTTCGCGTGGTCGTCTTCGTCGGCAGCGGCAAGATCGCGCACGGCAAACTGTCGCAGGCGCTCGACAACAACGCGAAGACGCTGCAGGTGCTCGGCGACTTCGACGACGCGCTCGAACGGGTCCGCGAAGTCGCCGGCGAACGGGGCATCTATCTCTGCAACAGCGTCAACCCGTTCCGGCTCGAAGGCCAGAAGACGATCATGTACCGAGTCCTCGAAGGACTGAACTGGCAGGTGCCCGACTGGATCGTCGTGCCGGGAGGCAACCTCGGCAACTCGTCCGCGTTCGGGAAGGCGTTTGCCGAACTGCTGCAACTCGGCCTGATCGACCGCATCCCGCGTCTGGCCGTCATCAACGCGGCGGGAGCCAACACGCTGTACCAACTCGTCGAACAACGCGATGTTGCGTGGAACGCCGGTCAACCGGAGGACGATGTGATCGACACGTTCTACGCCGACATGGACCGCGACCGCCGCAAGGCCTCAACGCTCGCCAGCGCCATCGAAATCAACCGGCCGGTCAACTTGAAGAAGTGTTTGCGATCGCTGGAGATTTGCGACGGCGTCGTGCGCGAAGTCACCGATCAGGAGATCCTCGACGCGAAGGCCCAGGTCGGTTCTGGCGGCTTCGGCTGCGAACCGGCGAGCGCCGCGAGCGTCGCCGGCGCGAAGCGGCTTCGCGCCGAAGGAGTCATCGCCCCCAGCGACCGCGTCGTCTGCATCCTCACCGGCCACCAACTCAAAGACCCCGACGCGACCGTCGCCTACCACTCGGGCGACAAGGCTCTGTTTGAGGCAAAGCTCGGCACGCGCGGCGTCGAAACCGCCTCGTTCGCCAACAGCCCGATCATCGTCGAGAACAATCTACAAAAGATCATCGAAGTCTTGGAAGGCTGATGATTCTTGTCCCCTCGCCCCGGCTCTGCGGGTGAGATGCAACTCGGGGTCATGCAATCCCACCCAGTTGTTCGTGGGCCGACAAGATCAGTCGCTCGGTCTCGTCCCAGCCGATGCAGCCGTCGGTGATCGAGACTCCGTACTGGAGCTGCGACAACTCGCTCGGCAGCGGTTGGTTGCCGGGGTTCAGATTGCTTTCGAGCATCAGGCCGACGATGTTCTGGTTGCCGGCAACCCGCTGCGCGATGCATTCGTTCCAGGCCACACTCTGCAGGCGGTAGTCCTTGTTCGAGTTGGCGTGGCTGCAATCGACCATCAACCGTGGCGGCAGCTTGGCATTCGCCAGCCGTTCGACCGCTTCGGCGAGACTGACTGTGTCGAAGTTCGGTCCCGAACGGCCCCCACGCACGACCAGGAAGCCCCACGGATTTCCGGCCGTATTCACGATGCACGTCTGTCCGTCGTTGTCGATCCCCAGGAAACTGTGAGCCGACTTTGCGGAGAGCATCGCGTCGATCGCGACCTGCAAACTGCCGTCGGTTCCGTTCTTGAAGCCGACCGGCATCGACAGGCCGCTCGACATCTGGCGGTGCGTCGGCGATTCAGTCGTTCGCGCACCGATGGCCGTCAGTGAGATCAGGTCGGCGATGTACTGCGGCGTGATCGGTTCGAGCAACTCGGTCGCGGCCGGCAGACCCATGTTGGCCACTTCGAGCAGAATCCGTCTCGCGATCCGGATGCCCGTCTGAATGTCGAACGTGTCGTTGAGATGCGGGTCGTTGATCAAGCCCTTCCACCCGACGGTCGTTCGCGGTTTCTCAAAATAGACGCGCATGATCAGCAGCAGCTTGTCGGCCACCCGGTCCGACAGGGCCTTCAACTTGCGGGCGTATTCCAGACCCGCCACCTGATCGTGGATCGAACACGGTCCGACCACGACGATCAACCGCGGCTCGGTCCCGGAAATGATCCGCTTCACCGATTCGCGGCCTTCGATCACCGTCTTGACGGCGGCGTCGGTCACGTTCTCTTCCTGCTTGAGGTAGCGGGGCGAGACCAGCGGCACGGTTTCGCGGACGTGAACATCTTGCAACGGCTGATTCGTTTGAGTCACTGTCATCACTCTTTCATGGCCCGGATTGGGGCAAGGCTGGCGGTCGGGGGAGAAGTATAGGCACGGATTGGAGCAGTCGCCATTCGTCACCCGCGAAAACGTCGCACGCTGGTCACGGTGACGTTCGCTTCCATCGGTTGGTGGCTTTTCCTAAACTCTGGCCCGCTTCGACCCGCGGGTTTGGGTCGGATATGACGATTGTCCCGACCCGATTTCGCAAAAACATTTCGCAAGGAGTTTCCCGTCCATGACCGAGCAAAAGGCCACCAACGTCACCTGGCACGAACACAAGGTGTCGAAGGACGAACGAGCAAAACTGAATGGACACAAGGGGGCCGTGCTCTGGTTCACCGGATTGTCCGCCTGCGGCAAGAGCACCATTGCCAACGCCGTCGACCACAAGCTGCATCTGGCTGGCAAGCACAGCGTCGTGCTGGACGGCGACAACATCCGGATGGGGCTGAACAAGAATCTCGGTTTCTCGGCCGAGGACCGGGCCGAAAACATCCGCCGCATCGGCGAGGTCGCGAAGCTGTTCGCCCACAACGCCAACTTCACGCTGACCGCGTTCATCTCGCCGTACCTGGCCGATCGCAACAAGGTGCGCGAGATCATGGGTCCGGGCGAGTTCATCGAGATCCTCGTCGATGCCACGGTCGAAACCTGCGAGCAACGCGATCCGAAGGGACTCTACAAGAAGGCCCGCGCGGGCGAGATCAAGAACTTCACCGGCATCAGCGATCCCTACGAGGCTCCCGAGAAGCCGGAGTTGGTTCTCGATTCCAACAACAAGGGAATCGAAGAACTGGCCAACGAAGTGATCGCCTACCTCGAAAAGAACGGCTACCTCAACGCCTGATCCGCCCGAGTGAATTGAGATTCAAAACAGCAGCACCCCGGCCGCTTCCGAGCAGCCGGGGTGTTTTCGTCTGGGGAGGGTTCGGAGAGTCGAGGTCCGAGGGATCGACGCTTCTCGGGCTGGCAGCCCAATCCACGGCCAAGTCGCTCACAACTTGGGGATCACCGGTTCCGGTGGCTTCGGTGCAGGCTTCGTCGGGGCGGTCTTCTTTTGCTCGTTCGCGAATTTGGGAGTCGGCGTGGTCTTCTTGTTGTCGTTGTTCTTCTTGGCGGGCGGCGGCGGCGGGATGAAGCGTTCGATCAACTTGATGCCGAAGCCATCGCGCAGCTCGCGCGCGGCCATCACCGCCCACGGAGAGCCCGGTGCCTCTTCCAGGACTCGTTGCAGGTGGGCCTCCGCGATGCCGACCTGCTTCTTGAGCGTCGGGGCGTAGGTCAGCTCCCGGCTCGGCCGCAGAAGGAAGTGGTTCACCTTGTTCTGGATGTCGGCCTCGACGTAGCCGGACTTCATCTGGGCGAGGGCCGAGTTGTACTCGAAGGCCCTGATTTTTTGAGCGAGCAGCCGGCCGTAGTTCAAACTGAACGCGAGCCGCCACCGGGCGGAAGGCTCCGACGCGTAGAGCTTGTCGATGTTGGGAGGCATTCGGGCCAGGATGTTGTCGACGGCCAGACTGCTGATGGCTGCGGAACGCTGAGCCTCGGTGAACGACTGACGGAAGTTGTTGGGTTGAACGCGGAACTCCATCTGCGGAGTCCCCTGCGCCCGCAGGTTGGTGGTCTGGCTGTACTCGGCGGCACCGACCACGGCGGCGCGCAGCGGATACTTGATCAGATCCTTCATGAACTGGTCGGGTGAACTGTAGCGGTAGTCCGGCACGTAGGCTTTCATCAGGCCCGGGTCGAAGTTGCCGACGGTGCTCAACCCCGACGTGGTCGTCATGTTGGTCATGAAATAGACGCCGCCGGTTTCCTTGACGAGCCGCGACAGGCCATAAGGCCCGTAGCCGGACGAGAGGTACGTGTACTGCGGCCCCTCGTACCAGAACGGAAGATCGACGGTCTCGACGACGACGGTTTCCGGACCGAGATCAACGGGAATCTGATACGTGCGTCCATTCTCCTTCGCGACGTAGGGGACCAGACCCTTGCGACGTCCGAACGGCGCAGCCGGTCCGATGACGAAATTCTTCGCTCCGTACCGCTGGCACTTGGTGATGGCCAATTCCATCGTCGGGCCGTGGTCATCGCCCGCCTCATCCGTGACGGTGACGATCAGAATTCGACGGCCGAAGTCGACCCGGTACTTGTGCCAGTTGTCCATCACCTGGTTGACGGCCGCGAACACATTCTCGATCCCCGACTCATCGGTCGGTGCGTTGGAGACCGCATTGAGAATGTCGTCGAACTTGTCGGTGGGGTCCTTCGTCATGAACAGCGTCTTCGCGCCATACGTCACCACGCCGCTGAGAATCGGCTGTTCGAGACGGGGGATTTGCTCGGTCTTTTCCAGCGCATTGAGTTCGCCGTAGATTCGCCGGAGACGCCGTTGAAGCAACTGTCGCTGCGGTCTCAGGCTGCCCGACGCATCGATCAACCAGACGACGAGCACGCGGCGTTCCTGCAGATTCTGGGCGATCTCCCACGCCACGCGATCCAACGCGGACTCGATCTGAATCAAGCCCTCACCGGTCGTTCCGTGGACGACCATTTTCTGACTCAGGTTCTGTCCCTGAGGAATGTCGTACATCGGGGACCGGTGGCCGTCGGGATTCAATTCGAGGAGCGGAGTGGGGGCCGTTTCAAACCTCGGATTCTTGGCAATCTCCATTCCGAGTGACACCGCGTTCAGGGACTTGCGGACTTCCATCTCGCGATCGTTGGGATTGGCCAGTTCAAACTTGGGCTCCACCTCCTTGAAATCGATCGGTTCCTCGCGCGGCGGCAGCGCTGTGAAGTCGGATTCGATCGGCTCGGTCGAAAGCGGTGCGCGGAGTTCGAAGGACACGTCTGCCAGAGTCACGATCAGCCAGAGATGGAAGATCATGCTCAGGGTGATTCCAAACAGGCGCGCGATCCATCGTGATCCGCGCGGCGCAGCGTCCTCGTCCTGAAGAACTGCCAATTCCAGCAGGATCGGTTCTTGCGACCAGTTCGGTTCTTGCGACGAAAGGTAATCGTCTGGAATCATGGGCCTCTCCCGAAAGTCGATGCGTCGGCTGGCCAGCAGTCCGCCGGGTGCGTCGCAATTCTAGCGTCCGAATGTCCCGTTCTGCGAGCAATTCTGGTTCTGTTGAACCCGGTCCGCCTCCGGACCGACTCATTTTTTCCCGAGTGACCGCTGCTGAGCGAAGAATTCTCTCAAAATGTCGCGGCACTCGTCCTGCAAGACACCGCCAATCACGGTGGCCCTGTGATTCAATCGGACGTCGCTGGTGATCTGGTACAGCGTATGACAGGCTCCGGCCTTTTCGTCGATTGTTCCGTAGACGACCGTCGGGATCCGAGCCTGCACGATCGCCCCGGCACACATCGGGCACGGTTCGAGTGTCGAATACAGCGTGCAGTCGAGCAATCGCCACGAGCCGAGCGATTCGGCCGCCTGCGTGATGGCGATCATTTCGGCGTGAGCGGTCGGGTCGCGAAGCTGCTCGCGCTGGTTGCCCGCCGCACCGATGATGCGGTCGCCGTGGACAATGACCGCACCAATCGGGACTTCTCCCTCCTCAAACGCCTGCCGCGCCAAGTCGAGTGCCGCCCGCATCCAGCGCGAGTGCGGCTGCAACAAGTCATCCGAATAGTCGTCATTCACAAGTCGGCTCCGTCAAACGCATCCCTCTCACCGCGAGGCCGGATGATATCGCACGGCCTCCGTTCTGAGCATGCTGGCGGTGGCGGTGACAGCCACCGGATCGGCCGAGGCCGCTGATGGGCGTGAGGGATCCCGGCCGAGTCGCGGCCGATTCTGCCGGTTATTCCGAGAGAAGGTCGACCGCCTGGCCTCGAAAGCATGAAGCCCTGCCGGTTCTGACGCCGATACTGATCCTGCGAGATAGTCCTCCCGCGCCGAAGGTATCGGCTGCGCGGGCGAGTACCGAATCGCAGACCGCTCGATCGCAGCCGCGATTCGAGGCGTGAGAATCAGTCAGGGCGAGGCCGCAGGGGGAGCCGTCCGATGAGGTGGGGTCGTTCCATTCGCTGGATCAACGCACTGATGATGTGTGGAGCCCTGGTCGGCTGCCGATCGGCCAAGACGATTCACTATCTGGGTGAGGCCGATCTGCAGCACTACAAGGACAAGGTGCTGGGGGTCGAGTACTCGAACGTCGATCAGCCGACGCCGCAGGAGGTCGCCTTCTCGCTCAAGCCGCATACGCTTCGCGACCGGACCACGGACGAAATCTGGAACATGTCGCTGGTGGAGGCGATTCAAACCGCCGTCACCAACAACAAGATGATCCGGACGCGCAGCAACCCTCAGTTGTCTCAGAACAGTCCCTCGATTTACGACCCGGCTCTGCGGGAGACCGGCTTCCTGTTTGGCAACCGCGGCGTGGAGGCGGCTCTGGCCGACTTCGACGCGAACATCACCAGCACGGTTACCTGGGGCCGCAACGAGACGTACGCGAACAACGCAGCTCTTCCCGACTTCGTCAACACGAGTAACACCGGCATCTTCACCTCGCAGATTGCCAAGCAGTTTGCCAACGGCGGTACATTCGCCGTCAATCACAACTGGAACTATTCCCGCATCGGTCAGCCCCCTGCTCCTTTTGCGGGCAATACTTTCCCTTCCAGCTACTCGGGCCTGCTGCAAGCCCAGTATATCCAGCCATTGTGGGCGGGAGCCGGTGTCGAGTACACGCGAATCGCAGGGCCGGTTCGATCGGGATTTGGAGCGATCACCGGTGTGTCTCAGGGCGTGTCGATCGCGCGGATCAACACCGACATCTCGGTCGCCGACTTTGAAGCGGCTGTCACCCTGATGCTCAAGGACGTCGAAGACCTGTATTGGGAGCTGTATCTCGCGTACCGCCAGTTCGACGCGGACGAAGCCAACCGCCTGAAGACGCACACGATGTGGCAGAAGGTCAAGGTGCTGCGTGATCTGGGAGCGGAAGGGGGCGGGGCCATCGCGGAGGCGCAGGTCCGCGAGAACTACTTCGACGCTCGGGCACGCACCGAGACGGCTCTGTCCGAGCTGTATATCGTTGAGAACCAGTTCCGCAGAATGCTGGGGCTGCCGGTCAACGATGGCAAGGTGATCCGTCCCGCCGACGATCCGATCGAGGCGGAGTTCGTCGTGAACTGGGAGTCCACGCTGCTGGAAGCCCTGTCGCGGCGGGTCGAACTGCGCCGCCAGAAGTGGCAGATCAAGAGTCTGGAGTTGCAGCGGATCGCGGCCGAGAACGTCACCAACCCGCGACTCGACCTCGTCTCGGCCTATCAACTCAACGGATTCGGAGACCAGTTGCTGTCGCAGGGGACCGCCGATGGAGTCACAGCCGCCGGGTACAACAGCGCCTACGGGACGCTGGCGCGCGGCGACCTGACCGGATGGAATCTGGGCCTTCAGTTCAGCATGCCGATCGGTTTCCGACAGGCCCGCGCGCAGTTGCACAACACCGAGCTGCAACTCGTCAAGGCCCGAGCCACGCTCTCGGCCCAGGAACAGGACGTCAGCCACGAGCTGGCGGAAGCCATTCAGAGACTCGAAGCGGCCTACATCATCGCTCAGACGCAACTGGATCGGAAAATCGCCTCGGCCAAGCGGATGGAGTCCTACAAGGTCATCGATGATGCGGGGGCCAAGGAGAGCCGACTCAACACGACGTTGACCGAACTCGATCTGAGACTGCGGGCCCAGAACTCGAACGCCGCTTCCGAGATCGCCTACTTCGCCGCACTGATCGCGTACAACAAGGCGATCACGGAATACCAGTGGCGGCGCGGGACGCTGCTCGATCACGACGGCATTCAACTCGCCGAAGGGGAGTGGACCGAGGCCGCTCAACAGGAGGCTCTCCGCCGCGCCTGGGCTCGCAGCTACGCCCATCCCAACGAACGCCTGGGCACCGAGCCGGAAGAGTTCTCGTCACCGATGCCCTATCCGAAGACAGACCTCTTCAACGGCCTGCCGCCGGGAGCCGAGATTCACTCCATCGTCCCGTCGCCCGTTCCGCACGGAGCACCCGGTCCGGAACCCTACGAAGGGCGTTCGTCGCTCCAGCAAATCCCTCCGGACGACCTCCCCGAGCCAAAGTGAGGCCAGCCGTTCGCCCGTGACCTCTGCGGCCAGTGGGGGCGTCGTGGGCAGCATCCGCCTCGCGCCGTCGAACGGTGGGCAGACGGGAGGCCTGCCGAGGGGCCGGACACGGCATGAAACGGCGGATCGCTGGAGCAAATTGTGATGCTCCCAGAGGTTGCGAAATGATCGCCCCTTTGGTTTCTTCCCGAGAACGTCGGGTTTTTTCCCACGGAGGTCCACCGCGGCGCCAAGAAACCCAGGTTTTTTCCGCCGGAGGTCCACCGCGGCGCAAAGAAACCCGGGTTTTTTTCGCCGGAGGTCCACCGCGGCGCAAAGAAACCTGAGTTTTTTTCGCCGGAGGTCCACCGCGGCGCGAAGAAACCCGGGTTTTTTCCCACGGAGGTCCACCGCGGCGCTAAGAAACCCGGTGGTTTTCCGCCGGAGGTCCACCGCGGCGCCACGGAACTCGGGGTGCGCCACTCGCAACAGGAGCGAGGGGAGTGGCCGGGGCTGGAGTCGCTTTGGACGAAGCCCCGGGGTTTCGCGAAACGCTCCAACCCCGGCCACCCGACCGGGGTGCGCCCCTCGCGGGAGGAGACGCAGGGCGTGGCGGTGGGGGCGGGCGGCCGCCCAGACGTCCCACGATCGCTACTTCAAGGCCGTCAACGGGTTGTCTCGGCGAGCGAGCGGCAGTGGCACCGGGCCGCCGACACGCTGCGACTCGAAGATGGCCGCGATCATCTCCACCACCGCGCGGCCGGCGTACATGCTGCACAGCGGCTGACGATCCTTGTCGATCGCGTCGAGCAGATCGTGAACCGCCGCCACGTTGCCCGCGTGCAGGCCCTCTCCCTTCATGGTCTCGGGGACGCCGACCCCCTGCGACGTGACGGGCTGCCACTTGGCTCCGCTCCGGCCGGGCGACCAGCCTCCATCCTTGAGCAGCCAGACAGAGGCGAGGTATCCGGTGGTCAGTTCGATCACGCCGCGACTGCCCAAAATCTGCAAGGCGAAACGTGACGGAGTGCCCGCCTTGGCACGGACCGAATCAAACGTCCCGACGACTCCGTTGGCGAACGAGTACCGCGCATGCACGGCATCGCCTGCGAGCGGCCCGAGCCCCTCATTCCCCTCGATGACGTCGGCGGCCGAGATCGGCTGGCCCTTCGAGGTCACCGTCGCAAAGCAGCTTGTCGCGTCCCCCGAGAACATCCGCATCAGGTCGAGAATGTGCGAGCCGAGCACCCACGTGTCCTCCGCACCGCCGCGCGTGTCTTCCTTGCCGCGCCCGCGAAACTCGAGCACGTCGCCGATCTCTCCCGCCGCGATCAGCTTCTGCACCACCGCGTTCGTCGGCGTGTAGTGCGTCTGGTGCGAGAGCGCCAGCTTGATGTGACGCATCTCGCACGCGCGGATCACTTCGTCCGCCTGAGCGAGCGTCGGGACAAACGGCTTCTCCATGTAGATGTGGCAGCCGTGCTCGGCCGCGGCAATCGCCATCGTGCGATGCAGGTCGATCCACCGCGGGGCCACGGCCACCAGATCGAGCTTCTCCTTGTCGAGCATCTCGCGGTAGTCGGCATACGCGTTGGCCGCTTTCGTCCGCTTCTTCGCTTCAAGGCGGCCGGCCTCGTGCTCGTCGGCCACTGCCACCACCTCGCACCGAGGAACATCGGCCCAGACGGCGTCGAGCCCATGTCCGTAATTTCCCTTCCCCGTCCGCCCGATGACTCCGACTCGCAGCTTGTCTGCCATGGTGTAGCTCCTCAACGCGATCGAGTTCTCTGAGACAGTCCCTCCGAAGCAGCGGCGTTATAGCGCGCGGGTGGAGGGCAGTGCCAGTGAGTCGAAGAGTGGTCGCCCGATTTCAATGTAGGGTGCGACTAGTCTTCGACGGCCCACCAATTCGGCCTGCTCTTGGGGGGCCGTCGAAGACTAGTCCCACCCTACGAACTCAACATCGCCTGTCTTCACGCGGAGCGAGGAAGGCTACATTGGCGACAGCGGCGCGAACCGGCTCACGATCGAGCGGGCGCTTCGCAAACCATCGACCGCCGCGCTGACAATGCCTCCCGCGTAGCCCGCTCCCTCGCCGACGGGATACAGGCCCGCAATGTTCGGGCACTGCCGCGAGACCAGATCGCGGTCGATGCGGATCGGCGAACTGCCCCGCATCTCCGGACCGACGAGGATCGCATGCTTGAGGAAGTCGCCGCGCAGCTTCTGGTCCATGATCGGCAGGCTGCGGCGAATGGCCGTCGCGATGACCGGCGGCAGGACGCGATCGAGTGCGGCGGGCACGGTGCCTCGCTCGTAAGAGCACTCCAACCGCGAGGCGGGATCGGGCGTGCGGCCCTTCAGAAAATCGGCGGCCGTCTGGATCGGGCACAGATAATTCGCGCTGCCGATCCGAAACGCTTCGGCCTCGTACCGCTGCTGGAGGTGCATCCCGGCAAGCGGGTGCGAATCGCCGAACTCATTCGTCTCCAGCGTGACGACGACGCCGCTGTTGGCGAACGGCGTGTCGTGCCGCGAGTTGCTCATCCCGTTCGAGCAGAACATTTCGGGTTCGCTCACGCTCGGGATGATGAGCCCGCCAGCACACATGCAGAACGTGAAGACGTCCTTCTCGCCACGCGCGTTCAGCGTGTAGTCCGCCGCGCCCAGCAGCGTCAGGTATTCGGGCCGCGCGTACTTGTGGCGGTTGATCTGCTCCTGCGGCTGCTCGATCCGCAACCCGAGTTGGAACGCCTTCTGGAGCAGAGGGACTCCGAGATCGAACAGCATTTGATACGTGTCGCGGGCGCTGTGGCCGATCCCCAGGACGACATGGTTCGTCGCGAGGTAGCCGCTCGACGTTTGCAGGCCGACCACGCGGCCCTCGCGCACGTCGAGCGTTTCCATGCAGCAGCCGAAGCGGTACTCGCCCCCGAGGGCTTCGATCCGGCGGCGGAAGTTGCGACAGATCAGCGGCAGTTTGTTGCTGCCGAGATGCGGACGGTTTTCATAGACGATGGACGCCCGCCCGCCGCATTCGACGAACCGTTCCAGCACCCACTCGACATCCGGCCCCTCCATGCGGCAGGTCAGCTTGCCATCGCTGAAGCAGCCGGCCCCTCCTTCGCCGAACAGATAGTTGTTCTCGCGGTCGAACGCGCCGCCGCGATCGAACTCGCGCACGGCGGGGACTCGATCCTTGACGGCCAACCCCCGCTCCAGAATGAGCGGACGATAGCCTTTCAGCGCGAGGTAGTACCCCGCCAGCAACCCCGCCGGTCCCGAGCCGACCACGACCGGACGCTGCTCCAGCGGCGCAGAGCCGGACGCGGGATCGTCGAACGCGGGCGGCTCGAACCGTTGCACGTCCTCCCGAATCCGCCGCCGCACGGCCTCGGATCGCAGGGCCTCGTCCGGTAGTTCGACCAGCGTGGTGTAGACGAACTGCAAGTCGGAGGGCGATCGCGCGTCGAGGCTCTTCTTCAACACCCGCCAGCGCGACAGCGTCTCGACCGAAACACCCAGCCGCTGCGCGAGGAATCGCGGCAGGTCCGTCTCGGGGACGGAGACCGAGAGCCGCAGATTGGAAACTCGCAGGGACATCGAGAGGCTTCGGACACGAGGCGGGTTCAGTCGGGACACGTTTGTAACGCGGCCCGTTATCGCATGCAAAGCCCGCTGTCGCTTGGTTTGGAGTTGCGGAGACGCACACTACAATCGCCCCGCGTCATGGCCGCCCACTCGGAGAAGTCCGTCATGTCCTACAGATCGAATGCCCGGAACGCTCGGGATCGCGGCCCCAAGTTCCGGCAGTGGGTGGCCATCGCCTTCCTGGTCGGTTTCGCCGGAGTGGTCTGGTTAGTGGACCGCCAGCAGAACGAGGTGGCTCAGCAGGACAACCCGGCCGCGCAACAACATCCTGACGCGCCGGGTGCTGAGTCGTTCGGGATCGTGATCGCGCCCGGAGCCAACTCCCCGCGCGAGGTAACTCCCGACGACAGCGGTCGCGACGAATCGGTCCTCGTCAAAGTGACGCCAGGGTGGGACAACGCCCCCTCGCGCGACGAGACTTCTCGCGCGGTGACAATTTCCCCCGCCAAATCGACGACCGGTCCGCAGAAAGCCGACTCCCAAAAGAAGACTCCCCCCACGACGACGAAGATCGAGAATCAAACGATCAAGGATTTCGGCCGCGTCGTCTTCACAGGGACGATCGATTTGCAGCCGACGCTCGACCGGATCGCGCGCGGCGAGAGAAATTCGCACCGCAACGACGGCTCGACGTTCGGCAACCGCGAGCGCCGTCTGCCGCAGAAGCCAAGCGGCTACTACACCGAGTACGTTCACCCCACGAAGGACATCGGCGGACCCGGCCCCCAGCGCGTCATCTTCGGCAAGGGGGGCGACATCTGGTACACCCCCGACCACTACGACACATTCAAGAAGATCAGATAACGAGTCACCTCGGCCGGGAAACCACACCACATGACGACCTCGCTTCCCGCCGGAATCCGGTTTGTCGAAGACCTCGGAGAGATCGGCGCGGACATCGACGTCTCCGAGACGCGCGTCGTTCGCATTCCGGTGGGCCTGCTGCACAAACGCGATCTGCTGACGGTGCTCGCAAGCGGGTTGGACTTCCCCGGCCACTTCGGCTGGAACTGGGATGCCCTCGAAGAATGCCTGCGCGATCTGGCGTGGATCGAACACCCGCGTCGCATCCTCCTGATCCATGAAGGCCTGCCGTTTCAACCCGACTGGGACAACCGGGCGACCTACCTGAGCATCGTCAAAGCCGCCGTCGCCGCCTGGGGACCGAATCAGCCTCACGAGCTGATCGCCATCTTCCCCGAGCACTGCCGCGACGAGGTTCTGCGGGCGGACTGACTCGGCCGTTCGCGGCCACACCATCACTTTTCGCCACCCTTTCGCTGGCCTATAAAACTCCCGTCACTTCCGTTCCTCACCTTATTCAGCGAGTGCATGATGCAGGACTACGAAAAGCTCGGGGTGTTCTATCTCGGCAAGCGGTTCAATCAGGAGACGCGGACGATTGAGGACGACCTGCTGTTGTACGATTCCAAGGATCTGACGACGCACGCGGTCTGCGTCGGCATGACGGGGAGCGGCAAGACGGGACTGTGTCTGTCGCTACTCGAAGAGGCCGCGATCGACCGCATCCCGGCGATCTGCATCGACCCCAAGGGAGACCTCGGCAACCTGATGCTGTCGTTTCCCAACCTGAAGCCGGGCGACTTCAAGCCGTGGGTCGATCCGGCGGACGCAACGCGGGCCGGGCTGACTCCCGACGAATACGCCACGAAAATGGCGAAGGTCTGGAAGGAGGGCCTCGCCGCGTGGGGGCAGCCGCCCGAGCGGATCGCCAAGTTCCGCGATGCCGTCGATGTGTCGATCTACACGCCGGCGAGCAACGCCGGGCTGCCGCTGACGGTGCTCAAGTCGTTCAACGTGCCGGGCGAGGCGACGCTGCGCAACAACGAAGCGATGCGCGAGCGTGTTTCGGCGGCGGCGTCTGGATTGCTCGCACTGCTGGGCATCGACGCCGATCCCATGCAGAGCAAGGAACACATCCTGCTCGCCACGATCCTCGACCGCTCGTGGCGCGAGGGGAAGGACGTCGATCTCGGCACGCTGATCCGGCTCATTCAGAAGCCGAACTTCGACAAGGTCGGCTTCATGGATGTCGAAAGCTTCTATCCGTCGAAGGAACGGTTCGCATTCGCGATGAGCCTCAACAACCTGATCGCCTCGCCCGGCTTCGCGGCGTGGATGGAGGGCGAGTCGCTCGACATTCAGCGACTGCTCTACACGCCCGAAGGGAAGCCGCGGCTGACGGTAATCTCGATCGCCCATCTGACCGACAGCGAGCGGATGTTCTTCGTCACGATCCTGTTGAACGAGATGGTCGCGTGGATGCGCAATCAAACTGGCACGTCGAGCCTCCGTGCAATCCTCTACATGGACGAGGTCTTCGGCTACTTCCCACCGACAGCCAACCCGCCCTCGAAGATACCGATGCTGACGCTGCTCAAGCAGGCCCGCGCGTTCGGCCTCGGCGTGGTGCTCGCCACGCAGAACCCGGTCGATCTCGACTACAAGGGCCTGTCGAACGCGGGGACGTGGTTCCTCGGACGCCTGCAAACCGAACGGGACAAGGCGCGAGTCCTCGAAGGGTTGGAGGGAGCCTCGACGGCGGCCGGTGCTTCGTTCGATCGCGGCAAGATGGAGCGAATCCTCGCGGGACTCGGGAACCGAGTCTTCCTGATGAACAACGTCCACGACGACGAGCCGGTCGTCTTCCAGACGCGCTGGGCACTGTCCTACCTGCGCGGGCCGATCAGCCGCGATCAGATCTCGATTCTGATGGCCGACAAGAAAGCCTCGCTCCCTACGTCGGAAGGGCCGGCCACGGCGTCGCTCGGAGGCGGCGCGGCCGATGCCGGCGCGCACCCGATCCTGCCGCCGGGTGTCAATGAAACGTTCGTCGTTCGCCAGGGCTCGCTGCTCGGCAACGCGAAGCTGCTCTATCGACCGGGCCTGCTCGCCACGGCGCGGCTGAGGTTTGCTCAATCTAGCGCGGGGGTCGATGAACTGAGCGACTTCACGATTTTCCTGCCTGCTGTCGAGGGGATCTCGCCCACGATCTGGGACGACGCGACGATCTCGACCGATGAGGAACCGGAGCAGGACGATCACGCCGACGAGGACGGCGGGTTTGCCTCACTCCCGTCGGAGCTGAACCGCGCGAAGACGTTCACCGAATTGCAGGCGGCTCTGAAAGACCACCTCTACCGCACGCAAAAGCTCCGGCTCTGGAAGTGCCCCGAATTGAAAGAGGTCTCGAACCCCGGCGAGTCCGAGGGCGACTTCCGCATCCGCATCACTCAGGGCGTCAAGGAGAGTCGCGATCTCCAGGTCGAGAAGCTGCGGGCGAAGTACGCTCCCAAACTGGCAACGCTTCAGGAACAACTCCGCAAGGCGTACCAGCGGGTCGAGAAGGAGAAGACTCAGGCCAGCCAGGCGACCACGTCGGCCGCGATCTCGCTGGGGACATCGATCCTCGGCGCGGTCTTCGGCCGGAAGCTGGCGAGCGCGACCAACATCAGCAAGGCGGCGAGCACGATGCGCACGGCGGGCAGGATGTCGGGAGCCAAACAAGATGTTGTTCTGGCCGAAGAAACCGTCGGCGCGATCCAGCAGCGACTCGATGACCTCAGCGCGCAGTTCGAGGCGGAAGCCAACTCGCTGATCGAAGGAGCCGCCCCCGCCAGCCTGATCCTCGAAGAAGTTGCCGTCGCACCGAAGAAAACCGACGTGACGATCGTGAAGCTGGTCCTCTGCTGGACCCCGTGGATCGTCGATGCGAAAGGGAACGCCGAAGCGGCGTGGTGAATCGAAACTCCAAACTTCAAGCACGAAATCCGAAACGAATCCCAAACTCCAAAGGAAGAAACGTAGACCCGACCCCGGAGACCAACGACCCTCCCGTTTGGAACCTTCGTGCTTGGGATTTGGAATTCGTTTCGGATTTCGGATTTGGCATTTGAGATTTGCCGCCCGTCACTCCTTGGCCGCAACCGTTCCCTCAAAGGTGATCGGCTTCGACGCATCGAGGACCAGACCACACAGGGCCGACAGGACGAAGGCGACTCCGCAGACGGCGAACAGCACGTTCCATTGAGCAAGGCTGGGAGTCTCTCCCAAGACCGCGTTGTAGATCAGCGGGGCGACGGCCGCTCCAAGGTTGCCCCACATGTTGGACCAGCCGAGGATCGAGGCCGTGTATTTGCCTCCCACGTCCTGCGCGTAGGCCCACACGGCGGGCACGCCCAGATCGACCCCCATCACCATCACGCTGAGGCCACACACAATCGCCCACGGCAGCCAGCGCGTCGTCGGATCGGGCGTGCAGGTCAGGCCGAGGACGAGGCAAATCCCATAACCAAACGCCGCCAGCAACCGCGTCGAAAAGACCGGCAGGCGGCGTCCCCACTTGAGGCCCACCTTCCGCGCCGCCAGATCGGTCCACCGGCCGCCGAAGAACATCCCGACGATCCCCGCCGCCGTCGGCACCGCCGTCATCAACGCCTGCTCGGCGAGCGGCACGCCATGCACCTTGTCGAGATACCTCGGCAACCACGTCACCACAAACAGCCAGCCGATGTTGGTGAAGACCTGCATCAGGCTGTTGCCCCACAGACTGAGGCTCGTCAGAACCCCCTTCCACGGAAACGGAGCGTCGCGCGGCTCGGCCGCCTTCGCCAGGCGAGTCATCTCATCGTCGATCAAACTCCGCTCGGCCTCGTTGCACCACGGATGCTGCTTCGGCGAGTTGCGACCAACCCACGCAAACGCGAATGCCACCACAAGGCCCACAATTCCATAGGCGATCAACGTGGGGCGCCAGCCTCGCCCAAAGAACTTTTTTATTTGCTTCGGCATCAGTGCCTCAAACGCGAGCCGATTGAGGAGCCTCGTTTCATTCTCCGTCAGCTTCGTGCCGGCCTCTCGTTTGTCGAGAAGTTGCCGAGCCTGGGACGATAGGGCCAGTCCCGACGTGTTGTCGCGCGTGACCAGCGCGACATCTCCAAGGCAAGAATTGAAGCAACCGAGAATTCGTTCAATGCCCTTCGTGTTACGTTCTCTTCGTTGTTCCGTGAGCGTTGTGGTGTTTGGTAACCAGTCATCCAAGAATGACCAGAATGAGTTCCGCCCGAGACTAGATGGCCCATCTCCGGATGGAATTGAATTCTGAAGTTCGGGACATCTGCTGAAAACGCCGCTCATCAACGGGGGGGCAACAGATGGCTCGTCGGAGTAAATTTGAAGGGACGAGAAGAACTCCCGATCGTTTAGCACGTCTGTCTCATCAAAATCAGGGACAGTTCCGTTCGTCGCAAACGCGACGATCAGCCACGCGGTCAGGATCGGAGCGAGGACTCCGCCCGCGCGGCCTCCGAGGGCGATGATGGAACTGGCCGTGCCGCGCTGCGAGATCGGGAACCAGGCGCGGATCAGGCCGCCGCAGACGGGGAAGGCTCCGGCTTGGGCGGCTCCCATGTAGAGACGCAGATGCAGCACCAGCCAGACCGAGGCCGCCAGCCCCAGCAAACCGGTGAAGGCGGACCACGCGAGGATGTAGATGGTCAGCATCAGTCGCGGGCCGAAGCGGTCGCTCAACCAACCGGCCGGAACTTGCGAGAGGGCATACGACCAGAAGAACGCGCTCAGGAACCAGCTCATCTGCGTCTGCGTCATCCGCAGGTCTTCGCGGATGTACTCGGACGCGATCCCCACGGCAAACCGGTCGAGATAGAGCAGGCACGCCATCAGAGTCAGCACGGCGGCGACGCCGATGCGAATGCGCGTCGGCGGCGCGGCGGAGGAACTCGCGGACAACTCAGCCTGATCAGAGCGGGGAGCCTCGGCCGACATGGACGTCTCCTGCGAAGTGTGACCAGTCGAGCAATCGTCGTGGAGGCCGCACGGTAGGCGGCGCGCGACCCATCGTCAACCGTCGCTGTGAACGACGAGCCGGGGTCAGGTGGTCCAAAGTTCCAGACCCTGCCGGATCGCAGGTGTTTGCCGCAGAGCGGCATTTGATGGTAGCCGTAGGCTTCAGCCTACGGTTTTGAAACCACAATTCTGCAGTTGTCGCGGAGCGACATTTGATGGGTTGACGCGTCGTGATCAAATGTCGCTCGCGACATAGACCATTCCTCGCGCGTCACCCGTGGGCTGAAGCCCACGGCTACCGTCAAATGCCGCTCTGCGGCAAAAACCAAACACGCACTGACCACTCGCTACCGTACCGGGTACATTTTTTCCGGCCGCTCGCCTAAACTCCCGCTCCGCTGTGCGCGAGCTTTCGTTCGCACCGCGCGGGTTTTGCTTTTACACTCACTTGAAGAGACTTGAGACGGAATCCCATGGCAGACACACACACAGAACTTCTCGTGCTCGGTGGTGGACCGGGGGGATATCCGGCGGCGTTTGAGGCGGCCGATCATGGATTGAAGGTGACGCTCGTCGATGAGGGGGCTCAGCCCGGCGGTGTCTGTTTGAACCGGGGCTGCATTCCGTCGAAGGCGCTGCTGCACATCGCCAAGCTCATCAATGAGACTCGGGAATCGGCGGAACACGGCCTGTCGTTCGGCTCGCCGAAGATCGACCTCGCCAAGCTGCGCGAATGGAAGAACACGGCGGTCATCGGCAAGATGTCCGGTGGCATCACCGAATTGTGCAAGCTGCGCGGCATCAGGCAGGTCGGGGCGCGAGGCACATTCCTTGACGCGAACACTGTCGAATTGAAGTCTCCCGACGGCAAGACCGAACGGCTGACGTTCGACAAGGCGATCATCGCAACGGGATCGTCTCCCACGATGCCGCCGATGTTTGCCATCGGCGACCCGCGCGTGATGGACTCGACCGGCGCACTCGAACTGCCCGACATCCCCGGCTCGCTGCTGGTGGTCGGTGGCGGGTACATCGGCCTCGAAATGGGGACGGTCTACGCGGCGCTCGGCTCGAAGGTGACGGTCGTCGAACTGACGAGCGGTCTCCTCCCCGGAGCCGACCGCGATCTCGTCAGGCCGCTGCAAAAGCGGATCGAGAAACAATTCACCGCGATCCACCTCAACACCAAGGTTGAGGCCCTCAAGGCGACCAAGTCCGGGATCGAAGCGACTCTGGCGGGAGAGGGTGTCGCGCCGAAGCAGACGTTCGACCGGGTCCTCATCTCGATCGGACGCCGTCCGAACAGCAAGGGCTTCGGGTTGGAGGCGACCGGCGTGGCGGTGGACGAGAAGGGGTTCATCAAGGTCGATGGACAACGCCGCACGAACGTGCCGCACATCTTTGCGATCGGTGACATCGCAGGCGAACCGATGTTGGCTCACAAGGCGACGCGCGAGGCGAAGGTGGCGGTGGAAGCGCTGACCGGCGGACATGCCGTGTTCGACAACATCGCGATCCCCGCCGTCGTCTTCACCGACCCCGAAGTCGCGTGGTGCGGGCTGATGGAGCACGAGGCGGCCGCCCGCAATATCGAGGTCAAAGTCGTGAAGTTCCCGTGGGGCGCGTCGGGGCGAGCCACCACACTGGGTCGCAACGAGGGACTGACGAAGCTGATCATCGACCCGAAGACCGAGCGAGTCCTCGGTGTCGGCCTGGTGGGAGTCAACGCGGGCGAGATGATCGCCGAGGCGACGCTGGCCGTGGAGACCGCCGCCGTGGCCCGCGATCTGGCCGAGACGATCCACGCGCATCCCACCCTCAGCGAAACCCTGATGGAAGCGGCCGAAAGCGTCTTCGGCCAAGCCACGCACTCGTACCGGCCAAAACGAGGTTGAGGGTTTCCGATGGCGAAGAAGAAAGCCGTCTCCAGCAAGATCGTGACCGAGGTTGTGTCGCTGCTCGCCGAACTCGGAGAAGTCCGGGCGAAGGCGATGTTTGGCGGCTACGGCATCTACTGCGGTCCCACGTTCTTCGGATTGATCGCTCGCGACCGGCTCTACTTCAAGGTCGATGACGACTCGCGCGGGGAGTACGCCTCGCGGGGAACCGGGCCGTTCTCGCCGGCTCCCGGCAAGGTAATGAAGTCGTACTACGAAGTCCCGCGCGATGTGTTCGAGAATGATGAGGAACTCGTTCGCTGGGCGAGGCGGGCGGTCGCGGTGGCCCAAGTCTCTTGAATAGTCGGCGCGCCGACAGGACGATGTTCGCATTCCCAAGCTCTGTTAATCACTTCTCTCGTCGAGGTCCACGCTGTGAATCCACATTCCGACCAACCCCGCTTTGCCGTGCTGATTGATGCCGACAACGCGCAGGCTTCCGCCATCGTCACGCTGCTCGGCGAGATCGCGAAGTACGGCATCGCCAGTATCAAGCGGGCGTATGGCGACTGGACCACGTCGCGGCTCAACAGTTGGAAGAACATGTTGAACGAGCACGCGATTCAACCGGTGCAGCAGTTCGGCTACACCAGCGGCAAAAACTCGACCGATGCGGCGCTGATCATCGACGCGATGGACCTGCTCTACGCCGGCCGCTTGCAGGGTTTCTGCCTCGTGTCGAGCGACAGCGACTTCACGCGGCTGGCCACCCGGTTGCGCGAGTCGGGCATGACAGTGATGGGCTTCGGTGAGAAAAAGACACCCCGCGCGTTCGTCGGTGCCTGCGACAAGTTCGTCTACACCGAGATTCTCGCCATGACGGACGACCCGGCTGAGACGACCTCCACGGCGTCCGTGTCGAGGAAGTCGGGCAAGGATCTGCGCAGCGACTCGGCACTCGGCAAGCTGCTGCGAGCGGCGGTGATGTCGTCCGCAGACGAAGACGGTTGGTGCTACGTGGGCCGCATCGGCAGCTACATCGCCAATCAGGCCCCCGATTTCGACCCGCGCAACTACGGCTATTCCAAGCTCAGCCAACTGCTCGCCGCGACGGAAGTCTTCGAGACCCAGTCGCGAGCGACCAAGTCGGGACAGGCCCAGAAGTATCTGAGGCCGATCCAGTCGAAGAAGGCTGCCAAGCCGAAGGGTCGAGCCGACGACGCGTGATGGCGCGCGGATGCTCCGCGACGGTTGCGGATCGATCAGGGGTCAGGCACCGGCGCGCCTTTGTTCCCAAGCAGGAGTTTGGGGACAAATTCAAGATCATTCTCAAACGACATCCAAGGACCGACGTTCGATGCGACGATTGATTTGCTGCTCGCTTGCACTTCTCACCAGTCTGGTTTGGTGGCCGGATGAACTTCCCGCGCAGGATGCCGCCATCGCAAGGCCCAAACCGCTGAAGGCGCTGCTGATTCTTGGTGGTTGTTGCCATGACTACGCCAAACAGAAGGACATCCTCAAAAAGGGGCTCGAAGCCCGGGTGATGGCCGAGGTCACGATCGTCTACTCGTCCGACAAGAGCACCAAAGCGCGGTTCGACGTCTACGACAACCCCGACTGGGCGAAGGGCTACGACGTCGTCATCCACGACGAATGCTCGGCGGATGTGAAGGAGTTGCCATACGTTCAGAACATCCTCAACGCCCACAAGAGCGGTGTTCCGGCAATCAACCTCCACTGCGCGATGCACTGCTACCGGACGGGGACGGACGACTGGTTCGAGTTCCTCGGCATGCAGTCCTCCAACCACGGGCCGCAGAAGCCGATCGACATCGCCTTCGTGGACCGGGAGCATCCGGTGGTGAAGGGCTTTGACGGAGGAAGCGGTTCGTTCGCGAAGCCGCTCGACAACTGGACCACGATCAACGAGGAGCTGTACAACAACCTCAAGCTGTTCGACACCGCGAAGCCAATTGCGCGCGGGACGCAGGACACGGGCAACAAGGTCGATGACTTCATCGTCGCGTGGGTAAACGAGTACGGGCCGAAAAAGACGCGAGTCTTTTGCACGACGCTCGGACACAACAACGAGACGGTGGGAGACGCCCGGTACTTGGACATGCTGGCGCGGGCGTTGCTCTGGGCCTGCGACAAGGCGTCTCCCGAATACCAGCAGCCGTTCGCCGTCGCCAGGAAGGAACTCGTGCCGGTCAATCTGGCGAAGGGGAAAAAGGCGACGGCCTCCGCGTCGCAGGACGGTCATCCCCCCGAGCACGCCCTCGACGGCAGGGAGGAAACGCGCTGGTGTTCGCCCAACAATGACGCGGGCCAGTGGTGGCAGGTCGATCTGGATGAGGCTCAGGAATTGACCGGCGTCGAGGTACTGTGGGAGTCTGACGACACAAATTACCGCTACAAGGTCGAAGGCTCGGCCGATGGCCGGCAATGGCAGATGCTGTCCGATCAGACGAAGAGTGACTTGCGCGAGCAAACGCAGACGCTCCAGTTCGCCGCGAAGGACGTTCGGTTCGTCAGGCTCACGACGACGCAGCTCACTCCCGGCCGCTGGGGCAGCTTCTTCGAGTTTGAGGTCCACGGGACAAAGTTCGAGGAGCGAACGGTCTCGGGCGGCGGAGACCTCAAGCCACGCAGCATCAGGGGAACGGGACTGCTCAGCGGGATCAAGGCTCCGCCCGGCTTCGAGGTCACACTGTTCGCGGCTCCCCCCGACGTGAACTATCCGACATGTCTGGCCTCCGCACCCGATGGAACGGTCTACGTGGGGATCGACGAAAACGGGTCGCTCGACCGCAAGGAAGGCCGCGGCCGGATCGTCCGTTGCCGCGATACGAATGGCGACGGTCGCGCTGACGAGTTCAAGACGTTCGCCACAATCGACAGCCCGCGCGGGATCGTGGTAGATGGAAGCAAGCTCATCGTCCTCGCGCCGCCGAATCTCGTGGCCCTGCACGACGACAACGGTGACGGCATGAGCGACCGCTCCGATGTGCTGGTCAAAGGGATCGGCTTCGACCTCAAGTTTCGCGGGGCCGATCACACGACGAACGGGATTCAAGTCGGCATCGACGGCTGGATCTATGTCGCAGTCGGAGACTACGGCTTCATCAGGGCCACCGGTTCGGATAGCCGGGAGCTGGCTTATCGCGGCGGCGGGATTGTGCGCTGTCGGCCGGACGGCTCCGAGTTGGAAGTCGTCTCGCGCGGGCAACGCAACATTTACGATGTGGCCATCAGCCCGGAACTCGATCTCTTCACGCGCGACAACACGAATGATGGCGGCGGCTGGAACGTGCGACTCAGTCACGTGCCGCACGGCGGACAGATGGGCTACCCGTCACTGTTCCTCAGGTTTCCTGACGAGATCATCCAGCCACTGGCCGACTACGGCGGCGGTTCGCCGTGCGGCTCGCTCTTCATCGACGAACCGACTCTGCCCGAAGGACTCGGCCAGTCGCTCTACACCTGCGATTGGGGTCGCAGCATTGTCTACCGGCATCCGCTGACAAGGAACGGCGCGGGGTTCACGGCCGAGCAGGAGCCGTTCGTCGAGTTGCCGCGTCCGACCGACATGGACATCGACGCCGGCGGCAACATCTACATCAGCAGTTGGCGCGACGGTGGCTTCAACTTCAGCAAGCCCGAGGTTGGCTACGTGGTGATGGTGAAGCCGCCGACAGGCGATTCCAAAGGGACGGAAGGGACCAAAGGGACGGAAGGGACTGCCAATGGAAAGAGAGAGCCGGGACCGTCACACCTGTTGGCGGGGCTGGCGTCGCCAAGCCACACGATTCGACTCAACACCCAGCGCGACATCCTTGCCAACGGGGAATCGACCGGTATTGCCGACGGCGTCGAACAACTTGCCGCTTCGAACTCGTCGGTCGCGGTGCGGGTCGCTGCGATCTTCACGTTGAAGCAGTTGTTGGGAGAGAAGTCTCACGATGCGCTCGTTCGACTGGCGAAAGACGCCCCGATCCGCGAACACGCTCTGCGGGCCATTGCTGACCGGGCGACACCGCTTGCAAACACGTCGCCGCAGCCGTTTGTCGAGGCTTTGACTGACGCGAGCGCTCGCGTCCGCTTGCAGGCCGTGCGCGGATTGGCTCGGTTCGGCAAAGTGCCGCGTGAGGTCGAGGAGAAGATGCTGCCGCTTACCGTGGATCGCGATCCGATCGTGGCTCACGTGGCCATCGACAGCCTCGTCCAATTGCGAGCGGCCGACGTCTGTCTGGCGTCACTCAACTCGAAGACGACCGACGAACAAACTCTCGCACAGCGCATCGGTGCAACGGCTGTGTTGCGGCGGTTGCACGAACCGGCGGTCGTGTCGGGGCTGATCGAGTGGCTCGGGCGACCCGTCGCGGTTCAACCGGGCGGACCGACAGGCCAAGCGGCGACATACGGCACGACGCGGCAACTGGTGCTCGCGGTGCTGTGTCGCCTGCACTCGCGCGAAGGCGAGTACACCGGCGACTGGTGGAGTACCCGGCCCGACACGAGCGGCCCGTACTACAAACCGGTCGCGTGGTCCGAGACCGAACGGATCACAAAGGCGCTTCAAGTCGAGTTGGCAACGGGCGATCCGGGCTTCGTGCAAAAGCTGCTCGTCCAGTTGAAGCGGCACAAGATTGAACTCCCCGGCACAACGGAGCGGATCGTCGCGCTGGCTCATGCGGACAAGACGTTCTTCGCGCAGGCGGTCGAGTTGCTCGCGCCGGGCAGTTCGACGTTGTCGGGTGATGCCGCGCGGCTGCTGGAGGTTGCGGCAACACTCGACAAATCACAGGCTGAGTTGCGAGTGACTGCCCTGCGCGGACTGTTGCGGCGCACCGGCCAGCCGGAGGTCTTGGAGACGGCGTTGCGCACGTTTGCGGAGATCGGCGCCGACGAGTCGAACGGCGATGTCGTCGCCGCGTGGAACGAGTTCATCCGCGAGCCGGTCTTCGCGAAGCATGTCGCGAAGCTCGGCGAGATGATTGGATCGCCGAACGTTCTCGTCGCCTCCGGAGGCGAGTCGCTCGCACGAGAGTACTTCTATGCGATCCTCGTCCAAGTCGCCGACAACCCGCGCGGCGAGAAGGCCGAACGCGATGCGGCCCTCAAACTTGTCGAGCGGGCCTGGTCGCAGCCGAAACTCGCGGTCAGCCTGCTCCGCGCGATCGGCCGCTCGAATGCCGAGTCGCAATCGCTGGCCGTGCAGACGCAGCTCAAGTCGGATCGCCCCGAAGTCAAAGCCGCCGCGCAGTTCGCCGCCGCCAAGCTCGAACTCGACAAGGAACCGCCGTTCGACCCGCAGAAGCCACTGCTGGCGGGCCTGAAATACGAAGACCTGCTGACGGCGGTGGCCTCGGCGAAGGGAGACGACAAGTACGGCAGGAAGTTGTTCGCGCGGCAGGGCTGCGTGGCGTGTCACACCGTCTCGCAGAACGAACCGCCGAAGGGACCGCTGCTGCTCGACATCGCCAAGCGCTACAAGCGAGACGAGTTGATCGAGTCGATCGTCAAGCCGAGTGCCAAGATCGCGCAGGGCTTCGAGGCGCAGTTCTTCGCCACCAGCGATGGCAAGATTTACGACGGCTTCGTCGTGCGCGAATCGGGTGATGACGTTGAGCTGCGCAACGTGGCCGGCGTCTCGGTTGTGCTCCAGAAATCCAACGTCGAAGAACGGGGGCGGCGAGACCTTTCGGTGATGCCGCTCGGACTGGTCGACAAACTGAACGCGGACCAACTGGCTTCGCTGCTGGCCTACATGGAGTCGCTCAAGGGGAAGTGACGCGACCAACTGGCCCGATGCGCGAACGAGGGCTTCGGCGAGATCAACTCGTGAAACCCTCGCTCGCGCGTCGGGTTGGTTTTCGGATGTGTTCCAGTTGAAATCAAAGGTTAGAAACTGATATGGACGGCAATGCCAAACGACGTTGGATTCCGTGGGTCGTTGGATTGGGAGCCGTCGTCGGTGCCGCGATCGGTGCGGGGATCGGAAGCAAGCTGCCCGGCGACGTCTGGCAGGGCGTGGCTATTTCGCTCGGAGCGATCCTCGGTGGCATCGCTGGCCTCGACCTGCTGATTCCCGCGCCGCCCAAATCGCCTTCGGATAAATCGCAGCGAATCGGGCCGTTTCAGGCGGTGTCCTACTTCGCACTGTCCACACTCGTGGCGCTGGCGGGCGGGCTGTATTCGTCGGGCGTCTCGGTGACGGGCGAATGGCGAGGTCGAGTGCCGTCGCACGCTGGTTACGGGTTTTGGACTGATTCGCAACGAGACCACGATCCCGAACGTCATCCGCGCCGACGAAGACGTGCATGGCGACTTGCTGCTGTTCCGCTCGGATGCCGAGCATCCCGACCTGTTCCCCGGCTTTCCGAGCGGTTCGGTCGGGCGATTGAATCAGTTCATCCAGTCCAAAGAAGACTCGCTGACACTGACCGGCTCATCCCTGTGGTACTTCACCGTGATTCTGTATACAGCAGCCGCAATCTGTCTGTGGCTCACGCTGCGCTGCTTCCGGCGTGCGCGGGGCCTCTTGAACGCAGAACTGTCCCGCGAGTAACTGATGCCACGATGGGCTGGAACCGTGCCGAGACACTGCGGATGCCAATTGAAACGTGGATGAAACGTATCTCTGATTTCTTACTCCTAATCTTACTCATAATCATAATCATGCTCTCTGTCCGCCCGTCCTTTCCCTCGTTGAGATGAGCGATGCGCCAATTCGACCACGAAAAACTCTCCGTCTACCAGACTGCGATAAAGTTTGTCGCGTGGTCCTCAGACCTGCTCAAAGACGTGCCGAGGACACTTGCGGTCCACAACCAACTCGACAGAGCCACGACATCCATTCCGCTCAACATTGCCGAGGGGAATGGCAAGCACACACCAGCCGACCGCTGCCGGTATTTTGACAATGCGCGTGGTTCGGCGCTGGAGTGCGCAGCGTGCCTAGATGTGCTGGTGGCACGGCGGCAACTCGCGGTCTCCGTTGCTGACGAGGGGAAAAGTGTGCTGGTTGAGATTGTCTCGATGTTGGTGGGGTTGATCCGTGCGAACTCGGAGACCCGGCAGGTGTGACGTGGACCGGGCGCGGTTGTGGAAACGTGGCAGTGCGAGTACGAGTAAGATCAAGAGTAAGATTACGATCAAGAATTGATATCTCATGAATTCCAAACTGAAGACGCTGCTGTTTTGGTTGGCGCTCGTGGCCGTGTTCGTCTGGTTGTACCAGACGAACCGCGGCGGGACGGCACGCCCCGTTCCATTTCAAGTGTTTGAGGCCGGGGTGAAGCAGGGAACTGTTCGTTCAGTCGAGGTCGATGGCAACCGGATTCGTTTCCAACTGGCCGGGCCGAACCGGCTGGAGACGTTTGGCGGTCTCAGCCCCGAACTGAGGGGCGAACTCGAACGGCGCGGCATCGAGCCGAGGTTCGGCTCGTGGGACGGGAATGACGCTCTGATCTACTACCTCGTGATCGGAGTCGTCCTCATCGTGGCGCTGCTGTTCTTTCTGAAGCGCGTGGGATCGGCGGGGGCGGGCAACATTCTGGCTCTCGGCAAGAGCCGCGCGAAACTGGTGGGTGAGGAGTCCAAGATCACGTTCGCTGACGTGGGCGGTTGCCACGAGGCGAAGGAGTTGTTGGGTGACGTCATCGACTTCCTCAAGGAACCAAAACGCTGGACCAGCGCGGGAGTGAGGCTTCCGCGCGGAGTGCTGCTCGAAGGGCCACCCGGTTCGGGGAAGACGCATCTCGCTCGGGCTGTGGCCGGAGAAACGGGAGCCAAGTTTTACGTCGTGGCCGCGTCCGAGTTCGTCGAACTCTTCGTCGGAGTCGGTGCGTCGCGCGTACGGGACATGTTCGAGACGGCCGCGAAGAATGCTCCGGCTGTGATTTTCATCGACGAGATCGACGCCATCGGCCGTCGGCGCGGATCGGGTCTCGGCGGCAGTCACGACGAACGGGAGCAGACTCTGAATCAGTTGCTCGTCTGTCTGGATGGTTTTCAGCACAACGCCCGCGTCGTCGTGATCGCGGCCACGAACCGACCCGACATCCTCGACAAGGCGCTGCTCCGGCCGGGCCGCTTCGACCGTCGGATCAGGATGCCGGAGTTGTCGCGCGCGGATCGGATTGAGATTTTGAAGATTCACACGCGCCGGAAGCCGCTTGGTCCCGATGTGTCGCTGGACGAAGTGGCCGGCTGGACCGAGGGGCGGCACGGAGCGGACCTCGAAAGTGCGGCCAACGAAGCGGGACTGCTCGCCGTGCGGAGGTCGAGGCAGCAGTCGTCCGAACCGGCCATCAGTCGGGAAGACTTCCGCCAGGCGCTGCGGCCCCGCGACGAACAGAACCGGCTGTTTGACCGGCTCGACGCGGTGTTGATCGAGTCCACCTCGCAACTCGCCGAACCAACCGGCCGCGCCGTCGTGCGATTGCTGATGCGGGACCAATCGACGCTTGAGGGAGATGTCCTGTGGGTCGATGCCACGTTTATCAAGCTGCGAACGCGAGACCGCGACGCGGGGATTCTCGTTCCCAAATCGCAGGTGCTAAGATTGGAAGCCGTCGCGGGAACGGAAGTGATGTCGCGTGACGAGGTGGTGGGCGATCAATGGGCCGGACGCCGGGCCGATCTGGCGTAGCAGATAGATTCAGAACAGAAGGGCGATCATGGACGGGAACGATTTGCTGACGCGGGTGATGTGGTTCATCCCCGTGCTGCTCTCACTGACAGTTCACGAATGGGCGCATGCGTGGACCGCGTGGAAGCTGGGAGATGACACGGCCAAACTGATGGGCCGTCTGACGCTGAACCCGCTCCCCCACATGGACCCCATCGGGACGTTTTTGCTCCCGCTGATGGGCGTTCCGTTTGGTTGGGCCAAGCCAGTTCCGGTCAATCCACTTCGCTTCAACCAGGGTGTGAGCATTCGCGGCGGGATGCTGCTCGTCGCGGCGGCCGGTCCGATCTCGAACGCCCTCATCGCGGCCGCGGCTTGGTCGTTGATCGCGCTGCTGCGTCAACCATTCTGCGCGGACCTGATCCCGTCGTTGGGGCCGATCCCGTTCTTTCTGCTGGTGCTGGTGCCCGTCAACATCGGGCTGTGCGTGTTCAACCTGATCCCGATCCCTCCGCTCGACGGCAGCAAGATCGTGGATGGCCTGCTGCCCGATAGCGCGCGACCGGCGTGGAACCAATTCTGTGCGCTGGGGCCGGTGTTGCTGATCGCCCTCATCCTGCTGCCGCAACTGACGGGATTCAGTCCCGTGGGTGAAGCGATTCGCTTCGTGATGCGGCTGGTCGAAGGACGCTGATCTCGGGCCGCGATTGCAGGCAACACTGGCATTCCGGCCCAACGGGCCATGCGTTTTCCCAGCCAGGGCCAACGGCCCTGGAAGAGCCGTGTTTGAATCCGTCCAGGCCCAACGGGCCGACCGTTCTCCGTCCGCTGATGCCACACCGTCTGCCGGGATCGTCCGCAAGATTACTGGCTTGAACGGCCGGCCAGTTGGGCCTCAATCATTCGGCATTACCAGATGAATGGGTCAGCATCTTTCGATTCTATGGCTACGCGGTTTTTGTCCCAGAAATCGCGAAGCGAAGCGCCAAATATGTGATTTTCGTGCTTCAGTATTGAACGATAGAGCGGATGTCGCAGTTTCTCAATCATATATTCATACCAATCCGACAATTCAACCACCGGTGCCGGCCTTAGAAGAAACCACCGTCCGCTTGTGTTTGACGAGACAGATGATATTTCGTCAAACAAGTTCAACTGATTATATGCGAGCGTCTTTGCCTTGTAGAAAATGTCATCGCTTATAAGGCTGTTACTGCGGAACCACTCATCGTCTTGCTTTGCATTCTCCGAAATGTATTTTTG
>JBBPIS010000068.1:0-37798 GCA_038040225.1 Planctomycetota bacterium
TTTTCGTGGGATAGGCTTCCAGCCTGTCATGCTTTGGGGCAGAAATGACAAGCTGGAAGCTTATCCCACGTCATTTAAGCACGGCTGCTCCGCGTGGGAACGAATTTGTTCCCGTGCTACGATCTCAACCGCATGTCTCACACACCATTGCTTCGCATCATGGAGGCCCGCAACCAACCATGTCAAACCCGCACGAGGAGTCTGTTGAACAGGCGCTCTCGATGGTCAGGGCCGCAGTCATCTCGGGCCGCCTCACGCCCGAGGCGGCTCGCAATCTGAGTCGCTGGCTGAGCGAGCCACACTACGCCGAGTACCGCGAGCGACTTCTCGATCTGATCCAGCGCCAGGACTTTGCCGAACTGAACCGCCTCTTCTGGGAACGCATTCCGTTCGGGACCGGCGGTCGGCGCGGTTCGATGAGCGACTTCGGCTCGGCCACGATCAACGACCGCACCATCGCCGAATCCGCTCACGGGTTGGCTGTGTATGTGAAGCGTTGGTGTGAAAAGAACGGGTTGCTCAGGCAAGGCTTCCCGCCGAGAGCAGCCGTGGCGTTTGATTCGCGTCATCGCTCGCAGGAATTCGCGCAACGCACGGCCTGCGTGCTGGCGGCTCACGGGTTTCAGGTTTTCTTCTTCCCCGAGCCGCGCGCCACCCCCGAGCTGTCATTCGCCGTGATCGCCGAGTCCTGCCACACGGGCGTGGTGATCTCGGCCTCGCACAATCCGCCGTCCGACAACGGCTTCAAGGCCTACTGGTCGACGGGAGGACAGATCCTGCCGCCTCACGATGCGGGGATCATCGAATGCGTTGATGCCGCCACCGAGATTCCGTCGATCGACTTCGACACGGCGGTGAGTGACGGTCGGATCAAGCTGCTCGGCGAGATCATGGATTCCAGCTATGTGAGGGCCGTTTGTTTGCAAAGCCTCTCGTCCGCCCGAGACATCTCCGCGCTCTACACGCCGCTGCACGGTGTCGGTGAATCGTCGGTCTATCGCGTCGTGCAGCAACTCGGCTTCGCCGGCGTCTCGATCTTTGAGCCGCAACGAACGTTGGACGGCTCCTTCCCCAACGTTCCCGATCATCTGCCGAACCCGGAGCGGCCCGAGGTCTTCGGTCCCGCGATCGCTCACGCCAAACAGACGGGAGCGGAACTGGTCTTCGCGTCGGACCCCGATGCCGATCGGATGGCGGTCGCGGTGCGAGACCGATCCGGCGAGTTCGTCTGTCTGACGGGGAACCAACTCAGTGCGCTGTTGACCGACTACGTGTTGTGCCGTCGCGCGGCGAATGGCTCACTGTCGCCGGACCACTTCATCATCAAGACGCTCGTCACGACGCCGCTCGTCGCGGCCATCGGCCGCCGCTACGGAGTGAAGGTCGTGCGCGATGTCCTCGTCGGCTTCAAACACATCGCCCGTGAGATCGATGTCCACGGACCGGACCGTTTCGTCTTCGCCACGGAAGAATCGATCGGTTTCATGGCGGGAAACTACTGCCGCGACAAGGACGCCGCTGTCGGAGCGATCTTCGTGCTCGAACTGGCCGCCGAATTGAAGCAGCGCGGTCAGACATTGCTCGACCATCTCGACGAGCTGTACTCGCGACACGGCGTCTACGTCGAGCAGACGGTCTCGATCATGTCCCCCGGCCCGACCGGCCAAGCACGGTTGGCTCGAATCATGCAGACTCTAAGAGACGCTCCCGTTGGTTGGTGTGGGCCAGCCGTCTGGGAAGTGGTTCGCGACTACCAGCGTCACGAAGCGAGGTCGCTCCCTTCAAACCGGAAGTTCGTCGATTTGCCAGAGCCATCCGGCAACTTGCTGATTCTCGACGGGCAGGCTTCCGATTGCCTCCTCAGTCTCGCCATTCGACCCTCAGGAACCGAGCCGAAGATCAAGTTCTACGGCTTCGTCCGCACCGATGCTTGGCCCGATCTCGCCACTGCCAAACGCCGCGCAACGGAATGTGCCAGTGCCGTCATGAGTGCCATGCAGCACTGGATCGGGTGTATCGAGTGATGTGGAAAGGAGTCAGGGGTCAGTAATCAGGAGTCAAAAACACTGACTTTCTTTCTGACTCCTGCTCCCTGACTCCTGACCTCTTCTGAGTAGCCTCGCCTCGCAGCCGTTGGTAAGCTCCCGTCGCCGCAGGGCAGGCAGAGTCGGCCAAATGGGTAGACTGTGCCAGCGAACGTCAGGATGATCGTTCCCCTCTCTCAGTGTGCTCCGCCGCCATGACGCATCTCACTTCCACCGATTACCTCGTCATCATCTCGTACCTCACCGCGACGATGGCGATCGGGTTGTGGGTCGGCAGCTACGTTCGCAGCGGCTCCGACTTCTTTCTCGCGGGCCGGTCGTTACCGTGGTGGGCGGTCGGTATGTCGCTGGTCGCGACCGACATCGGCGGGACCGATCTGGTCGGAGTCGGCGGTGACGCGTTTCGGTATGGCATGGTGATGGGGAACTTCGAGTGGATCGGCTGCGTGCCGGCGATGCTCGTCGCGGCGTTCGTCTTCATCCCGCATCTGTGGCGCTGCAAAGTCACCACGATTCCCGAGTACCTCGAACGGCGCTTCAGTGTGCAGTTGCGAGCCTCCGTCGCCGCCGTCTGGCTGGTCGCAATGGCCTGTAATTTGGGCGTGATGCTGCTAGCCTCGGCTCAGTTCATGAACGACCTTGCGAAGTGGGACATGTCGCTGTCGATCGTTGGGATCGCAGTGCTGGTCGGGATCTACACATGGTCAGGCGGCTTGGGAGCAGTCGTTTACACCGACGTGCTTCAGGGCGTGATCATGATCGGCGGTTGTTTGATGATCGTCGTCGTGGGAATCAGCGAACTGGGAGGCGTCGAACCGTTCATCGACAAGGTCCACGCAGCGGTGCATGCCCGCCGCAGCCAGACTCCCCCAACGGCTTCCGAGCAGACGCCTCTTGCCAAGCCGCAGACGGCCAAGGAGCAGGCGGCCACGGCAAAGCAGCGAGAATCAGAACACCTTTCGCTGGTGCTGCCGGTCGATACGAAATCGCCCGGACCGTGGCCAGCCATTCTGTTCGGCTTGGCCCTGATTGTCAGTCCGGGTTACTGGATCGGAAACCAGTGCATCGTGCAGCGGTCACTCGGCGCGAAGTCGGAGTACGACGCGAAGGCCTCCTATGTTTATGGAGCGTTGCTCAAGGGGCTGATCCCATTTCTGATCGTCATCCCCGGTTTGATCGCCTTGGTGAGGTTCCCCGAACTGACGCAAGACAATGCGAAAAGCGCGCTGCCGCTGCTTGTCGGCAAACTGCTGCCGGAGGGCTTTCGGGGAGTCTTCGTGGCTGCGTTCCTGGCCGCGCTCATGTCGAGCGTCGATTCGTACTTGAACTCGGCCACCACAATCTACGTCAACGACTTCTACCGGCGGTTCTATCGGCCTCACGCCGATGAGGGGCAGATGCTGTTGGTCGGTCGGTGGACGACCATCGGCTTCGTCCTGTGGGGCGTTTACTTTGCCTTCCAGTTGATGCCGTTCGAGGCCAGCGTTTACAGCCTCTTCCAGACGCTGATGTCATTCGTGGTCGGGCCGACGCTGGGAGTCCTGATGGCGGGAATGCTCTCATCGCGGACGGCATCCGAGGGAGCGTTGTCCGGTTTCATTGCGGGCCTGTGTACCTCGACCGGCTTGTTTGTGCTGAACCTTCCCGCAGTCTGCCGCTGGCTCGACATGCCGCCGCTGTTTCGGATCGACGCGCCCTACCTCTACTATTCGATCTGGGCGTTTCTCGTGACGATCAGCGTCACGGTTGTCTTCAGTTACTTTGCGCGACCCGACTCTGCCGACAAGGCCCGCTACTCGATCTGGGGCTGGCGTGAGGAAGGGGGTGCCGCATGACGGTTCTCCATTGGATCGGCAACACGATTCGCGACCAACTGCTGCTGGTGCCGCTTTGGGTGGCCCGCTGGTTGTTCATCGGGTTGTTTCTGGCGCTGATGGCGTGGGTCGTACAATTGCCCTCGTCGCAGACAACGCCTCCCGACCGTCGTTGCGCGTGGTACGAAGATCTGAAGATCTGGGCCTGGCTGGCGCTGATGTTCCAGATCGTGGTTTACACCGTGTTCTGAGTGATCAGTGTGTCCATCAAAGCCTGAAGCGCAAGCGAAGGATTGCCAACGTAAACCTTCGCTTGCGCTTCAGGCTTTGATGACTCGCGAGAAATAGGAGCTGGTGCCTCTCCTGGCTCAGCGGCTTCATCTCTCCAGTGGCCCCGGCTATCATCCCGCCTCTATCTGGCCAGCCCTTTGAGGTGAGATCATGACCGTCCCCGTGAGAACTCGTTTCGCTCCCAGCCCGACCGGCTACATGCACATCGGCGGGATGCGGACGGCGTTGTTTGTCTGGTTGTGGGCGAGGCACAACCACGGCACATTCATCCTGCGGATCGACGACACCGATCAGCAGCGGAATGTCGAGGCGGCGCTCGCTCCCATTTTCCGGGCCTTTCGCTGGCTGGGCCTGAACTGGGACGAAGGCCCCGAGGTTGGCGGTGCGTTCGGCCCATACTTTCAGTCGCAGCGCACACATCTCTACCAGGCGGCCGTCGAGAAGCTGCTCGCCGAGGGCAAGGCCTTTCGAGACTACGACGCGCCCGAGCAGGTCGCGGCCGATCGCGCGGCGGCCGAAGCGACCAAGCAGACGTATCTCAACGTCCGGCGGTCGCTCGACCTGACCGATTCACAGCGCAGTCAGTTCGACGAGGAAGGTCGACCGCACGTCGTACGGTTTCTCGTGCCGCGAGACCGGAAGGTGGCGATTGATGACGCCGTGCGAGGCCACGTCGAATGGGACGGCGCGCTGATGCCCGATCCCGTCATCATGCGCAGCAACGGCTCGGTCCTCTACAACTTCGCGACCGTCGTCGATGATGCCCAAATGCAGATCACACACGTCATTCGGGCGGAGGAGCATCTCACCAACACGGCCGTTCAGGCGCTGCTGCATCAGGCATTGGGCAATTCGCTGCCGGTGTTCGCTCACATCCCGTTCATCACCGCGCCGGGTTCGACCAAGAAACTGAGCAAGCGCGACGTCGAGAAGCTGCGCAACAGCCCACAACTGAAAAAGATGTTCGACCGCGCCGATGAGGTCTTCCCGCAACTGGGACTCGGCAACTCGACGACGCTCAATCCGGTGATGGTCGAGTACTACGAGCGACTCGGCTACCTCCCGGCGGGAATCCTGAATGGCCTGTCGCGCCTCGGCTGGTCGCTGGACGACAAGACCGAGATCCTGCCGCTCGACACCGTGATCGAAAACTTCACGCTCGACCGGATCGTGAAGGCTCCCGCCGGCTTCGACACCGAGAAACTGCAAAGCTACCAGCAGCACTGGATGAATCAATTGCCGCTCGATCAGAAAATCGACGGCTGCCTGCCGTACCTCCAGCAAACCAAACTGATCGCGGACGAAACCGATGCCGTCACGAGGGCTCACGTTGGTCGAGTTCTCGCCGCGATGGCCGACCGGCTCAAAGTCTTCAGCGACATCCTCGACTTCAAAGAATTCTTCGTCGCCGACGAAACGATGCCGTTCGATGAAAAGGCATTCCAGCAGCGCATTCGCGACGCGGCCGAAGCCCCCGGCCTGCTGAGATCACTGCGCGAGCAACTGGCCACGGTCGAACCCTTCGATGCGCCGACATTGGACGCCCTCGTCCATCGCTTCGTCGAAACGAACGGCATCAAGATCGGCCAGATCGTCCACGCCCTCCGTATCGCCACCACCGGCCGGGCCCAAGGCGTGGGCCTGTTCGACGCGCTGTCGATTCTCGGCCGAGACCGCTGCCTGACCCGGCTCGATCGCACTCTGGCGGCCATCTGATGGTGGGCCGGTAGCGAGTCGTTTTAGCAGCCAATTGAAAGAAGATTGATCGTGTGCCACGGCTGTGTCAGCCGTGCCGTTGCGAGATCAACCTCCATTCGCACGGCTGACACAGCCGTGGCACTCCTTTGTCGAACTGACCGCGACTACGAATCCGAACCGAACGTACGGCATACTTGTCCGCTGGATGCTCGGCCAATCGAGGTTGGCTGACACACGAACGAGCGACGGTTAGAATCCCGCCCGCTCGACGAAACGATTCCACTGCGAGAGTGGCGAAATTGGCAGACGCGCTGGACTTAGGATCCAGTGCCTTAACCGGCGTGGGGGTTCGACTCCCCCCTCTCGCATATTGAATCTTCTTGAACGCAACAGTGGTCAATCACCCCCAGCGGCGAACTCCACAAACGTTGGTGCGCGGGACAAACAAGCGGAGTGGGTGGGATTTGAACCCACGAGGAACTTACGCCTCTGCCGGTTTTCAAGACCGGTGCAATCTCGACGGAACCGACAATCAGGCCAACGGATTGCAACTTGTCTCTGATTCGGGTTGCACGAATGGTTGCACACGCGAACCGGAAAACGACCGTGGTTGCACGCCCGCCGAGTCGGCAACCGAGCCGGTCGATGCTGAGTTGTCCAAGGTGATCGCCGCTTGGCCGATGCTTCCTGTGCATCTCAAGGCGGCCGTGCTGGCGCTCGTCGCGACGAATGGCCTGCGGGTTGTCAGGGAGTAGCGGTCAAAGTGTTGGCGCGATCCCCCGCCAAAGCATTCCGTCAGGATGGCACGGTGCCCGCTTGACTAATCACTTGACTGATGCTTGACTCATCTTATGGCCTATGAACCGCACTTTTCGATCAGTCCGCGACTGCTCTCGCTCGTCGAGAGTGTGGCGGCCCTGCGGGAACAGATTCAGAATGCCACCATCGAATTGTCGTAGGTTGGGGCTGTGAAGTCGCGTCTGTCCTGACGACTCCGGCCCCGAACGGCCCACCGCTCGAATCAGGACGCCCGTGATGGCAACACGACACCGGAAACGATCGCGCTGCAGGAAGGTGATGGGGAACGGGACGAACGGGTTCCCCTCCCGCAGGGACAGGAACTTTACAACGCCCTCAAGCGACAGGGCTGCACTACCAAAATGGTCATCTATCCGCGAACGCCACACGGAATCGAAGAGCCGCGGCTGATGCCCGATTGCATGACCCGCAACCCGGATTGGTTCGACCGCTACGTCGGCAGTCCGAAAAAGTAGCACTCGCTCGATGAGGAACCGTCGTGTCTCGATTCCTGATTCTGTGGACGGTCGTGATTGTTGCCGGTGGCTTGAGGCCCACTCCCGGTTGGGCTCAAGCGGCGCAGCCGTTGTCGGAGACGCAGCGTCAGACGTTCGAGCAATCCGCCAGCGAACTGCAAGCGGCGGCAGACAAGCATCCCTCGCGGCAGACTCCCGAATGGGCGGATGCGGCCCTGTTTGCGAAGGGGCTCACATGGTCATTGCGCTACGACCGGGAGTTCTCTCCCGCCGACATCGGTTTGCTGGAGAAGGCAATCCGGCGCGGCCAGGAACGTCTCGCGGTGCTGGCCGAAGAGAAGCGGCCGTGGGCCACTCGTCGAGGAAAGGTCGCGCTCGCGTACGTGTCCGCCGTCGATGGCTCGGTCCAGCCGTATGGTGTGATCGTGCCCCAAAATTACGACGCCAAAACTCCGATCCGGTTGGATGTCGTGCTGCATGGCAGCACTCGGCCGGTGGGGATGAGCGAGTTGAGGTTCGTCGCGCGGTTCGACGAAGGGGACGGTGAGAACGCCTCACCACCGGACGCGCCGTTCATCGAGCTCCATCCGTTGGGGCGAGTCGAAAACTGCTACCGCTGGTCGGGAGAGACCGATGTCTTCGAGGCCATCGAGGACGTCTGCCGCCGTTACAACATCGACCGCGACCGAATTGTGCTGCGCGGCATGTCGATGGGAGCGTCGGGGACGTGGCATCTCGGGCTGAAGCATCCGGACCGGTTCGTCGCTCTCGGTCCGTACTGTGGCTACGTCGATACGCACAAGTTCTCCGAGACGCCGCTGCCGAACTTCGTGCGAGTCGGCCCGTTGCCCGAACATCAGGAACTCGGCCTGCACATGCTCGATTCGCTCGACTACGCCGCGAACGCGGGAGTCGTTCCAGCCATCGCCTGCATGGGTGAGAAGGACGTCTTCTTCCAGGCTCACGTGCTGATGGGTGAGGCGATGCAGCGCGAGGGACTGACGATGACCAACCTCATCTCACCGGGCACCGGCCACGTCATCGACCCGGTGACACACGCCGAGCAATTGCGGCGAATCGCGGAGCACGTTTCCGCCGGACGCCGCTCGCCGCGGGAACTGCGATTCGTGACGTGGACGCTCAAGTACAACCGCTGTCACTGGCTGGAGGTGCTCGGGCTGGAGCGGCACTACGCACGTGCGGATCTGTCCGCCAGGTTGCTAGACGACGTGCTCGTCGTTGAGGAGCCTCGCAACATCACCCGCTTCGCCATCGTCGGATCGCAGCTTCCAACGACGCCGACGTCGTTGCGAGTCGGATCGTCCGAGATCCCGTTCCCCAAGATCTCCAATGGAACGAAGTCGCGAATCGTCGTGGCTCGTCACGAGGACAAGTGGCGGATCGAGGGCGATGCCGTGCAGGCTTCTCGCACCGACAAACGCCCCGGCAGGCAGGGCCCGATTGACGATGCGTTCACGTCTCCGTTCCTGTGCGTGCGAGGGACCGGCCAGCCTTGGAACGCGAACGTGCAGACCTACGCCGATGCAAGCCTCCGCCGCTTTGCCGACGAATGGCATCACTACTTCCGAGGGGAACTTCCCATCAAAGAGGATGTCGCAGTGACGGAGGCCGATCTGCGAACGAAGAACCTGATTCTGTTCGGAGACCCCGGCAGCAATTCCTGGATCGCGAAAGTCTTGCCGCACCTTCCCCTGACATGGTCCAAAGAATCATTGCAACTCGGCGACGAACGGCTCTCATCCGCCGAGCACGTCCCCGCATTGATCGCCCCCAACCCACTGCCGGGAGCCGGCGACCATTACGTTGTCCTCAACAGCGGCCACACGTTTCGTGAGTCGGAACTCGCCAAGCTCAACTACCTGCTCTTCCCTCGCTGGGGTGACTGGGCCGTATTGAAACTCGACCTCAATCGGCCCGCCGACGCACCGCGGGAAGACAACGTCCTGCGCGCCGGCTATTTCGATGAGCACTGGCAACTCCCGAAAGTCGTTCGCGCTCAATGACGAACCAGAAGGAATGAGGCGATTGTCAAAGCCGTGAGACTTCGGCCGGAGACCCCCCAGTTCGGCGCGGGTCTCCCGACCCCGTCGAAACGCCCGACCGCAGGTCTCCCTGTCACTCACCGACCGTCTCGGCCAAACCGCAGTTCGCTTTCGGCAACTGAAAAATGGAAGAGGAGACCTTCGGTCAGCGGTTTCGGCGGGGTCGGGAGACCCGCGCCGAACAGAGCCTCGACGTTGCTTTGAGTTCGATTTTCGCGACTCTCGGATACAATCCGTCCTGTCGGGTGTGAATCACTGTTTGGCCACAGTGACCACTGAAATCAGTTGCAGGCTGGTGTGCGGGGTTCCTACCTTCCTCGCCCCGCCCGCTTCCGACCCGGCTTCTCAAGGGTAGGGCGATGGGCGTGATGAAGCGCGACGACTTTGGTGACGAGTTGCCATTTCAAATAGCCTACTTCATCGAAGATGCGGTCAGCATGTTGGGCCTTGTAATGAGGTTCAACAACCAATGCACCTTTGTGGAACTCGACGAAATGGAAGAGGTCGGGTTGCAGCATGCGTGCGCAACTTTGACGTCTCTCTTTGATGTGCAGTTTCCCGGTTTTGAAGTGGATGAATTGTCGCTCCCACCGCACGTTATGAGTGTGATGTCGGATCTCCAAAAGACGGCACTGACGATTTTGGGTCAGTTTCGTTTGCTGGGGCCGATGTCGGTTGAAACGCACCATTCGCGCATATTGCATGAACTCGACTCGATTGAAATTGAAGAACTCGGCATTCGGCGAACGGCCGTGTCTATTATCGAACCGGCAACGATAGCCGCTCAGATTGGCGCAGGGCAAATGATTCCTCACTGCGGAGTTCACCTTGTTGAACACTTCGATGATGACGGCTACATCGAAAAATTCACTTTCGAACTACGCGACTCGTTCCTCACGGTTGGAGTTCCAGTGTTCAAGGACGTCTTTCGTTTTTCAAAGATTGACGATAGCGACGTGATTCAGTTGAAACGAGCGGTACATACCCTATTGGGGTGGCAATTGGAGAACATCCCATCAGGCGGCGTATCGACGCAGTCACCAGTCGGTGAGCGTATCAGCGTTGGACCGTTGAGAGGCCAGCAACTGAAGCTCAGCAAAGCAGTCGATTACATTCGAGCCAAAGGTCCGATTTGCGGAGCCGCAATCGCTTCTCACATCGACGTGGATGAGAAGACGTTTCGAAAGCACTACGTTCCGCAGTTGAAGGAACGCAATGTGAAAAATGATGGACCCGGTGGGGACGGCTACTACCTTTCCGAAGACACGAAGTAGCGCTACATGGCGCTGCGTAGCGCCATCTTCGCGGCTGGATGTCCCTTGAGACAATGCGGGCATGAGCACTCACCTGCATTCCACGGAACAGACGGTTTTGGCGGTCGATGCCGCTGAATTGGCTGAGTTCCTACAAGTCTCACTGCGGCACGTCAACGCACTGAACGCATCGGGACGGCTGCCAAAGCCGGTTCGGTTGGGGCGTTCTGAGCGATGGCCTCGCGCCGAACTGGAAGCCTGTCTCGCGATCGGTGCGCCATCTCGGGACACATGGAACGCGATGCGGAAGGGAGTTCAGCATGGCTGATTCCCCCGAATGGATCATCGCCAAGGCCGCTGGCGACTCCGCCGAGATTTCTGTGGCCGAGTGGTTCCGCACTCGTGACTTTGAGACGTTCAAGACGCTGGGCTTGGCATCTTTCGACCTTCTGTTGCAGGCAACAGTGGAAGTCAAACGCGATCTCAAGGCCGCCAAGACAGGAAACGTCTCGGTCGAGGTGAGCTGCAACGGACAGTCGAGCGGAATCTACGTCTCAAAAGCGACGTACTGGGTATTCGTACTCGATGCCGATGAAGCATTGCTCATTCGCACGCCAAGACTGCTTGACATCGCGTTGCGAAGCGAATTCAAAGAGGTTCCGGCGGGTGACGGATTGAGGACGCGCGTACGACTCATTCCCACCAAGATTCTCAGGAAGCATCCTGACGTGAGGCCGATTGACCTGTCACCCCCACCGAAACAACCGCGATCTAGTCACAATCGCGATGACACTCCTTGAACTGAAGTCTGTGCGTTCTGGTACGCAGTCGTAACAGAACGACGACTCCACCAAGAATGAAGAAACCGCCGAGAAAACAGGCGTTTCCTCGACGGTTCCAGCGGAGAGGGTGGGATTTGAACCCACGAGGAACTTACGCCCCTGCCGGTTTTCAAGACCGGTGCAATCGGCCACTCTGCCACCTCTCCGAGGGGTGTCTGGGTCGGGGCGGCATCTTACTGGTCGAACCCGCGCGATGCCAGTTTCGCTCGCGAGTTCTCCCAACACGGCCAACGCTGACACATCTTCGTACGACTGGGCGTCAACTCCTTGTCGGCATGCGCACATTTCAGAGCCAGGCGATGACACCAGCCGACGAAGCAAAAGACTGACCACAGATTTCACTGATTTCACAGATGGCACGGATGAAGAGTGAGAACGAAGAGGAGAATTCTTGGTTTTCGACTTATCTGTGTCATCTGTGAAATCTGTGGTTCCGCCGCCTCCTCTTGGCGATGCGATGTCGAGAACTCGAAACGTGGACACTGACGCGGCGATGAAGTTCACGGTGACTTACCATCCGGCGGCCTTGCCGACGGTGCGTCGCCAGTCGGCTGCGCCGTGAAGGACTCCGTTGTGGATCAGGATCGTGTGTGCGTCGCCCTGACGCCGGTAGCCGTCGCCGAGTTGCTTCACTTCGTCGCTGAACGAGTGGCCCTGGTGTTTGAGTTGAGTTAGCAGATCGGCATAGTCGGGATCGGGGAGTCGCTCGAACTGTAAGCGGTCGGGAAGCCACTGGTGATGCCAGCGCGGCGCATCGACTGCTTCGCGCGCCGACAGGCCGAAGTCGAGGACGTTGACGATGAGGCAGAGGGCTGTGCTGGGGATCGTTCGTCCGCCGGGACTGCCTGTTACCAAGAGCAGTTTGCCGTCGCGGGCGGCCAGCGTCGGGCACTGCGAACTGAGCATTCGCTTGCCGGGGGCCATCACGTTGGGTTCGGTGCCAAGTTCCCCCTTGCGAGTCGTCACGCCGGGCCGCCAGTTGAAGTCGGTCATCTCATTGTTGAGCAGGAAGCCGGCACCACGTACCACGACGCGCGAGCCGTAGCTGTTTTGCAGCGTGTACGTGTTGGCGACCGCCATGCCGTGGCCATCCGCGACCGAGAAGTGAGTGGTGGAGGGCGGTTCGTCGGTGAGGGCGATGTCGGGGGCGAGGCTCTCGCTGCGCGTGGCCTTTGTCAGGTCGATCTCGCTTGCCAGTTTCTTCGCATGGTCCTTTGAGCCGAGATGGGCGGGGATCGGCGTGAAGTCGGGATCGCCGATATCGCGGCAGCGGTCACACGCCGCGCGGCGCATCGATTCGGCCAGCAGATGCACGAAGCGTGGCGACTTCGGACCGAGCCTCTGCACGTCGAACTGTTCGAGGATGTTGAGGCACTCGATCAGTTGCGTTCCCCCCGCGCTGGGGGGAGGCGGCGCGTAGACATCGTGGCCGCGATAGGTCGTATGAACCGGCTTCCGCAGGTTGGCTTTGTAGTTGGCGAGGTCATCTTTTGTGAGGAATCCCCTGCCCGCCTGCATCTCGGCGGCGATCTGCTCGGCGATTCGACCTCGATAGAAACTGTCCGGCCCTTCGTCCGCGAGGGTCTTCAACGTGCGAGTCAGTTCCGGCTGAACGAGCCTGTCTCCCGCCTTCCACTCGCTCTTGTCGGGCTTGCCGTAGATGCGACGGAATTCGGCGAAGTCGGCTGTCGGGGGGCCAAGCATTTTGTTGAGGGCTGTGGCTAGCGCGGCGTCGATGGGAAAGCCTTCATCGGCGAGACGGATCGCGGGTGCGACGAGTTGTGACCACTTGAGCTTCCCGAACTTCTCGTGAGCCAGCGCGAGACCGCGCACCGTGCCGGGGACTCCGACCGTGTGATGGCCCTCTTGGCGCTTCTCGTTAACGAACGAGTTGCGTCCCAGCGCGGCGGGGCATGTTTCGCGATACTCGACGCAGACGGGTTCGATGGGTTGGCCGGCGGCTGTACTCGTGCCGGGCCAGACCATCATGAAGCCGCCGCCGCCGATGTTACCCGCCTCGGGGAATGTCACCGCCAGTGCGAGAGCTGTCGCCACGGCCGCATCGACCGCGTTGCCTCCCGCCTTTAACATCTCCAGCCCCGCGTCGCTCGCTTCGGGCGAGACGCTGACCACCATGCCGCGCGTGCTCTCGACCAGCGGCGGGCGGTCGGCACCGAGGACTGTCGAGACCAATACGACCAGCAGCAAATTCAAAGCAGACATGGCTAACAGCCTGTTAAACAAGGATTGATCGTGTGCCACGGCTGTGCCAGCCGTGCGGATTTCGTGAGACATATGACCGTTCTCACGGCTCACAGAGCCGTGGCACGACTATTTCCAAGGGTCTGCTTTCCAATGGTCTGCTAGACCTTCGTATGAACCCAGTGCCCTGCATGGTATCGCCACGCGATGAGCAGTGAGCGGAGAATATTGTCGGCTCCCATGCCGATCCACGCACCGAACAGACCGCCGTTCCAGTGGACTCCGCAGAGGTAGCCGAGACCGACTCGAACCACCACGCTGCCGACGAGCGAACAGTACAGCGGGAACCGGGTATCGCCGGCTCCCATCAGGCAGCAGGTGTAGACGATCAGGATCGCATTCGGAATCTGATAGAGCGCCATCAGTCGAAAGGCTGGCACTCCGACGAGGGCCACTGCCGGATCGCGGTGCATCAGAGCGTAGATCTCCGGTGCGAACAGGAAGAACAGCCAAGTCATCAGTCCTGCATATCCCACACACTGGCGAACGGCCTCGCGGCCGGCTCGCCGAGCGCGATCGAGATCCCCCGCGCCGAGAGCCTGTCCGATCAGCGACGCGGCGGCGATGCCGAAGGCTTCAGCGGGGAGATACGACAGCGCCTCGATGCGGACTCCGACGAAGTGAGCCGCGAAGGCCGCTCCATCGAAACCGCCGGACGACAATCGCGAGATGACCATCAGGAACGCAAAGTGTCCGCTCACCTTGGCGATTCCTGCGAGAGCAGCCGGTCCGCCCACGCGTGTGAGGCGGCGGGTCGTCGCCATGTCGAAGCCGAACTCGGCGAGACGGAGGTGAAGTCTGGCTCGTCCCGAAAACAGCAGGCACGCCATGAGACAGGCCCCGCAGACTTGAGCCGTCACGGTGCCGGTCACGATGCCGGTGACTCCCATCTCGGGAAACGGTCCCCAGCCCCACATGCAGGCCGAGGCCACAATGACGTTGACCACGTTGGTGAAGGTCAGCACGAGCAGCGGCGTGCGCATGTCGCCCGTGCCGCGCAGTGACGCCGCCGCGATCTGGGTGAATGCTGCGAAGCACTGCGACCAGGCATCGAACCGCAGGTATTCGACCGCGATCCGGTGTTGCTCGCCGTCCATCCGCATCAGCAGGGCGAACGGACTGGCCAGTTCACGCAACAGGCAAAAAACGAGCGCTCCGACGAAGAACGACAGCGTGAGCGAGCGGGCCGTGATGCGGCGGGCCTCGGCGAACTCGCCCGCTCCCCAGTGACGGGCCACGATGGCGTTGGCACCGACTCCCACGACGCCGAAGATCACCGAGCCGAGCCACGACACATACGCCGCCAACCCGATGGCCGATGTTTCCGTCTTGCCCAACTGACCCGAGAGCAAAGTATCGAAGAAGCCAATTCCGAAAATGAGCAGTTGCTCGGCGAGCACGGGCAGCGCCAGCCAAAACAAATCGCGCCGCAGCTTGTCCTGGGCCAGAGTCGGTTCAGAGGAGGAATCGGCGACGGACATGAGCGGAGTGGCTTCGGTGAGAACTTCATTCAAAGAGTTCGGAGGATTTGTTGTGTGCCACGGCTGTGTCAGCCGTGCCGTGGCGAGATCAACCTCCATTCGCACGGCTGACACAGCCGTGGCACTCGAAGCTCACTCATCCGAACAGACCAATCGCGTGGCCAAACGCCGCGATCGTTTGGTCGAGATCGGCCGTGGTGTGGGCGACGGAGGTCATGCCGCTCCAGCCGAACCAGTCGACTCCATCGAGGAGCAGCGCGCAGCGGAAGGCATGTTTCAGCGAGGCGGGTTGTTCGGCATCGAGCTGCCGATAGTCGCCGCCGCAGGGAATGAAGTCGTCGCCGGTTGGACGCGGGCCACTGTAGTTCGGCAGGACGTGAATCATCGAGAACTCGCCATAGGCCACCAGAGGCGCGTTCCGCTGCGCGAAGAGTTCGTTCAACCGGCGACGCAGTTCTTGGGCGAGGCCATTCGTACGGCGACAGGCTGTTCCATCGGCAATGGCATCGAGAGCGGCACAACCGGCGGCGGCCGAGAGCGGGTTGCCGTTGTACGTGCCGGGGTGCTTCATTTTCTTGCCGTATTTGTTACCGAAGGCGATGGCGTCGAGCAGGTCCGCGCGGCCGACGAGTGCTCCACCGGGAAGCCCTCCCGCCAGAATCTTCGCCAGTGTCGTCATGTCCGGCGTGATCCCGTAGTGACCCTGCGAGCCTCCCGGATGAACGCGGAAGCCGGAGATGACTTCGTCAAACACGAGCAAGACACCGAAGCGCGTGCAGAGTTCGCGCAGGCCCTTCAAGAACTCACCCCGCACCGGGACGAGACCCCAGTGTCCGCCGGTCCCCTCGATGATGCAGCAGGCGGGTTGGTGCAGACGGAAGGTTTCCTCAACGACCGCCAGATCGTTGGGCGGGATCACGACGAGGTCGCTCAGCGTCCGATCGGTGATGCCGGGCATCGACCAGTTGTCGGGCGTGTACGGCGCATACGCAGCCGGAACGAGCATGTCGTGCCAGCCGTGGAAGTGGCCGATGAATTTGACGATTTTCTCCCGCGCGGTCACGATCCGCGCGACACGGATCGCCATCAGAGTCGCCTCGGTCCCGCTGTTCGTAAACCGAATCCGTTCGGCTGACGGAACCATGCGCTGCACCCGCCCGGCCCATTCGAGTTCGAGTTCGTGGCAGGCCGAGAAATGCGTCCCGAGCGCCATCTGTTTCTGCACGGCCTCGACCACGGCGGGATGCCCGTGCCCGAGTAACAGCGATCCGTGACCGACCCAGTAGTCGATGATGGAGTGTCCCTCGACCGACACCTTGCGCGACCCGTGGGCCTCCGTCACATACACGGGAAACGGTTCGAGGTAGCGGCCATCGTGCGTGACGCCGCTCGGGAAGAGAGCCTTGCCCCGCTCGAACAGCTTCGACGACTGGGCGAACTTCTCGCGGAAGTCGGCTTCCAAAGTAGAGGGCACGGTACTTTGCATCGCTTCACTCCCGAATGATTCGCGGTTCAGTCCCACTCGAAATTTGAAACGTTGCGTGCGGCATGCAAGACACGAACAACGACGATTCCATCCGACAGCGGTCGATAGAAGATGACATAGTTACCAACGGGAACTTCTCGCAGAGTCGGGGTCAAATCGGGTCGAGCCTCACCGATCAGCGGTTGCCTGGCCAGCATCTCGCACTTGGCTGCCAGCTTGTCGAGGACTCGATCCGCCATGACGGGATTGTCTCGGGCGATGTAATCCCAGATTTCGTCGAGATCCTTCAACGCTCTCCGGCTGCGCTGCACAGCCATCATGGCCCCGCGTTTCGTTCGGCCAGGCGTTGCCTTCCGCGCTGCTTGATGTCCTCGATATCGAGCGGGGCCACGTCGCCGCGTTCGACGTCGTCGAGGCCCGCTTGAATGTCATCTCGCAGCGCCAGCCATCGCCGTTCGCGCTCCGAAAGCAAACGGAGAGCATTCGCGAACACTTCTTCTTCCGACCGATAACGACCGCTGGCGACGGCCCGCTCAACGAATGCTTCAAACTCGGCGGGAATGGTTACAGACATGGTCAGGCTCCTGGACCCGTTCACTTCACCGGCAGGCCGAAGTCGCCTTGCAGGTTGCGCCACATGGAGTGGACGTGGTTGGCGTTGTTTTGAGTGTTGTTGTACTCGATGACGAACGTCTTTCCCTGGACTCGGTAGTGATGGCGCTGGTGCAGGTCGGGGTCGCCGTACCAGGCGAAGTGGATGCCGTCCATGCCCGCGCCGTTGATGGCCGCTCGGCGTTCCTGTTCGATGTCGGCGGGGAGGTTCTTGAGGTACTCGGACATCAGGTCTTGAAGCAGTTTCTTCTGATCGGCCGACATTTGAGAGTAGGTCAAGCCGACGGGAGCGGCGACGGCGGCTTGTGGGGCGGCGGGGCCGGGGACTTCATCGGGAGCCACTTTGCTGACCCAGCATGCCTTCTGTTGCTCGGGCGTGCAAAGCTTGAGGATCTGCCGCGCGATGTCCTCCTCGGGACCAAGGACTCGGATCTGACGGTCCTTGCCCGCATCGACCGTGCCGGGGTTGGCCCCGAAGAATTCGGGAGTGCTCGCCACGACCTTGCCATCTTTCACGCTGAAGTTGAGTGACAGGTGATGCCCCTCCACGCGCCAGCCCCACAGACCGGAGTCGGATGGCTCGCCGAAGACGCTCAGGTAGTACTTGTTCGGGTCGCGCCGGTCGCGGCGGAAGTCGCGCTCGCCCCCTTCGAGCAAGTACAGAATCTCTTCGAGACTCATGATGTTCAGGGCCTGATCGTACCCCGCATCGGAAAGACCACTGCGGATGAGACCCTGTGCGGCCTTCAAAGCCGGTCCTTCGAGCGACTTCAGCGGCAGGCCCTTGCGCGGGCGAGGGATGAAGTGCCAGTTCAAGCGTTCTGCATCGTCGAACTTGAACGACGTTTCCTGTTTCTGCTCGGGAGTGATTGCCGCGAGGAAGGTCTTCGCGGCGGTGGTCATTGCCAACCCGGTCTTGGGTGTTTGGACGTTCTGAGCCGCGAGCAATGCGGCCATCGCGACGACGACACTAGCAGTCAGGACGAGCTTCCGAGTTGCCATGAGATGTCTCCACAAGGGCGAATGGTTTTGAGTCGAGTGTGCAGTACATGAACAGACGTTGGTAGTCATGGTCGCTGATTCATCGCCCCTCTCCCCAGAGGGGCGAGGGAGAAAGAGAATGGCGACAGGACTAGCCGGGGGGCCAGGTGAGGGCGCGGCCTCCGAGCAAGTGGACGTGCAGGTGATCGACGGACTGGCCGCCATCGGGGCCGCTGTTGATGACGGCGCGGTAGCCGTTCGTCAGACCAAATTGTCCGGCCAGTTTGCGGGCGACGAGCAGCAGATGGCCGAGTAACGCGGCGTCTTCGTCGATCGCGGTCGCCAGCGACGGAATCCGGCGCTTCGGAATGATCAGGACATGCGTCGGGGCCTGAGGGTGGATGTCTCGGAAAGCCAGTGACTGGTCGTCTTCGTAGACGATGTCGGCGGGAATCTCTCGGTCGATGATCTTCTGAAAAATCGTCATCAGGCGCGGCTTCACCGGATTGAGTTTGGAAGGAGAACGGCCCGCAACTCACCAGAATCAAGAGCTGCCAACTCCACTGAGTCGGACGGTATCACAACCCCGCGGGGAACTCAAACTGGCCGTCGAGTGGGGCACACTGCCGAGACGACAACCTCCGTCCGGCGATCATCCTCGCCTCGCGCCGGAAGACTTACCGGAGAATCTCGACAATTTCCCGGCAAAGTTTTTGACTTCGTGCGTCTCTGACCTAGGTTCAGACATACGGTAATGGAGTACGGGTTGTGGCAGGACGATTTTTTCTGACACACAGGTGTGACGCGAACCCTCCGCCGTCGGTTGAGTCAACTTCCGCTCGCCCCATCCAGAGGACCGCGAGCGGGAACTACGAGGGTTGTCCGGCGCGATGTCGAGACGGCCGGGAGACGACACGTCATGACCACGATTCGACGGAACAAACACGCTCGTCGCGGTGCGGCGATGGTGGAGATGGCACTCGTCCTGCCGCTCTTCCTGATGCTGGTCCTGGGGATCATCGAGTTTGGCCGGGCGATGATGGTCGCCAACCTGGTGACCAATGCCGCCCGAGAAGGGGCACGCATGGCGGTGCTGGACGGCTCGACGAACACCGAGGTCAACAACGCGGTTGAGACATTTCTTCAGAGTGCGATTGGCCAGGGAGTCTCGGCGGCGGACATCGACGTCACCATCACCGTGACTGCCGCCGCCGGCAATCCCAATCCAGCCAACAACGTGGCCAATGCCCTGTCACGCGATCTGATCACGGTCAAGGTCCAGCTTCCCTTCAACAAGGTGGCACTGATCCCGGGCGACTACCTCGCCGGAAAGCAACTGATGGGACAGAGCGCGATGCGCCACGAGTAGCCTCAAATGGGGGCGGGATTCCAAATCTGACCGCCACATCCGTTCAAGATTCCATTTCACGAGCCGCGACCGCCAGGACGCGGCTTCGGCCATTTTCATGGCCCCGCCAGCCGCCCTCCCTCAGCCACGACAACTCAGTGACGAAGTGAGCTGCTCGACAGCTCCGGTCCGTCGCAATTCGGTCGTTCGGTCCCTACAGTGATGCCTGCTGACGCGGGACGCCTTGTGCCGTGTCGCCGTTTCACGTGTGAGGGACTGCTGCGGTGAATCAGGACGTTTACGACAACCCGCTGATCGGGCGCTACGCCTCCGCCGAGATGAGTCATTTGTGGTCGCCACAGATCAAGCATTCGACGTGGCGTCGGTTGTGGGTCGCGCTGGCCGAGGCCGAAGCCGAACTGGGACTCGATATTTCGAGGCGGCAAATCGACGAACTGCGCTCCCATGTGGACGACATCGACTTCGCCGCGGCCGCGCGCTACGAGAAGCAACTGCGACACGACGTGATGGCGCACGTCCACGCTTACGGAGACGTCTGTCCGACGGCGAGGCCGATCATTCATCTCGGGGCGACCAGTTGTTACGTCACCGACAACACCGACCTGATCCTGATGCGACGCGGCCTCGAACTGCTCCAATCGAAACTGGTCGCGACCATCGACCGGCTGGCTCGATTCGCCGAGCAGTATCGGGCGCTGCCGTGCCTGGGGTTTACTCACCTTCAGCCGGCGCAGCCCGTCACGGTCGGCAAGCGAGCCACCCTGTGGTGCTACGACCTGGTGCTTGATCTGGAGGAGATCGAACATCGGATCGCGTCGCTCAAGCTGCGCGGCGTGAAGGGAACGACAGGGACTCAGGCCACATTCCTCTCACTCTTCAACGGCGATCACTCCAAGGTCGAAGAATTGGATTGGGTCATCTGTCGCAAGATGGGCTTCGAGTCGGCTTATGCCGTGACGGGGCAGACGTATTCTCGCAAAATCGACTCGCAGGTGATCGACGTGCTGGCGGGGCTGTCTCAATCGGCGCACAAGGCGGGATCGGACCTGCGCCTGCTGCAAAGCCGCAAGGAAATGGAAGAGCCGTTCGAGAAGGACCAGATTGGCTCGTCGGCCATGGCGTACAAACGGAATCCCATGCGAGCCGAGCGGATGTGCGGGTTGGCTCGGTTCGTGATGAGCCTCGCATCGTCGGCCGCTCAGACCGCGGCGACGCAGTGGATGGAACGGACTCTGGACGACAGCGCCAACCGGCGACTGACGATCCCGCAGGCGTTCCTCGCCACGGATGCCATTTTGATTCTGTTCCGCAATGTGGTCGATGGCCTCGTCGTCTATCCCAGGGTGATCGCGAAACACCTCGACGAAGAGCTGCCGTTCATGGCGACCGAGGAAATCCTGATGGCGGGCGTTCGTGCGGGAGGCGACCGTCAGGACTTGCACGAGCGGATCCGAGTCCACAGTCAGGAGGCGGCTCGCCAGGTGAAGGAACTGGGTCAGCCGAACGATCTGATGGAGCGGCTGAAGTCGGACGCGGCGTTTGCGAAGGTCGATCTGACCGGCACGCTGGACTCGCTCCGGTTTGTCGGTCGTGCTCCCGAGCAGGTCGATGCCTTCCTCAAGCACGTCATCGAACCAATCCGCGGCCGCTACGCGGATGAACTCAATCGGCCTCCCGAAGAATTGCGAGTTTGACCGCATGGCCGTTTCCCTCGACTGCCTCTGCGCCGGAATCGTCGTCGCCGATTCCGTCTGCCAGCCGCTGGCGAAGATGCCGCCGCCGGGGACTCTCGCGCGGACCGAGCGGGTGGAATTCACCATCGGTGGTTGTGCGGCTAACGTTGCAGTCGACATGGCCAAGCTGGGACTGACGGTTGGTGTCTCGGGCCGCGTTGGCGATGACGTCTTCGGGCGCGAGGTGCGAGACCGGCTGGTGGCTTCGTCAGTCGACTGTTCCGGTTTGGTCCTCAGCCCGACCGCGCCGACGAGCAGCACGTTTGTCCTCAATGTGCGCGGCGAGGACCGCCGGTTCATTCACTGCGTCGGTGCGAATGCCGAATACGACGGCAGGCAGGTCACGGCCGAGACGATTCGCGCGGCGAAGGTGCTGTATGTCGGCGGCTTCGGTTTGTTGGAGGCACTCACGCCCGAGTGCGTCGTGCGCATGTTTCGCATCGCGCGCGAGGCGAACGTCACGACGATTCTCAACGTGGTGTTGCCCGAGACGGGGGATCTCGCCGCGTGGATTGAGGCCGTTGCGCCGTGGACCGACTACTTCTTTCCGAACGACGACGAAGCCGAGCGTCTGTGTGGCGAAACCGATCCCCTGCGCCAGGCCCGGCATTTCCGAACCCTCGGTGTCCACGAGGTGGTCATCACGCGTGGCAGTCGCGGTTCGCTGCAGCTCGGCCCGAATGGCCATCTCGAAACGGGTGTCTACCCGGTCGAGGCCGTCGATGCGACAGGGACAGGCGACGCGTTTGTCTCGGGCTACGTCTTCGGTCTGCTGCGCGGAGCCAGCACTGCCGAGTGCCTGCGTCTGGGAACCGCGATGGGCGCGAGTTGCGTCCGTTCCATGGGAGCCACGACGAGCGTGTTCAGCGCCGGCGAACTGCAGGCTTTCGTGGAGACACATCCCTTGACCGTGCGGACCGGCTGACTCGTAGGATGGGCACTCCTGCCCGTCCTCCATTGCGGAACGACAACACCGGGCGATCACCTTTGAGACCAGGCGATCACCTTTGAAGCGGTGTCCGATTTGCCCGACTGTAGCGGCTGAAACGCAGCCGGCAGTGGGACTGGGGAACCACCCTACCGACGGGCCGATAACACGATGAGGTCTCCAGGTCGGCGGACTTTGAGGGTCGCAGCGAACTGTTTCGCGGAACCGTCCGGGCTGGAGTTCCCCCTCAAAAATGGAAACTCCTTCAAGTTTTGGTTGCTCGCCGGAATTGCGGTGGCTTAGAATCCCGGTCGTTCGGTTGACCATGTCTGTCGAGTTGGTCTGCATCTCCTCTACAAACAACATGGTTTGAGACCGGCTGTTCGAGAAACGGTTCGCGATCGCGAGCTGCGGTTTGGTTCTCTCTGTGAAAGGAACGTCCGATGGTCCGTCGTTCGTCCGCAGCGTTGATTGCGTGCTGTCTGGCATCGTTTGCGTTGGTCTTCACCAATGGGCAGCTCTCCGAGTTGTCCGCCGCCGGCAAGAAGTCGGCCAACAAGCCGCCGATCAGAAATCCCAAGTTTGACCCGACTGCTGAACAGGTCGAATTCTTCGCCGCCATCGATGCCGGCCAGATTGAGGTCAAGCTGATCCCGAAAAATGCTCTCAGCGGAAATGTGCTGATCGAGAACAAGACCGACAAACCGCTCAACGTCAAGGTGCCCGAAGCGGCCGTTGGTGTCCCGATGAACTTCCAATTCGGTGGCGGTGGTCAGCAGGGTGGTTTTGGTGGTGGGCAACAGGGCGGGCAACAAGGTGGTGGCCAGCAGCAACAGGGTGGCGGCATGGGCGGTGGACAGCAAGGCGGTTTCGGCGGTGGCGGTGGTCAACAGGGTGGTGGCGGCGGTGGCTTCTTCTCCGTCCCGCCCGAACGAGTGATCTCCGTGCAGTTCAATTCCGTGTGCCTTGAGCATGGCAAGCCCGAGCCAACGCCGAGCAGCCGATATAAGTTGGTTCCCGTCTCGCAGGTGAGCGACGATCCCGTCCTCTACGAACTGTTGACCGTAGTCGGAACCGGCAAGGTCGATTCGCAGGCGGCCCAAGCCGCGACGTGGCACCTCACAGACAAGATGTCCTTCCCACAACTGGCTGAGAAGGCCATGACGCGTCTCGGTGGTCAGCCACCCACACCGTACTTCTCGCAGGCGCAGTTGCAGGGAGCTCAGCAGTTGCTGGCCTTATCGGCCAAGAAGGCCGAAGAGCGGAAGGATAAGAAGCCTGCCACTGAACAGCCGACGACGTCGCGAGTGACCGGGACAGTGACCGGGACCAAGTAGCATCCGGCGACATCAGACAAATCCCGCGGGCTTGCCGATGAATCGGCAGGCCCGTTTTTGTTGCGTGGTCGCAGCGGAAGGCTGCGGCTTCTTGACAGGGGATGAGCCGCCTGATTGACTGGCCGGTGATTTGGCCCTGCCGGTATCTCCCGCCTCGCTCGCCCTGCCTCCTTCGCACGAGTGACCGATGTTCAATCGACGACACTTTGGTCCGCGAGCCGCCTGCGTTGCGGTCGTTGGTCTCCTGGTGGGGACTGCCGCCTCAGTCGCCGAGCCGCCCGCTCTCCCTCCCGCGACGAAAAAGAAGGTCGACTTCGTCGCCGACATCAAGCCGCTGCTGACGACTCACTGCCACAAGTGTCATGGAACCTCGAAACAGGAGGGCGGTTTGCGGCTCGACCGCCGTGACGAGGCACTCAACGGCGGAGACAGCGGACCCGCATTTGTCAGTGGCAAGAGCGCCGAGAGCCTGCTCATCAAGTACGTCGCGGGCGTGGATCCCGACGTGCTGATGCCTCCCGAGGGTGACAAGCTGACCGACGAACAGATCGGTCTGCTGCGTGGTTGGATCGATCAGGGAGCCGACTGGCCGAAGGATGACAAAGCGGCGGCGGATCGCCGCGCCGCACATTGGTCGTTTCAGCCCGTTCGCGCTCTCTCGCCACCGGTTTCAAAAGCTGCGGTTCACCATCCGGTCGATGCCTTCGTGAGAGAGACGCTTGCTTCGCGCGGCCTCACTCCGTCACCGGAGGCCGATCGCGCGACGCTGATTCGCAGGTTGTCGCTCGATTTGCTCGGATTGCCGCCTTGCCCGCAGGAGATGACCGAATTCATGGACGACGAACGGCCCGATGCCTGCGAACGTCTGCTCGATCGGTTGCTGGCGTCGCCGCACTTTGGAGAACGTTGGGGGCGACACTGGCTCGATCTCGCCCGCTACGCCGACAGCGATGGCTATGAGAAAGACTTGCCGCGTCCTCATGCCTGGAGGTGGCGGAACTGGGTGATCGATGCCTTCAATCGCGATCTGCCGTTCGATCAGTTCACGGTCGAACAACTCGCCGGAGACCTGCTCCCCGTTGCGACACTCGACCAGCGGATCGCCACCGGCTTCCACCGGAACACGCTGACGAACAAAGAGGGCGGGGCCGACAAAAAGGAAGACCGCGACAAGCAACTCGTCGATCGAACCAACACGACGGGAGCGGTCTGGCTCGGTTTGACGGTGGGATGCGCCCAATGCCACAGCCACAAGTACGATCCCATCTCGCACCGTGAGTACTATCAGCTCTATGCGTTCTTCAATGCGGCCGACGAACAGGATGTCTCTGTGGCGACGGCCGCGCAACTCGAAGAGTATGCCCGGTTGAAAGCCGTTCACGATGTCGCACGCCAACCGTTGGCCGAAGCGGTGAGGCAGTATCGCGAAGCGAACCCGGCCGACGCGCTGGCCGCATTGGAACAGACGAAAAAGGAAAAGGTCGATCCCGAGTTGCAGAAGCTCGAAGCGGCGCTCGCCAAGTTTGACGGGGCTGGACCGAAATCACCTCCGCACCAAGCGATGATCCTGAGTGAGAGTGCGAAGCCTTCGCCAACCAACATTCATGTTCGCGGCGATTTCCTGCGTCTTGGAGCCGAAGTCCAGCCGGCGGGGCTGTCCGTGCTAAACCCGTTAAAAGCTATTGCTGGTTCATCCGCGAGCGAACGTCCCTCGGCAACCGCCTCGCGCCCGAATCGGCTGGACCTCGCGAAGTGGATCGTGGACGAGGCAAATCCGCTGACCCGTCGCGTCGCGGTGAATCGCATCTGGCAGCATCTGTTTGGTCGCGGGTTGGTCGATCCGCCCGATGACTTTGGGTTGCAGGGAGCCAAGCCAACGCATCCCGAACTGTTGGACTGGCTCGCCACGGAACTGCCTCGTCGTGGATGGAGCCGGAAGGAAATGATCCGACTCATGGCGACCTCGGCCACGTATCGGCAGTCGTCTCGCACGCGGATGGAACTCAGCACGGTCGATCCGAAAAATGTTTGGCTCGCACGGCAGAACCGCTTCCGACTCGAGGGCGAAATCATCCGCGATCTGGCTTTGTCGGTGAGCGGCCTGCTCGACGATCGAATCGGTGGCGAAAGCATTCGTCCGCCGCTGCCGTCCGGCGTGGCAGACCTCGGATACGCCGGCTCGGTCAAGTGGGCCGAGTCGAAGGGAGGCGACCGCTATCGGCGCGGCTGCTACATCTTCTTTCAGCGCACGGTGCCGTACCCGCTGCTGATGACGTTCGACAGTTCCGACTCGAATGTGACCTGCGCGCGGCGCGAACGGTCCAACACACCGCTCCAATCGCTGACGTTGCTCAACGACCCGGCCTTCTTCGAGTGTGCCCGCGCGTTTGGCATCCGACTCGACACGGACGTGACCGGCGACCCGACAACCCGCTGCCGCGAAGCCTTTCGTTGGACGACGGGCCGGGAGTTGGAGATCGCCGAGTTGGAGACGCTCGTCCGTTTGTACGAAGAGACCCGAGGTCAGTTGCAGCGCCGGCCGAACGATGCCACCGCCATTGTGGCTGGTGCAACCACGCCGTCTGGATCGTCCGTCGATCTCGCTGCGTCGATTGCCTTCTCACGCATCCTGCTCAACCTGGACGAGTTCTTCACACGGGAATAGACGGTTGAACTGAATTGAATATCGACTGATCAACACGAGGGTGCCACGAATCAATTGGTCAACCGGCGAGGAAGCACGATGAACTCACGACACGAGACCGACCTGCTGGCGAGACGCCGGTTTCTCGCATCGACCGCGTGCGGCGTGGGCCAACTGGCGCTGTTGTCCATGCTGAAGCGGGACGGTTTGCTCGCGGCGGCTGAATCATCGGCGAATCCGCTCGCGCCGCGCGAGTCTCACCATGCACCGAAGGCGAAGGCGTGCATCTTCATCTTCCTCGAAGGGGCACCGAGCCAGATCGACCTGTTCGACGAGAAGCCCAAGCTGAAGGAACTGCACGGCCAGCCGCTGCCCGAGTCGATGACCAAGAACGTCCGGTTCGCGTTCATTCAAAAAGAGTCCGCCGTCCTGATGGGCAGCCCGCGCAAGTTCCGGCCGCATGGCGAGTGCGGCATGGAGTTGAGCGACTACCTGCCGCATCTGTCGACATGTGTCGATGACATCGCGCTGATCCGCTCGATGCACACCGACGCCTTCAATCATCATCCCGGTCAGTTGCTGCTCAACACGGGGACTCAGATGTTTGGACGGCCCAGCGTCGGGTCGTGGCTGAATTATGGATTGGGATCTCCATCGCAGAACCTGCCGGGCTATGTGGTTCTCACGGCGGGACGCGGCACCAGCGGCGGGGCCTCCAACTTTGCAAGCGGCTTTCTGCCCACGACTTATCAGGGCGTTCTCTTCCGCAATCAGGGCGAGCCGGTGCTGCATCTCAATCGTCCGGCGGGGATCTCGGACGAGATGCAGCGCACGGGATTGGATGCCCTTCGCAAGTTGAATGAGCAGCGGTTAACAGCCCTCGCCGATCCCGAGATCGACAGCCGAATCGCCTCGTATGAGCTGGCGTATCGAATGCAATCGGCCGCGCCGGAGCTGCTCGATCTGAGCAGCGAGTCGAAGGAGACGCTCGAAGCCTACGGCGTGGATCGTCCCGATCCGAAGAACAACAACTTCCGCGGAGGTGGCGCGGGAGTGCAGAAGGCATTCGCGCTGAACTGCCTCCTGGCGCGACGCATGGTCGAACGGGGTGTCCGGTTCGTGAACATCTATCACGCCTCGTGGGACCACCACAGCAACCTCGATCCGGAACTGGCCTACAACTGCTCCCTCGCCGATCAACCGGTGGCCGCGCTGCTGAAGGATCTCAAGCAGCGGGGATTGCTCGACAGCACCGTCGTTGTGTGGGGGTCGGAGTTCGGCCGGACGCCGCTCGCCGAGAATCGGCCCGGCCGGGAACTCAACACGGGTCGCGATCACCATCCGTTCGCGTACAGCCTGTGGCTGGCAGGCGGCGGCGTGAAGGGAGGCCAGGTGATCGGCGAGACCGACGAACTCGGTTGGCACATCGCGCGCGACCCGGTTCACGTCCACGACCTGCAGGCCACGCTGCTGCATCTGTTCGGGCTGGATCACGAGCGACTGACGTATCGCTTCCAAGGCCGCGATTTTCGGTTGACGGACGTCGACGGTCAGGTTGTTCGAGCCCTGTTGGCCTGACAAGCCGCGCGGTGGTTTCGCCACAGTCCATGACAACCACGGACTGCGCCGTTGGTCGTCGTCACATTTCCGCAACTCAGTAGCGGAACTCGGCACCCGCCGACAGTCCTTGCAATATGACATCCGTGGACCGGACGTCTTGTTGAAAGGCACCGGCCCCCCCGGGGGCTGAAATATTATAGACCACGTTGTTGTATGGTCGAGTCAACATGCCAGCCCACATGAAGTTGTAGGCGGCGAAGACGTGCAGGTTCTGGCTGAGGGCGAGTCGCGAGTAGAGTTTGACGTCGGCCAACGGGCCGAAGGTCGTTTGCTTGTCATGAATGGTCAAGTCGGGTTCGGCGTCACTGAGGATGTTTTGAGTGAAGAGGGTCGCCTGGTAGGAGTTGAACCCCAGCATCACCTTCGGTTCCGCTCCGAGTGTCAGGCGGGAAATGTTCACCTCGGTTCGGAAGCCGATTTGCGGTCCGTAGGAGTTGTTGATCGTTGAGGCATCAATCCGGCTCGTCACCGGCCGGAAGTCGACGAGATCGTCACTAAACTGGTAGACGCCCGTCTGATTCAATCTCTCTTGAAAGTAGAAATAGCGAACGCCGACCAGTGGACTAAACGTCAAGAAGTCACCCGCACCGGCGTTGGGTGGAGAGAAAATATAATTGGCCTCGGTCCCCCATGCGTTTGCCGTCAGCTGCGCCTGGTAACTGTCGGTGTACACGAGGCTCTCGATCGAAGGCGCTCCTTCGATCAACACCGGCTGTGCCACGAAGGTGGGATGGTCGAAAATGGCGAACGGATCGTCAGGGTCCAGGGGTTGGATCTCATTGGTAAGGTTTAGGTGGCTGGTTTTTGTCGCGAAGATGAAGGCACTCGCCTCAAAGGCTCCGGGGCCCACCGGCATCCCGAATGTGCCGCGGAATCCGTTGTTCCCACTGAACTGGATTCCATCCAGCGTTGGCACTACTCCAAACCCGATGGGGGCGCCTGTGACCCGGTCATTGACCGGAACATTGATCGGGTCGCGCAGATCGTCTCCCGAAAGCAGGGGCGCACCGAGCACGACCCTGCCGGGATCGCTGAAGCTCCACAGCAGATACTCGGTCCGGAAGAAGGCATGTCGAAAACTGCTTTCGATCGACTTGCTGAGTGGCGAGTCGTCGAACAGCCAGCCGCGGTCGTCAGGGATCTCTTCAAAGATTGTTCGACTGTTGCCACCGTCCGGACACGGCGCACCTGAGAGCGGTGGTGCGTATTGACCCTGATAGGGTGGCATCACCGGCCCCGTCGGACCATTCGGAGGCCCGTAGCCGTACCCCGCCTGTGCCCAGCACACTCCAGGTGCCAGAAGGGCCAGCACGAAGAGCGAACCAAAAGACATTCGCCCGAACATGTTCGCGTTCCTGGAAGACTGCGGAAACTCGAAGCTCGCTGATTGACCTGATGCCGAACCGCGTGCGCAACCGCACCGACCTTGACGGTTGTGATTGAAGTATCGGTTGCAACGAGAGCTTCTCTTGGGAAAATCTGTCCAAATAAATGGGCTTCTACAACTTTACGGCCACGCCCAACGAAACGGCGCAGAATTGCCTCATGCCGTCAGTGAGTGACGACGAGGGTTCGGCAGCGTCCGCCGCACTCAAACGACAAAATTGGGGCCGGTTTTTCGCACGAGCACGCTTCCGCAGGGCCACCGGCGAAATTGGCGGCCATGACCCGATTCCAGCGACTCGTGACGATCGGGCGATGGATTCTGCCACCGTCGCTGTGCGGGAGCGGCGGTTAGGCACTGTCGGGAAACGGGAGGCTGACGCTCCCGTGGAGCCGTTGAGTCGAGGAACTCCTCAATACCTCTCGACTCGGCACGAGCCTCGCCCTCCGTCCAATCGATGCCCATTGGGCGGAGCCCAACACTTCCATCTGATTGCGAAGTGTTCAAACCATGCGACGTTTCGCGCAGCCGGGAAAGGCGAACCGCGACGGGTCGCCTTCAACAAGGGCTGTCACACTCCCATCAGGGGAACAGGGTCACTCCGTTGACTATGATTTGCCCGTTGATGGCAGCGGGCGCGGAGAACCACGGGGGGACCGAATCTCGCAGGCCTCGGAGAATGATATCGTTGTTCTGAGTGCCGAACAAAGTCACCGTTCCGCTCACGCCGAGAATTTCGATGCCGGTTTCGACCAGCACGGGGATGTTCGACGCGATATCGATCACGTTGTTGTCGATCGTGAGATTGGACGGCCCCTGCACCAGGGAGAACTGCATACCCGTACCTCCATCGGAGAGCATCACGATCGAATTGTTGAAGATGTTGACGTTTGAATTGCCACCGAGCGAGAAGCGCATCCCGATGTCGCCGGTAAATGCGCCAGGCGAAGTGAAATTCATGACGTTGCCGGTCAGTTGGCCGATCAACTGACCAATGCTGATATTATTGGGTGCGCCATTTGTCGTGATATCAATACCGGTCTTGGCAAAGCCACCTTGGCCGTTGAACGTGTTGCTCAGGATTTCGAGGTTTGACGGCTGGGTGAGGGACGCTGATCCAAGATTCACGAAGAGACCCGTCGAGCCGGTGGTGCCGAAGTTGAAGGTGTTCACGTTGATCGATCCGGTCACGCCACCGTTCCAATTGAGACGGAACGCATTGGTACCACCTGCGTTTGCGATGATCGTATTGTTGAACGCGCCGAGGTTCAGTGTTGACCCCGCTCCCCCCCCCTGCGTCTGAACAAGAACCGCATGGTCCGATCCGTCGGTGATCAGGTTGCCATCGGTCAGGAGCCCGCCGCCGAGTATGAACGAGTAGGCGTCAGCCGTGGCGGCGGTGAACCGGACTTCGTTCAGACCATTTCCGGTGATCGTATTGCCCACCAGCGACGCAATCGCAGTATTCCGAACATCGACGCCCACCCCAAAGTTCTGTTGGATCAGTGAACCGCCCACGAAGAGTTCTGTCGACTCTATGAATATCCCCGTACCGAAGTTGGCGAGAATGTTCATGTTTTCCAATGACACACCGCCGGTGTTCCTGAAGAAGGCTCCGTCGGCGAACGCACCCGTGATTGTTCCCCCCGAGAGTGGCACTCCCACCTGGCCGGTAATGGTGAACAGTGTTCCACCCGGTCCGGCATTGTTGTCGAGAATGATTCCCTCCGCGAGGGAGTTGGAACTGCTGACCGATTGAAATCCGAGCTGTATGGCCGAATCTTGAACGTCAATTGCAGGGCGGCCAAAATTGAAGTTGGCGACAACCGAGCCCACGGAATCGATGACACCCGTGCCGACGAAGATTCCACCGGAAGTTGTGGTTGTCGTGACACCGTCAACGGTGGTTGTCGTGACGACGCCCGCGTTGCTCGCAAACAAGGCGGTCCCGTCAAGTGTTGTCACATTCAACGAGCCGACCGACACGAAAGGGGGGTTGTTGATGACGTTGAGGCCGGCTCCGCCGATGAGCGGGAATGGACGAGTGGCGTCAGTGATCGTCAGGGTGTCAAACACAACACCGGCCGTTATGTTGTCCTGAATATCGACGGCTGGAGAAAAACTGGGGAAGAGAAACGCGTTGTCGATCGAGGTAAATCCAAGGAACGACACGCTTCCCCGACTGTCGTGAATGCTGATGCCGCTCAATCCTCGCGAGCGGACGGTCAGACCGTTGAATTGGACCTGGGCATCATCATCGGTGATCAGAACGCCGTTGGCGGCAACATTGAAAATGTCGGTCGCTCCCGTGACCAGGAACTGACCGGTGTTGGACAGCGCTGCGTCGCCTCCTCCTCCAATTAAAATCCCTTGACCGCCGCCGCCACTGATGTTCAGCGTCTGGAACTGCAGATCACCACTGCTGTCCTGGTACTCAACCGCCGCCGCCCCCGAACCAACCGTGTCCGTAATCAGGACCGGCCCCCGGAAAAGCACATTTCCCAGGTTTGGTATTCCCGGTATCGTGGAGAACACATTCACCCCGTGCGCGTTTCGGTTGGTGATGGTGACACCGGGTGCCACCTGTGAAAACGTGACGGAACTGCCGGCGAGCGTGTCGTGAATGCTGATGGCGTCCAGGGCGGCGTCATCGATGACAACCGCGCCGCGGAAGGTGGTGGTACCCCCACCACCCTGGATCTCGATACCCCTCACAAGGCTGCCGTTGATCGTGGAGTCATCGACCGTTACGGAACCGTTGGCACCGTCGATCAGGATGCCCAGCCCCGCCGTGTCAGTGATCGTGGATCCGGTCAGATTGACGAAGCTGCCCACCAGTGTATTTTCGACCAACAGCGCGCGGTCTCCCGAGTTCTCAATTCGTCCCTGCGCGCCCGACACAGCGTCGTCAGTGAATGTCACTCCGCCGATTCCCCCGGAAACATGGAACGCCGGGCCGACCGGATCGTTGACGAAGACGCCACGGAACACCACCGGTCCGGTCAGCTCCGTCAGCCTCACCCCTTCGCCACCGGCAAAGTTCACGTCGGTTTGTGTGACCAGTATGTTGGACATGTCCTGAGGCACGCCCCCAGGCGCGCCATCACCGACGATGCCATGCCCCACCGGGCCACTCGCATTGTCCGTGGGATCTCCAATCTGAAAACCGCTGAATTCCGACGGTGCGGCTGCGGAACCGCTGACCAGCGTCACTCCATCGCCTGGCGAATTCGCGAAAAGGGGCCGGTTCAAAAACAACAGGGGGTCGGTGGCTCGCGGCAGCGGAATCTGTCCCAGAGCGGCGATGTTGATGCGATGCCTGACGAGTTGCCCTCCGGGGAGACTCCCTTCACCAAGGATGCGAATGCTCGGCGTCAGCGTCACCGAGTTATCGGCGGGGAAGGTTGCCGCGTCATACACGCTGTCTGCATGGACGAGGATGATGTCGCCGCTGGCGGCTGCGATGAACGGCGCGAATGCCGGATCGGTTTGTGCCTGATTGACCGTCTGCCACGGGTGTTCGAATGTTCCATCGGCCCCCGGAATCGGTGCGTAGCTGGCGACATGCTCGACAAAGTACGGGTCGCCAGTCAGCGGATTGATGGCTATCTGATCGGGATCGAGAACGTCCGTCTTGGCGACGACCAGGTTGTAGTTGCGTCGGACCGGATCGGTCATGCGGCTGAACTGACTGCGTCGTTCGGTCTCGGGCTGGCGATATCCGCCGTAGGTCCACGTCGCACCAAAGACCACGGTGGTGTTGAAGATGTGATCGTTGGCCACTTCCAGTTGCATTTGAACGCTGGGCAGAAGGTTTCCCTGGATTCGAGCCTTCCAGCCCGCAAAGCCGTCCAGCTCCTGACCCTGATAGTGATACCAGCCCCCAGCAACGCGGACATCGTGACGCTGCATCACGCGGCCGGGAAGAGGGGTGACCAACTCCATGTCGACTCCGGTGAGTGCACTGCCGATGACCCGCACCTGGTCGAACAGGATCTGATGGCCGACGAAATGTTCCGATCCCGGCACGAAGTTGATCGAGATCAATCGCTGGGTCACACCATGGGGAAGGTAGACGTTGGCGCGCATGTCCCACAACTCGCCGAGGGTCTCCAGACCAAATCCCACCTGGCGGAACAGCGCACCACTGGAATTGTCGTAGTCGAAGTAGGCGTTGGCGCCGAAGATGCGATCCAGTTGTTCGGAGTGGTACCGGAAGCCGCCTCCAACATTCGCACCCCATTGATCCGAATTGGCTCGAAAGCCGCGAATGTCACCGAAGAACATTCCCTTCCCGGCAAACGCATAGGGCATGATTTCCACGGGGAAGATGGAGACATCGCGCCCGATCCCCGGTCCGGTCAGCACACCCGCTCGAAGCTGTGCGCCGAACGCTTCGCCGGATCGTCCGGTGAGTTGGTCGCTGAACAGCCATCCGTCTTCGACGGTGTCGCCGAATTGCGTCTGCGCGGGGGCCTGTTCCTCCTGGCCGACGGCCATTCGCGAGGACATGACGAGCGCCATGCCAAGGCTCAGCCATAGCAGACTCCGCATGCTCACCGAGATGCGAAGCCAGAATCGGTTGGTCGACACGTACATCGAGTCACCTCTGCGGTTGCGGATGGACGCGGTCAGACCACGTCCGAGAACCGGATGGGGGCGATAGTTACTTGCTCAAGTGGAACCCGGACTCTCCGGCGGGTTGAAACCCGGCGCAGTGACCGCGACCCATTCGGGCAAAGTTCAAATGCGGATGTGATTCAGGAGAAAGGGACGGCGGGTTGTAGCGGTGGGCCAAAACCGGATCAATCCGAATCAAGGGCACTCGGCGGTGCAAAGCCCTGTTTCACATCCATTTCTTGAAGAATAAAGGTGCCGCGCGCCCCGTCGCCTCCACACTCCGGCACGTTCTGCCGTCGCGACGGACTCCGCGAGCCGTTCGCACGGAAATGACCGGCCCGCTTCCGCGAGGCGGCCAGATCGCTACCGCTTTGCGAGTCCACAGGTATCATGGCCGCCATTCATTCGGGACGGGCCACACGAGGAGCATCCAACATGGCGGAGCAGGTTTACCTCGCGATCGATCTGGGGGCGGAGAGCGGCCGAGTCATGGCGGGACTGTTCGATGGCAAACAGGTGCGGCTCGAAGAGTTGCATCGATTTCCGAACGGCCCCGTCCACGTGGCCGACACGATGCGCTGGGACTTGCTGCGGCTGTGGTCCGAGATCCAAACGGGCCTCGCCAAAGCCGCCACTCGGTTCGGGCAGAACATCGTTTCCGTCGGAGTCGACACGTGGGGCGTCGACTTCGTCCTCCTGTCCAAGACCGGCGAGATGCTCGGTCAGGCCTACAACTACCGTGACCCGCGGACACGCGGCGTGATGGAGCAGACATTTCATCGAGTGCCCCGTGCCGAAGTCTTCGCACAAACCGGCCTCCAGTTCATGGAGATCAATTCGCTGTACCAGTTCATCGCGATGAATCAGGCCAACGGGCCGCTGGTTGCTCAGGCCGACCGGTTCCTCATGATTCCCGACTTCTTCCACTGGTTGCTGTCGGGCAGTCGGGTCGTGGAGTTCACCAACGCCACCACGTCGCAGATGTTTCACCCGACGAACCGCACGTGGGCGTTTGATCTGCTGCGGAAGCTCGATCTGCCGACGCACCTGTTCGGTGATGTCGTTGATCCCGGGACGAAACTCGGTCGACTGCGCGAGGATGTCGCGCGGCGAGCCGGCTTGCCGCGCCTGGACGTTGTCACGCCTGCGACTCACGACACGGCGGCGGCCGTCGTCGCCGTGCCGACCGAGCGAACCGGTTCCGCGAGTTGGGCCTACATCAGCTCGGGCACCTGGTCGCTGATGGGCCTCGAACTGCCGCACGCCGTCCTCACGCAACGGGCTCTCGAACGGAACGTCACCAACGAGGGGGGCATCGACGGCACGTATCGGCTGCTCAAAAACATCATGGGTCTGTGGCTGGTGCAGGAGTGCCGGAAGTCGTTCGAGCGGAATGGCACCGCCTACGACTACGGCCTGCTGGCGCAGGCGGCTCGCGACGCCCAGCCGTTCCGCGCGTTCGTCGATCCCGACGATCAGGCGTTCCTTGCACCGGCCGACATGCCGGAAGCGATTCGCGACTGGTGCCGCCAGACCAATCAAGAGATCCCCGACAGCGAAGGGGGTCTCGTCCGTTGTGCCCTCGAAAGCCTCGCCCTCAAGTACCGCATGGTCCTCGGGTGGCTCGAAGAGTTGTCCGGGACACGGACCGAAGTGATTCACATCGTCGGCGGTGGGACGCAGAACGAACTCCTGAACCAGTTCACGGCGAATGCCACCGGCCGTCCCGTGGTGACTGGTCCGATCGAGGCCACTGCGCTCGGCAACATCCTCGTGCAGGCCAGGACAGCGGGAGCCGTCGGTTCTCTCGCGCAGATCCGTGATGTGGTGCGAGCCTCCTCCACACTGAAACGCTACGAACCACAGAACACGCTGGCTTGGGACGAGGCTTACGGCCGGTTCGTCGAACTCCAGCGCCGCGCACAACGATAAGGACCGGCGCGTCAATAAGTGTCCCGTCGTGGTGGATGCTGCCAGCATCCGAACCGACGCTGGCAGCGTCGGCCACGACAGTTATTCCTGCGCCGGTCCTATTCCGCGATCCCCCGACCCGTGATCGGTGTTCACCAAGTCAACCCGAGGCCCGACGCGAACGTCGCGGCGAGCCGCCTCTCTTCGCAGGACTCTGGAGATTCGACCATGTTCCGCTACGTTGGTTGCCTGACCGCACTGCTGCTTCTGTTCGCTCATAGCGCCTCGGCGCAGGACATTCAGCGAGGCACGATCAAGACGGTCGATGCCGAAAAGAAATCGATCACCGTCACCGTCGGAGACAAAGACCGCACGTTTTCGATCTCGGACGACACGCAGATTCGCAGCGCCAACGGCGGCGAACTCAAGGACGGTCTGAAGGACTCGGCCTTCAAGGTGGGGAACTCGGTCTCCTTCCTCGCCCGCGAGCAGGGCGGCAAGACGGTGCTGCTGGGCCTTCGGCCGGCGGGGGGCAACGCGCCCGCCAATGCTCCCGCAGGCAACGCGGGTCAGAATCCCGGTGGCGGCATTTTGAGAGGCCGCATCAAGAAGATTGATCTCGACACTCTGAAACTGACGCTGACGATCGATGGCAAAGACCGGGAATTGACTCTGACCGAAACGACACAGGTTCTCGGAAGCAATGCCACCACGCTCAAGGAACGGATGAAGGACTTTCGCGAGGGACTCGATACCGACTTTCGCGAGGTGCAGCGCGACGGCAAGTCGGTGGTCGATGCCCTGCGTCTGGCCAGTGCCGCGCCGGGTGGCCGCCCTGCGCCGAATCGCAACCCGCCCCCTCCGCCTCCCGCCGATCTGCGGCCATTGACGGACCTCGGAACCGGCGAGTATCGCGGCAACCAAGGCGGACTGTATGCGCAGGGACGCAACACGCGCCCGCAGGCTCACGAGGAGGCGGGCCGCCGGCTCGCCGCACAGATTCAACCGCTGGACCGCACCGGCCAGCCATCGTCCGACGGCCGAATCGTGTTGATGTCCGTCGGCATGAGCAACACGTCGCAGGCCTCCTCCGGATTCCGCCGCGTGTTGCGAGATGCCTCGAACATCAATCCGCGCGTGGCCTTTGTCGATGGCGCGCAGGGGGGCATGACGGCCGCTGCCATTCAAGATCCCGAAGACGCTCGCACCGGAGCACGTTACTGGAGCACCGTCGATGAACGGCTGCGAACCGAGGGAGTCACGCGCGATCAGGTCCAGGTGATCTGGATCAAGCAGGCCGATGCCGGGCCGAGTTCGGGTTTTCCCGCCTATGCCCGCACGCTGGAAGGAGAACTGGCGAAGATCGTGCAGATCCTGCCGAAGCGATTTCCGAACGTGAAGCTCTGCTATCTGTCGAGCCGCACCTATGGAGGCTACGCCACGACGGGACTCAATCCCGAACCGTACGCCTTCGAGTCCGGCTTCTCGGTGAAGTGGCTGATCGAGCGCCAGATTCAGGGCGATCGCGAACTGAACTTCGACAAGTCGAAGGGCGAGGTCCGCGCCCCGTGGCTCAGTTGGGGAGCCTATCTCTGGACCAACGGCAACCAACCCCGCAGCGACGGCGTCCGCTTTGAGTCCACCGACTTCACCGACAACGACGGAACTCACGAATCGCCGTCCGGTCAGACCAAGGTCGGCAACCTGCTGCTCGACTTCTTCAAGACCGACTCCACCACAAAGCCTTGGTTCGTCAAACAAAACTGACTCAACTCCGTCACTTCCTGACTCTACCGGATTACTTGTGCGACGAAATTCTTCAGGCCTGAAGGGCCGGGATTATGCCAGCCCTGGGCAAGCGACCTTGGGAGCGCCGCCCAGGGAACACGAGTCGTATTAATGAGACAGCCCCAACGGGGCGCATTACGCGACGGAGTCTGTCACGTTCGTAATACGCCCCGTTGGGGCTGCGTGCCACCACCTCTCCTGAACCCGGGGGGGCGCTCCCGATGGTCGCTTGCCGCTGGGCTGGCGTAACTCGGTCCGTTGGACCTCAACAAAAAAATTGGGATGCACCTACAACCCGCGAGGGTCGTCAAAGAACGATCCAACCGCAGGTCTCGGGTGGTGCGAGAGACCTGCGGTCGGGG
>JBBPIS010000069.1:0-37218 GCA_038040225.1 Planctomycetota bacterium
CTCGGCGCTGACGATCCTGTCGATCGGCTTCAGTCTCGCGCTGATGACGTTGCTACACGGCTACATCGCCATGCAGGGCGAGTGGGGCAAAGAGGCCGAAAAGTATCACCGCATCGTCGTCATGAGCACCCAGGGGTTCTCGGGCCAATTGCCGATTGCCTACGTCGATCGTGTGGCGAGCACTCCGGGTATCAAGGCAGCGACTCCGTATGCCTGGTACGGCGGCAACTACAAGGAAGAGCAGATGCCGTTCGCGCAGTTCGGGGTCGATCCGAAAAGCGTGTTCCAGGTTTGGGACGAGTTCACCATCGACCCCAAGCAACTCGAAGAGTTTCAGAAGACCCGCAACGCGTGCGTTGTCGATCGGCGGCTCGCCGAGAAGCGTGGCTGGAAGATCGGCGAACGGATCCCGGTTCAGGGAACGTTTTATCAGTTCAACCTGGACCTTGTTCTCGTCGGCACGTTCAATTCTCCGCAAGACACCGGTTCGCTGTGGTTCAACTGGCAGTACCTCGACGAGGGACTGAGGGAGATGAACGACCCGGGAGCTGGAAACGCGGGAACCATTTTTGCGAGTGCGGCCAGCGGCGATGTGATGGCGGACACCTCGAAGGCCATCGACGAGCGATTCGCCAGTTCCGACAACCCGACGCGCACACAGACGGAAGCCGCCTTCGCTCAAATGTTCTCGGACATGCTCGGCAATGTGCAGGCGTACATTCGCAACATCGGTTTGGCGGTCGTGTTCTCGCTGTCGCTGGTGGCGGCCAACGCAATGGCCATGTCGATGCGAGAACGCACCACCGAGATCGCGGTGCTGAAAGCCATCGGCTTCTCGCGCCGGCGCGTGCTGGCCATGATCTTGGGCGAAGCCTGCTCGATCACGTTCTTGGGCGGCATCCTGGGGGTCGGCATTGGTTGTCTCTGTCTCCAACTGATGCATCAATTCATGTCTCAGATGTTCCCCTTCGGGGTGTACGAGATGGCCGGACCGTGGCTGCTTTACCTATTAGCCATATCGGCCGGGATCGGTCTGGTGAGCGGCATCGTCCCGGCCGTGCGGGCCGCTCAATTGTCTGTGATCGATGGGCTGCGCCGTGTGGTGTAGAGCTGTTTCAAAACCAACCCGAAGCGTGAGCGAGGGCGATTCCATGCTGGACATCCAACGCTCTCGCACACGCTTCGGGTTAGTACCAAGGTTTTGAAACCGCCTCGATTGTTGGCTCAAAAGCGAGATCTCTCGATGATTCCCGTCAAATACAATGTCCGCAACCTGCGAGTTCGCTGGGTCACTACGCTGATGACGGTCGTGGGAACCGGGCTGGTTGTCTGGGCGACAGTGCTCACGTTCGGTCTGACCGACGGCTTGGAACATGCGCTGCGCATCAGTGGCGACAATCTGGATTTGATTGTCCTGCGCAAGGGGACCACGGAAGAGACCTCCAGCAACATCGACCAGAAGCTCGCGAGAGAGGTCGCCAATCTCGACGGCATCGCTCAGGACGCTGCGGGACAGCCGATGTGTTCTGCGGAGTTCGTCACGATTCTCACGAAGCCGCGCCGCGGCAACGGTGGCACGACCAACGTGATCGTGCGCGGACTGCAAGAGGCGGGTCGCGGCCTGCGGCCCGGCTTCAAAATCTCGCGCGGACGCGATATCCGCCCGGGCCTGAACGAGGCGATCACCAGCGAACGCATGGCCGAGCGGTTCCAGAACCTCGCGATCGGCGAGAAGCTCGAAATCAACAAGGTGAACTTCGAAGTTGTCGGCTACTTTGAAGCGGCCGGCAGCGCTGCGGAATCCGAGGTGTGGACCGATCTGCGCGACCTGACCGGTGCCCGGCGCCAACCCAATGCCTTGTCCATCGTGAACCTCCGTGCCCGCGATGAAACGGCCATGAAGGCGCTGATCAAACGCATCCGCGATGACGAGCAATTCAAGCTCGACGCGATGGATGAGCCGCAGTACTTCGAGAAGCAGATGTCGGCCTCCATCGCGATCAAGTTCGTCGGTTTCGCCATCGCCATCTTCCTGACGATGGGCGCGATGTTTGCCGCCGCCAACACAATGTACGCCGCCGTCGCCAGTCGCGGCCGCGAGATCGGCACGCTCCGCGCGATCGGATTCAGTCGCCGCAGCATTTTGATCTCGTTTCTCTTTGAGTCGGTCCTGCTGTGCCTGCTCGGCGGAGTGTTGGGCTGTCTGGCGACGCTGCCGTTCAACGGCCTCTCGACCGGCACGGCGAACTGGGCCACATTCAGCGAAATCACGTTCGCCTTCCGCTTCGGCCCCAACGTCCTACTGCGCGGCGTCCTGATGGCGCTGACGATGGGTCTCGTGGGCGGCCTGTTCCCCGCCATCCGCGCCGTCCGAATGCCAATTGTCAAAGCGCTGAGAGAAGCCTGACCCGGCTGATTCATGAGCCGATCATCCCTCACAACAAACCGCCTCATGCCTTGATCAATGTCGATGGTGACGCCAGGCAATTGATTTAGCCGGCTGGTGGACTCTCCTGTCCCGACTTGTGTTTGATGTGGGACGCTTCACGGGCATTGGTGAGTGCCGTGTCGTAGGTGATCTCGCCGCGTTGGTAGAGGTCGAGGAGTGCGTTGTCCATCGTCTGCATCTGGTGTTTGCGGCCGGTTTGCATCTCGCTGTAGATCTGGTGAACGCTCCGTTCGCGGATGTGATTTTTCACGGCGTTGGTGACGATGCAGATTTCGCTGGCGAGGACCTGGCCCTGACCGTTGGCGAGCGGCAGCAACTTCTGGGCGATGATGGCCCGCAGGCTGTTGGCGATCTGGGTGACGATCGCATTCTGTTGTTCGGCAGGGAAGACGCTGTAGATGCGTTGAACCGTTTGCACGGCGTCCGGTGTGTGGAGCGTGGCCAGCACGAGGTGGCCGGTCTCAGCCGCAGTCAGTGCCGTTTCGATGGTCTCCAGGTTTCGCATCTCGCCGATCACAATGACGTCCGGATCCTGTCGCAGCACGTGGACGAGGGCTTCGCGGAACGAACGAACGTCGGTCATGACCTCCTGCTGCACGACGATGCTGCGCTGGTTCTCGTGAACGAACTCGATGGGGTCTTCGATGGTGACGATCTTCGCGCGTCGCTGGCGGTTGATGCAGTCGATCATGTAATTGAGGGTCGTCGTCTTGCCCATGCCGGTTTGACCGGTCACGAGAATCAGACCGTTCGGCTGACGTGTCAACTCTTCAACGACCGGCGGCAGTTTGAGTTCCTCGCGCGAGCGGACGGCGGTCTCACACAGGCGGATCGCCATTTCCGGACAGCCCGCATGGAAGTAGATACTCATGCGGAAGCGGCCAATTTCCGGCCAGTGCTTGGAAAAACAGAGCTGCCAGTCGCGTTCCAACTGCTCCTTATGTGGCTCGGTCAGCACACTATCCACGATGCCACGCAGTTGTTCGGCATCCAGCGGTTCGCCTTCGATCGGTCGAATTTCGCCGTTGAGCCGCACCACCGGCGCGACATCGCGGATGAGATGCACGTCGCTCGCGTGAAAATGGCGTGCGGCCTTCAGGATCTTTTCGAGGGACCACGACATCATCGACTCCCAAATGCCCGACGCCACAGTCGCTTGAACGACCAACCACCCTGATCGAGTTGCATCAAGACCCGCTGCGCTTCGACATGTCCCGGACAGAGGTCCAGGCAGCGCTGAAAACTCTTCGCGGCCGAGGCGAGACCGAGTTCTCGTTCGACGCACCCCTGCACGAACCACGCGTAATACCGATCCGCCGCGAGTTCGACCGCGCGCCGTGCGCGATCCAACGCGCGACCCGGCAGATCGAGGTTGAGATAGATGCCGGCAATTTCCAGCGGGACGAGCCAGTCCGGGTCCGCCTGCACCGCCTTGTCGAAACAGTGCCGGTCGGTCTCCTGCTTCGTGGCGGCCATCAACTCGCCACGAACCTGCCATCGATAGGCGGACTGGCCCGTCTGCTTGAGCGATCCGTCGGACAGCACCAGTGCCTGGGTTGTGTCACCGTTGCGTCCGAGCGCCTGGGCACGACCCGCCATCAGATCGCCGTTGCCGGGAAAGAGTTCCAGTGCCTTGCGGCTCCAAAGCTCAGCCTCAACGAACTCACCCAGTAACACGAGCATCTGTACCTGGCCCAGCCAGCCGGTGACGAGTGACTTGTCGTCTTCGAGCGCCCGCGAGTAGAGCCGCAGCGCGTTCTCGTAGTGCCCGCACCGTCGCTCCTCGACCGCCTGTTCGAGCCACGAAACTTCGCGACGTGCGTTCGACACCTTCGTCTTTGGCCGTTTGTCGGGCTGCTCACTGGAGACTTCAAGCTTGTCGAACCGTCCCATCCGCTCCCTCTCGTTAGTCGAACTAAGTGGACTCGCAAAGGAATCTAAGCAGGTGAGCCCGGTGGCGTCAGCCCCACCGGCTCACTTGTTTTTTTCTGCGGGTCTTCTTAGCGAACGAAGCCGATCCGCGTCCAAGGCCATGATCGCCAGAAAACTCGTCCCTCGATCCGCCCTGTTCCCACAATACTCCACCTTTTCCAATTCTCTTCCGTCGCCTGAAACTGGCTGTTTCCAATTTCGGTGCTGGGCAGAATGAAATACGAGTCCGTCGGAACTGTGAAGCTCAGGCGTTGGCGGGCTCCCTTGGGATTCAGGGGCAGGACGGAGGATGGCTGTCCGTCGATGGTGAGTCGCTCGCCGTCCCAGACGACCACCTGTCCAGGCACGGCCAACACGCGGTCGATGCGCGGACCTCGGAATAGGAACACCGCATTCACTCCACCGATAGTTAGACCAGGCACACTGGCTTCCGCCATTTGATACTGCACGACATCACCGACATCGGGGGCTGAGCGAACATAGGCCGCGACATTGACGAGCAGCACATCACCCGTGCGCAGTGGCAAACGGTCTGCCTGAATCACGATCGGATTCACGAAGCTCGTCGCCAGAGAGTAGGCAGGCAGATAAAGACCAGCAACCAGCAGGCCGCAACCGAGCATCATGCGAAAGAGGCGATCACTCGCACTCGGTGAAGACCGCCGCGCCACGTCGTACACTGAAACGCTGTGACACGCGAAGGCCAGCCCGAGCATCACCGAACACAACGTCGAACCGAAGCAGGCCGCCGCCGCCAGCAAACAGACGCCGTATCCCAGCAGCAGGCCGCGTCCCAGCGTCGGACGTCCGTCAAACATCTGCGCCCAACCCGGCACGAGAAGGCGGCACAACACTCCCAGAGGAGGCAGCTCCATATTGGGAAGCACTCCCCACTGACGCTCGACGGCCTTCGATGAAGCACGCATCGAACGAACCAGCCTTGCCGCGAATGTCTTACGCCACAGCTTCGCCCAGCGCGTCGCTCGCGGCGGATGGACGTCCATGACCGCCGTGCGCAGCATCAGCGATGTGCCGCAGCGACCGCATTGGGTCACGCCGGGCATGTTCTGAAACTGACAGTTGCTGCACTGGGGCATGATCGCACTTCACCTCAATGCCGCCGGTGAACATTCTGGTGTTGCTCGACGTGCTGTTCCGTCTCGTGGTACTCGCGCGTCAGTTCGCGGGATTCCTCCCGCCCGACGATCCGCGCGATGAACTCGGCGGCGTCCAGACACTTCGCCCCCTTGATGCCGATCGTCCGAACGGTCACCTGCCCCGTGGGGCCGATCTCAATCTCAAGCTCTTCGGCCATGACTGTGTTCCTTCGGGTTTGTTGTTGCGCCCGGTGGCGGTCGCAACCCCACATTGTCCGGACCCCCAGGTCCGGACGAAAAAGGGGACCGTCCGGACCTGGGAGTCCGGACTGCCGTGCCTTCACCAATTGCGGACGCGGATCTTCACGGTGCGATCCTCCGTGACTTCTTCGTCGATGATGGCCATGTTGCGGCTGCTCAATTCCGTGACAACGCGGTGGTAGACGTACTGCTGAGTCACGCGACCGATCAATTCCTCGCCGATCTGCTTGAGTTCGGACTTGGTGTGACCGTGACCTTCCACACACACCTTCAACGCGCCGCGCGCGTCGCGCGTGAAAATGGCCCGCACGTCGTCCCGCTCGACGACAATCTGCTCGCCCGAGCCGCCGGTTCCCTCCAGAATCTCGCTCTCGTCGAGTTCGATCTCGGCCCGGTTGGTTCCCGTCACCCGACGGCTGGCCTCGACTGCCTCGTTGACGGTGGAGAAGCCCAACACTCCGACAGCTCCCACCACGGCTGCTGAAATCGCCGACCAATTGGCGATCACCAGCGGCGCAATCACCATCACTGTGCTCATGAGTCACCTCGAATTCTGTGTCGTCGCCGTTTGCCAGAGGCGACGCCGGAGAGACGCGGTCGGTTCCGATGCGGAGACCGGCCGTTGGCATGTCGGTCACAACTCAATCTTGCGTCGCGATTCCTCGGTCGCGCGAGTCGCCACACCCGAGGCGGGTCGGGCGCGGCCCGCCGCCCAGTTTCGCAGGCGGCTCAGTTCCTCGTTCATCGTCTTTGACAGCGGCACCGTCTCCGCCAGACTCGCGCGAATGATGTTGGTGTCGAGCGGAACCTGCCGGCTGAACGAGTCGAACAGTGCCGAGATGATCGCCTCTTCGATCTCGGCTCCGCTGAAGCCGTCGCTCCCACGAGCCAGTTCCGCCGCGTCGAACTCGGCCGGATTGCGGCCCCGCCGCTTCAGATGAATCCGAAACATTTCTTCCCGCTCGGCGGCCAGCGGCAGATCGACGAAGAAGATTTCGTCGAGCCGTCCTTTGCGCAGCAGTTCGGGCGGGAGGTGACTGATATCGTTCGCCGTCGCGATCACGAACACGGGCGAGGTCTTTTCGGAGAGCCACGTCAGCAGCGTGCCAAACACCCGCGAAGCCGTTCCGCCGTCACTTCCCGAAGCGGATGTCGAACCGGCCAGGGCCTTGTCGATTTCGTCGATCCACAGAATTGCAGGCGCGATGCTTTCCGCCGTTTGCAGGGCACGCCGCACGTTCTCTTCGCTCGACCCCACGAGACTGCTGAACATGCGACCCAAATCGAACCGCAACAGCGGCAGCTTCCACAGTCCCGAGACCGCCTTCGCACACAAGCTTTTCCCGCAGCCCTGCACACCCAGCAGCAGCACGCCCTTCGGAGCGGGCAGGCCGAACTTCGCGGCACGATCCGAAAACGCGATCGTGCGCTTCGTCAGCCATTCCTTGAGATTCGTCAGTCCCGCCACCTGCCCGAATTCTTCGTTCGCTTCGTAGTACTCCAGCAGGCCGCTCTTCCGGATGATCTGCTGTTTCTCGCTGAAGACGACGCTGACGTCGTCCGAGTCCAATTTGCCGTCCAACACGAGCGTCTTGGCGAAGACATTCTCGGCCTCCTTCAGCGTCAGACCGCGTGCCGCGTGCAGCAGTCGCTCGCGCGAATCGCCTTCAAGGTTGATGCGGACCTGCGGATTGTCCTTCACGTCCTCGACGATGCGGTCGAGGAGTTGACTGAAGTCCTCGGGGCGGGGGAGGCCGAATTCGAGAACCGTGATGTCCTTGGCCAACTCCGGCGCGATATGCATCTCGGGCGAGACGATGACGATCGACTTGTACGTGTCACGCAGGTGATGCGCGACATCGCGCAGCTTCCGGATCACCGTCAGGTTGCAGCGTTCGCCGGCTGTGAACGGATGAAAGTCCTTGAACAGATAGATCGCCGGTTCGACCTGATCGACCACGGCATCGAGTGCCGCGATCGGATCGGTCGTGCTGTTGCTGCCTCCCTTGGTTCGGGATGGCTCCGTGCCGGATCGGACCAGCCCCTGCGTGATCGTCCACACGAACAGCTTCTTGTTGCGTGCCTCCGCGATCTTCCGCAGGCAGCGTTCGACTCGCTCCTCCTCCCAACTGACCACGTACACGATCGGATAACGGGCTCGAATGAGCACGTCGAGTTCCTGTTGTGGCGAGTGCGGGCGAGGGGTCTCAACGGGCGTGGCCGGTTTGGCTCCCGCCGGACGCAGCTTTTGCTGGACGGTGTTGAGCGGTCGTTCAGGCCGGTTGGGTTGGTCAGTCATGGTGAGCCGTCAATCCTGCGAAGGGTCGGTCGCCGCGCGGCGTGCCGCCGCGAGTCGGACATCGAGCGTGGCGTCTCCCAGATTCAGCGAACCGAGCAGTTCGAGCAGTTCGAGCGACGCCCCGAACAGGCAGAGTCGTCCATCCGGAAGAAATGTCATCTCTGAGATGGCGGTCTCGTCGTCGCAGAGTCCCCCGCATTCCTCGCGCGGGGGAACGGTGGCGGCGGCGGTCGAAAGGGGATCAGGCGATGACATTCAACCCCGCCTCTCCAGCGAGTTGTCTCGCGCATTCGCCCTCAGTCCTCGACAACGGTGCCGCGAGTTCGGCATGTTGCCGCGCCTGCCAGCGCGGCTGATAGCCGTCACGCAGACTGAATTTGACGTGCGGCATCTCGCTCCGCAGCCAATCGACGATCGGCCGAAGGCAGCAATCCAAGTGACCCGGCAACACCAGGTGCCGCACGATCAGATCGGCCTGCGCCGCCGCGAGCCGCAGGTTGCGGGTCACGACGGAAACGTAGTTGGGGACGCGCGCGATGCGACTCGCACAGTCATCGTTCCCAAACTTGAAGTCTGCCACGTAGACCGCCACGCAACCTTCCAGCAACTCGAAGGCCTCGGGCGTTCCGTAAAAGTCCGACTTCCAGACGATCGGCGGCAACTCGGCGCAGGCTGACATGGCATCGAGGATCGCCGGAATGTGAATCGTCGGCTCACCACCAACCCACTGAACATTGCGTGCCCCCCGGGCCCTCCCCCACGCGACGGCCTGCGTGAAAAACTCGGCCGTCAGCACACGCCCGCGTGACGGATCGAAGGCATTGGCTTCCGCAATGCAGAACGCGCACCGCAGATCGCACCCCGACAGATAGAACAAATGCGAGGGTACGAGTTCGGGCTCCTCGCCACACTCGACGCGGTGCCGAAACACACGTGCCTCGACTCCGGCGTGACACGGCCCCCGCTCGCCCTGCGCCCGGTTGGCCCCGCAGCGATGTTCGCACAGCCCGCAGTGTTCCCACTGAGCGCGAGCCAACTCTGTTCGATTCGGTGCGAGCGTGAAGACGGACATGACGGCGGAATGGTCTCTGGCGATCAACTGCGAAACTCGAAGATGCCACGAACGCGACGGGGCCATCTTACTCGCAATCCACCACGACGCCCAGTCAGATTGTCTTAGAACCTTCTCGACTCACTCGATCGGAAGATCGCGAGGAAACATCAATCGCCTGCGCCGGTCAATCAAACAGGCCCGGGTCGGAAGCGACTCGGGCCTGTGCGTGGTTCATAGAGCGCGGCGATCTTTCTGAACTAACGACAGGTGATCAAAAGATGCCGAGCTGGTCGCGCGCCTCGTCGGTCATGCGCGCGGGAGTCCACGGCGGGGACATCACCAACTTGATCTCGGCGACATCGATGCCATCGACTTTTTCCAGCGCCATCTTCGACTGCATGATGATCTGCGGCCCGGCGGGGCAGGCCGGGCTGGTCAGCGTCATCTCGACCTGAGCCTTTCGATCCGTGTGATTGATTGAATAGACGAGGCCCAGATCGACGATGTTGATCATCAACTCGGGATCGATCACTTCCCGCAGCGCCTCGATCAGCGCGCCGTCATCGACGGTCGATTCTGTCTCCGACGAGGCGTCATCGGCAGCAGCAGGGGGCGTCTCACAACAGGAGCCGCCGGTTGTGGGAGCGATCTCCAACATTGCGTCTGCCGGTGTGGCGACGGTCGCATCCGAAACAGGAGTCGTCGAGCAGCAACCCGTACCGTGAGCGTGATGGGGCGTGTGAGCGTGCGAGGTGGCGTCATCACTGCAATTCGTCGGCGATTCGGCAACGAGGGCCAACTCTGGCGAGGGAGCGATTTCGGGAACGATGGTGTCGGTGGTCATGGAGGGCCTCGTGGAGTCGGATCGAAGTTCTGTCGGGCGAGTCGATTTCGCAGGACGCACCCAGGATTTCTTGTTTTCGGCCATTAGTCGCGCGCCCGAACGAACACCGCGCCGTCTTTCACCTGGACATCAAATGTCGAGATCGGTTCGATGGCCGGCATGCAGAGTGGCTTGCCGGTTCTCAAATCAAACTTCGCACCATGCCGGGGACATGTGATCGAGCAATCAACCACCGGACCGTTCGTCAGCGGCTGGCCATCGTGCGAACAAACATCTTCAATCGCGAAGAACTCGTCCCCCACGCGAATCAGCAAGGCAGGGAGGTCTTCCACGAAGATCGACAACCGACCGCCAGAGGCAATCTCTTCGACGGCGGCGACTCGCTCAAACTCGGACATGCGGGGCGGTCTTTCTCGGTGACTCGACGGACGTTTCTGGAGTGGGCCGAATTCGGCGGCGCGAACTACTTGTTCCATTTGTCCGCGACAGCGAGCAGGCTGTGCAGAGGCAATTCAAATCCGGGCAGTTTCGAGGTTTGGTTGGTCTCGGACTCGGTCACAATCCGTTCGGTGCCATCAACGAACGAGACGGTCATCGTGCGGTTGAAGCGATCGACAATCCAATACTCCGCGACACCAATCTCACGATATTCGGTGCGTTTGACCTCGTAGTCCCGCTTGCGATCCCGACGCGACTTGGAAACGAACTCGACGGCAATCGTGGGAGGATCGAGCTTGGGATCGGGCAGGCGACCGAGACCGGCCCACACCACGCGGTCAGCCCGGCGGCGCGAGCCATCGTGCAGGTAGACGTATCTCTCGGGCAGCGTCATGTCGAGCGACCGACCCTTCGGGTGCTCCTCTTGATATCGCCGCAATCGGTATCCGAGTTCATCGACTGACGAGGCTTCACCTTCGGCGGGAATCGGACTCACGATGACAACTCCGTGAATGAGTTCGTACCGGTACGCGGGATCCCACTCCGTCACGGCGTCGAAATCTTCGGGAGTCAGCTCCATCCCGTTCGATCGGCGGCTGAGTCGGATGGATTTGGTTTGGGCGACGCTCATCGGAACACCTCATCTCAACATCGAGTGACGGTCACTCACCGATCCCCAGTTTGCGTTCGACCGCCTGGCCAAGTGTTTCGCGGACGATCTCGACCGGAATGCGGTCGTAAACTCGCTGGAAGAAGCCGGTCACGATCATGTGCATCGCTTCCGAACGGGTCAGGCCGCGACACATGCCGTAGAAGAGTTGCTCTTCGTCGACCTGGCCGGCCGTTGCGCCGTGCGTGCAGCGCACATCATCGGCTTCGATTTCGAGGCCGGGGATCGCGTCCACCCGGCAGGTGTCGCTCAGAAGCAGCCCGTCGTTGCGCTGATAGCCATCGGTCTTCTGCGCGTCCTTGGCCACCTTGATCATGCCGCGCCAGACGCAGCGCGCCTTGTCGCGGACAACGTCCTTGTAGAGCAGGTCACTCGTCGTGTGGGGGGCGTTGTGCGTCTGCTGCGTGTAGTACGAGATCAGTTGTTTCTCGGTGGCAAACGTCACGCCGTTGACCTGCGCCGACGCTCCCTTGCCGTCGAGGAACACTTCCTGATGAATGTGTGCCAGCTTGGAACCGAGCCCCGCGACGGTCCATTGCAGCGACGCATTCCCTTCGACGCGACCGCCCTGATGACCGAAGTGCCAAGTCTTCTCGTTCCAGTTCTGAAGCTGGACGTACCGCAGATTGGATCGCGGTGCGAGCAGCAGTTCGACCGCGCCAACATGCAACCCCGCCGCCGAGGTCGATGCGGACGAAGTCTCTTCGAGCAGCGTGGCCGATGCGCCCTCTTCGAGCACGACCAGCGTGTGACTGAAATCGGCGGCCCCCTCAGCGGCGAGGCCGATCAGACTGTAAAGCGGCTCGGTGATCTCGACGTGGCGCGGGACAAACAGCACGGTGCCGCCGGTCCAGAACGCCCCGTGCCAAGCGGCGAACCGATCAGCTTCGGGCGTGACGGCCTTCGTCATCAGATGCGGCTTGAGAACATCGCCGTGAGTCTGCACGAGGTCGCTCAGATTGCCAAACAACACGCCCTTCGCCGCCAATTTCTCAGACAGAGTCGAACGAGTGCAGACACCATCGACGTGAGAGACCACGCCCGCGAATTCAGCTCGGTCGGCGAGCAGCGTCCCAAACGCTGCGGCTTCCGCTGGCGTGCCGGTCTGGATGGCGAATTTCTCGGGCCGCAGAGCACGAATGTCGATCCGCTTCCATTCTTCGGGATCGAGTTCCGTGACGAGCAACTCGCGATAGGCCTCGAATGCACGGCGGCGGAGGTCGCTCACCCAATCAGGTTCGCGGCGGGAAGCGAGAAAGCGTTCAAAGGCATTTCTGTCGAATGCGGCGGGGCGGGGCGGAGCAGATAGGGCGGACATGACTCACTCAATTGTTCTGCGAAAAAAAATGACTTCGATGGTTGCTCGGATCGCCGCCGTTCGGTTGGCTCTGCGAAAGAATGGCAGGAGAAACCCGTCACACTCGAAACGTTGGGCCGTTCGGATGCGCCGGGTTCGGCACGACCTTGCAGTTCGCGCAATCGACCAGCAGATCGGTTCGCTCCAACACAGTTTGTCCGATCAGCACTTCGTCACCGAAGATCATCGCCTCCTCGATCATGTCTCGGCCTTCGATGAGGACGAGAATCGGATGAGAAACGGGAACATTTTCGGATCGACCATCGGCGTAGGTCGCCACACGATGCGAACGTGGCGTGACGCCGATGCCGTCTAAGATTCGTTGGGGAATCACGGAGCAGACAGCGCCGGTATCGACCATTCCCTCAACTTCACAAGTCCGCACCTTTTCTTCCGGAATCCGGCCCTCATCGGCCAGCATGGCATCGTAGGCGTTGGTCAACGTCACCTTCACACGCACCTCGCCCATCGGAATCCCCGGCTCATTGAGAAACAACTGTCGCCGAAAGGGCGGCTTCGTAGGTGTGGTTCTGATCAGGCGGACGCTCATCCGACGCTCCCCTCCATCTGGAGTTCGATCAGCTTGTTCATTTCGACGGCGTACTCCATCGGCAGCTCTTTCACGAGCGGTTCGATGAAGCCGGTGACGATCATCGACGCGGCTTCGGCTTCGGTCATGCCGCGGCTCATCAGATAGAGGAGCTGTTCCTCGGCGATCTTCGAGACGGAGGCCTCGTGTTCGATCGTCACGTTGTTGTGATCGACTTCGATGTACGGATACGTGTCACTGCGGCTCTTGCTGTCGAGGATCAGGGCGTCGCAGACGACGCTGCTCTTGCAGTGATGGGCGTCGTGCGTCGCCTTCACCAGGCCGCGATAGCTCGCCCGGCCGCCGTCCTTCGAGATGCTCTTCGAGATCACGCGGCTGGAGGTGTGCGGCGCACAGTGAACCATCTTGGCCCCCGCATCCTGATGCTGGCCCTTGCCGGCGAACGCGATCGACAGCGTTTCACCACGGGCCCCCGGTTCCATCAGGTAGATGGCGGGATACTTCATCGTCAGCTTTGAACCGAGGTTGCCATCGACCCATTCCATGAGCGAGTCGCCGTAAGCCTTGGCCCGCTTGGTGACGAGGTTGTAGACGTTGTTGGACCAGTTCTGGATCGTCGTGTACCGGCAACGGCCTCCCCGCTTGACGATGATCTCGACGACGGCCGAATGCAGGCTGTCGCTGCTGTACGTTGGAGCGGTGCAGCCCTCGACGTAGTGAACCGAAGCCCCCTCATCGACGATGATCAGCGTCCGCTCGAACTGACCCATGTTCTGTGTGTTGATGCGGAAGTAGGCTTGCAGCGGGAACTCGATCTTCACGCCCTTGGGAACGTAGATGAACGAGCCTCCCGACCAGACCGCCGAGTTCAGCGCGGCAAACTTGTTGTCGGCCGAGGGAATCACCTGGCCGAAGTATTCGCGAACGAGGTCCGGGTAGTCTTTCACAGCGGAGTCGGTGTCGGTGAAGATCACGCCCTGCTTGGCGAGGTCTTCCTGCAAGGAGCCGTAGACCACTTCGGACTCGTACTGAGCCTTCACGCCCGCGAGATACTTCTTCTCGGCCTCGGGAATGCCGAGCCGGTCGTAGGTCTTGCGGATGTCTTCGGGCACGTCGTCCCACGACTTCTCCTGTCCCGCCGACGCTTTCACGTAGTAGAACATGTTCTGGAAGTCGAGGTCGCTCATGTCGCCGCCCCACGTGGGCATCGGCTTCTGGAAGAAGATGTCGAGTGCTTCGAGGCGGAACTTGCGCATCCACGCCGGCTCGCTCTTCATCTCCGAGATTTGCTGGACGACATCGCGATCAATGCCGCGCCGGCTTTTGAAGACGTACTTGTCAACCGGGTCGTGGAACCCGTACTGATAGTCTCCCACACCGATTTCGTCTTCGAGGACTGCTGTGTCTGTGGACATGGTGTTCTATTCCTCCCGCACTTTCGGCGAGATTGTTTGTCCTTCTGCCAGTCACGGCCAAAGGACGAGGATTGAATCTTTTCACTACCAAATCTGTTCAGACCGAAGCCGCAGCCGGTCCGACGGACTTCTGCTGAACTTCCTGCTCTTCGGCCGCTTCGACCGGGTGGCGTTCTCGCACGGTGGCATAGCCGTGATTGTGAAGTTCATGGGCGAGGTCGGCATTTCCGGTTTCGACGATGCGGCCCGCCAGCATCACATGTGTGAACTGCGGGATGTTGTATTCGAGCAATCGCTCGTGGTGAGTGATGATGAGAGAACCCATCTGCGGTCCGGACAGCTTGCGAAGTCCCTCGGAGACGACTCGCACGGCATCGCTGTCGAGACCGCTGTCGGTTTCGTCGAGGATCGCGAACTTGGGCTGAAGCATCGCCAGTTGAAGAATCTCCATCCGCTTCTTCTCGCCGCCGGAGAAGCCCTCGTTCAGGTAGCGCCGGGCGAACTCGACATCCATCCCGAGTTCCTCCATGCGCGCCTTGAGTTCCTTGCGGAAGTCACGCATCGGGATCAGGCCCTCGCCCTCCTTGCGGTTCGGGGTGCGAATGTTCGTCACCGCATGACGCAGGAAGTCGGCCACCTTCACGCCGGGGATCGTGACCGGATACTGAAACGCCAAAAACAATCCGAGTCGCGCCCGTTCACACGGATCGAGATCGTTGATCAAAGCGCCGTCGATCTCGATCGTGCCGTCGGTGACCTCGTACTTCGGATGCCCGACGAGCGTATAGGCCAGCGTACTCTTGCCCGACCCGTTCGGACCCATCAGGGCGTGAATTTCGCCTTGTCGGATTTCGAGACTGACGCCCTTGAGAATCGGCTTCTCATCGACGGAGACATGCAGATCGGTGATCTTCAACAAACTGGGCATTCGCACTCTCTGTAGGATGGGCACTCCTGCCCGTCCTCCTTCTCATGTGGCTCACAACAAACAAAAACCGGACGGGCAGGAGTGCCCATCCTACAACTCAACTTCAAACCATTTCGGCAAACGACTGCGTGACCGGCAGACCAACCCGGCCCGTGTGGTGCGGGATCGGCATCACTTCCAGACCGCGGGTAATCTTCTTCGCCTTGATCTTGTCTTGAATCCGCATCAGCCCTTCGAGGAGTGCCTCCGGTCGAGGAGGGCAACCGGGAACATACACGTCCACCGGCACAACCAAATCGACACCCTTCACGACGTGGTAGCCATACTTGAAGTAAGGCCCCCCACCGACTGTGCAGGCTCCCATTGCAATGACGTACTTCGGATCGGGCATCTGTTCCCAGAGACGTCGCACGCGGCTGGCCATCTTGTAGGTGACGGTTCCCGCCACAATCATCAGGTCGGCCTGACGCGGCGTCGCGCGGAAGGCTCCCGCACCGAAGCGGTCCATGTCAAAGCGGCTTGCGCCGGCAGCCATCATTTCAATCGCACAGCACGCCAAACCGAACGTCATCGGCCAGATACTCGACTGCCGAGCCCAGTTCATCGCCTGTTCGAGCGACGTGGTGATGACGTTTTCTTCAAATCGGCCTTCAATCCAGGGAGTCGTCATGTTCATCTCATCCGTCTTGTGTTCGATTGGTTCTTCGCGTCAACGCGACCGAAACCAGACTTTACCAGCAACCTCGACTCGATTCATCTGACACGGCCCGCTTTGACCAGCCCATTCACGCCGGATGAAACTCACAGCAGGAATGTCCGTCGCGACAGCACGATGCCAGCTTGAGCGGTGTCCCCAACACCTGTTCAAACACCTGCTGTTCCAACTCGCAAATCGACGAGTCCCGCAGTGCCAATTCGTGGTACGGGCAGTTGGTTTCGCGCAGCACGGGGAGTTGCCCGTGAGCATCCACCTCCACCCGAAACCCGTGATCCACGAGACTCGCTTGGAGTTCCTCAAACCGCTCGACCAGCGAAGCCCCTCGCACCGAAGAACCGTACCGCTGAACGAGAGCCTCGCGAATCCGATTGGTCACCCGTTCGCGGATGGCTGTCTCTTCGATCCCGTGCAACTCGTCCCACAGCAGCAGGGCGAGTTCCGTGTAATTGTCACCCAATTGCTGCTGCCCGGCGTCCGTCACGCGATAAGCATGATGCGGCCGACCTCGTCCCGCCCGAACCGTCTGCCGCTCGATCAGCCCCAAGTGCTGGAGACGACTCAGTCTCTGACGAACCGCCGTGGCCGTGACGCCCGCCGCCTCACACAATTCCTGAACCGTGCCTCCACCCGCTTGATGAAGCTGCTGGAGAAACTGGTCATCACTTTGTTCGACCGACACTTTCATGGCCGCCACCTCGGACTGACCCAACCGAACACATTGCACCGGGATTCTACCGAGCAAACCATTATTGACAACTCGCACTGCGTAAATTGTCGAAACTTCTCTGCTTCGGGAATGAAGGCTGCCGTCCGAGCCGGAACACCCAACCGCAACAGAATGTTGTGTCCATCTCGTATGGTGCGTTGTTTCCAGTCTCGATCGGCCTGATCAAACGTCATGGCGAGATCAGTGACTCACGCTCATGTCCTGTCACCGGCGATCCAACGCCTTCGCCGGTGGCATCTGCCGAGGTATGCTTACGCCTTGTGACCGAGGTCTATCGAGGAGTCGGCAACTCGAACTTAGCAAGGGATCACCCATGTTGCGGATGCTGTCATTGACCGTGCTTCTGTTGTTGGCACAATCGGTCCACTCGACGGATTGGCCGCAGTACCGAGGCCCTCAGCGAAATGATGTCTCGACCGAGACGGGCTTGTTGAAAGCCTGGCCAACCGGCGGTCCGACTTTGTTGTGGACTTACAAGAACGCCGGGATCGGTTACTCGGGGCCGTCCATTGTCGATAACCGGCTCTTCACGATCGGTGCTCGCGGGGAGACTGAGTACCTCATCGCCCTGGACCTCAAGACAGTGACAGACGCCACAGTCGCCGAAGCATGGGCGACGAAAGTCGGTCCGCTCTTTGATTGGAAGGGGAATCAATGGAGCGCAGGTCCCAGCTCGACGCCAACCGTCGATGGTGAGTTCATCTATGCCCTGGGAGGAATGGGGGATCTCGTTTGCGCGAGGGTCACTGACGGCCAGGAAGTCTGGCGCAAGAATCTTCCGCGCGACTTGGAAGCGCAGGTCAATCCGATTGGCGGCGGCCCCAAGCATCTCGGCTGGGGATTCACCTGGTCACCACTGGTCGATGGCGAAAAGTTGATCTGCACTCCCGGCGGCCCCAAGGGAACCGTCGTCGCGCTCGACAAGAAGACAGGCGAGGTGTTGTGGCGCAGCACCGAGGTCACCGATCAAGCCGCCTACACTTCGCCGATGGTGGCCGACATTGAAGGGGTCCGGCAGTACGTGGTCCTCACCAATCAGGGTTTGATTGGTGTCGATGCCAAAGCGGGCCAAGTGCTTTGGAACCATCGTCGCAAGCCCGCCTACGGCACCGAGGTCGTCAACTCGCCCATCATTCATGAGTCGCTCGTCTATGCGACTGTCGGAGCGGGGCAGGGCTGTGACCTGCTGCGCATTCACCGCGAGGGCGACACGTTTCGAGCCGAGTCCGTCTACAGCAACAAGAACATGACGAACCATCACGGCAACGTGGCACTCATTGGCGAGCACGTCTTCGGCTTCTCGGAAGGGAAGGGCTGGATCTGCCAGGCCTTCGCCACCGGTGAGATCGTCTGGGCGGACAAGTCCAAACTGCGAGCCGGCTCGATGACCTCCGCCGACGGTCGCATCTATTGCTACAGCGAAGACAACGGCACCGCCGTGCTGATCGAAGCCAACATCAGCGGTTGGACTGAATCCGGCCGCTTCGTCATTCCCAAATCGGCGACCTCTCGCAAACCGAGCGGCCGAATCTGGACGCCCCCCGTCATCTCCGGCGGGCGACTGTTCCTTCGCGACCAAGAGTTGCTGTACTGCTTCGACGTGAAGGCCAAAGACTGAGCCGATCGAAGCACAGCATTGTCTACGGGATCTGCTTGATGCGGATGTTCTTGAACTCGGCCCACATCGGATTCCCGGCGTGAAGTTGCAGCGCGAGGACTCCCTCGGTCAATGCCAGTTCGGGATCCTTGTCCGTGAAGTCGAGGATCAGCGTGTTGTTCAGATAGTGCTGGATGTGATTCCCCTGCGCGATGATCACCACGTCGTTCCAGTCATCCAGTTTGAACAGCTTTGAAAACGCTTCGGCATCGATCAGAGACCCCGTGACGTTTTTCTTGCCTCCCTCCCACGTGGCCTGCTCACCAGCCAGACAGATGCGGCCGCGCTTGCCCCCTTCGTCGTAGATGAAGCCGGAGACGTCCGGCAGCTTGAACTGATTGCGAAGCTCGTGCTGATAGCCGCGCACGACCCACTTGTTCTTGACCCCCTCCGTGATGTGCTTCGAGCGGTACTGAATGCCCGAGTTGTTCGTCGCGTTGCAGCGGAACGACAGCCGCAATTCAAAGTCCTTCGTCGTGCCATCCTTCCAGATGATGAACGTGTTCCCCTGAGCCTTCTTTTCCGCGGTCGTCTCACCGTGGATCACTCCGTCCTTGACCGACCAGAGTTCAGGATCGCCATCCCAACCGGCCAGGTCTTTGCCATTGAAGAGACTTTTCATGCTGCCGGACTCGGCCGGTGCGGTCTGCGGTTTGTCGGCCGCAACAACGTTGAGAGACAGCGAAACGAGGACAGCCAGCGTCAGGCAGCGGATCATGGGATGCTCCAGGGTGTGAGATGGTCGTGGTCAGGCGAGCAGCGTCCAGAGAAACGGCCCTCTGGTCAAGTCACCGCTCGTGTCGGGTGAAATCAACCGGGCCTCGACCTACACTGCTGCCGATTCTGCCCCCTCAATCTCTGGAGTCTCCCCGTGAAACGACATCTTTGGATCGCGATGGTTTCGTTGTGCTGGATCACCGGCCTGGTTCTCTTCGGGGAGGTTTCGGCCGCTGACGAACCGTTCACGCGGATGGAGGACGTGATCTACGGACGCAAGTTTGGGACGGCACTGACTCTCGACGTCTTCGCTCCGAAGGAGAACGCCAACGGGGCGGCCATCGTGTGGGTCGTGAGCGGTGGTTGGTACTCGGGTCACGACTCGATCAATTCCGGTTCCGTCGCCGAGTACCTGCGTCGCGGCTACACCGTCTTCGCGGTCGTTCACGGCAGTCAACCCAAGTTCACGATCCCCGAGGTGCTGGAGGACATGCATCGCTCGGTGCGGTTCATCCGCAGCCGGGCCGAGCAGTATCAGATCGACCCCAACCGCATCGGCATCACGGGCGGCTCGGCGGGAGGCCATCTGTCGCTGATGCAGGGAACAGCCGGAACGCTGGGGAAGCCCGATGCCAAGGATCCGGTCGATCGACAGTCGAGCCGCGTGCAGGCCGTCGCCTGCTTCTATCCCCCGACCGATTTCCTGAACTACGGCAAGCCGGGTGAGAACGCCATCGGCCGAGGCGTGCTGAAGAACTATCGCGCGCCGTTCGACTTCCACGAATACGACAACGCGACCAAGGCCTTCGTCCCCATCACCGACGAAGAACGCATCCTCACGATCGGACGCAGCATCTCGCCGGTGAATCACGTCTCGAACGACGACCCGCCAACACTCATCATCCACGGCGACGCAGACCTGCTCGTCCCCATCCAGCAGGCGGAACTCATCCTCGACAAGCTCAAAGAGGCGGGCGTTCCCACGGAACTGGTCGTCAAAAAGGGAGCCGCCCACGGTTGGGCCGAGATCGGCAAGGACATCCCCACCTTCGCCGACTGGTTCGACAAGCACCTCGCCAAGAAATGATCCACCACACAGAGTGCCCTTGCCGTTGGGAAACCGGGCCATGAAATCATTCTCCGAACTGACCCGAAAAGAAAAGGCCATCGAACTGCTGTGGTGGATCGGCGTCCTGCCAGTGGCCATGCTCGCCGGCCTCGTGGGTCACATGCTCACGGTCGCCTTCGTGGTGCATCCCGTCCTGAGTGGCTTGAGTTACGAAGGGACCGGCCGTTGGTTGCGTCACCTGATCGGCGGCTTTCTCGGCGGGGCGGCCTTTGTCGTCGCGGGAGCCAAGACGGCACCGCGCTTTCGTCGCGCCACGGCCCTCGTTCTGGCGGTTGGCCACATTGTGTCGGCCGTTGGAATTCACTGGATCCACCACCGAGACATCATCCCTGTCATTGCTGCGACAGTCGCGGCCGTTGGCGGGACCGCCTTGCTCTTCTACTCAGAGAGATCGAAAGGGAGACATGCTCAAACAGATCAGCCCGCTGTTGCAGGTGAGTGATTTGGAGACCTCGGTTTCGTTCTACGGCCAAATGCTCGGCTTTCAGACAGGTTCGATCGACGGCGGTTTTTCCGCAGTCAGACGAGATGATTGCCTAATCTTCCTGGCTCAGAAAACGAAGGATGCCAACGTCACGAACAAGGCGGCGCGAGCGGTCGATGATGGCTGGTGCAATTACGATCTGCACATTCACTGCCAGCCTGGAACCTTGGATGCGCTGTATGAGGAGTTCAGAGCAAAAGGCGTCAAGATGCTGGATTGCTTTAAGGACGGTCCGGTGACAAGGTCCTACGGGATTCGGGATTTTTCGGTGTTCGACCCTGACGGGTATGACCTGGTGTTCGGAGAAGAATGTTGAGTAGTTCCTCGTAGCCGCAAGCAGCCTTGCTTGCGGCTCGACGGCAAGCAAGGCTGCTTGCCGCCACGTTTCGATCGCCGAGAACCCACCAATGGACACGACTTCGCAACAGCTCAAACACGCCTGTTTCGAGGGAGATCTCAACGAGGTCCAGCGTCTCATCGAAGCGGGGGCTGATGTCAATGGGACCGACGAGTACGGCTCGGGCACGCTGCTCATCTTCCATCCCGAGATCATCGAATACCTGCTGTCCCACGGGGCGGACCCTGACATCCAGACGAACGAGAACGGTGCCTCGGTCCTCGCCGGTCTGTCCTACGTGAATCAGGTCGAGTGTGTCCGCGTGTTGCTCCATCATGGTGCCAATCCGAACCGTGGCCGCGATGAATCGGGCGAGACGCCCTTGCATCATGCTCTGGCGGGAAATAAACCCGACCGATTCGCACTCGTGAAACTGCTGCTGGACCATGGCGCCGATCCCAATGCCCGGACGATCCCCGGAATCGACAGTTCCAATTTTTGGCGGCACGCAAGAACTCGGGGTGAAACACCGCTCCATCGGGCGGCCGCCTATTCGTCCAAGGAGACGATCCAGTTCTTATTGGCGGCGGGTGCCGACAGAACACTGCGTGACGCCAACGGCGATTGGCCCGTGAGTTGGGCAAGCTGGCATTTGCGGCCGAAACAGATCGTTGATCTCCTGAACTTCGATCCCGATGGGCATGATGTCAGCATTCCTGTCGTCTGAATCTGTCGAAAGACGGCGCAACGGTGAAGGGCTATCATGAAAGCCGTGGTTTCGATTTCTGTCTCTGTTGTTCGGGTTCGCAATCGGGAGATTGATCCATGCGTCTCGCTTCGCTCGCGCTCATCGTCTTACTGACTCATACAGCGGCGACTCAATCGTTTGCCGATCCGCCCGGATTCAAATCGCTGGCCATCGGCGATCGTGCTCCGGATTTCGAGTTGCCGGGAGTCGATGACAAGCAGTACTCATTGAAGAACTTTGCCGACGCGCGGCTGCTGTTGGTCGTCTTCACCTGCAATCACTGTCCGACCGCGCAGGCTTACGAATCGCGGATCGTGAAACTGCACGCCGACTACAAAGACCGAGGCGTCGCGCTGGTCGCCATCTCGCCGAACGATGACCTGGCGGTGCGGCTGGATGAGTTGGGCTACACCGACGTCGGGGACTCGTTCGAGGACATGAAGGTGCGGGCGAAGGAGCAGAAGTTTGCCTTCCCGTACCTGTACGACGGCGAGACGCAGAAGACGTCGTTGGCCTATGGTGTGGTCGCCACGCCGCAAGTCTTCCTGTTCGACCGCGAGCGAACGCTGCGTTATGTCGGACGAGTGGACGACTCCGACGTGAAGGAAGTCACCAGCCACGACACGCGCAACGCCCTCGACGCCTTGCTGGCCGGCAAGCCGGTGCCGATCGAAAAGACGCGCACGTTCGGATGCTCGACCAAGTGGGCCGAAAAGCGTGCGGAGGCTCAGGCGTCATTGGAGAAGTGGGACCAGGAACCGGTCGAGCTGCGCACGCTCGACGAGGCGGCGCTGACCAAACTGGTCAAGAACGACACCGACAAACTGTTGCTGATCAACGTCTGGGCGAGCTGGTGCGGTCCCTGCATCACGGAGTTGCCGGAGTTCGTCACGATGAACCGCATGTACCGCCGGCGCAATTTCCAGTTGGTCACGATCAGCCTGGATGAGCCCGAGCAAAAAGACGCCGCGCTGAAAGTCCTGCGCGAAAAGCACGTCGCCGGAACGAACTACATTTCGACCCTGCCCAGCCGCGATCGGTTTGCCGACGTGCTCGACAAAGAATGGGACGGCCCCGTCCCCTACACGCTGCTGATCGCCCCCGGCGGCAAGGTGATTTATCGCCAGAGCAACCAGATCAAACCCTTGGAAGTCCGCCGGGCCATCGTCGATGTCCTCGGCAGAACGTACGCGACCCGGGCTCCGAAGTGACGACGGAGTTGGCGGGGAATCGATGCGACTGGTGACTTTGAACACGACGCACGATTCGCTCGCCAGATCGAATCCCGCCTCAGAGTTCTCTACCCCCGCAACGGGAATGGAATTCTGATCGCCGGGAATGCCAAAACGGTCATCGGAAGTGCCACTCCGAACGTCGGAAGTTCAACATCTGACGACGGGAATGCCATTCCGGACGCCGGAAGTTGCGCTTCCGTCCTCAGATGTTGGACTTCCGTCCTCAGATATTGGACTTCTGGAGCCAGATGTTGGACTTCTGGCGTCGGGAACAGCGAGGCTGTCGAGCGACGTGATGGCTGCAACATCATTTTCAGTAATATGTTGCGACACTCCTTCGTGATTGCGCCCCGCTCAATCCGTTCTTTCCCTCCTCGGAGCGGTCCCGTTGACGGAGCGACGGGACTCCAGTAGCCCGGTCGCTCTGCCGACCGGTGGCCTGAGCGAGCTGATCCCGCTGTGATAAAATTAACCAGAAAAATTTGAATTTTGGTTCACAGAGGTGTATTTTGGGTACTGGCGGCACAGTGTGTTGATGACACTTAGCCTCGACTCTCGACCACCCGCCTGACAAGAATACCATCGACCGACAGACACCTGCCACCCGGCCACCAGCCGGGTGTTTTCGTTTGCGGCTGTCTCATCCCCAAGAACAGTGGTTTGACATCTGTCTCGTATCCACGTAACATCGCGCGGCCAGTGTCGTCATGGCGTGTATCCACTACGGGCAGGGGAGTCGGTATGTTAGACATCAAGACTGAGATTGTGAGGTTGCGGGACAGGCTCGCCAAGATGGAGAAACTGGATGCAATCCAGTCCGATCCGGAGATGGCTGCGATGGCCCGCGAAGTGTTTGGGGGTGACACCAAACAGAAGTCGGCGCGGACGGAACCGCAGACGCCATCCTTGCTAACCAAGCTCATTGCGTGGTTCAAGGAGAATAAGGTTGAGTCGGCAACCTTGGAGGAAATGACTGCTGGTCTCGGTGCTACCAAGCCTGCTATCCGACAACTCGTCTACACGAGAGCGAAGGACAGCTTTGAAAAGGTCGGCACCAATGGAAAGAGGGAGTCCATGTTCAAGCTCAAAGAATAAGAACAGCCTGCAATCCACGCGGGGCGGAAAACAGGCTGTGTCCTAGTGCCCCGGTAGTCCGTTCAATGGGTCTCTGATTACGAGTCCGGGAACCCATTAGTACGGTGTGAGGAGCGACGCCATGCAAGCCTTGCGGCTTCATGGCCTGCATTCGTTTTGGCTTGGCTTGTCACGGGGGCAATTTGCTTCCATGACCGGCTGTGCCTCGACGGATAGCAGGTAAGCCAAACCAATCAGCGGGGACCGCTGACCGAGCCGGGGCGGCACCCCGGCGTTTCTTCGACTTTGGCAGGTTGGCTGAGTGGTCAAGGCAACCGGATTTATACCCGGTGGTCGGCACGCTTACTTTACAGGTTCATCGTGCCGCGTGGGTTCGATCCCCACACCTGCCGCATGGGGAACGGTCGCGTTTCTACTTTGTTTTTTGGGCTTTTGCAAGGTCCGGCTCCGATCATGTTCCTCGATCACGCTGTTCGCCGCTAACCCGAGCACGCGACGAATCCAGTCTGAACGCTCATCACCAACCAGCGATGCCGCTGTATCTATCCGGCTGCGCTCGTCGTCCGTTGCGCGGAACTCAATCCGTTCCGTGAGGGACTTGTCTCCCGACTTCGGCGGTCGTCCTGGGCCTCGTTTGGTCATGGCGATATCTTACGGACAAAATCCGCGAAGTCAACCGAAGAGACTTGACGCTCCGTATTTCATCCGTACAATATCCGACGTAACAAAACCCCGGTGAGACGCCAATCTCACCGGGGCGAACCACAAACCGGCGGGTCGCCGAGAATGCAGCCTAGACAGCAACATTCTACGCGATTCGCCCCAACTTGGAAGGCGAATCATGAATTGCAATCACTGCGGAGCAGACGCGGCCGTGAAGTTTGGAAAAGACCGCAAGGGCCAGCAACGCTACCGTTGCTTGGCATGTCGCAAGACGTTCGTCGAGTCGCACGCCCTAACCGGAATGCAGACGGGACTCAAGGAAGCCGTCATGGCGTTGCGGATGCTGCTTGAGGGGATGAGTCTCCGCGCGGCGTCCCGGCTCACCGGACTTGATCGGGAGACCATTCTCCGCGCGATGATCCAAGCCGGTGAGCAGTGCCGGTCGTTCATGGAAGCGAACATCCATGACGTGAAGGCCGAACAAGTCGAACTCGACGAACAATGGGCCTTCATCTACTGCAAGCAGAAGACGGCGCTGCGGGCCGGTCACGAATCAACCGAACAAATCGGCGATTCCTACGTCTTCACGGCGATTGACCGCGATTCCAAGCTGCTGCTCTGCTGGCATCTTGGGAAGCGGGACGGAGACCACACCCGGACGTTCGTGAAGAAACTCCACCCGTGCGTTTCCGGTCGTCCGCAAGTCTCGACCGATGGCTTCGCGTCCTACCGGGAAGCCGTCGAGAACGCATGGAACGGGCAGGTGGACTTCGCCATGATAGTGAAGGATTTCATCTCGCCAGCGAAGGAAGAACAACGCCGGTACTCGCCAGCCGCCATAATCCGCGTCAAGAAAACCGTCGTTTGTGGCAACCCCGACGAGAACGAAATCGGCACGTCCCGCATGGAACGGTTCAATCTCTCGACCAGAATGCACAATCGCCGCTACACGCGACTGACGAACGCACACAGCAAGAAATGGGCGAACCACGAAGCAATGCTTGGCCTTCAGTTTGCTTGGTACAACTGGTGTCGTCGCCACATGACGATCAAGACGACTCCGGCGGTTGCGGCTGGCCTCGCGTCCGAGCCTTGGACGTTGGAGAGACTGTTGACCGAAGCAGCGAAGACTGTTGCCGCATGATGGACGTTCAGAAGTGGCATTGTCATGATCTGCCCACTCGCGCGACACAAATCTGGTGCGTGACCGCGTTCCGGGATTGCCAATGAAACGACTCTCCAACGATCTGAGCACGATCTTTCATGGCAATGCTATGACAGTCCTGCTCGACGAAATTCCAGACGGGAAGGTCGATCTGGTCTTCGCCGATCCGCCGTACAACATCGGCAAGTCATTCGGCGACTTCAAAGACAAGTGGCCATCCGACGAAGCGTATGCCGAGTGGTGCTATGAATGGCTTGAACTGTGCCTCGCAAAGCTCTCCCCCACGGGAAGCATGTACGTGATGACCAGCACGCAAGCAATGCCGTACTTCGACCTATGGCTGCGGAAGCGTTGCACGGTCCTGTCCCGGATTGTCTGGAGCTACGACAGTTCCGGGGTTCAAGCGAAGAAATACTTCGGCTCGATGTACGAACCAATTCTGTTCTGCTCCAAGAACCCAAAGGTCTACACGTTCAACGCGGAAGACATCGAAGTGGAAGCCCGAACGGGAGCGGTGCGAAAGCTGATTGATTACCGCAAGGCCACGCCCGCTCCGTACAAAACGACCAAGGTTCCCGGCAACGTCTGGTACTTCCCGCGAGTGCGGTATCGGATGGCAGAATACGAAGATCACCCATCGCAAAAGCCAGAGTCTCTGATCGAAAGAATCATCAAGGCGAGCAGCAATCCCGGCGATTTGATTCTGGACCCATTTTCTGGCACTTTTACGACGTGCGCTGTGGCCCAGCGATTAGGTCGTCGCAGCATTGGCATCGAGCAGGAACGGCAATACTTCAAGATCGGCGTTCGACGATTGGGGCTTGGAGAGCACTTGGACGGCGAAGAATTGAAACCCGTTGACAAATCGTTTGTTCGTCGCAACGGGAAGCATGTCTCGGTCGATTCGCAACAAGGAACCCTCTTCGATGGCCGCCACAGTTCCTCGCCACGCCTTCACGGCGCAGATTGAAGATATCCTGACAAGATTCTTTGGTGAGCACGCCAAGGCGGTTTTTGCCAATAGCCCGTTGCTGGGCTATCTGAATCACAAGACGAAATCAGCCAGTCGTGGCTCGAAGTCTCGCGGCTCGTTCGCCAATCACTACGCTCTCTACGTTCTGGTCGAAGACTACATCCTCAAAGGCTTCATGCCTGGCCAATCACGCGCCGGAACCTATGACACCTACGAAGGGGCGATTTACTCCGATTTGCACCGGCGACAACGAGAGCTTCCATTTGGCGCGAAGCTACAAAACCACGCCTTGAATACGCGGCTCAATGACGAATTCCGAAAGTTCTATCCATTGTTGGATAAGGAGCCGATTGTTCGTGACATCGCTCGTCCACGGTATTGGCTCCAAGAAGACCTCTTGAAGGTGTCTGTGACTGGTAAAGATGGCCAGACACATGAGTTCAACATCGCTGGTGCGATCATCGACATCATTACGGCCTACGTGGCCGCGAAGCGTGAGGCATTCGAGGGATTCATCGAATCATGCCGCGAGTTGGCGTTGCTGGAAGACGTGGATGGCGCTCAGGCCGTGGCTTTCGTTGAGTCGCAATTGCGACCAGAAGTCGACGCCCGTGTCTTCGAGATCGTAAGTTTCGCCATTCTCAAAGCGTACTACGGGGACCAGCAAATCTTCTGGGGATGGTCGCGAGATGCCATCACTGAAGAATCGCTGACGCTCTACAAGACCGGCCGCACCAATGCGAACGATGGCGGCATTGATTTCGTGATGCGTCCGCTCGGCCGATTCTTCCAAGTGACGGAAACGCTCGATGTCAACAAATACTTTCTGGACATCGACAAGATTCAGCGGTTTCCGCTCACTTTTGTCGTGAAGTCGACTGCCTCAGCGGAAGGCATCAAGGCCGTGCTCGCCGGTCAAGCATTGGTGAAGTACAAGATTACGAGCGTAGTGCAAAGCTACCTAAAGGCAATCGAAGAGATTATCAACATTCCAATGCTACTCGAACGCTTGTCGACTGTGATTGCCGCTGGATCGATTCGGGCCGTGCTGGACGAGATCGCCCTACAAAGCAAAGTGGAGTTCAACTACGAAGAGGCGAGCGAGGATGAGGCGGACGGCGACGAATCCGATTAGGTCAATCTCTCATCAACACACTGTGCCGCCAGTACCGTATTTTGCGTCGGTACCGCTTGGCTGGGTGGAAGGCTGCTTTACCGGGCGGTCTTTTTCCGTAATGTTTTTCCTCAGACAGAAAGGAATTGAGATGGCTCGTGTCACGGTACGTGTGAATATCCCCTCAAACCCGGACAATTTGATCACCCTCATGGAAGATGTGCTGCGTGAGCATGTGCGGCTGGCGCCGGCCAGTCCGATCCCCGTCGCAATGGCGACGCAAATGGAAGCTGTGATCGCTGAAGCCAAACCGAAACGCCAACTCGGTCAGGATCTGTCCCGCCAGTCACAGGAAGCATTTGAGAGTGCCAACACAGCACTGGGCCTGGCGGCGGGCCAGACGACACGGACACCGAACACAGGTCTGAATCTGGTCGCGCAAATTCGCGACCGGTTGCTCGCCGCGAACCCCGGCAGCGAAAACGCCCTCGAACTGTTCGGCTTCGAGGTCGTCGTCGGCACCGCTTCCAGCCCCAAGAAGAAGTCGCCGCCCCCGTGAGTCATACCGACCCTCACACCGCAACAAACATCCGAAGTCTCCGCAGACTTCGGATGTTTTCGTTGTCCCCAGCCACACCGTCCCTGCGCAGTTGAGTCCCCAACAGAGCATCCCCGCTCCGATATCGGCTCCCCGGTTCGCTCGCAATCCCCCGCCTCGCATGGCACGCTCTGAGCCCGACAGCCTCCCGGCACCGACCTCAGCGACAAGCGGGAACGACACATGGCCAAGCAACAATCTGACTCCGATCGCGGCTACGCAAAAGCTCTCGAACGTATCGCCTCCTGTCGCAAGGCTGGTGACAAAAGTCTTTCTCTCGTGAACCTTGAGCTGGGTACGCTGCCGCCGGAGATCGGACAGCTCACCACACTCACGACGCTCAACCTCGGTGGCGACCAGCTGAGTACGCTGCCGCCGGAGATCGGACAGCTCGCCGCACTCACGACGCTCGAGCTCAGTGGCAACCAACTGAGCACGCTGCCGCCGGAGATCGGACAGTTCACCGCGCTGACGGTTCTCGATCTCTTGTCCAGCCAACTGACGGCACTGCCGCCGGAGATCGGACAGCTCACTGCGCTGACGGAGCTCGACCTCCGCGACAACCAACTGCGCACGCTGCCATCGGAGATCAGACGCCTTACCGCGCTATCTTACCTCAATCTCGGCGGCAACCGACTGAGCACATTGCCATCGGAGATCGGACAACTCACCGCGCTGACAGAGTTCTACTGCTTTGAATGCGAACTGAGCACACTGCCGCCGGAGATCGGACAGCTCACTGCGCTGACGACTCTCTACCTTCGCGAAAATCAACTGAGCACGCTGCCGCCGGAGATCGGGCGATTGTCTCGATTGGAACAGCTGATACTCGAAGACAACCAATTGCGTGAGTTGCCCGAAAGCCTGCGCGAGTTGCGGCAACTCAAAGAACTGGCATTGCATGGCAACGAGGCCTTGGAACTCCCGAACGAACTGCTCGGACCAAAAAATGGCATATCCAGAGGAAGCAATCCGCCCGCCGATCCTCGCGCGATCCTGGACTATTACTTCTCGCGACAACTCGAAGGGGAAGAGCCGATGCGGGAAGTGCGGTTGTTGCTCGTGGGCCGGGGCCGAGTCGGGAAGACGTCATTGCTGAAAGCTTTGCGAAGTGAACAACCGAATGAAAAGGAACCTGAGACGCCGGGGATCACTGTGCAACCGCTCGAATTGAACTGCGTGAAGGGAACCGCCATTGGCCACGTGTGGGATTTCGGCGGCCAGGAGTTTTTGCACGGCACGCATCAGATCTTCCTCGCCGAACGCTGCGTCTACCTGCTCGTGCTGGAAGGGCGCGAAAGTAATTGGGAAATGGAGACGGACTACTGGTTACGGTTCATCCAGAGCTTCGGCGGTGACAGCCCGGTCGTGGTGGTCCTGACGAAATACGATGCGCATCCCTTCTCGGTCGATCGCTTTCGCCTGCAAGAACGGTGTCCTCAAGTCGCGGGGTTTGTCGAGACCGATGCCTTCACCGGTCGCGGCATCCGGGAACTGACGGAACTCCTGGCCAAGATGGCCAGCGAGATGAAGGATGTGTGGCTGGGGGTGCCGAAGAAGTGGCACCAAGTGAAGCAACGGCTCACCGAGATGCCGCAAAGCTTCCTGGAATACAAGGACTATCAGGCGCTGTGTCAGCAGACGGGCGTCGACGATGCGGGGAAGCAGGACAGCCTCGCTCAGACGCTGCACCGGCTGGGGATCGCCCTGAATTTCCGGGACCATCACCGGCTGCGGCAGACCAGCGTCCTCAAACCGAAATGGGTCACGGAAGCGATCTACGGCTTGATCCGCTACGTCCAGAAACAGGACTGCCACGGAGTGTTGCAACAGCCGTGGATGGAGCAGGCGCTCGACCCCGTCGATTATCCGGCGGACAAGCATCCCTTCGTGCTCGAACTGATGGAGAAGTTTGAAGTCGCCTTTCCGTTGGAGGGGACTCAAGACTGGCTGATCCCCGAGTTGCTGCGCGAAGAACAGCCGGCCCCCTTCACCGAGTTTCGCGGCCCCGGAGTGCGGCGGCTGAGGTTCTCGTATCCCGACGCGCTGCCGCCCGGTTTGCTCCCCCGATTCATCGTGCGGACGCATGAGATGAGTGCCGCTCATCCCGACTGGCGCTGGCGGTCGGGAGTGGTCCTCGAATGGCAGGGGGCTCGGGCGCTGGTGCGACTCAACCGACTTGAACGCCGCACGGACGTGGCCGTCATCGAAGGTCCGGCCGACGATCAACAGAGCCTGTTCGATTTGATCCGCGCGCATCTGACCGTCCTGCACGGCAAGGTCCGGGCCGTCGAAGAAGTCGAACTGGAAGGCCATCCCGATACCTGGGTGCGAGTCGGCAAGCTGAGACTGCTTGAAGCAGAGGGGACACAAGAGATCAAAGAGGAAACCAATGAAGGGGAACTCGCAACGGTCCACGTCACCGAGACGTTGGACGGCGTGGAAAGCCCGGAGGCTCGTGAAGCCGATTGGGCGGCAGCCCCGCGCCGGATGCGGCTATTCGTCAGCTATTCCCACGCCGACGTGAAGAAGATCGCTCCCTTGTCGACACACCTCACCATCCTCGGCCAGCGCGGCTACATCCAGGTGTGGCAGGACACTCAATTGATCGCCGGCGAAGAGTGGGAAGACCGCATCGTGGAAGAACTCGACCGAGCCGACATCGTCCTTTACCTCCACTCGGACAACAGTTGCGCTTCGTCCTTCATTCAAAAGACCGAGGCCCCGAAAGCCGTACAACGTGCTCAGGACAAACAGAATGCCTGCACGCTGATCGTCGTCCCGTTGGATCGCGAGGGCTGGGATGAGACCGTGCCACTGGAACGGGAACTGAAGAAGCTTCAAACCGCCACGTGGAACGCGAGGCCCGTGCTCAAATTCGCGAAGCACAAATCGGGTTGGCAGCAAGTCGAACGCTCGATCCGCGACGCCGTGGAACTGCGGCGGAAGGGAATTCGGTAGCCGCACAGAGGAACCGCGTCGGCGGGGTGGCTCATTGATCGACCGGAACATTGGGGACAGTTGTTGCCAGCAGCAACGCGGGTACACTCATCGCCGAGGGAGACTTGTCATGACCCGGATTATTTTGCGATCTCCTGTGGGGGTGGACGGGGTGCTGCGTCTCGCGGTCCCGGTCGGCTCGGCCGCGGCTGAATGCCAAATGCAGGTGACCATCGAGTCGATTCCCACCGAGGCCGCCGATTCATCGGACTACATCAACTGGCTGGACCGCATCGCCGGGCAGTGGCAGGGCGACTTTGAACGGCTGCCCGCCATCGACTTTGAGCAACGGGATTCCCTCTGATGTTCCTGCTCGACTCGAACGCTTGGATCGCGTTGTTCCGTGGAAAGAGCGAGTCGCTGCTTTCCGAACTGAAGCGGCGTCCCCCCACGGACATCGTGCTCTGTCCCGTCGTCCTCACCGAATTGCAGTACGGAGTGTGTCGCAGCACACCGGAACATCAAGCCGCCAACCAGCAGATGGTCGATGAACTGCGCACGACATACGGGTCCGTCCCCTTCGATGACGCGGCGGCTTTGGATGCGGCAGAGCTGCGGTCACATCTGGCAACCGTGGGACAACCCATCGGCCCCTACGACCTGTTGATCGCCGCCATCGCCCGAACTCGCGGATTGACTCTCGTCACTCACAACACGTCCGAGTTCTCGCGCGTTCCGGGGCTGACACTCGCCGATTGGCAGTCTCCTTAGTGCTGCGGCACGGCGGGGGATGTCGAGGAAGGTAGAACGATGTCACGATTCGGATGCGGACGCTGGACCAGTTTCCTCTTCCTGAGCGGTCTGCTCGGATGCCATCCCCAAGTCGATAGGACTGTCTCACCGACGAATGACGTCCCGCTTCCAGCCGTGGTGGATCCCGTCAGCGGGTCAAAAGGCGGAGACGAGCGCGAGGTCATCGGCATCAAGTTGTGTTGGTGCCCGCCAGGCAAATTCATCATGGGCAGCCCGCGCGGCGAACCCGAACGGCGTCCGGGCGAAGATCAGGTCGAGGTGACACTGACCATAGGCTTTTGGATGGGCAAGTACGAGGCGACACAGGGGGAGTGGAAACGGGCTCTCGGAAAGCTGCCGGGCGAGCTGACGGCGGAGTTGCCCGAGGGGGATGACTTCCCGGTTGGCAACGTCAACTTTGCCGAGGTGGAGGCGTTCTGCCAGAAACTCACCGAACTCGGCCGCCAATCGGGCGACCTCCCGAAGAATTGGGAGTTCCGGCTGCCGACCGAAGCGCAGTGGGAATACGCCTGCCGAGCGGGGACGACGACGGCCACCTCGTTCGGAGACAAGCTCAGCAGCAAACAGGCGAACTTCAAGGGGAAGCCCTACAACGGAGCCGAGCCGGGTCCGTCGCTGGGTCGGGCCGCAACAGTCGGCAGTTACCCCGCCAACGCCTGGGGACTGCACGACATGCACGGCAACATCTACGAGTGGTGCCGGGATTGGTACCACGCAAGACTGCCGGGCGGTGCGGATCCCGACTTGTATTCCGCGAAGACCTCGGCCACGAAAAGCGAACACGGCGATATCTCCCGGGTTCGCCGGGGCGGGTGCTGGGCCGATGAAGGCTGGCCTTGCCGGACCGCCTTTCGATTGCGGTTCGAGCCGGAGCGGCGCTACGACCACATTGGCTTTCGAGTTGCCGTTGTCCCGCAATAGCGAGCCGTAGCACATGCTGCCAGCGTGTGCGTTTCCAAGTGAACGCACAGCCTGGCAGGCCGTGCTACGACGTTTTTCAACAGGCTGCTAACCCGGATTATTCATGGCAACCACGGAAAACACGGAAGCTCACGGAAAGAAGCAAAGTTGCGACGAGGTGTACAGCACCCGACTGCACACCGACACGGATGTGGTTCATGCGAGCAAGTCCTTTCAAGCCTTTCCTTCCGTGATTTTCCGTGTTTTCCGTGGTGAATAATCCGAGCTAAGGCACTCCTGCCGTCGCCGCAGGTGAGCTGAGTCGTTCGGCAGGAACCAATCGGCCCGGTTGTGCGTCTGGCTAGTCGTGGAAGGCAGTCAATCCCCACCGTACTTTCTGTGGAGCACGCAAATGATTCGGACGGCAGTACTACTCGCGGCATCGCTCGTCTTCATCACTTCTACCTCTGCCCAACCAGTGGATAAGCCAAAGGAAGCGCCGGTTGCTCTGGATCGGATGCTGCACGGGGTGTGGAAAGGCCCCGCCTGCGGGGGCGATTGGACCTTTGGGGCGGACGGCAACTTCGAGGTCCAACACTACTCGCCGGGGGGCAATCAACTCGCTGGCACTTGGGAAGTGCGTTGGAACGTGCTTCCGCCGACATTGATCCGGACCTGCAAGACCTCGGACGACCCGGACTTTGTCGGCAAGACGTGGGAAGTCAAACTCACTCAACTGGACGACGAGGCTCTTGCTTACCAGTACCCGGACCAGTATCCCAGCGGACATACGGTACGTTACACGCGAATGAAAGCGCCGGTTGCTCGGGAGCGGATGCTGCACGGGGCGTGGCAAGGCGGCGACTGCGTCGGTGAGTTGATTCTTGCGGCAGGCGGCACTTTCGAGCGACAGCACTATTCGCCGGGGAACAATAAACTCACTGGCACTTGGAAGGTGCGTTGGAACGCTCTTCCGCCGACCTTGGTCCTCAACTGCACGGCGTCAGACGACCCGGAATACGTCCGCCAGGAAGAGGTCAAGCTCGTCCAGCTCGATGACGAGTCCCTCGCTCTCGGGTATCCAGGCGAGCGGACGGTCCGCTACACGAGAGCCGACAAGTCAGAAGAAAGGGAACTCGATGCGCTCCAAGGAACCTGGGTGCCGTTGCGCCATGAAGAGGGCGGGAAAAATGTCGAGGGCGGGTCCACACGGCACATCATCAAAGGAGACAAAGTCACCGTCGAGCAAGGCGGTAGAACAACTGGCAGCGGAGAGGGTACACGGCACATCATCAAAGGGGACAAAGTCACCGTCCAGGTAAACGGCGAGACGATCGCCGAAGGGAAAGTGACACTGGACCCGACGAAAAATCCCAAACACCTGGACTTCCAATTCACCTCCGGGCAGACGGACTTCGTATCGCCGCACCATTCGATCATCTACGTCCGGGCCGGAGATCACGTGATCTATTGCGGCAACCGGGACGGGAAGACCCGGCCGACCGAGTTCGTGAGTGGGACAGCGAAGGGTGGCGAGTACCTCTTGGCTTGGAAGATCGAGAGGTAATGGAGGGATCGTCGGTTGTGTCCCTGAAGGGCGGAACGACCAAGCCTCTACCAACTCTTCGAGACCACCCGCCACCCATCCGCGCGCGGGACATCACGTCACCCACCATCAGGCCAACAAACAACAGACGTTTCTTGACGTGCCGAAAAAACAGCGGCATTCTCTTTTCCGAACACGCGAGCCACCCCGACGACCGAGACGTACTCGACCGCGCGCGGCTCACTTGACTGTTTGGCATCGACACGCATGGAAAAATCAACCCGAGTTGTGCATGTGGGTTTGGATAGCGCTTTATCCAAAGGCCCGCCGCCAACCGGCAATCTCGCAGTTCCAATTTTTTCGCACGGTTCGCTCGTGGTTGAGCTTTACACGCCGGTCGGTCACGATCCGCAGAAGCCCCATACGCGAGACGAGGTTTATTTTGTCACTCGCGGGAAGGGTTTGTTTTTTGATGGCGAGCAGCGTCACCCCGTCGAGGCCGGTTCATTCTTGTTTGTTCCCGCAGGCCAGATTCACCGCTTCGAGGACTTTTCATCTGACTTTGTTGTCTGGGTCGTATTTTATGGACCGGAAGGAGGAGAAATCGATGCCTGACCATGCGCTGCAGCGAACCCGGCCCTCGCACTACTGTTGCAATCCACGCGTCCCGTGGGCCGGGTCGCTGAGCTTGGGTCGTTAGGCGCGCTGCAACGATACGAGAGACAATGATGAAGTGCTTTACCAGTCGGCTCGCGGTTGTCTTCTGCTGGTTCGCAACGTTACTCGTGCTACCAGGCCTGACTCCCGCTCAGAGTGCCGACAGTCCGAGCGCCAGCCGCAAGGCGTGGCGCTATACGGGCACTGGTGGCACCAACACTTTTTTGAATGTGGACGGGAAAAAGTGGATCATCTATCGGGGCGACGGACGTACCTATCTTTACGTGGAAGATCGCCGGACCCGCGACTACGTGGAACTGCGTGGACCAACGACAAAGCTCTGGTTCCGCTTGGGCGATGGCCAGGGATTCTTGCGAAAATCCCCGGAGGAAGCCTGGAAGCCTTGGACTACCGGCAAGTGGATTGATGCCGATCCGTTGACCGCGTTCGATAAGTTTGGCCCCACCGATTACCGTTTGCGCCTGGTCTATTTTGTACCCCAGGACCGCCAACCGGCCAAAAACTACGAACGGAAAATTGCCGTCGTGATGTCCCTGGTCGCGGAGCTCTATGAAAATGATCTGCAGGCCAAGGGCAACCCGAAAGCGGGGCTTTCCTTTGAAACGGAGAAAGACGCGCCTGTGGTGCATCTGGTTCGCGGCAAACAACCGGCGTCCTACTACAACAATGCCCCGAAGTATGATCCCGTGGAGCAGTTCACTCGAATCGGGCGCGAATTGTTGGAGACGCAAGGGGACCCGGAACGCCACTTGATCGTCGTGTTTGCGGAAACGTATGAAGAAGGGCCAGCCGAGGAGGCATGGAAGGGTCACATCGCACGCGGCACCGCCAACCCTCCTGACGGCGGACTGGCGGTGTATTCGACCTGGGTGCTCAAGGATGAGTTCTGCGCGCTGTCTGTGCCCGAGCAGCGAAAGCTGTTCTTGGACGCCACTCCGATTCCGGGCCGCAAAGCATTCGGTTCCGCTCGTGGCAACTCGGCACGATTTGAGTTCATCGAGGATGGCATCGGCGCGGTCGCGCATGAGTTGGGGCACGCGCTTGGCCTTCCTCACGATTACCGCGAACCGGGCGTGGATGTGATGGGGAACGGCTTTCGAAATATCCGCTGGAATTTCACCTCACAGGCCGGAGGTCAGCGGGCAAAGTTCTCCGCCGAAAATGCGCGTCTGCTGATGTCGTCTCGGTACATCAATCCCAAACTGAATCTGGTGGACTACGATCCGCCCGTCATTGACATCAAACTAAAACAATCACCCAGCAAGGCGGTGACGGCCCACGTGACCATGACTGATGATTCGGGCTTGCGGGCGATCGTCTTTTATGACCGGACCGGTGAGAAGAGGAGTTCGGTCGTTGCCGGTAGACCACTCCGAGGAAAGGAAATGAGCTTCGAGCAGAGCCTTCCGCCGTCAGTTGCCGAAGCAGGCGAGGTCGAGATCGAGGTTTTCGTGACGGACGACGGCGGTAACGTGAGCCGCCAGGTCGCAAAACTTGGCGGCTCCAAATAGGGCGGCACTTCCTGAGTTTCTGGCCTAACGACTCGATGGCTGTGTGGCCTTGTTGGGTCAACTCAGAGGCGGACTGTGCCAGACTCTTCGAGACCACTCAGGGATTCCGGCCCTTGGAGGCGGCGCGGGCGATCTTTTCGCCGATGAGGGCGATCTTGTGGTCCTTGAGACGTTTC
>JBBPIS010000070.1:0-36844 GCA_038040225.1 Planctomycetota bacterium
GCCACGAATGCCTCCGCCAGCGAGCCACATCGTGAAGCCGTAGTGATTGTGGTCGCGGCCGTTGCCGTTTTCGGTTGTCGGCGTGCGGCCGAACTCGCCGCCCCAGATGACCAGCGTGTCGTCGAGCATCCCACGCCGCTTGAGGTCTCGGAGTAAGGCGGCCATCGGCTGGTCGATGTCTTTGGCGAGCTTCTTCACCGCGTTGTTGTGATCGTTGTGAGTGTCCCACGGCTGGCCGTCACCGTAGTAGACCTGCGTGAACCGCACGCCTCGTTCGGCCAGACGTCTCGCCAGCAGACAGCCGTTTGCGAAGTGACTCGATCCGTACTCTTCGCGGATGTGCTTCGGCTCGTGGTTCAAGTCGAAGGCTTCGGTCGCGGCGAACTGCATGCGGAACGCGGTCTCCATCGCCGTGATGCGCGATTCGAGCTGCTTGTCCTCGCTCCGCTCCTTCAGATGCTGTCCGTTGAGCGCCCGCATCAGTTCGAGTTGCCGCTGCTGCTCATCGACCGGCAGGCTGGCGTTTCGCAGATACGGGATGAGCTTCTGCGGATCGAGGTTCGAGTGGTTGATGTACGTCCCCTGATGCTCGCCCGGCAGGAAGGCGCTGGTCCACAGGATCGAGAACCGCACGGGACGGCCCGGACAGAGGACGACGTATCCCGGCAGACTCTCGTTCTCGGTCCCCAAGCCATACGAAAACCACGATCCCATGCTGGGGCGAGTCGGCACGATCGTGCCGTTGTTCATCAACAGCAGAGCCGGTCCGTGATTGGGGTTGTCGGTGTAGACGGACCTCAACACGCAGACATCGTCGATGCACTCGGCAAAGTGAGGCAGCAGTTCGCTCACGGGCACACCGCTCTCACCATGCGGCGCGAACTGAAACGGAGACGGCAACAGCCCCGCGGTCTTTCGCTCGGTCCGAAACGAATCGAGTTCCGCCGGCCGCTGTCCCTCAAACTTCACGACACCCGGCTTCGGGTCCAGGAGGTCGGGACCAAACGGCCCGCCATTCATGAAGAGCTGGATGACCCGCTTCGCGCGCGGAGCCACATGCGCCGCGAGTTCCTTCGCCGACGCCTGGTTCAACAGGCCAGCGAGGCCGATGCTCCCGAAGCCGCCTCCAAGGGATTGGAGCATGTAACGACGCGAGAGTGAGAGCGGCATGGTTTCATCTCCGCCACCGGGCTGGCCCCGGTGGGATCAGGCTTTTGCACTACTGCAATCGGTTCTGCTCTCACGAGTAGCGCAGAAGCCGTTGAACCATCGGGACAAGCCCGGTGGCGTTTGGCCGGGGAACGTCAGTCAACGAAGAGGAACTCGTTCAGTCCGAGCAGTGACTGAATGTACAGCCGCCAGCGGTTGGGATCGACCGCGCCGCCGATGGTTGAGTCTGTCAGGAATCGCTCGCCGAGTTGAATTTCGTCTTCGCGCGGGGCACGTTGAAACAGGAGTTGATAGCAGCGGGCGAGGCGTTGTCGTGGTGAGGCGTCCGCCGTCTCTGCGTTCAGCAGTGCGACAAGCGCCTCGGCCTGACCGGCGACGAACGAGCTGTTGAGGACGAACAACTGTTGCAGCGGCGTCGTCGTGGCGTCGCGCGCGGGGCTGTGCGAGGTGGGTGGAGGGAAGTCAAACGTGCGCAACATGTCGTGCTGTTCTTCGCGGCCGATCTTGCCATAGAGCGTACGGCGGCGATTCGTCGGGAGATCGAGGTTGAGCGCGGGTCCGCCCTGCGCGTCGTTGAGGTTCCCCGCGACAGCCAGCATCGCATCGCGCCACGGTTCGATGTCGAGCCTTCGGCGGTTCATTCGCCACAGCAGGTGGTTGTCGGGATCAAGGGCGAGCGCGGAACTCGGAGCGGGGAGCGCGGAGTGGACGGCGATGCTCAATTGACGGTACGTCGCCGACGTGACGAGTTGGCGATGCAGCCGCTTCAAAGACCAGCGAGGTTCGGAAGCTCCTTGCTCCGCACTCCGAGTTCCGCGCTCCGCGCGTCCCACCAACTCGCCGCTCAACCATTCAAGCAACTCCGGATGGCTCGGCCGTTCGCCCTGTTGGCCGAAGTCGCTCGGAGTCCTCACCAAGCCCTTGCCGAAGTGGTGCGACCAGATTCGATTCACGATGACTCGCGCGGAGAGAGCCTGTGCTTCGTGGACGAGGGCTTCGGCGAACTCGCGTCGGCCGCTCCCCTGTTGAAACGGTTGCGAGGTCACCGACGAAAAGAGTTCAAGAAACCGGCGGGGCACGATGTCGCCAGGGTTGCCCGGGTTTCCGCGACGGAAGATGGGAAGATCGCGCGACTGACGTTTGCGGATGTCGAGTTTGGTCGCGTCCGGACCGTCGGGCATCACGAACACGCTGGCCTCTTCGATCGTGGGGGCCATCGGCGTGTCGAAGTACGGCGTCGCCTCGCGAAGATCGACGATCTGCTGCTGGAGTTGCTGGGCCTCCTCGGACTCTTTGCCCTTGGTCTTCTTGAGGCTCTCCTTGAGCGAATCCACTTTGTGGCGGGCTTCGCGCACCAGCTCGGCCGTTGGCGACGGCAGGAGCGGGCGGTCGGAGAGGTCCGTGCTGGCGAAGACTCCCGCCAGCGCGTAGTAGTCGCGCGTCGTGATGGCGTCGAACTTGTGATCGTGGCAGCGGGCGCAGGCAACCGTCAGACCGAGAAACGTGCGAGAGACCGCATCGAGTCGCTCATCCCACTCGTCGGCCACGATGACCTCAATGACCGACGGCGCGAGCTTGAGCTCCTTCCAATACTGAGGGCTTAGGCCCACAAACCCGAGCGCGGCATAATCCTCGGGTGCCGTGTCCGGCATCACGTCCGCAGACAGTTGCAGCTTGACGAACTCGTCATACGGCCGGTCTTCGTTGAAGGCTCGCACGACCCAGTCGCGGTAGAGCCACGCTTGCTCAGTCGTCTTCTGCCAGTCGGGCGTGTCGTCCACATAGCGGGCCAGATCGAGCCAGTACCTCGCCCACCGCTCGCCGAAGTGAGGTGACGCGAGCAGCCGATCGACGAGCCGCTCATACGCGTCGGGACGTTCGTCGGCGAGGAACTCGGCAACTTCATCGGGACTCGGCGGAAGACCGATCAAGTCGAAGGCCAACCGCCGAATGAGTGTTCGCTTGTCCGCAGCCGACGACGGCGCGAGACCGTTCTCGTGGAGCTTGGCCACGATGAACGAGTCGAGCGGGTTGACGAGCGCGGAACTCGGAGCGCGGAGTGCGGAGCCAGAAGAGGCAACGTCGCCATCGGTCTTGCCTTGGCTCCGCGCTCCGAGTTCCGCGCTCCGCGCTTCAGGGATCGTCCCTCTCTCCAACGGCCGGAACGACCAGAACTGGCGAGCACTCGGCCAGTCGATCTCTTTTCCCTTCTTCTGCGCCGCGACGCCGTACTCGGGAACGAAGGCTCCGTTAGCGATCCAGTTGGAGAGCAGATCGATTTCGGCGTCAGGCAGCTTTCCCTCGGGAGGCATCTGCAACTTGGGATCGCCGTACTTCACCGCCTTGAGCAGCAGGCTTTCGTCGGGCTTGCACGCCACGATGATCGGCCCGCGATCGCCTCCCTTCAGCAGGGCGGCTCGCGAATCGACGGCCAACTGCCCGCTGTCGCCCGCCTTGTCGTGAGCGTGACACTCGTAACAGCGCTTCGCCAGCAGCGGCCGAATCTTCTTCTCGAAGAACTCGGCCGCAGCCCGCTCATCGACAACGGTTGGCTCGGCCGCCAGGCACCACGCCGGCGCGAGGATCACGATGCCGCACAACAGAATCGCCAGCAGTCTCATTCGGTTCTCCACTCGAAGCCCATTCGATGGAGTCAATCTAACAGAGCGATTCCACGATGTCGCGTTGCTCGTCGATCCGCAGTGCAGTCGTGTTGCGTCTGAAACCGAACCTACCCACGTTGCTTGAGAATGGGAGCCGTCAGTGACGATAGGGCCACTCGTTGCTGACCGTGTTCGTCGAAGTTGGCCGGGGCGAGCCAGCGCGAGAAGGCGCTCTGGAGAGCCGGCCATTCTTGATCGATGGCGGCGTACCAGGCCGTGTCGCGGCTTCTTCCCTTGTAGACAGCGGCCTGGCGGAAGACGCCTTCAAACGACAGGCCAAGTCGCTGCGCGGCGCGGCGAGACGGCTCGTTCAGCGCGTTGCACTTCCATTCGTACCGGCGGTAGCCGAGTCCGAACGCGCGGTCCATCATCAGGTACATGGCCTCGGTGGCGGCGGGTTTTTGTTGGAGCAGCGGCGAGAAATTCAGATGCCCGACCTCAATCGAACCGTATCGCGGCTCGATCCGCAGATAGCTGGCCACTCCCACCGCCTTGCCGTGCGTCTTGTCGATGATGGCGAAGAACAAGGGATCGCTCTTGGAAGCCGACTCGCTCAGCCAGACGAAAAAGTCATTCAACGTGGCAAACGGCCCATAGGGCAGATACGTCCAGTTCCGGCCATCCGCATCAAGGCTGTTGGCCTCATAGAGTTCACTGGCATGACGATCCGGGTCGAGAGGCTCCAACCGGCAAAAGGCCCCTTCCATCATGTCGTGAGACGGAAGTTCCGGCGGCTTCCAATCGGGAACCAACAGTCCCACTGGTTGCCCCAATTGATTCGTGTCGTGCGGCATTCTCACTTCCCAGTCTTGTCGGGTCGGTTGCACTAGATCGACTTCTTAGATCTTGTCGCGTCCAACTGTGGCCATGGCGAATAGCTGGATTGTGCGGGCAGTGTCATCCGTAAAGTAACTCTTCTGAGTTTTGTTGGCAGACGCTATCTCAAGTAGCAGGTCTCGAAAATCCCACAGCGCTACCCCGTGCTGCATTGCAAGGGCCTCCGCTTTCGGCGTGGCCCCCCAGGTAACGATAATCCGCTCATAGTTGCCGGGCATGAAGCCATACTTCTGAAGCTCTGCGAGCACCTGTGGCAGCTCAAACTTTCGGTGGATGAAATAACCAACCGTTCGCCGTTGGCCGGCCTGCTTTACTCGAATCTTGAGATCATCTGGCGAGAAAGGTTTGTCTGTGAGCTTCGAGTATGACCCAGAGATGGAAACACCACACTCAACGTGGAAGCGACGAATTGGCTTGTTTGAAGTTGTATCAACTGCGATTAGGTCGATTTCGTACTGCCCCTTACACCGGATGTTGGGGATCGTGAACCAACGCTTCACGTACCGGCAGTACGATTCGACAATCTTCTCGGTGGTTTCCATAGTCGATGGGCCTGACAGTTGAGCAGGTGAAAGTTGCATAGGACCGGCTCCACCGGTCGCCGAATCAACGACGTGTCCCGACGCACGATTACCACTGGCAAGAGGCTTCGTCCGCCGGTGACCTTTGAAAACACAGGCAGCTCAAAGCATCCGTCGGTTGCACCCCGGATGCAATCCAACTGTTCCTCGTCAGTCACGATAGTCGCATCCGGCCGGGGGTGACGTAAATTCCGAAGGTTGACCACCCACCTGCTGTTCGGATGATGTGTGGCCAAGTGAATACGCCGATGTATACTTGGTGGCGTTCTTTTTGATCGTCACGACGGAATTCCTTCACGGAGCGAAAGCGATGTCTGCCACCGTTCGCATCACCCCGGAAAGTCACCGCAAACTCAAGTCGCTAGCCGAAGACTTGGGGACTTCAATGCCCGCCGTTTTGGAACAAGCGATTGAAGCACTCCGCCGACAGCGATTTTTGGAACAGGCATCACAGGCTTATGGCGAACTGCGGCGAGACAAAAAGGCGTGGGCTGCCGAACAGGCCGAACGCAAGGCGTGGGACAAGACGCTTAAGGATGGACTCGACAAGGAATGACGATGCCAAATCCCTTGCGCGGCGAAGTGTGGTTGGTGGATCTCGATCCGACACGAGGACGGGAACAGGCTGGCAAACGTCCGGCGTTGGTCGTCTCGACGAACGGGTTCAACAAGAGTCCCGCCGATCTGGTCGTGGTCGTGCCGATCACCAGCAAGGACAAGAGCATCCCGTGGCACGTCCCCCTGCAACCTCCCGAGGGAGGCACAAAGACCAAGAGCTTCCTCATGTGCGAGGCCGTTCGGTCCGTCTCGCAGGACCGACTCGTGCAACGTTGGGGCACAGTCTCCGCCGCGACGCTGGATGACGTTGAAGACCGTCTGCGCATCCTGTTTGAATTGTGACGCGAGGTTCAAGGATTTTATGCGGCGATTGACTCGGGGGAGCCTCCCTGGCGGTGGCGGGTGGTCAGGAGATGGATTGCGGCGGTCAGGCCGTGCAGGGCGTCGTCGATCTGGGCCGTCTCGTGCAGCACGCGCAGGTTGTCGGTCAGGCTCTGCTGCAAGTTGATCAGGTTGCCTTCGCCGTGGGAGATGTTTTGCAGCGTCCGGCCGATTTCCTTGAAGTCGTCTCGCAGCAGACTGACGCTTTGCAAGGTCTTCTCGATGTTCGCCAGATGCTGATTCTGTCGGGTTTCGATCTGGGTCAGCAGGTTGACCAGACGAGTGTCGCTCTTGGTGTCGAGCGTTTCATGTCGCTGTTGCAGCACATCGAGCGCCTTGGTCCAGGCGGCTCCTTCCTGTTGCTGGCGGTCGTCGAACCGCCGGAAGAGTGACTCCATGCTCTGCGTCCAGACGGCAACCTGACGATCCAGTGTCGAGCCCATGATGCGCAGCGCGTCGTCGTTGGCCGATTGGACCATGCTCAGGAACGGGGTGAGGTTGGGATGCTTCACCTCGAAGCGGTTCAACAGTTCGCGTTCCACGAAGCGATCAATGAAATTGTCGACGCCGTGTTCGACTCGTTCGCAGAGGAACAGCGAGAACATCATGGTCATGGCCGCGCCGAGCGCGACCGTCGTGGTGTTGAAGGCCTCGCCCATTTCGGAAACCACGATGGGGAGGCGGTCGGCCATCTCATCAAACGAAATGCCGCTGAGTGCCGTTCCGAAGTGGACGACCGTCCCGAGGAACCCGAGGACCGGCGTGATGCCGATGATGAATCGGACGAGCGAATAGCGCGCGTGCGTGACGTCCTCGCCCCGACCCGACAGATAGAGCAGATGCTCGCGGTAGTCCTCGGCCGATCCGTTCTCGACCACGTAGCCGAGGGCCTGTGCGATGCGTTGTCCGATTTTGGATTCGACCAGCCAGCGCGGCCGGGCTTGAATCGCCGTCAACAATTCCTGCGCATGAGCCACGGGTTCGCGGCCGTTTCGCGTCGGCAGCCACGTCTCGCGCAGAGCCATGCTCTCACGCGGGAATGAAAACGTCTTCAGGACGATGTCGGCGATCCCCCACAGGAACAACGCCACGATGACGTAATCGACGGGATGCTCGGTCGCATAGCGCTGCAGCAGCGTGTCGTGAAACGACGGCTGAAGCACGATCCCGTAGAAGATCGTGGTGGCGGCGGCCCCGAGGATGAACGACAAGTCAAGTTTCCGCAGTATCGTTGGCTTGAGTTTGGTGAGCATTGCTTTCTCGATTCGTTGTTGTGTTCCGGCTCCAAGTTCGCGTTTGGAACATTGGAATTTCTGTCATTGAGATTCGTTTCGGATTTCGGATTTGAGGTTTGGAGTTTTCTCTGCGTCTACTGGCTCGCTGATTTTGAGCCGCCGGGGGAGCCGGCGATGGGGATGCCTTTCGGGAGGGGGCGGGCGGCGACGGCGAAACCTTGTTCGTGGGCGAAGGCTTGCAGTCGGCGATAGATTGGGAAACTGTCGGGATAAACCCAGAAGGTCAACGTGGTGTCGGCATCCGCATTGAGGAGCGATTCATAGAACAGCGAACCCGGCGAGAGTGCGACCTGTTCGGTCTCACCCTTCACGTCGGGCTCGGGAACGATCTCCCACGAGGCGACACTGACGCGATAGCCGCCGTGACCGGCTCGCAGTTCGTCGAGGCCGTTCAGCATGTCGATGCGGACCAGATAGCTCATGTTGAATCCGGCGAACGGTCCAACCTGACCCTGGTGCGAGCGGGTGCGAGTCAGCCAGTCCTTGCGGCGTTCGATCTGGTCCTTCAGCTTCACGATCAGAACTTCGATCGGGACTTCGGCCACGCGGTTCTTGTCGAGCCGGTAATGCTTCTCTTTCCCGGAGACGACCCGGCTGACAGGCGTGATGTGGTGCTTCAATGCCTCAACCGGCGGAGTCTTTTCCTCCAGAGCCTTCAACATCGCGAGCAGCCTCGCCAGCGTTTGTTTCGCCAGCCGAAGGTCTTCCTTCTGCTGGGACGTCTGCTGCCGCGACGCGTTCAGTTCGCTCTGTCGCTCGGCGAGCAGATCGCGCGCGGTTTGAATGCGTTCGGTCAGTTCCGTCTGTTGACGATGTTGCGCCGTCAATGCCTCGGCGATGGTCGCGTGATCCCTCCGCAGCGCGGCCAGCTCGGCGTCGAGTTGCCGCGCCCGTTCGACCATCTCCGGTGGAGGAGTCAGTTCGGGGAGAACCAACGGTTCGAGTTCCGGCTCGGGTTCGACGAGCGTCGGTGGTGAATCGGATTCGGTCGCGGCAAGTTCCGGCCCGGTGCCTGGCTCTGGCAACGCGGCCTCCTCAGCGGCGGGCGACATCTCCGTCGGTGTGCCCAGCGAGGGAGCGGTGACAACGGGTGGCGGATTCGAACGAGCCGCCGGACGGGTGCGGACGCCCGCAATCACGATCAGGACGATCAGAATGCCGACGACGTTGCAGATCACGTCGAGGAACGAGTTCGAGCTGAATTCACCCTCATCGTCGTGGCGACGGCTCATGGCGTGACTCCTCGGATGACACGCGCGGGCTTCGAGGCGGGAGGAGTCGTTGTGCGACCGGTCTTTTCTGCGGAGTCAGTCGCATACTCTTTCGACGTCGTGAGGCCGGCGCGTTCTGCGAGGGCGCGGGCTTGTTCGTAGTTCGGGTTCCCGTCTTTGGCGACGACAAATCGCAGACTCGGCTTCCAAAAGAAGCCCTGCGGTGGCTGACCCCAGTCGCGCGCCTGCAGATCGAGCACCGTGACGAGTCGCTCGAATGTCTCTTGCCTGGACTCGCCCTCACCCATTCGGATCGCGTGCTTGCCGGCAACGACCAACCGGCCGGGTTCGACATCAATGCAGACTTCACGTTCGAGGCCGATCGCCGCGTCGGGTGCCGACAGACCCCAACGCTTGCGGGTGAACTGTTCGGGTTCGACTGGCTTGTTGCTCGCGGACTTGTTCTTCGTTCGGCGATCCTGAACGGCGATCGGAGTGGGGCCGGTCGAGCCGAGCCCGATGTCTAACTTCGATTCGCGGCCAGCTTGTCCGCCAGCAGGACTGGGCGCGGAGCCGGAGTCGTCCGCGCCCTCGAGCCGTTCGATGCCCGAGTCGGCTGGTGGCGCGGAGCCGGCGGCTTCGCGACCGGCCTGAGTTGCGGAGGCTTCCGCTCCGCGCCCCACGACCGCGCTCCGTCGTCCCACGGGCTGCCCGACCTCGTCAGACCGCCGACCATTCCGACCAGCACTTGAACTGTCTGCATCAGGCTCATCACCTTCTCCTTTTGGCTCGCGATTTGACGAGGGCGAGCCGCTCGTCCCACTCAAGTCCGATTGATCTTTGCCCGCACCTTTTCGGCGCGGAGTGCGTCCCGCGAAGTTTTCGATCCGTTCCCAACTGCGGCTGCCCACTTCGTCCTCACCCCCCGTGACGTCGGTCACCTCGAAGCGATTGGACGAACTCCCCTTGCCAGTTCCCGATCCGCCACCGGCGCGAAAGGCGTCGCCCTTCGAACCGCCGCCTCGCGCAAAGCCGCCTCCGCCCGAGCCGCTTCGGGCAAACTTCTGGATCTGGTTGCGTTCGGCCAGCAATCGCTTCACGGCCGCCTCGCACGCCGCCTTCGCGCCGGGATCGACTGCCGGCTGCTGGAGCTGCGTGTCTTCTTCAATCAGCTCGTAGCCGTGAGGTTGTTTGAGCGTCGCCAGCATTCTCATCGCAACGTAGTACGCGACCGTGCCGCTCGGACGGACGAGCATCAGCACGTACGGCTCGGGTTCGCGAGCGGGCTGCGGTTGCTTGAGGTTCCATGCCGTCCAGTAGCTGACCAGCGCGTTGGATCCCGCCAGCACCGGATTGATCCGCGGCGTGAAGCCTTCGAGATCGTCCGGTCGGATCACGACGTCTTCGGGGATGAATCGCAATCCCTCGGCGGTGCATTCGATCAGGATCGGACGCCGGGACGTCCCCGACTGCGGATCGAACGGCACGACCATGAACTTGCTCTCGCCCCCTGCGGCGGCGGCCTGCGCCGTCTTGAGACGTTTTTGCAGGGCCGCGATCTGTTGCTCGATCAGCTTGCGTTCCTTCTGCGTCGCGTCGCCCATCGATGTCGCAGTCAACTCGCCGGTCAGCCCACCGAGTTTCACTTCGAGATCCTGCACCTCGTTCTGCAGCGTGGCCACTTGCCGTGAAGCGGCGTCCTTCAAACGTCGTCGTTGGGCGAGTGCGTTCGCGTGTTGATCGCGGTTTTCCGCGAGTTCGTTCGTCTTCCGACGCCATTCCGCGAGCAGTTCGTTCAGTTCACGTTCGCGCTGTGCGAGAGCCGCCGCCCGTTCGACACGAGCCGTCTCACGCGGATCGACCGCCGGTTCGGAGGGTTCAGGTTCGGACGGCTCGGTCTCGACCTCGGGCTGCGCCAGAATGACGATCTGTTGGGACGGGGAAGAAGAGGAAGACAGCGGAGACTCGACCGACATCAGTGGAGGCGGGGGATTCTTGAATTCGGCGAGCACCTGCGCCAGGGATTCCTTCCGAAGCTGACGGGTGGTCACCACCATTAACATCAGGATCAACGCACCCATCGTGCAGATGAGGATGTCCAGAAAGGCGAACAGGTTGATGGGTTGCGAACTTTGGGATCGGCGGCGACTCATCGGTGGGGATCGCTTCCTGACGTGGCGCGGACATTCTGGCCCGCGCCCACCTCTTATTTATGGTGACGCCAAGCTAACGAGATTCGAACGCCGTTCACAAACTCAATCTGACGCGACCCTTAAGCCCGCCTGTCTTGAAAACACCGCCTTCAAACCACGAAGCGATCCCCAAACGCAGAGCCTGCGTGACCGCTTCGTTCGGTAGAATCGTCAAAGTTTGCCACCCAAGTTGAGGCGAATTCTGCTTCCCTTGCCGCGGAACGACTTTTCCCGCGACTTCTGCCGGAAGTCTGGTTTGCGAACCCCCGTGCCGGTGAACTACTCTGTAGCCGACTGAGACACGCGGCGGCCGACCAACTCCCCCCAGTCCAGCGCCCGCATCGGTCTCGTGCCATCGGAGGATTGGTCCTTTGAAACTTCGTCCGCAAGATGCTGCCATTGCTCAAGAGCTGCTCGGTTATCTGAATTTTTCGGGTGGGCGACCCGACCCGAAATTCCAGAGAAATCTCGACGAATTCCTGAACGCCGTCCCATTCACCTCGGCGGCGGAGGCTCTGCGACAGGTGCTGTCCGATCTGCATGCGACGTCGCCCGCGTTTGCCGACAGCTCGCAGGCCGAGCAGGTGATCTCACTGACCTTCGACCACACCCTGCCCGCCTATCGCGAGTATCACCACGATCTGCTCTTCCATCTGAAGCCGGGAGAGTTGGAGCAGCCGTTCTTCGCCGCCAAGTTATTTGAAGCGGTACTGGAACAGGGCGGACCGTGGGACGAGAAAGATCGCATTGTCACCGGTGCTCTCGATCGACTGAACGACTTCCTCGGATATCGACCGATCGCCGTGTTGGAAAACGGTCGCAAGGCGGAGCCGTACGTGCATGAACGGTTTCGCCCGCTGCCGATCTTCCTCCGGGGTGCGGGCGCGGCGCATGGGAAGTATCACGACTTGATCGAGCGCGTCCTCGAACTGTTTCGCGAGATGCCGCCCGATCTGCTCGCGGAGTCGCACTTCGACCTGAACCAGCTCGACGAACTGGCGGTCGATCTGCGGGCTCACGATCACGTGCATCCGGCGAACAAGCGGACCAACTATCTGTTCGGGGAATGGGATCCACATCGGATCGACTTGAAGGGTCATTATCGCCGGTTCGTCGTGCGACGGGTGATTCTCGACGCGCTGCTCGACTGGGCGGCCAAGCAAAAGCGGGTCGATCCCGACGAGACGCTGTTCGACATCTCGGCCGTCTTGTGCGGCACGATCCTGATGGCGTCGGCGATCAGCGGCTACGGGCCCGACTGCCACGATTCGAGTGTCACGCTGACGTCACTTCTGCCGCGAGTCGCCCGTCAGCGCGACGAGTTCTATTCGAGTCTGCTGCAATCGGTGACGGGAGCGCGCGCGAAGCGACTCGCCCGACATGCCAAGCAGACCCGGCAGCCGTTCGGACACGTGCGGCAGGCGCTGAACATGTTTCTCGCGCAGTACGGTGCCCAGCAGGTGCAACGGCGTCAGCTCGCGTACTTGTTCGCCCGCATGGGCTATGCCGAGGCGAGTCTGCGTCAGGCGGCCGTCATTCCCTGCGCGTCGGCCCGCTTCGAGTGCGAGGTGCTGTGCCGGGTTCACTCCGCGCGACGGATCGTCGAACAGAAGCAGGTGGCTGAAGCCTTTCGGCTGCTGACGGAGGCGGAAGAGTATCTGCACCGCGGCATCGATTGCGGCGCGCTGGTCGATCCGTGGAACGTGCTCGGTTTTCAGGGCCTCTTCCCGCTGTTCATCTCGCGCGAGGACAGCGTTCCCGATCAGCGGGTCGAGATGTTGTTTCACATCATGGAAGCGCTGCTCGACGCCTACTCGCGCGTTCTGGAAGAGGCGGCGGCGCGCGGAGAGAAGGGACTTGAACTGGCGATCTCGCAGCGTTACGAAGGGCTCGCGGAATTCTGGGACCGCTTCGGCACGTTGACGGTTCACGACCTGCCGCGCGTCGCGGCGCGCGAGCAACTCGATTCGGCCGAGCACGTCGCGCGAGCACTCGCCGATTGGCGGGCGGCGGGCGAAGCGGCGGGTGACATCCTCTTCTGGCGGGGTCACGTCGAGCAGTTTCAATCGGCAAAGGCTTACGCGCAGGTCGTCTCCGCCCTGCTCGAACGTCACGACCGCGTGGCCGCACTCGGCCTGTTGATGCAGTGGCTCAGCGAACAGGAAACGGTCGGTCTCGAAGCGGGACACATGTCGTTCGAGGATCTGCTGCTGTGGTGGATGGGCCAGGCGGTCGAAGAGGGCTCGACCTCGAAGGACGATCCGTGGCCGCTGGTCCGCCGCATGTTTGATTACCTCGAAGCGAACGCCGGTGAGTTGTGGTCGTCCCCCGCCTACCGTGAGGGAACAATCGTCGAAGAGTCCGCCAAATCGTCCGACTGGCCCGACGAGGGTCACGACATGCTCGATGAGGAGGACGAAGAAGAAGAGGACGAATTGTTTGGAGCGGCCTATGACAATATGGTCTTCAAGGACAGCGCGGACGATGGCCAGGAAGGCCCGACGATGGACGACGGCCCGCGCCTCGAAGGGGATTCCGAATTCGAGATCGTCGAAAAGCGTCTGGAACCGCGGCTGAAGTTTCTGCGGTTGCTGGCTCAGTTGTGGCAGATGGGGGCCACGCTGGCGGTCGAACGTGAAGTGGTGGCGACGCGCGATGACTCGAAGGAATCGCGCGCCGCCCGCACCGCGCAGGCCGAATCGCTGCGGCACTGGCTCGAACATTCCGTGCGGCTCCAAACGGACCTCGCCCGGCTGATCGACGACCTGTGGAAGGGGGACATCGGCGAATCGAGTGGCGAGCACGATGCGAACGTCGAATACGACTCGCAGTTGCAGACGAAGCTCTATCTGGTGCAGACGGCGCTCGCGACGTGGCTCAGTTGCCGCTCGGCGCAGTGGTGCCTTGCGTGCGCCCTCTCCCCCGAAGACCAAACTGTGCGCAGTTCCGCCGAGGAAGTGCGGATCATCGACATGTATCGCGGCATCATGCAGCGCAACGAGGCCGAAGTCCGGCGAGTCCTTCCGGGCCTGCTGCGGTCTCTCCAAAACAAACCGCTTCTCTACGTGCCGCTCGAACACGGGGGCGAGCCGAAGCAAATCCTGACCGCGCGCTCGATGCAGATGCTGGTGCGGTTCCTGCTGGCTCATCTCCCGCAGCTCGGACTGCTGCGTGAGACATGGCACCTACTGCGCACCGCCCGCCAGATGGAACGGGCCTCACGCCCGCGCGGCATGGCGGTCACCGAGTTCGACCGATTGTTCCGGATCGCGCTCCGCAACACGCTCGAATGCGTCGTCCGCGCGTCCGAGGACTGGAAGGGTGGCCGCTTCAGTGACGAAGACCTGATCGAGATCGTCGGTGAGATCGTCGAGCTGTACCTCGACCAGTGGCTCGAACACAGCGGCACGATGCGGCTGTCGTCGGTGGAGGCCCTGAAAGTCGAACCGGTCTGGGACGACACCGCCAAGTTCGTGAAGACGTATGGCTCCGACATCCTCAACGCGCGAATCTTGACGCTCGGCAACGTGAGGGCCATCCTGCACAGCGGCGTCTCGAAATTCCTGGAGTATCTCGAACAGAATGAAGACCCGCTGCGACCGGTCAAGCTGCTCGACGACCTTCGCAGCGGCAAGATCGACCGCGAGGAAGCCGCCGAACAACTGCACCTGATCTATCAGGTGGTCGTCGAGAAGTTCGACCGCTTCCTCGAATACAACACGACCACCACGCAGTCCGATTACGGCGAGCAGTTTTACAGTCTGCTCGACTTCCTGCGGCTGGAAACCGCCTATGACCGCGATGCCTGGAACCTGCTCCCCGTCGCCGTCGCGCACGAGGTTCTCGCGCGACAGGGCAAGCCCGAGGCGGCCACCATCTGGGAAGACGTCTTCGCCGTGAAGACCGAAGAAATGGCCGACACGCATCTCGAAGGATTGGAATCGCTCCAGAAGAAGTACGGTATGAAGCTGCTGTCGATCTCAAACCACCTGCAGGAGAGATTCGTCAAACCGCTGGCGGTCAATCACATGCTGGCCCGCATCCGTCCGGCGTGCGAAGACGCGGATCGGGGCCGCTCGAACTCACCCTCCTTCCTCGCGCTGCAAACCGGCGTCGAAGAGTACCTCAAAACAACCTCCGGTTCGGGCCTCGACGTCCCGTCGTGGCTGAAGACCCTCGAAGACGAACTCAACCGGGTCCACGAATCGGGCGACCAGCCAGCCCCCGACGCCGAACCACAATTGAGACTCCCCACACCGACGATCACGCTGAAAGACATCCGCCAGCAACTCAAGCAGTGGAAAGAACCCCCCGGCAACCGCAAGGGCAAGGCGTGAGCCAACCCATTGAAGTCGCTGCAAGTTGTGCCCCCTTGCCCGACCCTTGGAACGAGAGGAGCCTCTCATGTCCGTGACCACTCCACTGGATGCGCTGTTGGTGCAAACGCCCGATCTTTGCGGGGGGCGGCTGCGCATTGAAGACTCCGCCTGGCCGGCCGAGCCACGACGTTTTCAACAGGCTGATGCAGCCCCGGCCCGATCTCCTCACTGAGAGATCCTGCCGATGACGCTGCAAGAAAAGGCCGATCAACTCGGCGTCCGTTACTGTCTCGTTTCCTATTCAGATCTGTTTGGCACCTCGCGAGCCAGGCTGATCCCCGCGCAAGCCATCAACGCGATGAGCAAAGCGGGAGCGTCGTTCGCCGGGTTCGCCCCCGACGCCTCCCAAACCGCCATCGACGCTCTCCAAATCGGGACGAACAGCGTCCAAACCGCCATCGACGGCTTCCAAATCGCCGTCGACACCGCCCAAATGACAGCCGACGTCGTCCAAATCGAGGCGCGCAGCTTCCAGATCACCATCGATGCCGCCCAAATGGCAGCTTACATCCTCCAAATCGCCATCGACATCGTCCAAATCACCATCAACAGGATCCAAATGACCGTCGACGACGTCCGGAAGACCGCGAACATCATCCAAATACGTCTCGACGCGACGTCAGAAACCGCGCAACTGCCCACAACACAATGGATTCGGCCACGTCCAGCCGCACACACGTGAGCCGAGGAGTCCGGAGTCGAGTCTTCGGCCAGCGAACCGCTCGGAACCCGAAGACTCGACCCCAACCACACTCTGTGAGGTTTTCGAGTTGCAGATCGGGGATTGCACAAAGGACGATCCCCAACTCACGCCGTTGTCGCCAGGGCATCCCACGTCCAGCGGAAGAGAATCTGGCGGAGTGCCCGGCGTTCGTCGGAATCCCGCCCGTTCGGTTTCAGTCCCTTCACCAGGAGATGATTAATCTTGTCAGACCTCTGCTTCGCCCCGCCGTTCGCCGCAGTGAGCAGGAATTGGACGACAAACTCGGCGTCCCCCTTCGCGCGAAACAACTTCAACACCACCCCCCGCACCACTTCTTCGTTCTTCCCCCAGCGCCCCAACGCCTCCACTGCGGAAGACCAAAATACGCCGCCCGCATTCTTCAACCGCTCGACCAGCACCGGCATCACCTGGACCTGATGACCCCAGTCCCCCAACATCCTCGCTGCGGAAAACCGAACACCCACTTCCGCGTCCTTCAGCCACTCGATCATCACCGGCACTGCTTGTACCTGATGACCCCAGCCCCCCAACACTTCCGCCGCACTATACCGAACACCAAAGTCCGCGTCCTTCAGCAACTCGACTAGCACCGGCACTGCCTGAGCCTGATGACCCCAGCCCCCCAACACCTCCGCCGAGCGAAACCGGAAATAGCTGGACGCCCTCAGCAACTCCACCAGTACCGGCACCGCCTGAGCCTGATGACCCCAGCTCCCCAACACTTCTGCACCGCGAAACCGAACATCGCTGTCCGCGTCCTTCAGCAACTCGACCAGCACCGGCACCGCCTGAGCCTGATGACCCCAGCCCCCTAACACTTCTGCACCGCGAAACCGAACATCGCGATCCGCGTCCTTCAGTAACTCGATCAGCACCGGCACTGCCTGAGCCTGATGACCCCAGCCTCCCAATACCTCCACTGCGAGAGACCGAATACTATGGTTCTCGTCCTTCAATAACTCGACCAGCGCCGGCACCGCCTGAGTCTGAGGATCCCAGCCCCCCAACACCTCCGCCGCGCCACTCCGAACACCGCCGTCCGCGTCCTTCAGCAACCCGACCAGCACCGGCACCGCCTGAGCCTGATGACCACAGCTCCCCAATACTGACGCCAAGCGAAACCGGACATAGCTGGACGCGCCCTTCAGCCACTTGACCAGCGCCGGCAGCAATGTCGGCTGTGGCCCGAGTTTCATGTTCGCATCGCGACTCGGCATACCATGGGCGATGGCCAGCGCCACGGCGCAATCGCGCCGCTGATTCGATTGCCAAAGTCCCCACGCGGCAAGTGCATTGGTTTCACTATGCTTTTCCATCTCAAAGAGCTGGTGGAGTGTCCGGAGTGCCTCACCTGCCGGAACCGGCAGCCGCGCCAGCAACCGCGCCGTCTCTCGCAGGATTCGCGCATCATCGCTTCCGGCGGCCTGGCAGAGTGTGCCGATCACCGATTCGCCTGGCACGACTCGCAATGTGGACAGAGCTTTCAGAAACGCCTCTTGGAGTGGCCGGTAACACTTTCCCGTCAGGTGATCAAAAACCTTCACTAGCAGCCGGTCACTCTCCTCCGTTTGGATGCCGATCTCGTCGGAGAGGCAGGCCATGGCAAGCCGCAGCGATGTCGCCAGATACGGTTCCAACGGGTCGTCGTCGTCCAGCAGCATCCGCATCAGTTCGCCGAGCGTGTCGAAATCGGACTGATGAATCACGATGTAGCCGGCCGCCAGCCGGATCGCCTCGTGCCAGCGCGGGTCCTGGACGTGCGGCTGGATCTTGACGACCGCGTTGCGTCCGGGGATCGCCAGATGGATCGCGGCCAGGTATTCCTGAAACGTCTGATGGACGAAGGCAAACGTGCTCGGCCCCCGCGCCTCCAGCAGACCGCTCCGGTCCTTCGCTGCCGCCAGATAGCTGGACGCGATGTCGTCGGCCTGATCCTTTGGCGTATGAAACTCCTCCATCAATACGCGATGCAATTGCCCTGAGAGTTGGTTTTCCGTGATCGTGCGGCTGACGTTGCAGTGCATCCAGTAGGCGACGGCGGCCCAGAGCTTTTTGGTTTTCTCCAGCTTCGGCTCTTCACCCGCAGGCACCTGTGTCGACAGGCTGCGGGCTCGGTTCCAACTGCGGAGCAGCGTGTTGAGCGCGATCTCGTACAGCTCGACCCGCCGCTCCGGCAGCACCACGTTCGCATGCTTGATGAGGGCGATGATCGTCAGCATCAGCGGGTTGGTCGCCAGCGTCGCGACCCCCGGATTCTTCTGCACGTCGTCGATCAGTGACTGGGCATCCTTCGCCGCCTGCGCGGGGTCCGGATGATCGGGATGCAGCGCCCGGTCGTGAGCCAGATACCACTGGCGGACAAACGTGGCGATCTCCTGCGGCGAGAACGGCTCCAGAATGTGATGCTCGGCCGGCACCGACAGCCGCGTGATGTTGTAGCCGACCACCCGTGTCGTCACGACCACCCGATTCCCCGCCGACGACAGCAGCAACTCATCCACCGCCCGAGCCGCCCTCGTTCGGCTGGCCATCTCGGCCACCTCATCCAACCCGTCGAGCAACACCAGACACTGCCCGGCCGCCCACCGCTCCACAAACACCTCGCCCAGAATCTCACCGCCGAGTTTCGTCAGCCGGTCACGAATGAACCGATAGACGTCGCGCTCTCCCCGCTCGGTCTGAAACGTCGAGATCGGCAGCACCACCGGGAAACACCACGGCAATAGCGGATACCGCTGCTTCAGTTCCTCCGCCCCCAACGCACAACTCCTCGCCAACCGCTTGACGAGCGTCGTCTTCCCACTGCCGGGGCCTCCCATCAACACGACGCCGCCGGGGCGAGAGAGGATGTGGTCAATCGGCTGCGGCGTGGCGCGAGTGTCCTTGAGGGCCTCGATTTCGGGTTCGTCGTTCTCGCCAACGTGTCCGACGATACGATTGAACAAAGTGGTCTTTCCAGGAGCAGACCGGCCAGAGAGAAAGGGACCGCCCCTGAACTTTCTAACCTCAAGATACCTTTGCATATAATTCGAAGACGACTCATTCACTTCTACAATCGGAATATCGCGCCGCTTACCGGTCGATCGCTCCGTCACCGCCTTCAGATCGACGAAGATGTCATCGAGCTTCAGCGACGCGACCCGCTCCTGCTGCTCGATTCCCTTGAAGTCGGCGTAGACGTAGTCGTTGGCAATCTGCCACAGATAGAGCGCCTCCGCCACGTCCTTGGCCGCCGTGTGCAGTTGCTCATCCGTGACGGTCAGGTTCTCGGCCGCCAGGAGTTTGACGATCTCCGCAGGGTTGGCACGAATCTCCTGCAACGCCTCCTTGATCCCCCCCTTGGTTTCCTCGCCGTTCTTGGCGAGGTCATCCTGTAGATCGGTGAGGAATCGAATCCCGACACCCGTTCCCGGCAGTGCCACATCCGCAGGGACGCTTACCAGTCTGGCCAGATTCTTGATATAGGGCCACCAGCGACTCGGCTTGCCGTTGCTCATGGAAGTCTCGCAGAGGAATTCAATCGCGGACGGGGAATCGACGATGACCGTGTTGCGACAGTGCGATCATATCGCACCAGAGGGGCCGAGTTGAAAGGGACTCGTGCTGAGGAGTGGCACGGCTGGCCGACTTCGGACAAGCAGGGCTCGGGGCTCCGCCTGCCCCAGTCAACGAGAAGTTTCTCCCGCCTCCATCACGACTGGAGATCATGGGGCGTGAGGCTGAAGGCCGGAAGAGGCATGGGGAGGAAGGATTTGTCGTCGGTGCCGAGGTATTTCCGGAGGGGCTCGGCGTAGCCGGTGGGGATTTCTTGGGGAAGGTCGGCGGCGGTCAGCGTCAGCAGGTGGCCGCAGCCACATTCCTTCAACAGGTTCATCAGGACCGGGTCGTTGCGGACCTCGGGGTCGCGGAAGGCGGCGAGTTCGTCGAGCTTCAGGTATTCGATGTCGCGGCGGGTCAGGTGGAGTTTGTGATAGAGCAGGTCGGACTCGGGGGTGCCCTGCATCGTCAGGAACAGGAACGTTTTCAATAGGATGCGGTCCTGCAGCCGCACGGCCACGAAGTAGCCGAGCTTGTAGGTCGTGTGCCGGAACTCCAGCAGAAAGTGATCGCCATCGGCCCGGTGGAACTTCGGAGTCAGCAGCGACGTGGTGAGCGGATAAATAATGCGGGAACATGGCACCCGCTTGTTGAGTTGTTCGAGAACGTGGGACTGCATGTAGACAGGATACTTCCGGTCGTCACCGGGGAAGCCGATCTCGCGGCCCGTCCAGGAGATCTCCATGAAGCCACCAGTGGGGATGAGGTTCCAGCAACGAAATGCCGGGCGTGGACGGTCGTCGATGACGATCTGCACCCGCTCTGGCGTCGCTCGGTGCAGCACGATCTTCAGACCACCTCGGCCACCGGGCGTGGTTTGCGCTCCGAACTCGCACCAGAGAATCCGCTCATCATAGATCGAGTTGTACAACATGACTCCCCACACGGTCCCCACGAAATCGCGTTCCACCAGCCGATGGTATTGGCCCATGAAGTCACTCAACTGCGACGACAGCGCCACCATATGACAGACGGGGGCGGCCTCCAGATCGCTGCCGTTCTTCCGATAGTCTTTCACCACCGCCTCCAGCAGGGTTTTGAGCGGCCACAGAAAGCAGTACTGATCCGTGGGCGAGATCGGTCTGCACAATTGAGCCGATAACTTGTCCAGAAACGGAGGAAGCTCGCGCTTGAGCCCGAGGGCCTGCTCGCACTGAGCGGCGCTCTCGTGCAGGATGACCTCGGGAGCGGGTTGGACGAGTTCCAGGCATCTCGTCTGAATCACTTTCGGAATCCGCAGAAAGGCGTCGTAGACTCCCGCGTGCCGCAGAGCACTCATTGCCAGATCGTGCCGCTTCTGATCACGGCGATGCTGATCCTCGGCCCGCTTCTTCAGCTTGACTTGTCGCTTCTGGCTCATGGGCGTGCATCCACCATCAACGGCAGACGGGAAATCATGAAGTGACAATAAGAATGTGCTCCGGGCGGACGGGAATCAACACCGCAGTCGGGTCGAAGCCGAGCAAATATATGGATGAGCCGCCGCGCGCGAGTGCCCTGTCAGCCTCCGCCATCGGTTGGCTGTCGTGGCTATCGGAACTCGGAGATCAGGTGGTCTTTGACGAAGTCTTCGTTGATGGTCACGCCGAGGTCGGGGCCGTCGGGACGGTGATCCGGTCGTTGACCGCCTGCACTTTTTCGAGCCATGTCGGGCCGGTTCTACCGGCCATTGCCTGATCCACTGATGGCCAGTGGAACCGGCATGGCAACGACGACAACGACTCTTGAATCGAGGAGGGCTACTCATACGGGTTGCAGGAAATCGCTGCGTGTTCCGTCATCCGGCTCATCACGCGGAGCGTGATGAGCCGGACAGCAGTGCAGGTTTCATTTGGAATGCGGATCAGCCCCTTTCTTCCGCCGCGGGTGAACTTTTGCGGAGGGGGCAGTAAGCTCATCGCCCGCCGAATGCCGGAATCGGGGACGTTTGGCGAGGATCGTCGTGGTGGCCAATGTCCTCAGCAAGAACCGTTGGCCTGGTCAATTGCTCCAGCGCATGGGAATCCGACGTGAACACAGACGCGAGTCCCCGGCAGATGCCTGACGATGCGGGCTCGGTTGAGGTTTCCCCGTCCCGTCCGGCACCGGCTGAAACTGGCGTCATCTGGGTGTTGTGGTTGACCTACGGGGCGTTCTATTTCTGTCGGACCAACCTGTCGGCGGCGGTGCCCGGAATGAAGTCCGCAGTGGACCAGGGCGGCCTGGGACTCAGCGGCGATGAAGTCGGGTGGATTCTCGCGTCGCTGAAGATCGCCTATGGGTTGGGGCAATTGCTTAACGGGCAGTTGTCGGAACGCATCTCGCCGCGCGTGTTGCTGGCGCTGGGAATGTTTGGTTCGGCGGCACTCAACGTCCTGTTTGGATTGAGCACCGGGTTTTACTTCCTGCTGTTCGTGTGGGCGACGAATGGTTTTTGCCAGTCGCTCGGTTGGACGCCCTGCGTGCGCGTGATGGCCAATTGGGTACCCGTCACGCGACGCGGGCATGCGGTCGGTCTGATTGGCACCGGATACCAAATCACGCAGGGGCTGACGTTCTTGATCGCCGGGCAGGCGGCGGAGCATCTCGGTTGGCGCGGTGCCGTGTACATTCCCGCCATCCTGCTGACGCTGGTTGGCGTGTTCATGCTGGTATGTCTGCGTGAGGCTCCCGAGCACGACTTGCCGATGTCAGGCGATGGTTCTCGCGCGACGGCTTCCGTACCGCGGTCGATCATGTCGATGGAAGAGAGCCTGTATTGGACGCTCTACAACCCGACCCTATGGCTGTTGGGTTTGTCGCTGGGATTGCTCAATGCCTGCCGCTACGGGTTCACGGATTGGGGAGTCTCGCATCTGGTGGAGACACAAAAGATCGGCGTCGGCAAGGCGGTGCTGCAATTCTTCGTGATCGCGATCGGAGCGACGGCCGGATCGTACCTGGCGGGATGGGCCTCGGATCGCTTCTTCGGCAGCCGACGCGGCCCGGTTGTCTGCCTGTTGATGGTGTTGCTCGGTGTGTTGTCACCGATCTACGGTTTCGTGGCTGGCCAAAGTGTGATCGGGACGATGCTGGTGCTGGTGCTCATCGGCTTTTGCATTTTTGGTCCTCAAGTGTTGCTGGTCGGGACGGCTCCGGCCGACCTGGCTCATCGCGGCACTTCGGCGGCGGCGGCGGGGTTCGTGAACTTTCTGGGCTACATGGGAGCCGCGACCGGCGATGTGGTCACGGGCTATTACTCTTCACCGGCGCATGGCGGGTGGGACAAGGTCATTGCCATCTGGGCCACATGGGCGTTTCTCGGCGCGGCTATCACCGGCCTGCTGTGGAACACCACGTCTCACCGAATTGTGGTGATGCCGGGCCTTGTTCCGAAACTCGCCGCTCTTACGACACTCGCCATCGCGTGTTTCGCGATTCATCAAGGGGACCAGCCGCTGGTGTTGTACTGGGCTACCTATCTCGGTCTGGCCGCACTGGCCGCGGCGTTCGTCAATCGCTGGTTTGCGGGGCTGGGGATGATTGTGGCTGCAACCGGCGTGTTGACGGTATTCATCGGTTATGCACGGGCAAGGTCCGGGATCTCCTGGAATCAAAGCTCGGCCATGATCGCCTTCGGGCTGACCATTGTGGCCGCACTGATGGTGTTGGTCGAACAGAAAGCAGGAACATGCGAGTCATTGTCATCGCCGCCGGACGCGGCCGGCGCCTGATGCCCACCACGGCCGACGCGCCCAAGTGCTTTGCCGAGGTCGAGGGCCAACGTCTGCTCGATTGGGCGCTCGATGCGTTTCGCGCCAACGGCCTGAACGACATTTGCTTCATTGGCGGCTACCAGATCGACAAGGTCCGCGCGGACTATCCACACTTCACCTTTCGCCACAACGCCGACTGGGAGCACAACAACATTCTGGCGTCGCTGTTTCACGCCGAAGATCTGATGGACGAGCCGTTTCTCTGCTGTTACAGCGACGTGCTGTTCAACGCCGACATCATCGCGCGGCTGGTGGCCTCGCCCGGCGACATGGTGTTGGGAGTCGATACCGAATGGCTGACGCGGTACGAACACCGCACCGAGCATCCGCCCGACGACGCCGAGAAGGTGACCGTCGCGAACGGCGGCGTCACGCGGGTCCATCGTCAGATTCTGCCGGCCGAAGCCTACGGCGAGTACATCGGCGTGGCGAAGTTTTCCGCCTCCGGAGCCGCGCGACTGCGTCAGCACTTCCATCGCTGCCGGGAACAATTCGCCGGCCAGCCGTGGCGTGAGGCCGCTCTCTTCGAGAAGGCGTACAAGATTCTGTTGTTTCAAGAAATGATCGAAGCGGGCGAACGCTTCACGCATGTTGACACGCCGGGCGGGTACATCGAGGTCGATACTCAGCAAGACTTCGAGTACGCGCGGCGGAACTGGACCACGAAACATCTTGGGAGATGATCATGAGCAGCGACATCCTGTTCCCCACGTCGGTGATCGGCTCATTGCCTCGCCCGCGATTCGTCAAAGACCTGATCGCCGACGACTGCCCGATTGTCGGAGACGAATACCGCCGCCTGATGGGTGCGGCCATCCGCACGGCGGTCGCCATGCAGGAAGCGGCCGGCTTGGACGTCGTCAGCGACGGCGAGTGGTGGCGCAAGTCGTACATCGGTGTGATTGCTGAACTAGCGCACGGTTTTGAACTCAGTCTCAATCCCGCCGATGGCCGGCCGTGGACCGTGGTTGTCGACAAACTCGCACCGAAACAACCGGGGTTCATTGCGCAGGAGATCCGATTTCTGAAGCAACTGACCAACAAACGGATCAAGGCGACGCTGCCCGCTCCCGCCCTGCTGGGCGAGCGCATGTGGGATCCGGTCAAGTCGTCGAAGGCGTATCCGACACGGGATGCCTTCGTGCGCGATTGCGTTCCCATCCTGCGGCGCGAAGCGGAATTGTTGCGTGATGAGGGGGTGTCGATTCTGCAAATCGACGATCCGCATCTGTGCTTGTTCGTCGATGACAGCGTCCGCAATCAGTACGACGATCCCGACCGCGCGGCCGACTTCGCCGTCGACATGGACAATCAAGTGATCGACGGCATCGAGGGACTCAAGCTGGCCGTGCATCTCTGCCGCCGGGCCGGCGCGCGGGCGCGTGGCGAGGCCGAGCACCGCGGTGGGTACGATCCGATCCTGAAACAACTCGGTCGTCTGAAGGTGGGCCACATCACGATGGAGTTCACGTCACCCGGGGCCGGGGATATGTCGGTTTTTCAACGCCTGCCCGAACACATCGAGATCGGCCTGGGCTGCGTGAGTTGTCAGCCCGGCCAGATCGACTCCGCCGACACGATTGTCGAGCGAGTCGAAATGGCGCTGCGATACCTGTCTCCCGAGCGGATCACGCTCAACCCCGACTGCGGCTTCGCTCCGGGATCCGCCGCCGACGTGAGCATTGACGAGGTCTACATCAAACTCCAAAACGAAGTCGCCGCCGCCCACCGCCTGCGCGAGAAGCACGGCTGACAGGCAGCCCGGCTCAACCCGGCACTATCTGGACTCGGAAATCAGGTGGTCTTTGACGAAGTCTTCGTTGATGGTCACGCCGAGGCCGGGGCCGTCGGGGACAGTGATTCGGCCGTTGACCGCCTGCACCTTTTCGTGAGTCAGTTCGTGGCGCAGGGGCGAGTCCTCCACACAGTCCTCGAACAGGAAGGCGTCGCGGCAGGTGCTCAGCCAGTGCAGGCTGGCGGCGGCGGTGAGCGGGCTGGTGTAACAGTGGTTGCAGAGCCGGGCGCCGATCTCTTCGACGCGGCCCTTGATGTAGGCCGCCTCGGTGAAGCCGTTGCGTGACAGATCGACCTGATAGACGTCCAGAGCCTGCCGGTCGATGAAGGGACGGAACGACTCGCGTCCGCATTCGCCCTCGCCCGAGGCGATCGGGATGGGAGACCGGTTGCGCAGCCAGACGTAGCCCTCGACGTCGTCCTCGCGCAGCGGCTCTTCCAGCCAGCCGAGGCGGAACTCCTGAAACTTCTCGGCGCGTTGCAACGCCGTGCGGGCATCCCAGACGCAACCTGCATCGATCAACAAGGTGCCGTCGCCGAGTCCCGCTCGCGCTCCGCGCACCAGGTCGATATCGACCGCTTCGCTCGGACCCATCGGCTCCCAGCCAAACTTGACTGCCTGATATCCGGCGGCCGTCCACCGCTGACCGATCTCCTTGGTCTCCTGCCCGTCGCGGCCGAAGAGGATCGAGGCATAGGCTTGAATCGTGGAGTGCTGCTTGCCTCCCAACAGGCAATGGATCGGCTGCTGAAAGTGTTTGCCTTTCAGATCCCAGAGAGCCATGTCGACGGCGGCCATCGCCGTGATGCCGACCCCCTTGCGTCCGAAGTACATCGTGCGGCGCAGCATCTTCTGCCACAGCCGCTCGGTTTCCAAAGGGTTCTCACCGATCAGCAACAGCCGCAGTCCGCACGCGATGTTGTGGCTGAACGGTGCATCGACGATCGCCTTCACCACTTCGGGGGAGGAGTCGGCCTCACCAACTCCTTCGAGTCCGGTGTCGGTCCGAATCCGCACGATGACCGAATCCTGACTGCTGGCGGTCTTCGCCGTGATCGACTTGATCCGAATGATCTGACAAATGACTTCTGTGATCTTCATGGGGGAGTACTCGCGCAAAACAGCAAAACAGTTTGATGAGAAGACGGGGACCGCAAACCGCTGATCGACTCCACGCGGCCAACCATGAGGCATTTCCGAGCGGGGCAGTGTAATAGACAGTCTCGCCTCGGACAGAGCCACCCGCAGGCAAAAAAGCCCGGCAGTGGTCACGAGGGGTGGAACCGGCTTGTACTGGCTGCCACCAAGTCGCCGGTGATTTGAGAGGGGCATTGAAAACTGAAGCACCAGCCGGTTACACCGGTCGCACGACAAGTCGTTGTTGCGCTGGTGCCTGAATTCAGGGGCCTGGGTGTTCAGATCGAGCCCAAGTTGGTGCGCAATCGCCCTCGCTGGTCGTTCGGGCATCAGCCGGTTGGCTGAAGTCGCACGAACTATTGCCCTCGGGCCTGTCCTGCCTCAGCTTGGCGAGCACCCTCACGACGGTGTGTTCCACCGCATGGATATCCTCGTACTGCCAGCCCCGGAGACGCAACTTTTCGAGGTATTTGGCCAGGGCACACAGCGGCATCTCGTCTTGCCAACAAGAATTGAGACACTGCTGCACCGCAGCGCGAATGAGGTAGGGAGGTTTGTTAATCATGCAGGGACATCCTAGGCCCAGGCGATTTCCCACAGAGATGGCAACTCTCACGCCAGCCGATCCACTTTTTGCCCGGCCTCGGAGTGGTCAACGAATGAGACTTCGTGGAACAATTCCTCCCACGGAAATGAACAGCCCGGTCTCGTCAGAGAGGCCGGGCTGTTTTTTAGGGGACGGCGTGTTTGATTGCCCGATCACTCCTCGTCGTGCTTCATCTGGGCGGCGGCGACGATTTTTTGCTGCTCGTGCGCAGGGACTTGTTCGTAATGACTGAAGTCGAGCGTGAACGAACCCTGGCCACCGGTCATGCTCGACAGCGTGCGGGCATAGGTCATCAGTTCGGCCAGCGGGGCGCGAGCCTGCACGACGGTGATGCCGCCGGGTTGAGTGTCCATTCCCTCCATGCGACCTCGCCGGGGGTTGAGATCGCTCGTCACGGCCCCGACGTAATCGGCGGGGACGGTCACCTCCAGATGCATCACCGGCTCCAACAGGCACGGCTTGGCCTGGAGAAACACGTCGCGGAAGCAGCAACTCCCCGCCGTGCGGAACGCGGCTTCATTGCTATCGACCGGATGGTCCTTGCCGAAGAAGACAGCGACGGCGATGTCCTGAATCTGGTAGCCGGCGAGGACTCCCTTCTCCATCCGTTCGATCACTCCCTTTTCGATGGCCGGGATGAACTGGTTGGGGACCGTGCCGCCCGACACACAGTCGAGGAACGCGAAGTTCAATTCCTTGTTGTAATGGTGTTCGCGCAGGCCCTCGTAGTTGGCACGGGTGAAGTGCGTTTCTGGGTCGATGTCGTGCGGCAGGGCGTAGACGCGCAGATGGACTTCGGCGAACTGGCCCGATCCGCCCGACTGCTTCTTGTGACGATACGATCCTTCCGCGCGACCGGAGCATGCCTCGCGATACGCCACCTTCGGCGCGTGAGTGACGATGTCGACCTTGTCCCGTTTGTGCAGCCGCTCCTGCACGATCTGCAGGTGCAGGTCGCTCATCCCGCGCATGACCATCTCGTGCGTCTGCGGGTCGCGGGTGATGCGGAACGTCGGGTCTTCCTCCTCGATCTTGTGGAGTGCTCCGGAAATTTTCTGCTGGTCGGCGCGGCTCTTCGGTTCCACAGCGAGGCCGATCATCGGGTTCGGGAAGCGGATCGTCGGCAGGATCACGTCCCTGTCGCCCGACACCAGCGTGTCGCCCACCTGGAAGTCGTCCACCTTGGCCACGACCAACACATCACCCGCGTGAGCCTCGTCAATCGGCTCCACCTGACCGCCCTGCACGTCGAGCAGTTGATGGACCTTGACCGGTTTGCCGGTGCGCATGTCCTTGACCATCGAATCCTTCGTCAGCTTCCCCGACAGGACGCGAATGAAGCTCATCTTCGAGACGAACGGATCGATGCGCGTCTTGAAGACCTGCGCGACGAACGGCGCGTCTTCGGTCGAGGTGACTTCGACATCGCCTCCGCCATTCGACGTGCCGTGACGGACGAGTTCGCCGGGCGTGAGGGCAAAGTCGGCCACGGCGTCCATCAATTCGGGAATGCCGACGCCGGACTTCGCACTGACGCAGAAGATCGGGATCAGCGACCCGGTGGCGATCGCCTTGTTGACTCCCCCCAGAACCTCATCGGCCGAGAGTTCCTCCCCTTCGAGATAGCGTTCCATCAGTTCTTCGTCCGCCTCGACGATCGCGTCCATGACGGCCGCGCCATACCCCGCCGGATCGACGACCGCGCCGTTCTGTCCCGCATGAGTCAGATTCAGCGTGCTCTTGACGGCCTTGAAGTTCGCCCCCGCGCCGCAGGGCACGTTCATCGGAACGCAGTTCTTGCCAAACGTCTCCTGGATGCGATCGACGAGGCTGACGAAGTTGATGTTCTCGCCATCGAGTTTGTTGAGCACGATCACTCGTGCGAGATGAGCCTTGCCCGCCAACTCAAACGTGCGGCGCGTGTTGGCTTCGATGCCGGCGGTCGCGTTGATGGTGACGACAGCCGTCTCCGCGGCACAAACGGCGCTGATGACCTGGCCCACGAAGTCGGGATAGCCCGGCGTGTCGATCACGTTGACCCGCACGCCGTGATGCTCGAAATGAACCATCGCGGCCGAGATCGAGAAGTGATGCTGCCGCGCCTCATCGTCGGTGTCGAGCTGGCTGGTGCCGTCGTCGACGGAACCGGGACGAGACCCGACTCCCGCCTTGAACAGCATCTGATCCGCCAGCGTCGTCTTCCCAACGGCCCCGTGGCCCACGAGCACAATGTTGCGAATGTTCTCCATGGCGTACTTGGACATACCGGCTCCCCTTTCGTCGAGTGACAATGCGAGTTTTTCGAGCATGGACAAGGACATGACGTGGCCCGGATTGTACGACCGGCCAGCGGGGAAATGCCAGCGGGAGAAAGCAGGAGTCAGGGGTCGGGAATCAGGATTCAGGAGGCTCAAGACAACCACAGCCCGTCGCCACCTCCTGTTTTCTGATCCCTGATTCCTGTTTCCTGCCTCAGAACGGCCAGGGCAGCAGCACCGCGTGGTGCTGGAACAGAATGGCTCGTCCCGCCGCTCCCACCGCCGGAGTGAAGAAGAGCAGGAAGACGTAGGAGCCGAGCAGCGGCAACAGCGCCAATCGGCAGACCCAGCGGACGATCAGCCAGCCTCGCCGCGTCTTATTTGCGGCGCGAGAGTAAGCCCAGCCGATCAGGATTTTCGCGGGATAGATCGACACGATGAAGATCGGCGTCAGCATCCAGCCCATGTCTTGAGGTACTTCGAACAACTTGAACAGGTACAGCGGCAACGCCAGCGCGTAGAGCACGACGACCGCGAGGAACCACACGATCGGAGCCCGCCGGAACAGCTCACGGATCGTGCCCAGTTCCAGCATGGCGGAGAGGCGGTTCTCGGCCGCGAAGCGCGCTTGCAGGAACGGCACCCAGCTCAGCGTCAGCACGAGTAGAAAGCCGCCGAGCAGCGTGAGAATCACCTGCCCCGGTTTCGACGTGTCGTTGAGTGCCGCAAACAATGCGGTCGGAATGAACAACCAGGCGAATGCCCCCGCAAACCCGCGCAGGCCGAGCCAGAAGTGGTGACGCAACCGCAGCGCGGCAATGAAATCTCGCACGGCGTTCCCCGCCCTGTCGGCATAGTCTCCACGACGAAGCTGCTTCCACAGCCAGACGCCATTGAGCGGAGTGGGCCAGAAGAACAGGCCCAGCCTCCCGCCGCGCGCGATCGCCAGCACCAGATGGATCGACACACCCACGGTCAGCACTGTCAGAAAGATTCGCCACGCGATGGCGATTCCGGAACCGGGCGCGATCAACGCCGCGTCGCTGGCCGCGTCGGAGACCAGCCGGACAACCCACCACCAACACCACGTTCCCAGCGCGATGCCCCCCAACTTCGGAGCGAGCGGCAGGAGAGGCATCGCGTACCGCAGCTTCCCCGTGCGAGCGACCCGGCCCTCGGCATCCAGCAGATAGCCGAGCGCCAGAAAATTCGCAATCGGGATCGCGGCGAGAAACGCGAGCAGGGCGAACAAGCTGACGACGCCAAACGCCAACTCAAACAGCCAGTACGCCGCGTGAAACGGCTTGCGCAGCGGATGAGGAAATGGAGGCAGCGACTCGAACGAGAAGTACTTTTGTTCGGCGAGCAGATCCTCAATGGGAACCAAGTCCGCTTCGGTGTCCTCCGGAACCGGGGGCGATTCCGGCGCAAGCAGCGACTCAATCGGTTGAGCATCGTCATCCGACGGCTCTCGCGGAGTGATGCGATTCGTCAACGTCGAGCGTCCGCTCACGCGCCTGTCTCCGGTGGGAAAGTCCTGTCCATGCGAGAGTCTACCTCGCCCCGTCGCCCAAGGTTGCAGAGGCCCCCTGAAACTTCCCGCCCCCGGACCGAGTAGATGTTGTAGACTTGGCTCAAACTCTCCGCCAACTTGCCTCCGACCGGGGCGAAGACAGCCAGTTCAGAAGACAGGATGGGACGACATGCTTCCCCGTTCAATGACCAAGACCGTGTTCCCGCTGCTCGTGATTGCCGGCGTTTTTGCGCTGGTCGCCACTGCGGCGCGAAGCCACGTCGCGAAGCAGGCTCCGGAACTCCCGAGCCGAGTCTCCACCGAACCCGATGCCGCCGTCTCGAAGATCGACCGGCTGCTGGCGGACAAATGGAGAGACGCCGAACTGCAACCGGCTCGCGCGGCGGATGAATTCTCCATCCTGAGGCGGCTGTCGCTGGTGTTGCACGGCACGATTCCGTCGCTCGAAGAGATCCGCCTGTTCGAGGCCGACACTCGGCCGCAGCGGATCGATCGCTGGACGGAACGGCTCCTCGCCGATCGCCGCTTCGCCGATTACTTCGCCCGCCGCCTGGCCCGCGTCTTCGTCGGAGCCGATGAAGGACAATTCGTCGTCTTTCGGCGAGACCGCTTCTGGGCGTGGCTCGGTCAGCAGTTTCACGACAACCGGCCGTACGACGCCGTCGTCCGCTCGATGATTGCCGAGCGGGGCCTCTGGACCGGCGAACCCGAAACCAACTTTGTCACCGCCACCGTCGATGACGGCGTGATCGATGTGAACAAACTGGCGGGTCGCACGGTGCGCGCGTTCCTCGGTCAGCGAATCGACTGCGCCCAATGCCACAACCATCCCTTCGCCGATTGGAAGCAGGGTCAGTTCGAGGGACTCGCCGCCTGTTACGGTCAGACCCGGATCTCGGCGGTCGGTGTCGAGGACGACGCCCAGCGAAAATACTCGGTCGAAGACACGATGACGCTCAAGCAACGAGACGTCTCCGCTGGCGTACCGTTTCATCCCGAATGGTTGCCGAGCGAAGGAACACAGCGTGAGCGGCTCGCCACGTGGGTAACTCATCCCGACAACCGGCGCTTCGATCGAGCCATCGTCAATCGAGTCTGGGGTCTGATGTTCGGCAAGCCGTGGATCGCGCCGGTCGATGACCTGCCGAACCCCAGGGAACCGGGACGCGATCCGACGGACCTGCTCGACGTGTTGGGAGCTGACTTCCGCGAGCATGGCTGCGACATGAAACGACTCATTGCAACCATCGCCGCAACGCGCGCGTTCCGTCTCTCCTCCGAGCACCCCGCGTTTGAAACGGGCGACAACGTCGAAGCCATCGAACAAACCTGGGCCGCGTTCCCGTTGACCCGCCTCCGACCCGAACAAGTCATCGGCGCGATGCTGCAAGCCTCGACGATCAAAACCATCGATCAGAACTCGCACTGGGTTCAACGCGCATTGCGGTTCTTCAGCGAGTTGAACTTCGTAAAGGAGTACGGCGATCTCGGCGACGATGAGTTGGGCGAACACTCGGGCACGATTCCGCAGGCCCTGCTTCGCATGAACGGCGAGTTCGCGCGAGACCGCTCCCAGGGAACACCCTTCTCGGCAGCAGGTCGTATCGCCGACATGGCCCCCGACGACGACACCTGTCTCGATCTCTGCTTCCTCGTCTGCCTGACACGTCGACCAACGATTGAGGAGCGAGCCGCAATCCTGCCACAACTCGAAAAGTCACGCCGCGACGGTCGCACCAACGCGGTCGAGGACATTTTCTGGACGCTCTACAACTCTCCCGAGTTTTGTTGGGAGCATTGAACAGGGTCGAGGGTGGATGGTTGATGGTCGGAGTCACGGCTTCATCGGAGAAACGGCGATGCGATACACAAACGGATACGTCAGCGGGAACGATCGGTCTTCTCTGACCCTCAACCCTCAACCCTCAACCTTCCACTCCACTCGACGCGACTTCCTCCGCTTCGCCGCCGCAACGCTCGGCCTTTCATTCACTGTGCCCGGTCTCGAACTGAAAGCTGCCGAACGACGTGGTTCCGACCGACCAAAGTCGTTCCTCACCATCTGGCTCGCTGGCGGCGCGAGCCAACTCGAAACGTGGGATCCACATCCCGGCACGAAGATCGGCGGTGGCAGCGACGGCGTCGGCGCGATCAAGACTTCGATCCCCGAGATCCAGATTGCCGACCTCTATCCGCAGATGGCCGAGCAGCTTCACCACCTGTCGGTCATCCGGTCAATGGTGTCAAAGGAGGGGGACCACGAGCGGGGGGCGTACATGCTTAAGACGGGATACCGACCCGAACCGACGCTCGTTCATCCGAGCATCGGGGCGATTGCGACTCACGAATTGCCCGATGACCGCGTTGAGATTCCGCAGTTCGTTTCGCTGGGAGACAGCAACTTCCCGCCGCGCGGCGGATTCCTGGGAGACCGCTACGACGCCTACCGCATCTACAACCCCGGTGAGAACGGACAGAACCTGCGGTCGAATGTCGAAAGTGACCGGCAGGATCGCCGCTTGAAAAACCTCGAAGTCGTCTCGAAGTCATTCCGCGTGAACCGCAGCACGAAGGTCGATCAGACGCTGCACCAACACACGATCGACGCGGCCCTGCGCATGATGAGTTCCAAACAACTCCGGGCCTTCGACTTCAAGGACGAACCCGCCGCCATCAAGGCGGCCTATGGAGACAGCCAGTTCGGCAAGGGTTGTCTCGTCGCGAGACGACTGCTGGAAGAGGGCGTTCGCTCGATTGAGGTCGCGTTGAACGGCTTCGATTCGCACGCCCGCAATCTCGAAGCGCACACCAATCGTGCGAAGGATCTCGATCCTGGACTGGCCGCGCTCCTGAAAGACCTCGCCGAACGAGACCTCCTGCAATCGACGGTCGTGCTCGTGATCGGTGAGTTCGGACGGACTCCCAACATTAACCCGGCGGGAGGCCGCGATCACTGGCCGAACGGCTTCTCGTGCCTGATCGGCGGCGGTGGCCTGAAAAGCGGGCTGCTGCTCGGCGAAACCGACCCGACCGGCGAGAAGAAGATGCCGACCGATCCGATCGAAGTCGCGGACCTCTACGCCACGGTCTTGAAGACACTCGGCATCGACTACGAGAAGGAAGTCATCACTCCAATCGGCCGCCCGATGAAGTACAGTTCGGGAACCCCCATCGAACGACTGATGTGATCGTCGTTCGATTCAGTTCGTCTACGGGGCCGACTACAATCCGGCTCCCATGCCCCAGCCTCCACTTTCACCGCCGTTGGAAGAGATCGTCGCCATCGTCGGCATCGGTCTGATTGGTGGTTCGCTTGCGGCGGCCCTGCGTCAGCGAAAGGTCGCGCGGCGCGTGATTGGTGTCGGTCGAGACGCCTCGCGATTGGAGGCCGCTCGCCAAGCGGGACTCATTGACGAAGGATCGACCGATCTCGCCGAAGTGGCTCGTCGCGCGAACCTGATCGTCTTCTGCACCCCCGTCGAACGAGTGGCCGAAGGCGTCCGCACCGCACTCGCCGGTCTTGCTTCTGACTCGTCACTCGTCGCTCGTCACTTGCCACTCCTCCTCACCGATGCCGGCAGTGTCAAAGGTCCGATCTGCGAGGCGCTCGCCGATGTCCCGAACTTCATCGGCGCTCATCCGATTGCCGGATCGCATCGTCAGGGGTTTGAAGCGGCCGAGGCGAATCTGTTCGAGGGCAAAGTCTGCGTGCTCACTCCGCGCCCCTCCGCGGAGGCAGATCGAGTTCAACGGCTCGAACGGTTCTGGCAGTCGGTCGGCATGAGAACGGTCACGATGACGTCAGACGACCACGACCGCGCGCTGGCCATGACGAGTCACCTGCCTCACGTCGTCGCATCATCACTGGCAGCAACGCTCTCACCCGAGAACCGCTCACTCACCGGCACCGGCTTTCGCGACACAACGCGGGTCGCCGCCGGAGACCCCGACTTGTGGAGTGGCATCCTGCTGAACAACGTCTCGCACGTCGTCGCTGGAATCGAAGATGTGCAACATCGACTGGAATCGTTCCGCACGGCCCTCAAGCTGGGCAACGCCGATGTGTTGAAGCAACTGCTGGAAGAAGGCCGAACCAGCCGCGATACACTGATTTGAGGTGCTTTGTTTGTAGGGTGGGTCGAGTCTTCGAGGCCCACCGCCACTGACAACGAACAATCCGGTGGGTCTCGAAGACTCGACCCACCCTACTTTGGATAGCGACGAGACACCGAATGCTCTGGGAAGTGGAAATCCGACCGGCGGCGAATGAAATCGACCGCGATGCGGCGCGCGTCGTGACTGAGGCACAGGCACTCGGAGCCTCGACCGTGAAGCAGGCTCGCAGCGCGAGATCGTTCCTGCTGCAAGCCGCGTCGCTCAGTGAGGCTGATGTTCTTCGGGCCGCCCGCACGCTGCTGGTTGATCCGGTGGCGGAAGTCGGTCGAGTGACGAAAGTCGAAAGACAAGGGCCAGCACCGGCGAACAGCTCTTCCTCTGACCCTCAACCCTCAACCCTCAACCCTCAACTTCTCAACGTCCTCTTCAAACCGGGCGTCACCGACAACGTGGGGATGAGCACCCAGAAGGCGCTCGTCGATCTCGGCTTCGACGTGGAGGCGGTCGCGACCGGGCGGAAGTACTGGTTCGACGCCGCGGCTTCGTCCGCCGATCTCGATCGCGTCGCGAAGCGTATCCTCGCCAACGACGCCATCGAGCGGGTCATCGTCGGGCCGCTCCACATGGACACGATCGGAGCGGGGAGCGAGTACAAGTTCCAACTGCGCACCGTCGACATCCGGGCGATGAACGATGATGCCCTGATGCACCTCAGCAAGCATGGGCAGCTTTATCTGAGTCTCGCCGAGATGCAGACGATCCAGCGGCACTGGGTCGAGCAGCAGCGCGATCCGACCGACATCGAACTCGAAACGGTGGCTCAAACGTGGAGCGAGCACTGCTCGCACAAGACACTCAAAGGCCGCATCCGCTACCGCGACGAACACGGTGAGCGGGTCTTCGAGAACATGCTCAAAGAAACCGTTTTCGGGGCGACGGTCGAGATTCGCAGGCGACTCGGCAAGGACGACTGGTGCGTCAGCGTCTTCCAAGACAACGCGGGCGTTGTGAAGTTCGACGACAAGCAGCACGTCTGCTTCAAGGTCGAGACGCACAACCATCCGTCGGCCATCGAACCGTACGGCGGTGCCAACACCGGGATCGGCGGCGTGATCCGCGATCCGCTCGGCACGGGGCTCGGGGCGAAGCCGATCCTCAACACGGACGTCTTCTGTTTCGCTCCGCCCGATACGCCGGTCGATTCGCTGCCTCCGGGGACACTGCACCCGAAGGCCGTGATGAAGGGAGTCGTCTCCGGCGTGCGCGACTACGGCAACCGCATGGGCATCCCCACGGTCAACGGAGCGGTCTTCTTCGACGAGCGATACCTCGGCAACCCGCTGGTCTATTGCGGGACGGCCGCGATGATCCCGGTCGACAAGGTCGAAAAGCAAGTCCATCCCGGCGACTTCATCGTCGCAGTCGGAGGCCGCACGGGCCGTGACGGCATCCACGGCGCGACGTTCTCGTCCGCCGAACTGACACACGAGAGCGAAACGATCTCGGGCGGAGCCGTCCAGATCGGCAACGCCGTCACCGAAAAGATGGTGGCCGACGTGGTCCTGCAAGCCCGCGATCTCGGCCTCTACCACGCGATCACCGATTGCGGAGCGGGCGGCTTTAGTTCGGCCGTTGGCGAAATGGGCGAACACTCCGGCGCAGTCGTCTGGCTGGAGAAGTGCCCGCTCAAATATGCCGGCCTGTCGTACACCGAGATCTGGATCAGCGAGGCTCAGGAACGAATGGTTCTCGCCGTGCCGCCCGACAAGTGGGACGAGTTTTTTGCTTTGTGCGCGGCGGAAGGAGTTGAAGCCTCAGCCATCGGCCAATTCGGAAACGAAGGCCGCTTGAAGCTAACCTACCACGGCCAAACCGTCGGCGACGTGGCGATGAGCTTCCTCCACGATGGCCGCCCGCCCGTCGTCCGCGATGCCGTCTACGTGCCACCGGTTGAAACTCCCCTCGCCCCGCGGCGGGGAGAGGGGCCGGGGGTGAGGGGCGAGTCATCGAGAACGCCGCCATCGTCAACCAAGATTGCAGAAAGCCCCCTCACCCTAACCCTCTCCCCCGAAGAC
>JBBPIS010000071.1:0-33883 GCA_038040225.1 Planctomycetota bacterium
CGACGATCCCCGCCAGAAAGAAGCAGATCCACAGGAAGATCGTGGAGACACCAATCACGACCTCCGAAGCCCGCAACGGGTGGAGAAACTTGTCTGTCGAAGTCTCCTTGTCTGCCGGAGTCTCAACGGCTGGTGATATCGTTGGGCTCGCCGACACTGTGGTCTGAGTGATCTGAACCGGCTGGTCAAATTGCTGAATAAAGTCCGTGTGTTCGTCCGTCCCTGCGGGATTCGCCGTGGTTGTGGTTGCCTCTGACATGGCAGTTCCTTGCTGTGGGGAGATAGATGTGAACAGAATTGAGACCAGGGAGACACTACCCAGCCACCCGGCAAAACGCAAAGAGTCAGTTCGCCTCGACGGAAGAATTCGCCGCGTTAACCCGCTCGACACCGGATTAACCAGCATCTCGAAAACACGACAATCAATTTCCGAGTGATCGCCGATCTTCTGCAGTCCAGAGCAGGCTCCAACGATTGAGCGCCGGGTGCCACTTTACGCCGTTAGCCGTTTTTCAGTGGTGCAAATGAAGTCTCAACGCGAATGAGAGTTTCGGTCATTCTTGGCGTTACTATCGCGCGGCGATCTAGATAGTATATTTCCCGATCCGGACATCCGTGGAATCCTTGGGAGAAGCCTTTACTGATCAAGACTACGAACTCACGACCCCGAACTCAAAGATCTCGAACGAGGTAAAGCCCATGAAGAAGACAGTAATACTCCTTCGCCATGCCGACATTGACCCGCCACCCGGCTCTGCGCCGGACAATTGGCCCCTCAATGCAGCCGGCAAGGCGCGTGCGAAGACACTCGTCCATGTGGTCGGCAGCGCGGGGATCACGGCGGTGTTCGCGTCCTCGGCGGCTCGCACCCAGAAGACGGCGGCTCCGATCCTGACCACACTGGGGCTCACACTCCGGGTTCCCGCGCCTGCTCAGCTCGTGTCGGAGGTGCTTTCCAACGGTGCGGGCAACGTCGTCTTGGTGGTGGGACACAGCAACACCGTGCCCGCCACCATCACCGCCCTCGGCGCAACGTTTCCCGGGCCGCCGATCACTGCCACTGGCCACGACGACCTGTTCGTCGTCACGGTGCATGGTCCCAATACAGCGACCGCAGTCCGTCTCAAGTACGGGAATCGCACCCCTTAAACGGCCATTCGGGAAACGGTAATTCGGGCAGATCAGGGAGAACGCGCCCAAAGACGCCGGTCGCCTTATCTCGCGGCGATCTCGCCGTACATGAGTTCTCCCGAGGCGATGGTTGCTTCCACGTCGAGTCGTTGTTTGTTGGAAGCGATGCGGAAGACGACGAGGTCGGCGAGGGAGCCTCGGCGCAGGCGGGCGACTTCGTAACCGAGCAGCTTCGCGGGGTTCTTGCTGGTCATGTCGATCGCGTCCTTTAGCGAGATGCCCGCGAACTCGATGACGTTTGCCACGCAGACGTCCGTTTCCTGGGCCGATCCCGCGAGCAGTTCGCGCTGGCCGGCGACGACCAGTTTGCCGTTCTCCAGAATCTCACTGCGGCCGAGTTTGCTTTCGTAAATGCCGGGCGGACAACCGGCCCAGCCGGCCGCGTCGCACGTCAGGATCGTCTGCTTGGGCGACTTCACCTTGATGAAAGTGCGGACCAGCGACGGTGGCAGGTGATGGCCGTCGACAATCAGGCTGGCGGTCAGGCGGGGATCGGACAACTGCTCGAAAATATAGTTGCGGTGGCGGTGAATCATCGCGTGAGCCCCGTTGCCGAGATGCGTGCTCAGCCTCGCGCCGGCATCGACCGCCGCGCGCACCTGTTCGGGTGTGGCGGCCGTGTGTCCGATCGAGATCACGACCCGGTGGGCCGTCGCCTGACGAATGAATTCGATCGCCCCTTCCGCTTCCGGAGCGATCGTCACCAGTTTGATCCGTTCGCCCGAGATCACCTGCAACCGCTGGAACTCGATCCAATCGGCCGGCCGCACGTGTTGTCGGGGATGGGCGCCGCGCGGCCCGTCCTCGGCCGAGATGTACGGTCCTTCGAGATGACAGCCGCAGACCATCCGGTCGGCCCACGGCTCGCGTTCGCAGGCCGCCCGGATCGCGGCGAACCCCGCCGCCAGACCCTCGAACGAATTCGTGATGAGTGTCGGGCAGAGCCGCGTCACGCCAAACCGCGAATACGGTGCGAGCGCCCTGAGCACGTCATCCGCCGTCAGAGCCTCATCGCTGAACCAGACGCCGCTGTGCCCATTGATCTGCAAGTCGAACAGGCCGGGCGCGACGAAGGGCCAGTCGTCCACCGCCCCCTTCGGCCAGGCGGGCTCGACAGACCGAATGCGGTCTCCCCGCAACGTGATCTGCAGCGGCTCCCCGTTCTCATAACTGCGGGCACGGATGGTGAGCATGATCGAGCTTCCCAGGGCGAACGGAAGAACAGGCCTCCAACGTTTGGGGGCGTTCGGATTCTAATAGATCGGCCCTCGCGGGATGAACACTCCGAGGGTTTGATTCGTCCGCGCGGGATAAGCTTCCAGCTTGTCAACTCGCCCCAAGAGCATGACAGGCTGGAAGCCTATCCCACGGAAAAATCACAACCTCCCCCGCTGCGAAGTTGTCGGGAATCGAAAGTCAGACGCGGCTGGTCAAGGCGTGCGGAGTCACCTGTCGTCCGGCCTCCGCAATGATCACCCAAAGCGCACGCAGTAGATCGGCGGGAGGAACGCGGTCAACTGCTGCCAGTCATCGCCACCGTTGTCGGTGGTCCAGAGATGGCCGGTCGTGGAACCGGTTGCCAGAGAGTTACCGGTTGCGTCAATGGCGAGTCCGTGGCGGTAGACGATGTCGTAGCTCGTCTCCGTCGGCAGACCGCGCGTGAGGACTTCGCTGGTCAGGCCGCCGTCGCGAGTCCTCGCCACGACAAAGCGGCCATCGACGGGGAAGCGGCTCTCGTCCTTCACGGCCGGGACGAACCAGGCCGTTTGCGGATCGTGGGGGTGAACGGCGACGGCGAATCCGAAACACGAGGGCTTGATGCCCGTGATGTGCTGCCAACTGGCGGCATGATCGGTCGAGCGAAAGATGCCGTTGTGATGCTGGACCCACAAACAATCGGGAGCCGCAACACACTGGACCATGCCGTGAGGGTCTTGAATGTCGGGATCGCGCTGCTGATCGGGCGGCATGAACTCGGCGAACATCCCTTCGGAACGAGACGCCCACGTCGCACCACCGTCTCGCGTTTGCGCGACACCTCCGCACGACACGGCCACCGTCACGCAGCGCGGATCGCGCGGATCGACACCGATGGAATGAATGGCCGGGTGTTCCGTCCCCCCTCCAAACCACTTGGCTCGCTCGGGACGATCCCACAGCGGACGGTTGAGTTCCCACGTGGCCCCGCGATCCCGCGAGAGGAACAACCCACCCGGAGCCGTCCCTGCCCACACGCCATCCTCGACACACGGCCCGGCCGCTTCGAGCGACCAGAATTGTTTGAGCGCCGGCGCGGTCTCGGCGTCCCCCTTCGGATACTCGGGCACGGCGCATTCGACCCATGTCGCTCCGCCATCATCCGACCGGCGCAGCTTCGCACCGAAGTGACCCAGACCGAGAGCGGCGTACACAGAACCGTCTCGCACATCGGGCAACACGAGCGACACGTTGTCGCCCAGAAACGCCGTCTTCGCGATCGTCCACCCGCCAGCCGAACCGCCGCTCCGTTCGAGCCCAAACAATCCCTTCCGCGTCGCCACCCACAGTTTGCTCTGCATGCTTGTTGACTCCCGTTGTTGAGTGGGTCGTGGATGGTGGGCAGTGGATAGGAAGAGTAAAGGTTCTCCGTTCTCGCTACCAACTATCCACTGCCCACCATCCACTACCCACCCGACAACGCCTGCATCACCCACACTTCGCTGTGATCACCGAGGGAGTCCGACAACCGGACGCGATCCTGCAACGGCTTTCCATCGACGAACACGATCACATGCTGCCGCAACCGCCCCTGCTCATCGACAACGTACCCGCGCAAGGCTGTTTGGACCTTGAAGACGTCGTCCAACGCCTCCTTCACCGTCGTCCCGGCATATTGACCGCGCGGGGCATCCATGTGGCGTTGCAGGTTCGGAGTAAAGAAGACTTTCGGCATGGTCGGCTCGTACGCGCTGCTGGAGGATCCGTCTTGTCATTGCCACACGCCCGTGTGGCGAGAGACCCACCGGAGGAGCACTACATTTACAGCGGATAGCCCCATTCCGCAAAGCCGCGGCTCCACTCTTCGGCGATGCGACGCCGGAGCGGCTCGGGCAACTCGGGATGTCGATTCTTCTGGTAGCCGGAGATCGAGGTCAGATACGCCTCCAGCTTCGGCTGCACGGCGTCGAACTCCTTCAGGTCGAGCGACTCATAGATCGACCGCACGACTTCCACCGGATTCTTCGTCAGTTCGTCATAGCTCACCTCGCAAAACCGCCCGGCGGGGATCAGCCCCTTCTGCTCGAAGAACGCCGAGTACATCGACCGGTACACCGCGAAGATACTGTCGTCCGTCTGCCGGCCCGACTGGAGGCCGAGGACGGGACGAATGCGGTCGGCCAGGTGCCGTGTCGACTGGAAGACCGCATACGGGTCGCGATGGATGTGGACGAAGCGGGCTTCGGGGAACATCTCCAACAGCAGCCGAATGCGAGCCGTGTGGGGCGGCGATTTGAGGATCAGCGGCCGGCCGTATTTGAACGTCAGCTTTTGGAAGAACAGCGTCATCGCGGCCTTCCACGTGGCGATCTCGTCGGCCGAGACATCTTCAAACGTCAGATAGCGGTGATAGTCCTGACCTGTGTGAGGAAAAACCCACGCCAGATAGGGCGAAAGCTGCGTCATCGCGCACAGTGCGATCTCGTCCTCATTGGGAACATCGGCCGACAGGACCACGTTGTCCTGCGGTCGAAAACGAGGAATCAGCCATCGGGCCACCGGAGCAATCCACCACTCCGTTCGCAGAAAGGTGTGCGGATTGAATGTCTGATACACGTTGGGAAACGCGAACCGAGAATCGAGCGTCAGCAGGTAGTGCAGATGAGTCGTCCCGCTGCGGTAATGTCCCAGCACAAACAACGGCGGCGGAATCGCGACCTCTTTCAGCCGGGAGCCATACGCCCGCAGCTCCAACACCCGATTGATCGAGTTGGCAAGACTCACCGTCATCTGAAACGCAATGCGATGCCACGCCAGCGGACTCACGGCGAAGCGATGTTTCCGCAACAACCGCCACCAATCCCCAAACGTCATCCCCACCAAACAATGGACAACATGCCACGCCAGGAAGATGCGGAGCCTTTCAAACATCGACATCCTCCAGAATTCGGAGCGGCGCCCGGTGGGTGGCACAGGTTGCCGTTTCGGCTACCTGTGAGACAAAGGCACAAGAGGCCACTCAGGAATGATGCTTCAACCGAGGCCACCCCGCATGACATGACGTCTACCGATCAGGGGTAAGCATTCCTCGGGGTGGCCCCGAGCCTTGGAGCAGATGAATTGGATCGACCCGAAGCCCAACAACACTGCGATTCCGGGCCATTGTTTCGCTCTGACCCGGCCACTCCGTCGCTGGAATAGTTGGTCATTTCTTCCGGGTTCGCTTTGCCACTGGCCCCACTTGCGGTGGCGCGGCTGAGTTCTGGCTTGAAACTGTCAGAGGTGGCTGAATGGGCGAGGGAAGAGTCGCAGAAGACGCACTTGCCGACGGTGTCGCGACCGACGGCAAGCGAAAAAGCCGCCATATAGGAACACTCAGAATAGCCAGCAGCAAGCCAAGGAATGTGAACAGCGCGTTGTAGTCGTTTAGCCAACCGTGACCGGCGTAAATACTGCAACTTGGCAGCATCTTTTCGATAGACCCAGAGAATACCGCAACAAGAGAAGCGAGACCGACGATCAGCAGCACCACCCTGGATCGATCGCTTATCGAATCTTTTGGGGCGGTAATCCCGATGAAACTGATCATACAGCACAACAGCAGCACGGCCATAATTATGAACTTGAAACTGAAATTTCCGAATACAGAAGTGTGCCGTTTCAACGATTCTTGAAGCATCGCAGTAGCTGCCTGAACTTGCGATTGATCCGATCCAGAAACGGTAATTGAGCTTCTCCAACTGCTAAAGGCGACGGTGATATCAGATATTGGCAAATTCTTAGGTCGCGAATAATCGTATCGGACGCTTGTGGAGTGCGGGGGCATTTTTTTGATGTCGAGGACGGCGGGTCCGAAATCTGGTGCAAAATCCACGATTATGCCTTCAGTTCCATCGCTGAGCCGAAGGCGATCGGTGTCGCCAGAGTTGACGCCACTCTCAGCCTTGTTGGCATGTATCGCGAACTCTCTCGCCTTATCAATAAAACCAAGAAGTGATTCGTAGTGCATCCACACGGCATCAAATTGGACTTCTCGCTCGAAATGAGCGTTGTGCCGTTCGGGAGAAGTCTTGGTGTCGGGTTCTCCCGCCAATATCGAAAACAACAGCAGAGGGGCAGCAAGTTGCATTGGCTTCCTTCGGTATGCATTGCGAGAATACAGATGCAGTTGCATAGGGTTCGTGAAGTCTTCGGAACGTATCGGGACATGTGTGTCAGCAATGATCGTGGTGCGTTCCTGAAGACTCCACGCACCATACCGTCTAATCATTCAACGGCTGCGTGCTCAGGAGATAAGCAAACAGATTGCGGACTTGTTCGTCGGTGAGGTCTTTCAACTGGCCTTCGGGCATCAGGGATTTCTTTTGGGGGATCAGTTCTCGATGTCGGCGCGGGAGAGGGCGACCGTTTGGCCGTCGGTGCTTCTCAGCGAGACCGACTGGGGGTTCTGTTCTACGAGAAATCCGAGGACGACCCGGCCATCGTTCAATACGGCTGGGTGGCACCAAACTGGGGATGGAAGGAAACGAAAGAACACGGGTCATAGGTTGGCTATTTGTTCGTATTGAAGTACGTGGCCGTTTTCGGATCTTTTGCGCCGAGCAGATGCAGTTGCACCGTGGAATTGCCGCCGCTGTGGTACTGCACCTTCGAGTGAGCCGCGTCTGAGTAGGGCATCCCGTACGAGTTCGAATGGGTCACGACGTACTGGTTGTAAAGGTTCGAATACTCTCCCGTGTAGGCGGGAACCCAGGTCTTGGGATCGTTTTGATCATACGTCTGGCCCTCCTTGGCATAGGGGATCTCGCCGAGGTTCATCGCCGTGATCAGGTTGCGGATGATGCTGCTGACCTGCGCCTGGAGAGCCAGTTTCGTCTTCAAGGCCGCCGGAACCGGTTTGGGAAGTGCCGGGATGTCAGAGCACGGAGTGCCCCAGTTCAGATGGACGTTGTTTCCCACCAGAGTCTTCCCCTGGTAGACGTACACTCCCCCGTCGCTGTCCGCCGCGAAGGCCGACGTTCCGTTCAGGGCGGTGGTGGTGAGATAGATCGTCGTCTTGTCGGCGTCCTGACCGGCCAGTTTCAGGATGACATTGTCCACGTCATCCACCTTGGCCGCCGGTTGGAACTTGCCCGTGAACTTGACCGCTCCGGGTCCACCGATCTGCTGGCCGCACGTCGAATAATTCTGCAAAGGATCCGACGACAGCACGACGTTGATCCCCTTGGCCTCCAACTGCGCCAGATACCTGGCCATCACGCCGTGATAGGCCTGCGGGGCGAGCGTGGGGCTCAGGACTTTGCCGTAGGCGAGTTTGGGACCGCACTTCATGTACGCGGAACTTTTGTCGTCCAGGCTGGAGGCTTTCAAGATGTTCGTCACAAAATCGGTCTGGCTGGTGGTGTTGTAGCCGCAGCACTTGCCCCCCGAAAACTCGGGACACGTCATGCCGCACAGCATCCCCACGGAATCGACGTTCGACAGATCCCAGGTGGCCTGCGTGTCGGTCTTCAGATACGTGAACTCGATGAAGCCGAAAAAGGCGTCACTCTTCGGACTGATCGGTTTGTTGAACAGCGGCTGCATGGAATCCAGGTAGCCTTGCGACCCGGGGCCCATCAAACCGAAGGACAAGTTTCCCGAGTCGATGTTCTTGAACGTCACCGTGAGCGGCTTCATGTCGGCAGGTTTGATGGCCTTCCAGGGCTGCGCGTATTTTTGATTGACGATGTTCGTCAATCCGGTGCTCGAAGCGCAGTTCATGTACAGCCACACCTCCGGCTCGGCGGTGTCGTTGTGAATGACCAGTGTGATATCCGCGAAAACCGCCTGCCCCGCCAGCAGCACCATCGACAGGATCAACGACATTGTGAACTTGTGCATGTGTCACCAACTCCTTCGCAAAAGGTTCTTGCCGGGAGCGACGCGCGCCCGAGTTGCGTAGGGTGCGTGAAGTCTTCGGAACGCACCGGGATGTGATTGTTGGCAATGATCGTGGTGCGTTCCGAAGACTTCACGCACCCTACCGTCTAATCATTCAACGGCTGCGTGCTGCGAAGATAGGCGAACAGGTTGCGGACCTGTTCATCGGTCAGGTCTTTCAACTGGCCTTCGGGCATCAGGGATTTCTTTTGGGGGATCAGTTCGTCGATGTCGGCGCGGGAGAGGGCGACGGTTTGGCCGTCGGTGCTTCTCAGCGAGACCGACTGGGGATCCTGTTCCACGAGGAAGCCGGTGACGACCCGGCCGTCATTAAGGACGGCGACCAGGGTCTCAAAGCCCTCGCGGATTTCGGCACTCGGGTTGATGACGTTGAGCAGCATGCGACGGACGTCGTCGCGCTTGTACGTGGTCAGGTCGGGGCCGATCTTGCCGCCGGTCGCGTGCAGCGTGTGACACTTGCCGCAGATCTGCACATAGAGTTTCTTCCCCGGATACGGGTCGCCGGGGCCGCTCAGGATCGTCTGATACTTTTCGAGCTGGGTCTGCATCTCGGCGGTCGTCGCTCCCTCGACGCTGCCCCAGTGCTTGGCGATCAGCGAGGCGAGTCGTTCGTCGCGGTGGACCGTCAGTTGGCGAACGGTTTCCACCGGCAGCGTCTTCGCGCCGATGTCGCCTCGTTCGACCGCCTCGACCAGCGCGAGCGACCACGGTTTGCGAGAGACCAGCAGGGACTGGGCCACCGCGCGGATGTCGTCGGTCATCTGGCCGTATTGCTTGAGAACTTCGTTCGCGATGCGGTCGTCTCCGTAGGCGGGGAGCGTCGACAGGATCGCGGCCTTCAAGCCGTCGTCGGCCGTTTTGGAAAGGGTCTCCAGCAGGACAGGGACCGACTTGGGTTGCTTCACCTCACCGAACAGCGTCGCGTACTCGGCCCGCTTCCCCGACGGAGCCTTTTCGTCGGCGATGATCTTGAGGGCTTCCTCGATGGCGGACGCATCCTGCTGGCGAATCTTCAGCGACAGCGAACCGCCACCCGCCGCCGACAACGCCGTGACGAGTTCGACCGGAACGTTGTTGAGCGATCGTCCCTGGAAGGCTTCCTCGAACCCCTGCATGAGTGCCTTCGTGGTCTCGGGCGTTCGAGACTGGTTGAGCAACTGGGCACAGATGGCGAGGTCGGCCCGTTGACCGGTGGCGGCGAAGCGGCGCATCAACCTCGGGAGGATTTCCTTCTGGACGAGCGGACGTTTCCACAGTTCGGGATCGTCGAGCGTCAGAGCTGGATGACCATGGATTGGTACGGCTTTCGGGTCATCGTTCTTCGCGGGAACCACGACGTCGCACAGGGCCTCGACCGCCCACCAGATCATCAGCGGTTGGCGGGGATCGGTAGCGTCTTCGTCTCGCGTCATCAGGCTGCGAACGATGGGAAGCGACTGGTCGGGCGGCAGTCGCTTGGCCGTTGCGGCGTATTGGCAGCGGACTTCGATGTTCGGCTCGGTCAATGCGCGGTTGGCAACTCGAATGGCGATGTCCGACGGAAGGCGACGGTCGTCACCCAGCAGCCGCACCGTCCACAGACGGACCTGCGGTTCGGCATGGTCGATGGCCTTGAGGGCCGTCGCCTCATCGAGTCCTCCAGAGAGATAGAGCGCCCACAGGGATTCGGTCGCGGTCTGACCTTTCTCGGCGAAGAGCTTTTGTTTGAGTGCGGGAACGATGGTGGCATCCCTGCGATCCGCGAGGACTCGCCGCGCGGCCTCACGATGCCAGCGGTTGGCGTGCGAGAGGAGACCGATTAACTCCGCAGACGACATCTGGCCGAGATTGCTCTTCTTCTGGCCCTCCACCTTCGACCCTCGACCTTCAACCTTTTTCGGTCGGATGCGGTAGATGCGACCGTTATCGCGGTCGAGGCCCCCCTGATAGTTGGCCGTGTGGGCGAGTTGCCCGTCGTACCAGTCGGCCACGTAGATCGCTCCGTCGGGGCCGTCCTTCGTGTCGACGGGACGAAACCACGTGTCGGCCGATTCGATGGCGTAACCGATGTCCTTCGTTTTAAAGGTCGAACCGACCTGCTCGACATCGCTCATCACGACGTGGTTCAAAATCGCGGCCGATCCAAACAGCTTGCCTCGGTACTTTTCGGGCAGAGCCAGGGGCGCGTCGGCTCCCTCGTAGATGATGAACTCATGGGTGAACCGCGGAACGTTGTGATGCTCCATCGCGGGGAAGTATCCGAACGCATACGGATTCCCCAGCGGCCCGTGCTTGCCGAAGCCCTTCTGGAGGTAGGCCCCCTGCATGTAGTGAAAGCCGCGCGTGTTGCCGCCGTTGTGTCCGGAAAAGGCTCGACCGGCAGAATCGATCTCCAGCCCAAACGCATTGCCGCCCCCTTCCGAGAAGATTTCGTAGCGTTTGGTCTCCGGGTGATAGCGCCAGATGTTCTGGCCCTGAGAGAAGACGCCGGTCTTGTCGCCCGGTCGCTTCACCATTGCGGACACGGTGCTTCCCTGAGCTGCATACAACCAGCCGTCCGGTCCCCAGCGCAGGCTGCTGATGACCGAGTGCGTGTCTTCGATGCCGAAGCCCGACAGATGCACCTCGGGATCACCATCGGGGACGTCATCACCGTTCTTGTCGGGGTAGAAGAGGAGATACGGCGGATTGAGCACCCACACGCCGCCCCGTCCCTGAACGAAGGAGGTCGCGATGTTCAGGCCATCGACGAACGTCTTGTGTTTGTCGTAGACGCCGTCGCCGTCGGTGTCCTCATGGATGGTGATCTTGTCCTTTCCCTTGTCGCCGTGCGGGGGAGGGAGAGGAACCTTGTCGTAGACCGCCCGCCACCACTGGTCCTTGCTCAGGAGCTTGAGGCCCTCGGGCTCGGGATATTGCAGGTACTGCATCACCCACAAGCGGCCTCGTTCATCGAAGTTCATGAACAGCGGCTGCGACACGATCGGCTCGGCCAGAACGAGATCGACCTGCAAGTCGTCGGGCACCTTGAAGTGGTCCATCGACTCGCGCGGCGAGAGGGCTTCCTGCTGCGCTTCGCGCCGGATCACAGTGGCAAACTGACTGACCTTGGGAGCCGGACCGATCTTCTCAAAAGGAAGAAGCCCGTCTTCTGCAAAGAAGCCGGGCTTCGCGTTGGCCCACGCCACGTCATCGCCCACCCGGAACTGCCACTGACCTTCGAGCGAGATCGCTTCATTGCCGGCGATGATCTGCGGCGCACCACCCTTGAATCCGCCCGATCCGCCTTCATCAAAAACCCGAATGGCAACGACGTTCACTTCACCGGGTTTGATCGCCGCTGGCGGGATGACGTAGCGGTGCATGTTCTCGACACCGTTGGCATACTTCGGCGGCATGGCACCGCTGACGCCGATCTTCGCACCGTTGATGAAGCATTCGGCGGCGTTGTCGATCTTCTCGACGTAGAGATACCCGCCGCGTCCCTTCCATGCTTCGGGCACTTTGACTTCACAGCGATACCAGGCGAATCCGTCGACGTTGGCGAAGTTTTTGTGTTGCGATTCCCACGTGCCGGGGACCGCGAGAACCGTCCAATCGGCTCGGCCTTCGTCACCGGGGAACCTTGGCAGGATCGCTCCGATCTTCTTGTCGGCGGGAGGAACCTGCAGTCCGGCGGCCCAGAAGATGCCGTTCAGCAACAGCCGCTGAAACGCCGGTTGCTGGAAGTCGTCGAGGTGGCCGAGCGACGTGTAGAACGTGCGGCCGCCATCTTTGCGATCGAACGTCCACGCGACCGGCTCGTGCTTGTCGTTTCCTTCGATACGGCCGCGCATCAACTCCGTGGCCTTCGGGTCGAGCGGCGTATTGAGGTAGAGCGTGCCACCGCTGGGGAATTCTCCAGCCGGAATGCCGGTTAGGATGGGATGCTTCACGTCGGCGAGGGGGCGGATAATTCCCTTGCTCGTGTTACTCGTGTGGCCCTGGTAGTTGCCGCCGATCAGTTCGCGGTCGATCTCGATCCACGCATCGAGTCCCTCGGGCTGCTTGTCTCGCGCATGAAAGGCATGGCTGGCGGTGCGAATGCCGACAACCGGTTTGCCCGCCGCGACGTATTTTCGGATGACATCGAGCTGCGCTTTTGGGACAGGTCGCCGCCGCGCGCTGATGAGCAGCACGTCGGCCTCGTTGACGACATCGATCCCCGGCAGGTCGTACTTCTTTGACGGCGTCTCGAAGACGAAGCTAACTTTGAAGTCCTTGCCAAGATGTTTGGCGGCGAACTCGGGCAGAGTGACCTCGGTCTTGTACTCGTCCTCGGCACTGATGATGACGAGGTGCGGGCGTTTGTCCTTCGCGAACGTGAACGGCTTCCCGCCGAGGAGGTCAGCGCTGGTGATCGTCGGACACCAGAATTTCTCGATGTGCTCGACGACCAGATCGTTGCCGGTGAAGTGGCTGGCGAACGGTTTCATCGCCGGGTTGTACATCGTGTCTGTCATGTCGCGCATCAGGGCGACGTTCATCCCCTGATAGACCATCTGCCGGATCGAGAACGGCCGGCCGAGCACGCACATGTTGGTATGCACGCCCATCACGATGACGTTCGTGATGCCGCGACTCTTCATCAGCCGAAAGGCTTCGTCCGAGTCCGTGATCGCGTCGCCCTCGTGAATCTCGATCGTGGCGATTTGTCGCGACCAGGCCCGGTAATTCTTAACCGGCTCGCCGCAGTCGCAGCCGCCGTCGGTGTCGTCGATGGGGAGCGGAGCCTCATGCGTCGAGTCGATGCGGCACCAGCGCTCCAGCGGCCGTTTGGTTTCGACCTGCGGCGCGGACTGGGCGAGTTTTCGCTGCGGCGTGTCCTTGTAAAAATCCATCGTGTCGCTGGGGCAGTGAATGATGAACGCACCGCGCGAGCGGGCTGCCTTCACGACCTCGTTCATCCGCGGAGCCATCTCTGCGACACGTTCGGTCGACGTGGGGCACCAGTGCTTGTCCCACATGTCGCAGATGACGACGGCCGTCTGTTTCGTGTCCCACTCGGTCGGCGTGGTGATCGTGTGGTACCGCTTCACGGCCGCCCCCGGCGCAGCAGGCTCAACCGCCACGCCAACCTTCGCCTCGACGGGAATCTCAACCCGCTTCCGCATGTTCAGCGACAGCGGCTTCGGATTGGCGGCCAAGACCGACGGAGCCGTTTCCAGAACGGCAAGGCATCCCACGAGACCGGCAACAACAAAAGAACTCGGCCGCATGGCAGACTCCGAATGGTTAGAGGAGACGAGACCTGCCAGCAGTTTGATTGGAGCCGCGGAGAATTGCCAGCACGGCAGCGATGGTCGGGCTTCTCGTCACCATTGGACAGACCGGCGGGCGATTCCAGGCTCGCGACAGTTGATCGATCGTTGACCGGTCTGATCGCCATGGCATCACACGGAGGCCGCTCACTTTGAAACTGTCCAAGTCCAGGTAACTGTCCAACTCTTTTTGTTCGTTAAGTCTCCGGCACGCGGCGTGCTCGCTGGTGGGTGACGAGACGCTGCTAGAAAAGGCCTGGATTGGCCTCCGTGCCCTTCCGGGCACTCAACAGGAAGATCCACGTGTCAAGAATTGGTTTCCCCACAGGGGATGAGCGATTCGGTGAGATTCAAGCCCGACCGGTCCACGCCGAGTTGATCACGGATCCATTGCGAAGAAATCGGCTGGAGCAGTTGAAGCAGGTCGCTCAACTTCTCGACAGTCAGTTTTGTATTCCGGGAACCAACATCGAGGTGGGCTTCGACGCTTTGATCGGGTTGATCCCCGGTGTGGGGGATCTGATCTCGACGGCGGTTTCGGTTTGGCTGATTCGAGAAGCCCGGCGATTGGGCGCACCGTGGTGGTTGATTGCTCGAATGAGCTGGAATGTCGCGGTCGATACGACAATCGGAGTGATCCCGGTTGTCGGTGACATGTTCGACGTCGTGTGGAAGGCCAATCGCAAGAACATCGAATTGTTGTCGCGTCACCTCGAACGAAATGCGGTGTCGCGTGGTTGACGGGCCATCCCGATATGAAATATCCGGGGCCGGATGTTCCGCCCGGTCGATGCTTGATTGATGAGGTTTTTCTGGAGGACAGAATCATGGGATTATTTGAGATTTTGGGAATGCTGCTGTTCGGTTTGGTTGCGGGAGCGATTGCTCGGTTGCTGATGCCAGGACGGCAAGCCATGGGACTGTTCGCCACCATGCTGCTCGGCATTGCCGGATCGTTCCTCGGAGGATTCCTCGCCTATCTGATTTGGGGCGGTGAAGCCTTTCGAACGGTGGGCTGGATGGGGTCGATCTTGGGAGCCATCCTGCTGATGATGATTGCCGTCAGACTGGAGAAGAAATCGACGATTTGAGCTCTTCCAAACGCTGCTCGACCATCCTCGGCGGATCACACCGCCGAGGATGTTTTCGTTTGCGGTGACTGTGGTGAGTCCGATGTCCATCGCGTTTGGTCGGCTTCCCTCTCACCCGCCGCACGGCGGCACAGCACGATGTCGCCTGGTTCTGTCACCCTGCATCCGGCTGCGGCGTCCATCACTTCAGCGGCTTGAGCTTGATGTTCTTGTACCAGCAGTCCGCGCCGTGGTCTTGCAGGCCGAGATAGCCCTGGCGCGGGTGAGTCTTGAAGGCGACATCAAACTTGTGAGCCGTACCGTCTGCTCGCTTGTTCGGCTCGGGCCACTCGTCGAGGTTCATTTGGGTGACGTTCTCGCCGTTGAGTTCGATGGCGATCAGAGCCTTGTCGCAGGTGACGACCATGCGGTTCCACTCACCCGCCGGTTTCATCGTGTTCTTCGTTGGCTTCACGAGGTCGTAGATGGCTCCCGTGTCGTGAAATCCCGCCGTGGTGGTGTCGTCGATGGCGATCTCGATCCCGTTGAATCCGACATCCTTGCCGGGACGAGGTGTCAGCGGAAACGTCCGAATGAACAGACCGCTGTTGCACTTCGGACTGATCTTGAAGTCGAGTGACAACACGCAGTCCCCCCACACCTTTTCGTGAATCATCATGTATCCGCCGCACTTGTGCGGGTTGATGCAGCCCTCGTCGACCGGCCGCAGACTCGGCTTCTGACTGCTGGTCTGCCAGCCGTCGAGCGTCTTCCCGTCGAAGAGCAATTGCCAACCGTCGGACTTCTCATGGGCGGTCAGTTCGTTGTCGGCGGCGAGCAACGACGAGCCGAACAGGCTCACAACGATGGTGAAAAGCAGCGAACGAAACAGCATCAAGGCAGGGCAAAGATCGAAGCGCATGGTTGGTGACTCCTGAGGATGGTTTTTGCAATCGTCTGCCGAAGAGAAAGTATGCGAGGTCATCTCAAACTTGCTCAACGAGTTTTCCGTCTTTCAGTTCGCAGTGTCGCGGGAAGCGGCTGGCGAGTTCGGTGCTGTGCGTCACGCAGATCAGCAGCGTGTTCTGTTCGCGGTTCAGATCGAGCAACAGCGTGCCGACCGCTTCGGCGGTGGAGCGGTCCAGGTTTCCTGTCGGTTCATCGGCGAGCAGCAGCGCGGGACGATTGATGAGCGCGCGGCAGACGGCGACTCGCTGGCGTTCGCCCCCCGAAAGCTGAGCCGGACGATGCGCGATCCGCTCGGCCAGGCCGACTCGCGCGAGCAGTTCTCGCGCGCGGGCTTCGGTCTCGGCGTTGGCTCCCGCGCCGGGCAGCGTCGGGATGAGGACGTTCTCCAGCACCGTGCATTGCGGCAGCAGGTGATGGTCCTGAAAGATGAAGCCGATCTGCCGGTTGCGAAACTGAGCCTGCTGCGCCTCGTTCAGCATGAACGGATCCTGCCCTTCGAGTCCGACCGTCCCGGCCGAGGGTGCGTCCAGTGCGCCGAGAATGTAGAGCAGCGTGCTCTTGCCCGTCCCGGAGGGCCCCGTGATGGCGAGAGCCTCGCCGCGCTGCATCGTCAGGTCGAGGCCCCGCAGGATCGACAACGAGCCGTCCGCCGTCGTGTAATCCTTCGTCAGTTGCCGCACTTCCAACGTCGAGGGCATCGAGGTCTCCGTCCTACTCACAACAAGGGCCTGCGTCGTTCGGGAAGGGGCGCGACATCAGGCGTTACGTTCGGAATCAGTCATGCGGCGCGTGTCGAACCGGCGCGGTCATCGCAGGTACAGGAATTCATTCGCAGCGAGCAACGTGTGGCAAAGCAACGTCCAGGCCTCGTGGCGGTCAGAGCGGCCTTTGACAAATCCAATCGCACGCGTCGCTTCCTGCTCGGTCGGGGGGCGAGCATACAGCGCGGCATAGGCTTGCTCCACGAGAGCCCGATCGTCCGCATTCCCGGCGAGTAACTTTCGCGCCAGCCGTTCAGCGGCCTCTCGCACGACGGGCGCGTTCAGCAGGATCAGCGCCTGCGGAGCGACGACCGTCGAGTTGCGGCTGCCCGTCGGGACCGTGGGGTCGGGATAGTCGAACTGCTCCAGTAGGTCGTACAGGTGATTGCGGATCAGCGGCAGGTAGAGCGCGCGGCGGGTCGACTCGTAGCGCGTGGCGTCGATCGAGGTGTGGTCGAAGACGTACTGCCGGTTGCGCAGCGGAATCGTCTTGCCGCCGAGTTGCTCGTTGAGCGAACCGCTCACCGCGAACAGGGCATCGCAAATCTGCTCGGCCTCCAATCGCTGCACGTTGGCCCGCCAGAGGAGTCTGTTGTCAGGGTCAGCCAACGCGGGATCGAGTGACTGTCCGGCCGGGTGATTCACCGACGCCATTTGGTAGGTACTCGAAAGCAGGATGAGCCGGTGCATCTCCTTCACGCTCCAACCCTGCTCGACGAACCGCCGCGCGAGCCAGTCGAGCAGCGCGGGATGCGAGGGCTTGTCGCCGAGTAGGCCGAAGTTCTCCGTGGTACGGACGAGGCCGGAGCCGAAGTGCCAGCGCCAGATCCGATTGACCATCACGCGCGCGGTCAGGGGGTGCTCGCTGCCCGCCATCCAGCGCGCGAGCTGCAACCGGCCGCTCTGCTTCGCGGGGAGGATGTGCGGAGCCAGTGAGGTGCGCATCACTTCCGGGAAGCCACGCTCGATCTCCGTCCCGAGTGAAAGGTAACTGCCGCGGATGTGGATCGGCAGCGTGTTCGTGATGGTGCCATCCTTCACACCCATGAGGGCCGGTGGTTCGGGTGTCTGGTCCTCGACCCCCTTCAACTCGCTCTTCATTCGCTCGACCGTGGCCAGCACGTCGGCATCGAACGCGTCCGCCTCCTTGTCGGGGATCGTGAGAAACCCGGCCTTCTCATTCAGAGCGTCGTGCGCCGCCGCGAGTTGCTCGTCCGCCGGCTTGGTGGCCTTCTCATCCATGGCCTGCGCTTCCTTCAGAGCGGCCGCAGCGTCGGCGAACAGCTTTGAATAATGCATGCGAACGGCATCGGGCTGGCGAGCCGCAGACAATTCTCGCCACCGGGCGAAGACGGGGTGCTCGGGATTGAGGGCCAGATACAGGCGACACGTCAGCAGATAGCGGGCACGCAGGCCACGTTGCTCGGCGAGCTGGTTAATCCGGGCGAAGTCCGCGTCCGCCGAGAGCTCCGCCGACGCGGCCAGATATTCGGTGGCGTGAGCCTGCAACTCGTCCTTCAGTTTCGTTCGCTGCTCGCCGGTGAACTTGGTGACCTTCTCGCGTTGCGAGGTGACTGCCGCTTCGTGCTTCTGCTTGGCCTCCAACTGCTCCGATGTGGCGAGTGAATGCTCGTACCCGAACTTGACGTTCCCCATTTTCTCTTCACTCAGGCTGCGCGTACTCCGAAAGATGGCGGCCAGGGCGTAGTAGTCGGCAGTCGGCACCGGATCGAACTTGTGATCGTGGCAGCGACAACAGCCGAAGGTCATCCCCAGAAATGCCTTCCCCAGCGTGTCGAGCTGTTCGTCGATGATGTCCATTTCCAGCTTGCGCACGTCCGGCTCGGCGAGCACCCGCGCACCGATCGCGAGGAACCCGGTCGCGGTCAGGTTTTCAATCCGCTGCGCCTCGCTCGCCGCCGGCAACAGATCTCCGGCCAGTTGTTCGACGAGGAACTGGTCGTAGGGCTTGTCGGTGTTGAACGCATTCACGACGTAGTCGCGATAGCGCCACGAGTGCCCATAGGCGATGTTCTCATCCAGCCCGTTCGTGTCCGCGTAACGAGCCACATCCAGCCAGTGCCGCCCCCATCGCTCACCGTACTGCGGCGACGAGAGCAGCCGCTCGACGACGCGGCCGAAAGCGTCGGCCGACTCATCCACGACAAACGCATCGACTTCGTCGGTCGTCGGGGGAAGGCCCGTCAGGTCAAACGTCGCGCGGCGGATCAGCGTTCGCTTGTCCGCCGGTGGAGCGGGAGTCAGGCCCGTCTTTTCCAACTCGGCCAGGACAAACGCATCGACGGGCGACTTCACCCAGTCGCCGCGCGTCACGACGGGCAACGCGGGGTTCGAGACCGGAGCGAACGACCAGAACTTGCGGCCTTCGTCGATGTCGATGACGCGCTGACCAGCCCCACCGACGGACTTCGCCTCACGCGGATCGGGGGCTCCCCTCTTCACCCAGGCTTCGAGGTCTCGCACCTGCGAGTCGCTCAGTGCCCCCTTCGGTGGCATTTGCAGATCGCGGTTCTTGTAACGGACCGCCTCGATCAGCCGACTTTTCTCGGGATCGCCCGCAACGAGGACCGCTCCCGAATCTCCACCCTTCAGAACCGCATCGCGCGTGTCGAGCGCGAGTCCCCCCTTGGCCTTCTTCCCCGCGCTGTGGCATTCGTAGCAGTGCTCCACGAGCACCGGCCGGATGCGTTTCTCGAAGAATTCAAGACCCTCGGCCGTCGGCGGAGGTGCCGCTGTCAGCGTCGCACCGCTGACGGCGCACGCGGCCAGCAGCACGCCGAGCGTGAACGGTCGGTGCAGCATGGTGAACGCGGTTGCTCCGTGGGGAATGCTCATTCAGTTTTCTTTGCATGGGCAAACACATGATCCAGCGCGGCGAGAACATCAAGCCGGCGATAGATTCGTTTCGTGGCTTCGTCCTCCACTGGCTTGCCAGTCTGCTGCATGATGGCGAGCATCGCGTCGGGCAGCGTCTTGCCATCGGACTTCCAATCGTAGTCGGTCTGGTCGATTGCTTCACGCAGCAGCATCACCGCACCGCAGACGATGGCGTTGGAGGAGCTCGTCGCGGCGGCGGGCACCAGCAGGTCGACCTTGTCGTGACGGTCCTGTGTGACCACGTCGGCACCGGGTTTCACCGCGCCGATCGCGAAACAGTTCGGCTGACAGGCGGGCCACGAGATGCCGTTGGTGAACCCATGGTTGCCGGTCGGTGCGCTGACCCACAGGCCCCGCCGACGGAGTTCGGCCAGTTTGTCATCGATCTCCGTGGCTACCGGCTTGTCGTGGGCCAAGTCATCGACGGGGGCAAGATTGACGGTTGTGATGCGGTACTTCTCGTGGTTGTCGATGACCCACTGCAACCCGGCGGCCAGAGTGCGACTGTCGGCGACCTTGCAATGACAGCATTCGAGTCCTCGCACGACCGCGACCTGGTTGTTGTAGGCCACACCCCACTTGCCCAGGTAGTTCAACGACGACGGGACGCCGATGGTCGATCCGTGATAGCCGCGTCCCTCATGCCTGGGGTCGTCATCGCCGTCAACGCTGTCGTGGGAGACGAGCACCTTCGGCCGACCATCGACCGGCGTGGACCACTCCGGCATCGAGAGTTTGCAGCCGTCATCGACGAGCGCCAGCGTCTGCCCCCGGCCAAACGTCAGCACATCGGAGTATTTCTTCCACGCTTCAGTCACCCCCGCGTGCCCGAACGATGTTGCCTCAACGGGTTCACCTGCGCGTGAGGCGGATGAATTCACGACACAAACAAGAATGGCCATGAACAACGACATCCAACGCAGAACCGAGGCCACTATGAACTGAGACGCGAGCATTTTGACAAGCCCTCCCGGATGGTCATGTTGAGAAGCCGGCAGACATCGTGACGCATCGTGCGAGAGGTGTCATCCTCGACGGAACAGATCGGCGATGGGGGCGAAGTCGATGGTATCGTCGAGCGGAAACATCGGCCGTGCGCACTTGGTGTGACCGAGGCTGCGGACGTTGGCGCTCGTCGAGCCGGGGGCATCCACGTTGATCAACCTGGCACACCAGTCGGCGAACATGTGATGCTCGCAATGCGGCGACTTCACCACGACGAGGTCGAAATGCCGGGGATCCTGTCCGTTGGCGTGGAACCACGAGCGGTCGAACAGGCTGACCGGTCGAGTCCCCACGACCAGCGTGAGATTTCCCGCTTCCAGCACGGCTGTGTCGCCCGAATCCCACGGCCAGCCGAACGACTCGCTGCGGAACCTGCCGTCGGAGAGCAGTCTCACGCGAGCCTCCAGTTCGAGCGGTTGGAACCGCGCGGGATCGACCGCTCCTCCGATCTGCGTGCGGATGCTCGCACCGACTCCGGCCGCGAAGGCCTGTCGCACCGCCGCCGGATCGACGATCGGAGCCAGCACGCGACCACGATATCCCTGCCGGAGCACTTCGCGCACGATCGCGTTACTGTCGCCCGACGCGCCGGAACTGGTGGCATCGGCGGCGTCCATCATCACGACGGTTCCGGTGGTGACGTCCGCCGCGAGACGCACGCTGTCGGCGAGACTTGTCAGCGACACCTGCATCTTCTCGTGATGCTTCCAGAAGATGTTGGCGAGTTCGGTCGCGTGGTGGCGTGCGGTGGCTGCGTCACCGTCCATGACGACGAAGCTGTTGGTCCGCAATTCGGGAACATCGGTGAAGGGATTGCCCCACATGACTGCCGCCGAAAGTCCGGCCTCATTGGCCTCGATCTGCTGCGCCAACCGGATGCACTCGCCGATCGAGCCGGTGTCGGTGATGAGTTCGTCGCCGCGCACGAGCGCCGGAATCTTGACGCGCGCCGTGACGGGGCGGGCTCCTTGAGTCAGGATTCTCATGAGCACCTTCGCCGCGCGGGCTCCGGTCTGAAAGAAATCGACGTGCGGGTACGTGTGATAGGCGACGACCGCGTCGCTGTGCTGAAGCATCCGGTCGGTCAGGATGCCGTGCAGATCGAGCGACACGACGAACGGAATCGTCTCCCCCAGAATGCGTCTCGCCTCCGCGAGCAGAAAGCCCTCGGGATCGTCCTCGCCTTCCGCCTGCATGGCTCCGTGCATCGAGAAGTACGCCGCATCGACCGGACCGCTCCCGGTCTTGCTCGCATCAGACAGACCGCCGAGGAATTCGTCACACAATCGCTTGAAACTCTCTGCCGCGAGCACACCGCCCGAGGTGTTGGCGCTCCCACCAAACGCCGGGAGGAGTTCGACACTCTTGTCGGCGTCAAACACGCTCAGCGCACCGCCAACCTCCTCGCGCACCCGGCGGTGATGATCGAGCAGCGCGGCACCTCGAACGACGCGAAAGTCCTCGAACCGACTCCGAGCCGGGCTGAACGTCGAAACTTCCTGCTTGCACTCGGCAACCAGAATTCGGGGCATGCGGATCTCCACAGCTTGGGTCGAAACGCGCGGGCCTCGTTACACCCGGAAGACTTGGCACCGGAAGGGAGTGGCGAATGAGCCATGATCGCGCAAAACAAAAATCCTCACACCTTCGTTGCCTTCGTTTGCTTCTGTTCTCATTTCCATGGAACAGAAGCAAACGAAGGCAACGAAGGATGAGGTTGTCAGAAGCAATGCCTCTTCGTCGTCGCCGGTTACGTTCGCCGTCAGCGGTTGAACAGGAAGGCAGGACTGTTGATGAGTGCCCACATCAGGTCTTGGGCTCCGTCGGCGAGGCCGTTCGCGGCGAGATACTTCTCGCCCTGCTGCCGTTCGACGTCGGTCGGCATGCGGTTGAAGGCGGACAGGTAGATCTCTTCGACCATCTTCGCCGGCTCGGCCTTGGCCGCGAGCTGTTTCGCGATCAAGCCCTGCGGGTGGACGAGGGCCTCCGAAATCGTCGGGCCGTTGATCAGCGTCAGCGTCTGCGCGAGGCTGACCTCCGACGACCGCTCGCACTCGCACGGGGATTCGCGCGGGGCACGTCCGAACATGTCGAGGAACGAGACCGCTCCCGAGGCATCGGGCAGTTGCGAGGCGTGGAAGCCGCCCGGAACGCCCGGCAGATTTGTGGGGGCTCCGGTCGCGGTCATGATCGCGTCGAACAGTTGCTCGGCGGCCAGGCGGCGGGGCGTGGCGTGCGAATAATTCGTGTCATCGTCTTCGTTCCACTGATGCGTCATGAAGCTGCGCTGGTACGTGTGCGAGTTTGTGATCGTGCGCAGCAGTTGCTTGAGATCAAAGTTGTGCGCGATGAAATCGCTCGTCAGCGCATCGAGCAGTTCGGGATTGGAGGCGGGATTGCTGAGACGGATGTCGTCGACCGGGTCGATGATTCCCTTGCCGTTCAGGTAGCTCCAGTAGCGGTTCGAGAGGCTCTTCGCGAAGTACGGGTTCTCCTTCGCGGTGAGCCATGTCGCCAGCTTGATGCGCGGCACGTCGCTCGACAGATCGACTCCTTCGAGTTGGAACGGGAAGATGGCGGCCGCGGGCTGGCCAGTGCCGGCGTGAGTCACCAGCGTCGGCGACCGCATGTCGTAGATGACCTCTTCCTCACCCTTCTTACCCCCCTTGCGACCGACTCCGCCGAAGAACGACGAGAGCTGGTAGTACTGCGTCTGCGTCCACTTCTCGAACGGGTGGTCGTGGCATTGGGCGCAGACAAACCGCGTGCCGACGAAGACCTGCGTCATGTTCTCCATGACTTCGCGCGGTTCGCGGGCGATGCGGTAGTAGTTGGCGGGCGGGTTTTCGAGCGTGCTGCCGCTGGCCGTCATCAGTTCGTAGACGAATTCGTTGTACGGCTTGTTGGTCGCGACCCCCTGGCGAATCCAGTTGCGGAAGGCCCACACCCCCTGCTCGTTGATGAACTTGCGGTTCGAGAGCAGCAGGTCGCTCCATTTGAGCGTCCAGTGATCGACGTAGTTGGGTGATTGGAGCAGCTCTTCAATCATCGCGGCCCGCTTGGTGCGCGAGTCTCTCGCATCGGTGAGGAAGGCCCGCGTCTGGTCGGCCGTGGCGGGCAGCCCCGTCAGATCGAGCGACACGCGGCGGAGGAACTCGGCGTCGGTGCAGAGATCGGCCGCCTGAATCTTGAGCCGCTTCAGCTTGTTGTTGACGTGCGTGTCGATGAAGTTGAACTCGGGCGAGTCCTTCCAGGCGTAGCCTTCGCGCGTTCCAAGGACGATCACGGTGTTGGACGCATACGTTCCCTCGTACCTCACGAGGATCGACGACTCGCCGCGTCGGATCGCTTTGACCTGACCTGTCGGGCTGACAGACGTCACTTCAAAATTGCTCGACTCGAAGATCGCATCGCGCGTCACGTCGCGTGTCGTTCCGTCGGCGAACGTGGCGATGACGAGCATCTGTTGTTTGGAGCCCGACCGGTCGAGCAGCGGGTTCTTCGGCAGAATCTCCAGCCGTGCGGGGCGCGTCGCCTCGCTGAACTTGCAACCTTCGGCGATCCACTGGTGGATGACCTTGTAGGTGCGAGATTCCTCGTCGAACAGGAAGCCCCCTTCGTGCGGCACGCCCTGCGTCGGCTTGAGCAGCATCAGGCTGTCGCTCGGGTTGGCGCGGTTGAAGCGGCGGCCGGAGACATCATCCACGAGGGCCCGGTAATCGTAGATCGGGTCGTACCCGCGCAGACTCAACTTGAAGCCCTTGCGTCCCGCTTGAGCCCCGTGGCACGTCCCCGCGTTGCAGCCCACCTTGGCCATGATCGGCTCGACATCGCGGATGAAGTCGGTCTCGCGCGGCGAGACATCCTTGATCTCCACCGGCACTTTGACCGTCTGGCCGCCCGCCGTCACAACCAGTTCGGTGGAACCGACTGAGACCGGCGCGACGTAGCCGTCCTTGCCGACCACAATTTGCGGACCGCCCGCCGTGCGCGTGGCGGTCTCGGAAAGATCGACAGTCTTGCCATCGGCCGTTTGTCCGATGACCAGCACGCTGCGTGCATCGCGCACGTCGCTGAGCGTCAGTCGATCGGGAATCGTCTGTAGTTTGACGATGGACGGCGCGTCCTGTGCCTGCGCCGCCGGTGCCATGGGCTGACCGACAGCCAAAGCTGCCGCCAACGATCCGAGATAAAAAGCCAGTTTCATTTGAGCGACTCCCTTGGACGGTGCGATGGATTACTGCTTCGATTGTTTCAGTGTGTGGGGTCTGAATCGATGGACTTTCACGTTTCGTCTGTTGTCGACGGTCGTCGAGCCAGTTCGGATCGCAGCCGGACGACTTCGGCTTCGGCGGCCCGACGCCGTTCGACTTCGCCTTGAAAGGCGGCTTCGGCGGCCCGGCGCGCTTCCAATTCTCGCTGCGCGACTTCGCCACCCGTCAGCAGCCGTTCGCCGGTGGACACCACGTCGAACTCGATGTCGCGATCCGACAGCGACAGCAGCATCCCCAGTTCGGCACTCAATAATCGGCCTTCTGCGTCGGGGACGATCCGTTCGTAGTTCGCTCCCGCCAGGCGGTAGCCCTGCAATGGCGGGGCGAGGTAGTCGCGTTCCGGATCGAAAATGAAGTACTCGCGGACCCCGAGCTGCGCATAGAGCGAAGGCTTCACGGTGGCGTCTTTCTTCCGTGTTTTGCGAGACGTGGTTTCGATGACGACGTCCGGGGCCTTTTGCTCTTCCCACAGCTTGTAGATCCGGCGTTCTCCCGGCGCGACGCCCTTCGCCACGAAGGCATCCGGGACGATGAACTTCTGCGGATTTCCCTCTTCGTAGTACAGCAGCAGATCGCCCGAGACATAAACCTGCTGACCGGCAAAGTAGGGGCTGAGAATCTCAATGTGGCGGACCATCGCGTTGCGGTGTCGATCGGTCTCACCCATCGGCTTCCCATCGCTTTCAGGATACCGCACCGCCTTGGCTTGCAGGGTGGTGGACATAACGAAGTGCTCCTACTGCGATCCCTGAACCGATTTACTTGCCAGCCACCGCGGGAGTGATTGCGACCGGAACGAACTCTTTCACCAGAGCACCCGTCTCGGCGTCGAACAGTCTGACCACGCCGTCGAGTCCGCCCGTCGCGACCTGTTTGCCGTCGGGCCGGAACGCCACGGCGAAGACTCCCGCCGAGTGGCCCTTCAATTCGTGGAGCGGAGCTTCCGTGTCAGTTTTGTAGATGCTGGCGGCCCCGCTGGTGGCGTTGCTGCTGCCGACGACGAACTTGCTGCCGTCGGTGTTGAATTCGAGGCTCACCACGCGGCCGGGCAGTTTCTTGTAGCTGCGCAGCCGGTTGAAGTCGTCTCCAATCTGACGGGCCTGCGTGCGAAAGATCTTGTACAACTTCGGCTCACCATCCGCACCGCCGATCAGAAGTTGTTCCTCCTTTGGGTGACGCTGGACAGCCATGATCCCGCCCTTCAGAGCACCGGGTGTGATGCTCGTGATGTTGTCGATGAATTGCGAGGTCTTGAGTTCGGTGAGCTTCATCGACATGTCACGGCTGATGCTGATGACGTGGTCGTTCTTGAGGGAGAACGCGGTGCCGTAGACGAGGTCCGAGTGTGCGTCCATCGACATGACCTGCTTGCCATCGGCAACTTGAATCGCCCGCACGCGGTTGTCGAACGTGCCGAACGACAGCAGCGAACCATCGTCGTTGAAGCAGGCTCCGTACAGCGTGTCGAAGCCGACGGTGTCGGACCGCAGCAACTCCCTCTTCGCCACGTCCCAGAACTGAATCTCACCGAACAGCGACGGGGCACCGCCGGCGGCGGCGAGCTTTGTGCCGTCGGGCGAGAAGCGGATCGAACTGATCTTCGGCGAGCGACCGATCAAGCGGCCTGCCACTTCGCTGCCGTCGGCCTTGTGCAGCAGAACCTCGTGATAGCCCGAAACGGCCAGCAGCGTGCTGTCGGGGGAAAAGGCGAGGGCCGTGATGACGGGAGACGCGGTGTAGACCGGCGGCTTGGTCGTCGAAACGTCGTCCTTCGCAGCGGCCGGCGTGTCGTCGGTCCCTCCCTGCGCGATCCAGTTCCGAATTGTCTCGATCTGCTTGGCGGAGAGGGGATCGGCGTTGAGCGGCATCTCGGGCTTCTCGCCGGAGATTTGCTTCACGATGTAACTGTCATCGGGCTTCCCCGCGATGAAGCCTGCGCCGTTCTCGCCCCCTTTTTGGAACAACTCATACGAGATGAGCTGCAAGTTTCCACCTTGCTTGGCGGGCTGATGGCATCCCGAGCAGTGGCGTTGGAGGATGGGACGGACATGCCGGTAGAAGCTGACTTTGGCTTCCTCGGGCTTCGCCTCTTGAGCGGGCGTCGAGCGAACATCGGACAGACAGGCGAACAGCACCAAACTCGCGAGCAGTGTGCGTCGAATCATGGTCAGGATCCCGTGGAGCAGCGATCGGGTGGGCAATCTCAGGCGAGGTCACTCGTGGGCAGGTGCATCAAAGATAGCTTGTCGGTAGCGGCGGCGTAAAGCGGCGAGAGCAAATCAACCGGGCATCCAGCAAAGTTCACCGGCCGGACACTCTCGTCTGGCCGGTCGGATTGTATCGGTCAGACCGAGGCGAGCGAGAGGCGTAAGCCTCTTGGTTCTTTGTCCTACCAAGCACCAGCCGGATGACACCGGCTGCTCGCCAAGAGCAAAGAATCATGATCCCTCAAAACGACGGCACCCCGGAGACCGCGAGGTGCCGGGGTGCGATGCGGTGCGAGCATCAACTCCAAAAATTCTCGCCATGCAGGTTCATCGACGGCTGGGTTTGGACTTCGATGTCCCCGTTGACCTGCATCTGACAGGACAGCCGCAGGTCTTTTTCGTGGCCGAGCCGGGCAAAGAAAGTCAGCGGGTTTATGACATTCATTGAGACCTTTTCGTAGCCGCTTTGCTTGCTGCAATTCTCCTGTCCCTTTTTCACGATCACTTTACAACTATGGCATAGCCCAAGTCCCAGGCAATTCAAATAATTGTGCGGGAACGGATAGAGCTGCACGCCCGCCTTGATCGCTTCTTTGCGGAGGTTGGCTCCGGCGGGGACTTCGACGGTTTTCTTCTCGTTCAGGAAGGTGATGGTCGGCATGTCGACGCGGTTCCTCGGTCAGGGTTTTCAGGGGATTTGTTCGCAGGCGGGATAATAAAGACCATTCGTGGTGGCCTGCAAGTCGGCAATCCTTGTGTGCGCGGACGGCTTCGCGTTGAATACCTCGCGCCTTCCCAACTCCCACCACGAATCGAATGAGGACGAAATGGAAATTCGCAGAGGACACGCCGCGTGGACGCAGATCGAAGCCGATTGGCTGGTTGTTCCGATCACGGAGCCGATCGAGATTTCCGGGCAACTTGGTCAACTGGATCAGGCTCTCGGCGGAATCGTCGCGCGGTTGAAAGAGGCGGGCGACCTGACGGGCAAGCTGGCCTCGACCGTTCCGCTGCGGGGTGTCTCCGGCATTGCGGCGTCGCGCGTGCTGTTCGTTGGTTTGGGGAAGGCCGACGAATTGACGGCCGGCCGGCTCGACAAGGCACTCGTCACGGCCGCTCGTGCGATTTCGGACAAGAAGGAGACGCGAGTCGCCTTCGCCGTGCCGGACGCTGATGTCGGAGTCAATGCCGCCGCAGAGTTCGCTGCCGCCGCTGCGACCGCCGTTCAGATCGGCTCGCTCGGACAAGACCTCTTTCGCACGGAACGGAACCGGTTTCCATTCGCCTCGGCCACGATCGCGTCCCCCACCGGCAAGCCTGCGGAAATCGACGCCGCCATCGCGCGCGGTCGCATCGTGGGGCAGGCGATCAACCTGACGCGCGACCTCGTCAATCGGCCTGCGCAGGAGATCACTCCCATTGGTTTCGCCAAGCGGGCGGAAGCCGTTGCCGCCGACTGCGGCCTGCGCTGCGAAGTCTTCGACCAACCGCGGCTCGAACAGGAGCGGATGCGTTCCATGCTGGCGGTGGCGCAGGGAAGCCCGCAACCACCGCGCATGGTGATCGTCGAGCACGACGGCGGCGGACCGAGTGCTCCGCGGCTGGCGCTCGTTGGCAAGGGAGTCACGTTCGACAGCGGCGGTCTCTCGCTCAAGCCGACCGATGGCATGTTGACGATGAAGTGTGACATGGCCGGAGCCGCGACAGTGCTCGGCGCGATGTCGGCCATCGCGCGGCTGAAGCTGCCCGTCAACGTGACCGGCTACATGGGCCTCGTCGAGAACATGACGGGCGGAGCCGCCTACAAGCTGGGCGATATTCTGACGGCTCGCAACGGTGTGACGATTGAAGTGCTGAACACCGACGCCGAGGGACGGCTCGTGTTGGCCGATGTGCTCAGCTACGCGGTCGATGCCGGGGCGGATCGCATCGTCGATCTGGCCACTCTCACGGGAGCCTGCGTCGTGGCGCTGGGCGAGGACGTGGCGGGAGCCTTCACCAACAACCAGGCCTGGTGCGACAGCGTCCTCGCGGCGGCGAAGACTGCGGGTGAGGACATCTGGCAACTGCCGATGTGGGAGTTTTACGACGAACTGATCAAGGGTGACGTCGGCGACATCAAGAACACCGGCGGACGCTGGGGGGGAGCGATCACCGCCGCTCGATTCCTGCAACGCTTCGTGGCCGAGAAGCCCTGGGTTCACCTCGACATCGCCGGTCCGGCTTTCGCCTCGTCGAACAAACCGCACCGCGAAGGGGGAGCCACCGGGTACGGAGTGAAGTCGCTGATCGAGCTGGCTCGCAACTTCCGTTGATGGTCGGAGGATGGGCACCGTCGTGGCCGACGCTGCCAGCGTCGGTTCGGATGCTGGCAGCATCCACCACGAGAGAATGCCCTCATCCGTCACACGCCGGCTCCAACACTCAGCTACCGTTCGGCTGACCGCCCCAGCCGAGTTTGCGGTGCAGCGTCGCGTAGTAGCTGTGATCGGGGAGGTGGGCGAGGTGGAAGTTGACGGGGGCCTGCTTCACCTCGACTCGATCTCCGGCGCGCAGCGGTCGTTTGATCTGGCCGTCGATGACGAGCGTCGTCCCTTCCGGGCAGATGGGAACGGTCAACGCATACACGCTGTCGGCTCGATCCACGAGCGGACGATTCGTCAGCGTGTGCGGGCTGATCGGCGTGATGACGAACGCCTGCAGATCTTGCCGCAGCAACGGCCCTCCCGCCGCGAGACTGTATGCCGTCGAGCCGACTGGCGTGCTGAGGATCAAGCCGTCGCAACCGTAGGTCGTCACGGCCTCGCCGTTGATCGCCACATTGATTCGCAGCATCCGCAGCGCCGCACCGGAATGGATCGTCACCTCGTTCAATCCGAGATGCGTCTCGTGCGAGCCATCGGCCCGCGACAACCGGCACGAATACATCAGATGCCGGCTGACGGTGAACTTGCCCGCGAGGATCTCGCCGAATCGTTGTTGAAACTCATCGAGTGAGAGATCGGCCAGAAACCCGAGCCGTCCGAGATTGATGCCCATGATCGGCAGTTGCTTCGCGCCGAGTTGGCGGCAGGTCCGCAGGATCGTGCCGTCACCACCGAGGACTACAACGAGGTCGATCTGTCGTCGCCCGAGTTTCAACTTGTCGGGAGTGCCGACGACCGTCAGTTTCACTCCCGGCTGATGCGACAGGAAATTGGACAGCTCCGAGCAGATCTGCGCGACTCGCGGCGAGTCATCGCGAATCGTCATGATCAGCCGCAGGGATTGGTCCGACATCGCGCGCCCTCAGTTTCGTTTCCGCATCGCGACGCATCATAGTCGCCGCGATGGGGCGCGGGCAAAGACTCTCTCCGTCACTTTCTCTTGGCGACCTCACTGCTCAGCGAATCGTGCTGATATTGGCGGAAGGTCACCTTGCGGACATTGGGATCGGCAAGTTCCCGGTCCCATTTCGAGATCAACTCCCGGTCGCTCGACGAAAATTTCCAAGTCCACTCGTGCCGCGCCTGCAGCCAGAGGGGGCGGTCGAGTTCGGCTCGCAATTCGACCGACACGGGCAGCAACCCGCGCTGGCGGAGTTCTTCGTTGAGTTTCAACCGCGGTGCGGGCAGCAGCGCCCGCGGGTGCAGCACCGAATTGAGTTCGGCCATCGCGTCGGCAAACCGCAGGTAGGTTTCGGCCACCTCCACGGAAGGGGGAGCCACACCATTGACCTCGTACCGGCAATTGTTTTCCAACAGGAGCAGTTCCGATTTCGATTTGTCGAACGAAACGGAGAACTCGGGCCGAAGCTGAAACTTCAGCCACGCCAACGATCGAACCTGTGAAGGCCCCGCCTGCTCGTCGGCCGCTTCCAACTGCTTCTGTGCCTCCTGCCGGGCGAGATTGAGGAACTGTCGCACCTCGGACTGAGCCACCTCGGCCTGCGAACTGCGACGTTCGCTGAGCAGCGTGAACCGATGATGCCCCGGCTCGTAGATGGTCACTTCCTTCGCCGAGTCGACATAGTCGTAGACCTTGCCCGCGTGAAACAGCGTCAGGCTGCGCGCCATGACCTCATTCTGCCCCGGCGACGCCAGATTCTTCACCGTCGTGTAGACTCGCATCTCCTGAGCGAAGGCTTCGGACGCGACTGCGGCAACGAGCAGCACCAACGTCAGTCGGAGTCGAATGATCGTCATCGTGTCACCTGACGCAGAGAGAAGTGAGAGCCAATGTAGCCATCATCGCTCCGCGTGATGAGCCTTTCAGAGTGGACGTCCGATCTAAAAGGCTCGTCACGCGGAGCGATGACGGCTACGTTGGTTTGAAGCAACGCCATAGCATTGAGTATGGAGAAGCGAACGTGGGACGATAGATTTCGTCGTTTGAGCCAACAAGACGAGCCGGCCGGTTTGCCAGTTGTGACCGCATGGTTTTTGAGAGACTTGCCCTGGCATCGGCAGTTGCTGCCGCGAAAGTTGACGCTTCGAGAGGGACACGCACCATGAATCTGCACGGCAAAACAGTCCTCATCACCGGCGGACGCCGCATCGGGGCGAAGCTCGCTAGACAACTGGCCGAACGGGGAGCGAACATCGCTCTCAGCTATCTGACCAGCCGCGACGCACTCAATGAACTGGCTGTCGAATGCCGGCAGCTCGGGGTGCGGGCGGAGACGTTTCGCGCCGACCTTCGATCCGCCGACGAGGCCGAACGACTCGTCGAATGGACCGTGACCACGTTCGGCTCCGTCGATGTCCTCGTCAATCTGACGAGCATCTACACATGCACGCCCTTCGCAACGCTGCGGCCCGAGGACTACGAGGCGATGCTGGCCGCCAACCTCACCGCGCCGTATTGGGTCGCGATCGCCGCTGGTCGCGCGATGCTGCGTCAGCCGATCGTCGAGGGCCTGCAAGGAAAGATCATTCACTTCACCGACTGGTCCGTCGATCGGCCGTATCGCGACTTCCTGCCGTACCTGATCGCGAAGGGGGGACTGGTCACACTGACCAAGGCGCTGGCCGTCGAACTGGCACCAACCATCACGGTGAATGCCGTCGCGCCGGGAACCGTCGAGCCGCCGCCGGGCCTGTCCGAATCGAAGCTTCAGGAAATCCGAGACTCATCCGCACTCGGCCGCATCGGCTCAGCGAACGACGTCATCCAAGCCGTGCTCTACCTGCTTGAAGGTACCGACTTCGCCACCGGCGAAGTGCTGCGAGTCGACGGTGGCCGGTTCCTCGGCCCCCCAGCGGCAACGTCAAGCGACCTCGACCAATAAAATTGGACAATACCCGGCAATCGCGAGTGACTCTCTATTTGACGAACGTCGTTTCGCATGTTCGGTTGCATGGCCTTGGTTCGGCAAGTTTAAGGCAATCATTCAGAAGTTACTTTCTCACGGACGTATGCTGCAATGAGATTGTTGACGACCAAGACGCTATCACCAGCTTGGCGGATGAGCCCAAGTTCTTCGAGCGCGCGAAGATCGTCGGACGAATAATCCTTCAAGACCTGATCGGCGCTAACGACTACCCTTCTACCCATGGGGGAGACGAGTTCGGCCAGCAATCGGCGCTGTGTATCGTTAAGTTTCGACCATCCGAAATCAAACGATGCTTTCAATGCTACATTGGCGGGAACTGAGGGAAGCGAGACGCTGTTCAACGTCCGTTCAATTCCGCGTACTTTGGAAAGAACCTCTTCGAGGATGTCCCGTTGGTCCCGCCTCGGTGCAGAAATAGCAGAGGTGGTTTTCGTCATCGCTTCTTTGGCTTCACGCTCCAAATCCGGCCACCACTTCTCGAAAGTGAGATCCAAGTGCTGTGCACTGAGCGGATTTTTTACCTTTTGATTTATGTCGTGGAGGAGTCCCGCAAAGTCATGTTTATCAAACGTTCGGTTTTGAAATTGTGACAGTGGGCCGCTTACTTCCGTGGCGTGAAGTCCATTAAGCAGCAGACCGCACGCACGTCCTTCGAGGTGCTTCGTTAGGGCTCCGGCTTCAAATAGTATCCAAGGATTCTGCAAATTGTCGGGAGTCAGGCAGAGTATGCCAAAGGACGCTTCATCTAGTTCCTTCGCTAATTGAAGGCTCCAGCGGGCGCCCGACTCCAAGTCGTGTTTGGACATGAATGTGTCCATTCCTTGGATCACACACGGCAGGTACTTGCGAAGTACTTCCGCAACCTCACGGCTCATGTTCCCAGACCAACTGATGAAGACCTTCATGGCGACTTTCGGATTCTGTGACAATTCCAAAAAGTGAATTGAATAGCATTAGGGCCGGCGGCGCGGCTGCTCGTGTTCCTCGGTGACAGCCACAAGTATTCCGATGTACAGAACAGGCTGCTTAACGAGGTCGCTCGCATCTTTCTCATCGCCCGGAAGTTACTTGAGCTTCTCGACGAGTTCGAGGATCGCCTTGCTGTCTTCGGCCGCTTTGACTTCTGAGTTTTTGGCGGCGATCTTCCCGTTCTTGTCGATGACGAATGTCCAGCGATTGGTGCTGGCAGTGCGGACGAACGATTGGTCCTTGTCGTCGACTTTGACCTTGGCGATGAATTCGCCGACCTTGTAGGGGACACCAAACTTTTCGGCAACTTTGCCATCGACATCGGCCAGCAGCGTGAAGTTCAGTTCGTGGTGCTTCTTGAACAATTCATGCGTCTTCACGGAATCGCCGCTCACACCGACGACTTCGACATCCTTGCTCGACAGCTTGGCCATGTCGTCGCGGAAGCCGCACGCCTGCTTGGTGCAGCCGCCGGTGAAGTCGGCCGGATAGAAATAGACGACCAGGATTTTCTTGCCGACATGGTCGGCCGACTTCCATTCCTTGCCCGAGTCATCCTTCACCGAGAACACCGGCGCGGCGTCTCCGACCTTCAGATCGACGGCATCCGCGGCGCTGGCGGCACCCGCGAGCAGACTCAACGCGACGGCAACAACTCCGGAACGAAACGCGGTGAACTTCATGATGTCTTTCCTTGGCGAATGGTGGGAAAAGGCCGGGGTCGGGTGTGGGGAATTAGAATTTTTGGCGGGGGGGGGGTGGGTTTTTGGTTGGGGTGGGGGGGCACAAATGGAAATTGGCAAACC
>JBBPIS010000071.1:33893-36740 GCA_038040225.1 Planctomycetota bacterium
GGTAATAGGCCGGGGTGGGGTGTGCTAATTACAGATTTGGCCGAGGGGGCGTCTTGTTATTGGTAGCGTGAGGTCGGCCAAATCTGAAATTCGCACACCCAACCCCTGGTTGCCCCCGGCTGAGTGGTCGGTAGCATAGGGCCGCTCTGGAAGGACCGTCAACCGCCGGAATCAGTTCATGCTTTCAACGCGAGTGTTCTGGCGAGTGTTCGCGCTGTTTGTGGTCGCAGCATCGGCGTTCGTGTTGGCGGGAGCTTGGATTTGCGGGCTGCCGCCCATCGGATCTCCGGTCGGCGAGTGGACTTCCTGGGGCTGGCGCTGCGCGCTGATGTTCGCAGTCATCACCGTCGCCGGGTACCGGGTCGCTCGCCGGGTCGTGCGACGAGTTGCCGTTCCGCTGGACAACATGACTCTGGCCGCCGAGCGACTCGCCACGGCAGACGTTCCGTTGGAACTCCCGGTGGATTCGCAGGCGTATCCCGAGCGACTCGTCACCTCGTTCCGGGCGATGAGTCGGCGCGTGACGGCGCGCATCACCGAACTGGAGCAGTGGCGCGAGTCGCTCGACCAGAACAACCAGCAACTGGCGATCGTCCTCGAAGCGATGGTGGAAGGCGTGATCGTGGTCGATGCACAGGAGCGGATTCTGCTGGCCAACATGGCCGCGATTCGATTGCTCGACCTGACACCGCAGGGTCTGACCGGCCGTCGGCTGTGGGAGGTCGTTCGGTTGCCGAAGGTGCAGGAGTTGGTCAGGCAAGCGCTGACCGGAGGGGAGCAGCAACGGATCGAGATCGAAGTTCCGAGGACTCAATCGACGCTGGCGGCTGTCATGTCGCGGCTGCCCGGTGAACCCAGTTCTGGTGCCGTGATCGTTCTGCACGACGTGACCGATCTGCGGCGACTCGAAAACCTCCGGCGGGAATTCGTCTCCAATGTGTCGCACGAGTTGAAGACGCCGCTGGCCGCGATCTCGGCGTATGCCGAGACGCTGCTCGACGGGGCACTCGAAGACGCCGAGATCAATCGCGGTTTCGTCAGCCGCATCGGCGAACAGGCCGACCGTTTGCACACGCTGATTCTGGAACTGCTCGAACTGGGGAGAATGGAGTCCGACGAACACGCCTTCGATCTGGTCGCCATCGAAATCGGAGCGGTCCTGCGCGAGTGCGTGGATGAACATCAGGACGTGGCAAAGTCGAAGAATCTGCGGCTGGAGGCGGATGCGTCCGCCGAGGCCGTCTGGGGGTTGGCCGATCTCGAAAGCTTGCGAACCATCGCGGACAATCTGCTCGACAACGCGATCAACTACACACCGGCAGGCGGACGAATCTCGGTTCGCTGGCGGCGCGAGGTGGACTGGATCGTGTTCGACGTGGAGGACACGGGCGTCGGGATCGTCAAGGAGAACCAGACACGCATCTTTGAACGGTTTTTTCGCGTCGATCGGGCACGCTCGCGCGAAGTCGGCGGCACGGGTTTGGGCCTGTCGATTGTCAAACATCTGTGTCAGGTCTTCGGCGGGCAAGTCAAGGTGACGAGTCAGCTCGGCAAGGGGAGCACGTTCACGGTGAGACTCCGCGCCGCCGAACCGGTTGCAAACAGATAGCCATCCCGCTTGAATGGCCTCGCCCGTTGACGGCTCGGCAGATCGCAGGCCGTGGAACCAGCGAACGCCAAAGTTGGACGGGCTTGAGTTTGCGGGTCTTCACCGAATCTTCATGAATCGTTCGTCGCAAACTTGTTTCAAGCTGTCTAAGCTTCCGCCACGAATGGGCCGGTGCCCGATACAACTTCAATTGACGATGGATTCAAACTCGGCTGGTGTGGGAGACAACAGGATGATTGTCAGCAGGAATTGTTGGTTTGGTCCGGCTCGCGTTGCCATTTGCCTGTTCGGTGTGGGATTGTTCGGAGGTTGCATTCAAAGTGCCCCGACTCCCAAACCCGCTCAACCCGGCCAGTCCGCGACAACCGAAGTGGGCAGTTCCAAGCCGGTGAATGCTGCTCCCGCAGAGGAGGCACTCATCAACGTGGAAGGCTCCAGTACGGTCTATCTCATCTCGCAGGCGTTTGCCGTTGAGTTCGAGAGATCCACACCGCACAAGGTCAAGGTGAGCCGCAACGGGACGGGAGGGGGTTACAAGAATTTCGCCCTGCGTCAGTGCGACCTCTGGAATGCGTCGCGCCCGATCGCCGAGAAGGAGATCGCCGAGTTGAAGGAGAAGGGGATCGAGTGGCTCGAACTGACCGTCGGCATCGACGGACTGTCGATTGCCGTTCATCCCGACAACGATTGGTGTCCCGGATTGAGCGTGGCCGACCTGAGGAAGCTGTGGCAGCCGGACAGCAAGATCGCCAAGTGGAGTGACCTCAACCCCCAGTGGCCCGATCAGCCGTTTCAGTTGTTCGGTGCCGACACCGATTCGGGAACGTTCGAGTACTTCACCGAGGTGATCGTCGGCAAGAAGAATTCGTCTCGCACGGATTACACCCCCGCCTCGGACGACAACATCCTGATTCAGGGCGTATCGGGCAACAAGTTCGCCCTCGGGTACATCCCGCACGGCTATTGCGAGGAGAACAAGGACAGAGTCAAGGTGATCGGCGTGTCTCCGACGAAGGACGCCGCCGAGACGGTCGCACCGTTCGTGATGCCGACGACCGAGACGATCCTCAGCGGCGAGTACGCACCGTTGTCGAGGCCGCTGTTTGTCTACGTCAACAAAGAGGCGCTGAAGCGTTCTGAAGTGGCCGAGTTCTTGAAGTTCTCCATTTCAAAAGCCGCTCAACCACTGGTGGCCAAGCGGGGATTCGTCCGCATGACGGACGCAACTCGCCAGGAAA
>JBBPIS010000072.1:0-36307 GCA_038040225.1 Planctomycetota bacterium
GTCGATGGCCAGCGCGCGGCGCATCAGCGGCTCGGCCTCCGCCAGACGGTTCGTGTCCTGGAGCAACCCCGCCAGGTTGTTGAGGGCGCGGGCGACTTCGGGATGCTCGGCACCGTAGGACTGCTCGTCGAGGGCCAGCGAGCGCCTCAGCAGCGGTTCCGACTCGCGATGTCGCCCCAAGGTGTGAAGGGTTACCCCTTGGCAGTTGAGAGCGGCGGCGATTCCCGGCAGGTTCGGGGGAATCTGTGCTGTGAAGAGGCGCTCTGCGCGGGCGGCCACGCCGATCTCGCCTCGATAATCCGCTTCCGCATAGAGTAGGTTGCACCAAACCAAGAGGCTGTTTGGATACGCGGGGTGGCCTTCTCCCTGGTGATCATCGCGGATGTCGAGGATTTGATCGATCAGGGATTTGGCCCGCGCGTACTGGGCATACGTCAAATAATCTTCGGCCAAGGGTTCGTGATAGTCGGCCCAGAAGACGGGCTCGCGGGTGGGGTCGATCAGGGTGCCTCCCTGTTCGAGGGCGGCGATCGACTCGGCGTGGCGGTGGGCGAGCTGCGCTGCCTCGCTCAGCAGCAGCAGCGCGTTGAGCGCCTGTTCGCGATGAGTCTGCGTGTGATCCGGGTCGGCGATCATCCGGGCACGGGCCAACTCGGCCGATTGCCTCGCGGCGGTGATTGCGGCGGGATAGTTGCCCATCGCCAATTCGGCAAACGCCAGCTCATACAGATTCTCGGCCGTTGGATCGGTCTGGCTGTCGAGGCGGGTTTCCTCCACATGTTCCTGAACCAACTCCAGCGTGGTGCGGCGATCGAGTTCATACTTGAGCGCGGCGGAATCCACGGGCCGCAGATAAGCCTCGACTCCCGCCGGGTCGTTCGGCTGCAACGCCGTCTTGGACGCCTGCTTCAATCCCTCGGCGATCTCGCGGACCATCTGCGGGGCCTGGTCTCGCGCGGCCTGAACGATCTCCGGCGTGGGGGGCGAAACATCCGAGGCCGGACCCAGCCCGCGTCGCACCACGGAGGTCACCACCTTCAGCGCGAGGTCTCGCTGGTCCGCAAACGGCTCGGGGTGTTCGCCCATCAACTTCAGTCGCCGCACGTGCTCCGCCTGTGACGCCCGCTGCTGGTCATCCGACTGCTTCAGCGGCGACCGAGGTGCGGTCGGATCGGCGAGGAACGCCAGCCGTCGCTGGCGATGCTGAACGGCGAGATAGAACTCCCACTGCGTGTAACTGATTCCGTGCCCCTCGCCAATCGACTCCGCGAGCTCCGGCTCATGGGACAGGAAATCGCGGTGGTGCTCCCGCAATCGTCGCAACGACACCGCCTGCGGAATGGCCCCGGCCATCTCCCCAACCAGATGCACCACCACGTCGCTCTTCCCGACCTCCTCGTCGAGCATCCCCAACAGATCGCCGAAGCCCTGGGCCAGTGTCTCCTGCACGATCACCTGATAACCCGTCCCCAAACGGCTCAGCGACCGCTCCAGGATGTAACGATAGGACTCAAACGCCTGCGGCTGACGCGGATCGCTGTCGTGAAACTCTTTGGAAACGGCCGAGAGAAAGACAACCACCGCCACGATTCGCTCCTGTCAGTTATGAGCACACGCACAGCATGACCGTGTTCCGAATACCGGTGGCCTGACAGAACTGAACGTGCGGATGCTATCCCGCGCGGGCGGTCCTCGCACGCGAACGGCGCCGGAACGTCGGATGCGGCCGCCGCAGTCGTGAGACTTCGGCTTCATTGGGTGCGGGCCGGTCGTTATGCTGTGCCTGGCTGTGAATTGTTCGGCCCGCCATCCCGCTCTCGAGTCGAGTCCGAAGATGTCTGAAGCCACGAGTCCGCAAGCAACCGAATCGGCGAACAAGGCCCTGCTCGACGAGGCGGATGCCGCCGGGGAGTGGTTCCATGCGAAGAAGACTCGGCCGATCTGGGCCCGGCGGGTGGAGGCGGCTCAAACGGTGACGACGCTGGAAGGGGAAGAGCAAGTTGCCGCCGGTGACTACCTTTGCAAAGGCGAAGCGGGAGACATCTGGCCTCAGACCGAGAAGGATCTCCACAAGCGTTACACCGCCACCGACGAAGTCGATGCCGACGGCTGGCGGAAGTATCAGCCTCAGCCCGACGCGCAGGGTGTGATGGCCACGCAGATCGACCACCCGTTCGAGGTCCAAGCCACGTGGGGCCAACTCACCGGCAAGCGGGGAGATTTCCTCGTCAAGAACTTCCAGGACCGTGAGACCGCGTACCCCGACGATGTCTGGATCGTGGACCAGACGCTGTTTCGGCAGACGTACGAGGCTGTCGACCCGGGTCCGTGACGTGCGATTCGTGGTCACGCTTCGGAGTCCGACGGTTGAATTGCTCCGAACGAGAAGGCCCGGGCCGTTGTCGCGGCCTCAAGTTTCCGACGACACGACCTCGGCCACAGCCTCATTGACCGCGCGACAGAGTTCGACGACCAGTTCCTCCGGCATGGCGGGTGCCGGCATGAGGACGATCACGTCGCCGATGTTTCGCAGGACGACGCCTCGACGACGACAGGCGAGCGTGACCTGATGGCCGATCCGCCGCTCGGGCGCGAACGGTGCGAGTGGCTCCCGCTCTTGAACGAGTTCGATGCCGACCATCGTTCCCTTCTGACGGACCTCGGCGATGTGAGCGTTGGATCCTCCGAGCGGACAGTCTGAGTCCGTTGTCTTTCCGAGCGGCGGACGTGAGTCCCCCGGTTCCGCGAGCACCGACAACTCGCGCCGCAACACCGCCTCGATCCGCCGCGCGTTGCCGACGACGTCGTTCTCGTCGATGAGCCGCAATGACGCGAGGGCCGCCGCACACGCCAGCGGGTTCCCGGTGTACGTGTGGCCGTGATGGAAAGTGCGACCCGACCACGGATCGCCCAGAAAGGCGTCATAGATTTCGTCGGTGACGAGCGTCGCGGCGAGAGGCAGATAACCACCGGTGAGTCCCCTGGACAGGATCAGGATTACGGGCGACACGTCCTCCTGTTCGCAGGCAAACAGCGTCCCGGTCCGGCCAAAGCCGACGGCGATCTCGTCGGCGATGAGCGGGATGCCGTACTGCCGCGTCAGCTCGCGAACCCGCTTCAAATAGCCGGACGGATGGACAAGGATCCCCGCCGCCGCCTGCACGAGCGGCTCGATCACAAACCCCGCGATGCGGTGAGCGTTCTCGGCGAGAGTCCGTTCGAGTTGAGTGAACGCTTCTCCATCTGCCTCCTCATTCTGACTTCTGACTCCTGACTTCTGACTTCTTCCCCCCGGCGACGGCACGCGCAGCGCCGGAAACATCAGCGACCCGAACAGACTGTGAAACCGGTCGATCCCGCCGAGACTGATTGTTCCGACCGTATCACCGTGATAAGCCTGGTCGAGGCACACGAAGAGGTCTCGCTCCTCGGGACCACCCGGTTTCTGGCGGTGATACTGGTAGGCGATCTTCAGCGCGACTTCGACTCCCGCCGCGCCGCAGTCCGAGTAGAAGACCTTGTTCAAACCGGCAGGGGTACGGCGCACCAACTCGGCGGCCAGTTCGATGCTCGGTTCGTTCGCAAGACCCAGCAGTGTCGAATGAGCGACTCGGTCGAGTTGGTTGCGGATCGCCGCGTCGATCGCGGGGACTCGGTGTCCGTGAATGTTGCACCACAGCGACGAATGCCCGTCGAGGTAGCGTCGGCCTTCGGTGTCGATCAGGTGGAAACCGTCGGCCTCGACGATGATCGGCGCGTGCTCGTCGCGATACGCCGACATCGCCGTGAAGGGATGCCAGACGTGGGCGTTGTCGAGTTGGCGGAGATCGTGTGGGTTCATGGCAGTTGAAATGAAAAGAGCGGGAGACCTCTCCCGCTCGATGTTCGACTCGCTGTGCAAAACACGACTGACTAGGGGAGCAAGTCCTTGACTGTGTCTCGTTCCTGCTTGAGTTCGGCGACGGTCTTGTCGATCTGGCTGCGGCTGAAATCGTCGACTTGGAAACCGGGGAGGACTCGCCAGTTGCGGCCGTCGGTCGACAGAGGCAGCCCGACAACCAGGCCCGCTTCAATCCCGTAGCTGCCGTCGGAACAGACGGCCGCGCTGAAGCACGAGCCGGCCGGAGTCGGGGAGATGATGCTCTTGATCGTGTCGAGCGCCGCGTTGGCTGCGCTGGCGGCACTCGAGGCGCCGCGGGCCTTGATGACCGCAGCACCGCGCTGCTGGACGGTGCTGATGAAATCGCCCTTCAGCCAGGCGTGGTCGGTGATGACTTCGGTGGCGGGCTTGCCGTCGATCTTCGCGTTCACGAAGTCGGGGAACTGCGTGGCCGAGTGGTTACCCCAGATGGCGACGTTCGAGACCGAACCGACCGGCCGTCCCGCCTTCATCGCCAACTGAGCCGCCGCGCGGTTCTGGTCGAGTCGCGTCATGGCGAACCACTGGTTGCGAGGGACATCCGGCGCGTGCGACATCGCGATCAGGCAGTTCGTGTTGCAGGGGTTGCCGACGACGACGACTCGCACATCCTTGGCCGCCGCCGCCTGAATCGCCTTGCCGGTGCTGGTGAAGATCGGGCCGTTGATGCGGATCAGGTCGGCTCGCTCCATCCCCTGCTTGCGGGGAATGCTGCCGACGAGCACGACGAAGTTGCAGTCGCGGAAGCCCTCTTCCATGTGGTCGCTGTCGTGCTTGACGACTCCGGCCAGTGTCGGGAAGGCGCAGTCATCCAGTTCCATGTGGATGCCGTCGAGCGCCGCCATGACGGGGGGCACTTCGATCAGGTGCAGCACGACCGGCCGATGCTGGCCGAAGATTTCTCCCGACGCGAGGCGGAACAGGGTGGCATAACCGATCTGACCGGCGGCACCGGTGACGGCGACATGGATGGGGGCAGTCATCGAACAAAACTCCTTCAATGCGAAACAGAGGCGAACCGGGTCGGAGCGTAGCGTCTCCATATCAGAGCGGCAACCGACCCTACTTGACGGGGCGCATCCGCTGGTGGAGGAGCCAAAAGGCGGGGAACGCGGAACGGAGAGCGCGGAGCAGGAAGTGCTGGCGGTCGGTGAGTGTTCCCACTCTGCGCTCCCCGTTCCGCGCTCCGAGTTCCCCGCTCCGAAGTCGTCTGTGGCGATTCGACCCGGCCGTCCTTAGAATCCCCGCCCGAAGCCGATCCGATTGATCGAGACCTTTCCACGGACGACGCATGACCGCACGACGCATTCTTGTCACCTCGGCCCTCCCCTACGCCAACGGCCACATTCATCTGGGGCATCTGGTCGAGTACATCCAGACCGACATCTGGGTCCGTTTCCAGAAGCTGCGGGGTCATCGCTGCGTCTACATCTGCGCCGACGACACGCACGGCACGGCCATCATGATTCGTGCCCGCCAGGAAGGGCGAAGCGAAGAGGCGTTGATCGCCGACATGAGGGAGTCTCACCTCCGCGACTTCTCGGCGTTCGGGATCGAGTTCGACAACTACGGCAGTACGCACAGCGAGTACAACCGGCGCGTGTGTCATCAGGTCTGGCAGTCTCTGCGGGACGCGGGCCTCGTCGTCGAGAAGGACGTCACGCAGCTCTACGATCCCAAGGCCGAGACGTTCCTCGCGGACCGCTTCGTGAAGGGAACGTGTCCGAAATGTCAGGCACCTGACCAGTACGGCGACAACTGCGACAAGTGCGGTTCGACCTACAGCCCGGCCGATCTCATCAATCCGGTGAGCACACTCTCCGGCGCGACGCCCGATCTGCGGACAGCCAAACATCTGTTCGTGCAGATCGAGAAACTGCACGACTGGCTGACGGAGTGGACTCAAACGGGCGGACACCTCCAGGACGAAGTGGCCAACTATTTGAAGGGGCATTTCCTCGGTGAGCCACTGCGCGACTGGGACGTCTCACGCCCCGCTCCGTATTTCGGTTTCGAGATCCCCGACAGCCCCGGCAACTACTGGTACGTCTGGTTCGACGCGCCGATCGGCTACATCGGCTCAACGGCCGAGTGGTGCGAGAAGCAGGGCGAGAAGCTCGATGACTGGTGGCGAAGCGACTCGGCCGAGATTCACCATTTCATCGGCAAGGACATCACGTACTTTCACACGCTGTTCTGGCCGGCCATGCTGAAGACGGCGGGCCTCAGCCTGCCCGAGAAGGTTCACATTCACGGCTTCCTGACCGTCGATGGCGAGAAGATGTCGAAGTCGAAGGGGACGTTCGTGCAGGCGTCCACATTCCTCAAGCATCTCGAACCGGCCTACCTGCGGTACTACTACGCGACGAAGCTCGGTTCGCGGCTGGATGACCTCGATCTCAACCTCGAAGAGTTTGCGAACAAGGTCAACTCGGACCTCGTCGGCAAGGTCGTGAACCTCGCCAGCCGAACGGCTCGGTTTGTCGAAGAGGTGGGTTTGTCGAGCCTCTACCCCGACGACGGCGGTTTGTTCCGCGAGGCGGCGGCTCAGGCCGAGACCATCGCGGCGGCTTACGATGGCTGCGACTACAACGGCGCGATGAGGCTCATCATGGGGCTGGCTGATCGTGCCAACAAATACGTTGACGAAAAAGCTCCGTGGACGCTGCGGAAAGACCCGACGAAGGCCGCCGAAATTCAGGACGCCTGCACCGTGACGCTGAATCTGTTTCGACAGATTGCCGTCTACCTCGCGCCCGTGTTGCCGAAGCTGGCTCAACAGGCGGGACAACTCCTGCAACAGCCGATTCAGAATTGGAATGACTCCCAGACGCCGCTCGTGGGAACGCGCGTCGCCAAGTTCGAACACCTCATGAAGCGAGTTGAACTCGCACAGGTCCAAGCCATGATCGAAGACGGAAAGCAGTCCGCACCCGAGGCGACTCCTGAAGCCGCAGCGCCAACGACACCGTGGAATGACGGCCCCGAGGCGCTCGCCGCCGAGCCACTCGTCGCCGAACACTGCACGATCGACGAATTCGTGAAGGTGGACCTGCGCGTCGCGCGAGTCGTCGCGGCCAGCGAAGTGGTCGGCGCGGACAAGCTGCTGCAACTGACACTGAGCCTCGGCGGCGAGGGGACTCGCAACGTCTTCGCGGGGATCAAGAGTGCCTACAAGCCCGAGGATCTGGTCGGCCGGTTGGTCATCCTCTGCGCCAACCTCGCACCGCGCAAGATGAAATTCGGCATCAGCGAGGGGATGGTTCTGGCGGCCGGAACGGGAGGCAAGGAAATCTTCCTGCTCAGCCCCGACAGCGGAGCCAAACCCGGCCATCGCATCCATTGACCGTGAGTCACCCTGAGAAATTGTGTTCTTCTGCAGGGTGGGATCAGCGACGCTCGGGTCGCGCCGGCTCACCATTCATTTTCCAAACGAAGTCGTGGGCCGGCGCACGCTGCGCGAGCTGGTCCCACCAGCCCATCGGTCTGGCTGCGCCTGACCATTCTCGAACCATGCGATGTGTGGCGTCGGAAGAAATCGCGCGGACGGACGTTGAGGCGGTCACTGTCCTCTGAGACTGAGGTCACGTCCACTGGAACAGGTTCCACAATCAACCTGAGCCGTGCCGCTGCAGACCGGGCAGGGAGAGTTCACAAACCGATATTGGGTGACCGTCTTTTTGATGATGGTTCCCACTTCGGCCTGAACGGCTTCCTTCGTGGAGACCGCACCCTTCACGCATCCCTTGTTGGTGCATCGCCGCTTGCCCGCTCCGTTGCAAACGCTGCACGTGACGTCTTCGAGCACGGTTCGCGGGCCGGTGGCGGCACTCGCAGTGGCGGCCTTGTTGAGACCGACCGAGACCGACCGGTGGTAACACAGCAGCATGACCGTGGACGGTCCGACCTGAGCGTCAATGTCGGGCCAGCTCTTTTCGACGACCGCCGCCGGTTGGCTCGCAAAATCGGGCAGCACGTTTTTGACGAATGGAATCGCCAGTGTGCTCGGAATGCCGGCGCTGTAGTTGCCCACGATGGCGACGTTGTAGCGCGCGGTGGCCACGGCAATCGCCTCGCCCGTCTTGTTGAGGACCGGTCCGCCGCTGTTTCCGCCGTTGATCTCGGCGTCGAACATCAGCATGTTGTCGGTCGCCGCCTCGGGGAGCGAGGTGACAATGCCGCGTGTCGCCTTGAGTCCCCGCCCGATGAGATTCGACTTGGGATACCCGAGCGCCAGGATTTCCGTTCCGCGTCTTGGCACCGAGGTGCTCAACGAAATGGCCGGAGCCTTGATCGCGTCACACTTCACGAGAGCCACATCGTGGTCGGCGGAGATCGCCACGACCTTGGCCGGGAGTTCACGTTCGTGCTTTTCGTCGGTGGGATCGACGATCTTCAACCCCTCGACAACGCCGAACTCATCGTCGCGGACGACGTGGCGATTGGTAAGCACATATCCGGGATGAACGACAAAGCCCGTGCCGCTGCCACACAGCACCAGGTCGCCTCCGTTGCCCCCCTCGGCGGTCTTGCGACCCTTGCGCTCGTTCTCGGACAGGTACATCGGCATGTACAACCAGCCCCGGTTCGGGTTGGACGGCTGCACCTTTCCGGAGACGGTCAATTCCGCGTACAGCTTGCTGAATCGAGTTTGCAGCCCGTCGGGAACATCGATCCGCTTGGCGCTCGACTCCTTGATGAGCCGCCCGATGTTCTGGTTGACTTCGGGAGTTCGCGGCGCCTGCTCCCGCGCCTGCGTGAAGTGATTCAAAGCCTGCTGAAACTTTCCGAGCTTGATCTCGGTCAGCGCCAGATTGTTCAACGCGGAAATGTGCCGGGGCGAACGAACCAGGACGCGCTTAAAGTGCTCTTCGGCGGTTGCCGGATGATTCACGCCGACCCCCGAGTTCAGCAGACCGAGGATGAAGTCGGCTTGAATGCCGTTGGCGTCCAGTCGGCTGGCCTTTTCGAGGACATCGCGAACCTCCTTGACGTTGTTCAGCTTGATCAACGTCGCGGCCTGCTCGATCAGCTTGTCCGCCTGCTCCGCATTTTTCTTGGCGATTTCGGGGGCGATCCACAGGGTGCCGTTCCGCACGAGTCCCCTGCCGGCCTGCTCCCTCCACTTTTCCAGGCGGGGGGCGAGTTTCTTTTCTTGTTCCGGAGTCAGCGTATGCCGCTCGACAAATCGCTCGTAGAGCTTCAGGGCTGCGACGGCTTCGTACTCCGTTCGCGCGGTCTCTTCGAGTTTGGTGACCATCGCGTCGGTGGCGGCCACTTTTTCGACCGGTGTCTCCTGACGGGCTGCATCCTCAACGATGATGACGTTGGCCGGCTTTTCGTCCGCCGCGTTCGGTCCCGCAGTTGGCTTTGCCGCCGGCTGCTCCACCGGTGCGACGGGCTTTTCACCGGCGACGCTGTTGGCGGTGACTGATGCTTCACCAACTCTTGCCTCACCAACTTTGGGCGGGACGGCGGCGGCGACCGGTGGGCTGGCCGGCGAAGGCAGCGGACTGTGAGCAGCCGTTGCAGCCGCTGGAGGGATCTCGTTGGCCTTCTTCTCCGACTTGATGAAGTCGAGCAACGCAATGGCCTTTTCGGTGTCGGTCACTCCGGGTTCGGCGAGCGCCGCCTGCAACGCCTTCTCGGCCTGATCGTACTCTTTGTACTTCAAGTGGAGCGTGGCCATCTTCACGGCCTTGTCGAGCCGCACATTGGGATGGGCCGCGTGGGCAGACTCCGCTCCTCCATTGACGGACGGATCTCCCGTGGCACCGCCGCAGCCCGACAGGACCATGACGGAAACCAACACTGCGGAGATCGGTACTCGTTGGATGTGGATCATGACAACTCGCCACTCTCGGTCGTCTGATCGTGTCGGGGCGGATGACACGGCCCGCCAATCAACCCGGCACGATCACCTGATGCGACAATAGAAATATCAATCTCCCGGGGACTCCTCAACGGCAAAGTGGCCCTGCCCTCGAATGAGTTACATCCTGATTTCGCGGGACAAACGGAAAAGCGACCCGGACGTTTGAAACGTCCGGGTCGCTGCACTACCAATGAAGACCCGATCACCGAACGAACCGGCCTGCGCGGATTGCTCAAGCCACAACGAACGAACTGTGGACCGTTGAGTTCGTCGGTGATCGAAAGGAACTCGGCGGTTCGTCGTGCTCCGATCGATGGGGCTATTTGGAATTTGCAGGTACGGCAACAGGCTGCGTGACGGCGGCATTCTTCTGTTCGAGAACCAACAGCCGCTGGCTCAGTGATTCGAGCAGCTTTTGCTGCTGCGCGATGAGCTGCTGTTGTTTGTTCAACTCTTGCCGTTGCTCGGCGTTCAGTTTGCGTTCCGCATCCAGCAACTGATCCTGGTCCTGGACGACCTTGGTCAGGACGGCGGTGATGTCCATCGGGGCGAGTCCCTTGCGGTCGTGGGTGGCGACCAGTTCCGGGACGTCTTCGGCGATGAAGCCGACGTACCGTTCGTCCAGTTCGCTCTTGTAGCGGTAGCCGACCGGTTGCAGGGCGCGCACGGTGTCGCGGGCCTGCTCGCTGGTGATCGGCTCGATGTCCTGCTTCGCGGCGCGGCTGGAGACGCTGGTCCAGACACCGCCACTGGTGAGGTGCGCACCGGATTGATGCACGAGCGCATGCGTGGTGATGGCGGGAGGGACGCTGCCGAAGCTGATCTGGCCCGTGGTATTGACGAACACCCTCGTCGCGCCGCCTGCGATCAGATTCAAATTGTCATCGGCGTTCAGGCCGCCGAACTGAGTGTCGCCGTTCCCCTGAACCCCGGCGCGAAACACGCCGTTGTCATTCTCCACTCGCACGAACAACGCGGCGGTACCGGGGGTGGCCCCTTTCACCAGCAGACCATTGGTCAGACTCGTCAGGATGTGCATTTGAGAATTATCGTCGGTGCTGGCCGTTCCGATCCCGATGGTTCCGTCGGAGGTGATGTCCAAGCTGCTGGTGGGGGCGCCCGGTCGGATGCGGAACGGCAGACGGCTGCCACCTGTCACGTCGCGAACGAAGAAATTGGCTTCATTGCCGGCGACGTCCCAAGTTTGGGCCGTGAACCCGCCGGAATTGTTTTGTTCCAGCCGCATGGCCGGAGTGTTGCTGGTGTTGATGTGCAGATCCAAGACCGGCGTGCCCGTGCGGAGCCCGACGCGACCCGTGCTGTCAACGAAGATCGAATTCGTGGCGGCCCCGGCCGTGACGGTAAACGGAGTCTTGGAGCCCGTGCTGTCTTCGATCGAGAACTTGCTCGATCCGCCGCTGGCCGAATCGTTGGCGATCAGCCGCCAATCGTTGGCCGGAAATCCGGCGGACGTGCTCGTGTCATCGAAATGGATCCGCAGGTTGTTTTCCTTCAGCCGGATCGTGTCAAAGCCGAAGTTCTCATTGTTCACACAGTCTAAGCCGACGCACAGACTCCCTTGCACGATCAAGTCGTCCGGGATGACTTGATCCGCCGCGACTCGCCCCGGCAAGAGCAGCAGCACCAGCCCTACCGGTGGAGCCCACCGCCACAACGCTGAATTTCGGAAACCGTTGGTGAAAGTCATGGTTTGATACCTCCTTTGAAATGAGTGTGACGTGCCGACAGACGCCCCGAACACAGGGCGCAGATTTTGAAGGGAACGAGAGACTCCGAATTGAGAAGTGGGTTGGTGACGCTCGACGCGTGGGCGGTAGTCTACCGCTCGTCAATTTGTTTCAAAATGAATAATTCAGGTTTGCTTCAGAATTCTGCAAGTCTTTCAACTCCCTCCCCATGACCAGTTTGTCGGCCGGTGTCGGACTTGCATGATCGTGATTTGTCGGTGATGACCCGGGGAGAGTAGACTTTGTCCTCGTGCGAGTGACGCGACAGACCTCTTTCCGAAGGGAATTTCGATGGCAACGATCCATCCAGCACTGCGGACGCAGTTCGGAACACTTGCTGTCATGGGGGGAGTGTTGATTTGTGCGTCCTGCAGCGGGCGCGTGAAGGACGGCACTCCAGCCGTCTCCCGGGTCACGTCGACGGACTCCCTGGCTGCGGCCGGTTCGAGCGATGACAACAGGGGCGCAGCATTCCGCGAACAGATTTTCACGCTGACTCCGAAGGCTGCGGAACGTCTGCGGTCGCTGCGTGACAACGGCAAATTGAAGAAGAATGCCGTCGCCCGCTTCCGGGTCGTCGAAGGGAATTTCTTCCGCTTCAAAGGGGGCGGCGACAAGCGGTATCGCTATTCGATGCTGCTCGATGACGATGTCAAAAACTGGGAAAACTTCTACGTGATGGAGAGCCAGGGATTCACCGTCATCGTCGACAAGGACAGCGCCGAATTCCTGCGCGGGACCGAGTTGTGGTGGCTCGAGGCGGGCGGAAAGAGCGGGTTCAAATTCCAGAACCCCAACGAACTCGGAGATGACGAGGCTGCGCCGAAGGGAGAATTGACTCCCGAACCGGCCACACCGACGCCGGTTCGGCCGACGCCGACGCCGATCGAGGAGTGATGTTGGATCGGCGGCTCCTGCCTCACATCATGAGACCGGGTTCTGCATTTCGGACAATCCCGCCTAAACCAGAATGTCCGTGATGAGGTTGCCGGCGACGTCCGTCAAACGGTAGTCGCGGCCGTTGAAGCGATAGGTCAGCTTGGTGTGCTCCAGCCCCAGCAAATGGAGCAGCGTGGCGTGCAGGTCGTTGACGTGGACCTTGTTCGTCACCGCCTTGTAGCCGAACTCGTCGGTAGCTCCGTAATGAAAGCCTCCTTTGACGCCGGCCCCCGCCATCCAGATCGTGAAGCCGTTCGGGTTGTGGTCGCGGCCCTTTGAGCCCTGCGAATCGGACGTGCGACCGAATTCGCCGCCCCAGATCACGAGCGTCGATTCGAGCAGCCCGCGCGCGTCGAGGTCCGCCAGCAGCGCCGCCGCCGACTGGTCGGTGTGGAGACCGCACGACTTGTGATTGGTCTCGACGTCCGAGTGGCAATCCCACGGAACGTCGTTGACACTGCCGTCGCCTCCGGTTCCCTTGCCCGCGAAAATCTGAACGAATCTCACGCCGCGTTCCACGAGTCGCCGCGAGAGCAGACACTGACGCGCGAACGTCGCGCACTCGGGCTGATCCATGCCGTACAGCTTGTGAGTCGCTTCGGACTCTTTCGTCAGGTCGAGTGCTTCCGGCGCGGACATCTGCATGCGATAGGCCAGCTCGTACGAGTTGATTCGCGCCGCGAGGTCGGCCTGTGTCGGCCGCGCCGCCGCGTGCTGCTGGTTCAACTGGCGAATCAAGTCGAGTTGCGCCCGTTGTTGAGCGTCACTGTGCTTGGCGTCGCGCGCCAGATTGTCGACCGCCTCCTTTCGACGGGCGTCGAGCGAGAGGGCCTGATACGTCTTCGGCAGGAAGCCCGCCGACCAGATCTGATCGTCGCCGCGCGGCCGCGTATCGTGCAGGACGACGTAAGAGGGCAGGTCCTGATTCATCGAGCCGAGGCCGTAAGTCATCCACGCTCCCAGCGCGGGAAGGCCCGGCCGGTTCGTGCCGCACATCAACTCGATCGACGCCGGCGCGTGATTGTTCTGTTTCAGATGCATCGAGTGCAGGAAACACATCTTGTCCACGTGCTGCGACAGGTGCGGGAAGATCCCCGAGACCCACGATCCCGATTGACCGTGCTGCTTCCACTCAAACGGCGACTTCAGACACTTGCCGCTCGTGGTGAAGAAGCCGGTCTTCGGATCGGACCCGGCGAGATCCTGGCCGTCGCGTTTCTGGAGTTCCGGTTTGTAGTCCCACGTATCGACCTGCGACGGCCCGCCCGTCATGAACATCCAGATGATCGACTTCACCTGCGCGGGAAAGTGCGGCGACCGCAGCGCAAGCGGGTCGCTGCCGACGCTGGGTGCCGCATTCGTCTCCTGGTGAAGCATGCTCGCCAGCGCGAGCGAACCGAAGCCGAGTCCGGCTTGCTGAAGAAACCGTCGTCGCGGCGGAAGGGCGATGTCACTTGGTGAATTGTCGTGAAACATGAGGAACAACTCCTGCGAGAGTGAGAGGACGGTGATGTCGCTCAGTCGATGTAAACGAACTCGTTCAAACACAAGAGGACTTGGCAGAACTCGGTCAGCGCCTTGTCGGTGTTCGCGGCGGGATCGCCTCCCGCGAGGGCGCGTTGGGATTCGATGAAGGCCAGCATTTGAGTCCGCTCGGGTTCCGAGGGGACTCGCGCGAAGGCGATGCGGTAGGCGTGATCAACCGACGTGGCGAGCGGCGTCTCTTGCGACGGGCGGATGCGTTTTGATAGTTGCTCGGCCTGTTGACGGACGAACGGGGAGTTCATCATCGCGAGCGACTGCGTCGGAACCGTGGTGCTGATTCGCTCACCCACGCTTTGGGTTGGCTCGGGGGCGTCGAACATGGTCATCAGCGGAATCAACTCGCTCCGCTTCACGCGCAGATAGACGCTGCGACGCGGCGTGTTGTCGAGGATGCTGGGGCCGAACATGTTTTTGTCGAGGTTCCCGCCGATGGCGAGCAGCGAGTCGCGAATCAGTTCCGCATCGAGCCGTCTCGGTTGATAGTGCCACAGGTACTTGTTGGCCGGATCGAGTTGCAGGTTCTCTGCCGTGACATCGTGAGACTGCTGGTAGGCCGCGCTGAGCATGATCTGCTTGTGCAGCGGCTTGAGCTTCCAACCGCCGCCGACAAGCTGCGCGGCGAGCCATTCGAGCAACTCGGGATGAGTCGGCCGATCCCCCTGCGCTCCGAAGTCGTTCGGTGTTCCGACGATCCCCTCACCGAAGTGATGCTGCCAGAGTCGGTTCACCACCACCCGCGCCAGCAACGGCCCGGCTCCTCGATCGACGTTCGTGATCCAGTCGGCCAGCGCGATGCGGGGATCGATTGGTGTTGCGGGAGGGGTCGCCGCCGTTTGAGCCGCTGGCGGCGGATCGCCCCGCAGCAACACTTGGAGGAATCCCGGTTCCGCCTTGCCGAGCTTGTTGTCGACTTCGCCCCGTCGCAACAGGAAGACATCCTGCCCGCCTGCGATGGTCGTGTAGACCTCGGTCAGCGGCGGACGCGGTTCGGCCAGGATGTGATCGCGGACGGTTTGAGTCACCTTCGCGGTCTCGGCATCGAACGGGCTGAACCAGCGAGTCATCGCTTCCCGTTGCGTGTCGGGCAGCTTGTTTCCACCCGCGGCCAGGATCGCGCGAATCTCTCCGACGTGCTGCGGCACGAAGTCGCCGGCCCATGTCGCGGGGTTCGGCTCGGTGCTCAGCGAGAACCGCATCCGGCCCATTCCGAGGTCGAGGAACTTCAACTCGAACGTCAGTTCGGTTCCGCTGGCAAACCCGGCGAGAGGAGCCTCCAACTCGAAAACTGCGGCGTTGTCCTTCTTCGCCGTGGTCCGCACGACCCACGCCGTGGCGGGCTTGCCGTCGACCGCGTTGCCCAGCGGTTGGTCTTTATCCTCGGCAGCGGCGAAGACCGGCTTGAGCTTCAGCTCGGCTGGTGCCTCGGTCGAGTTGCCGTCGAGCGGCCGCGCGGTCACCTTCAACTCGGCCAATTGAAAACTGCCGTCTCCGTTCAGACCGGGGCCTCGCTGCGGCAGTGTCTTCTCGGCGAAGGTGTCGAGTCTCAGCGAGGTGACGTTCTTCTGATGCGTGTTGAGCGTGATCGTGTATCGCTCTTCATTGGCCGTCACGCGGCGCTGGCCTCGGCGACGCACGTTGATTCCCGGATTGAGCAACCCGTCGTGCGCGACGATTCCACCCGGCAACCACTTCAAATACGAACGCTCTGCGTCAACGGCGACCGGTTCCATGACCTGCCAGCGTGGCGCATCGGGCTGCCTGGGGAGTTCGGCGGCGCGCCAGGTCTCGAACCGTTTTGGCAGTTCCTCCGTCGCAAACTTCTTCAGCGCCGCGACCAAGGGTTCCTGCGCGAGTCTGTGCCGCTCGACTGCCTGTTGAGTCGCGGCCGGATCGGGGTCGATCGTGCGTGAGCCGTGAGCCGTCCGCGCGAGCGACGACGCCAAGGCGTAGTAATCCTGCTGCGGCAGCGGGTCGTACTTGTGATCGTGGCAACGGACGCAACCGAGCGTCAGGCCGAGCATCGAACCGCCGACCGTCATCAGCATGTCGTCGAGTTGGTCGTAGCGAATCCCCTCCACTGTCTTGGCCGTGATCTGCCCCGGATACGGCCCCGCGACGAGGAAGCCACTCGCCGAGGCCCCGTGATAGTCGTCGGGCTGCAGCTTGTCTCCCGCCAGTTGTTGCCGGACGAACTGGTCATACGGCAGGTCGGTGTTCAACGCCCGAATCACCCAGTCGCGATAATGGTACGCGCCGGGACGGAAACCATCGAACTCGTACCCGCCGCTCTCGGCAAACCGGGCCACGTCGAGCCAGTGCCGCGCCCACTTCTCGCCGTAGTGGGGACTTTCCAGCAGGCCATCAATCACTTTCTCAAACACCTGCGGTGAGGAGTCGTTGACGAACGCCTCGATCTGTTCGGGAGTCGGCGGCAGTCCGATCAGGTCGAAGTACGCGCGGCGGATCAGCTTCTCTTTCGAGACTGGCCCGTTCGGCTTGAGCTTCTGCAGCACCTGCGCGGCGACGACGAAGTTGTCGATCGGCGTCTGGACGCGCGAGCCTTCCGGCACCGGCGGAGGCGTGACGGATTGCAGCGGCAGGAACGACCACCATTTGCGGCCTTCGTCGATGTTGATCTCTCGCTTCGGCTTGACCGGCGCGGCCCCTTCCCGCGGATCGGGGGCACCCATGTCGATCCACTTCGCGAAGTCGGCGACGATCTCGTCCGAGAGCTTTCCCGATGGAGGCATCTCCATCCCATCGTACTTCAGGGCCTTGATCATCCGACTCTCGCCCGACTTCCCCTTCACGAGTGCCGGCCCGTTCTCGCCACCCGCCAGCGTCCCCACAGCCGAATCGAGAAACAACCCGCCCTGCAACTTCTTCGCATCGCGAGCCGAAACCGAGTGGCAACTGTAGCAATGCTGCACGAGCACCGGCCGGATCTTCATCTCAAAAAACTTCAACCCTTCCTCGGTCGGTGCCTGCGCGAAGACCGACGACGTGACGGTTGCCAGCAGTGCGGCGATGATCCAGCAATGTCGCATTCAATGGTCCTCACGTTGTGCGTCGAATCCGTCTGAATTCTAATGCGGGAAGCAAGACTCACGCGAGTTCAGGAGGGATCACACGAGGTCGGTGGCGGTCGTCTGGTGATTCGGGTTGGATCAAGGTGGGGGTCAGTCGAGTCTGATCGGCAGGCGGGCAAACGAGGCCGGGTGAGATTCGTCTGAAACTGGCAAGGTGGGATCCCCTCAGTGAGGATAGCCCACAATACACCAACGAACCGCCCCAAGGCGAGACTCACGCCAGGGAGATCGAAAATCGCGACGGACAGCGGGTGTGGTGAGCCTTGTCTGGCAACTGCCACGAATGTCAGGCCACCTCAACTCGGGAATCGCCGGCTCGGGAGTTGCCGAGGTTCGTTGTACAACTCACAGAGACGTGACTGACGCCGCCTCATCAGGAACTCAGTGATGAAACAGAAGTCTTGCGGACATCGTGCGGACGACTCGCCTGCGTTCAGCCGACGCTCTTTTCTGTGTCATGCCGCAGCGCTGGCGGCAACGGCGGGGCCGCTCGGGAGGCTGGCCGCTCAAACGCCGCGCGAGGTACTGCCTGTCGCCGCCGTGGTGACCGAGTACCGCCAGAACTGTCATGCCGATGTGATTGTCGGCAAAATTCTCGAAGGGTTTGACCAGAAGGGTGGACCCGGCCCGGCGCTCAAGCTGGTGGGCCTCTACACCGATCAGGTGCCCAAAGCGGACTTGAGTCGCAGCCTGGCCGAGAAGCACGGGTTTCGCATCGCTCAGACGATCGACGAAGCCCTCACGCTGGGAACTGACCGCCTGCAGGTGGCCGGAGTGCTGAGTATTGGCGAGCACGGCGATTACCCCTTCACGCCCGAGACGAAGCAGCACATGTATCCGCGCCGCCGTTTCTTCGACGCGATCGCCGAAACCTTTCGCCGCGTTGGACAGGTCGTGCCGGTGTTCAACGACAAACACCTCGCCTACCGCTGGAGTGACGCCAAGCACATGGTGGACCTGGCCGCGAAGATGAAGATTCCGTTCATGGCTGGCTCGTCGGTGCCGGTCACGTGGCGACGCCCGGCCTTGGCGCTGCCACTTGGCTGCGAAATCGAAGGGGCGTGTGCCATCGGCTACGGCGGCTATGAAGCCTACGGATTTCATGCCATCGAGGCGTTGCAGTGCATGGTCGAGCGGCGCGCCGGCGGCGAAACGGGAATCGCGGCGATCCGAGTCCTCCAGGGAGACGAGATCCAACAGGCTCGCGACCGAGGCGAGTGGTCCGAGGAGCTGTTCGCCGCCGCACTGAAAACGATGCCGGGCACTCCCACACCGGATTTGGCGCGACTTGGGAAGACCGCCGCGTTCTATCAACTGGAATATCGCGACGGACTGAAAGCCACCGTGGCAATGGCCAACGGCATCGCGGCTCGGTTTGGTTTTGCGGCTCGGCTGAGAGGTCAACGTGAACCGATGGCCACCTGGTTTGAACTTCAAGAGGAAAGACCCTACGGACACTTCGGCCATCTCACGCGAGCCATCGATCACATGATCCACACCGGGCAGCCGGCCTATCCCGTCGGACGGACGCTCCTGACAACGGGCGTGCTCGACGCCGTCATGCACAGCCTCGCCGACAACGGGAAACGCCGCGAGACGCCCGAACTCGATGTGCGGTATCAGCCCGCCGATTGGACCTTCGCGAATCGCGAGGGATGACTAGACCGTAGGATGGGCACTCTTGCCCGTCCGGCCTTCACTTTCAGTGTCGAAGGAAGAAATCCGGACGGGCAAGAGTGCCCATCCTACACACGAGCAAACTTCGCTTGCTTCCGGCCTGGGGTGACGATCAAACGTCGCTGCTCGTGATTTCGCCGAGCGGCAGCGGACGGGCGGTGAGTTCCTCCGGGGCGGCTTTCGTGAGCCGGGTGCGGGCATAGCCGAAGTAATAGGTCAGCCCAATCGCATACAGAATCAGCGTCAACCAGAGCACAATTGGTTCCTGAAGCCAGCCGTAGACCAGCGCGGCGAACAGGCTCATCACGATGACGAGGGCCGGCAGGAATGGATAGAGCGGCACCTTGTACGGTCGCGGCATGTCGGGTTCCTTCACCCGCAGGATGAAGAGGCAAATCATCGCCAGCACGTACCAAATCAGTGCGGTGAGATTGCACGTCAGGACGGCGATCAACACCGCCGCTTCGTTGAAATATCCCCAGATGACGAATCCGGCGACCACCGTGCTCCAGACGAAGATCGACACATCGGGCGTCCGTCGTCCCGGATGCACGTGCCCCAGAATCGACGGCAGGTATCCCGCGCGGCCCATCGAGAATGATTGGCGGCTGACGGCGTAAAGCATCCCGTTGTAGCTGGCGACCATGCCGCAGATCGCCAGGACCGAGAAGGCAATCAAATGCGGCGAATGCACCGGGTCGGGCCAGACCTCGCGGTAGACCCAGGGGAGCGGGAACAGATTGTTCGGGTCACCCGTCTTGCGGTAGTCGTTCCCGGCCGCGCTCGCAAAGAACCAGGTCAACACGACCAGGACAATCAGCGTGATTTGTGCCAGCGTCAGACCTCGCGGAATGGAGTGGTGCGGCTCGTGCGCCTCCTCTGCGGCCAGCGCAACCGATTCGATGATCACCAGCCACCAGATCGCGTATGGAATCGCCTTGATCACGCCGAGCCAGCCGTCGGGGAGGAGCGGCTTCGTCAGAATGCGGTTGACATCGACTCCCGGTATGCAGGCGATCCAAAACCAGACGAGCGCGAGAATCGCCCCGTACGTCATCCATTCCATCACCTTCGCCTGCTCTTTCGCGCCAATCCATTGCAACAGTGCAAAGAGCGCCACGGTGACCAGAGCCGCAAGTGTCGTCACTTCCGCCTTTGGCGTTTCGGGAAACAGCAGACTGACGATGAAGTAGATGTAGGCCCCGGTGGCAATCGCGGTGCCGATGGCGGCGAAGAGACACTCCAGGAACATCGACCAGCCCATCACGAAACCCAGCCACGGCCCCACTGCCCGGCGACCGTACGCCAGGGGTCCGCCGGCAAAGGGCATCGCCACCGACAACTCACTCAGCGACAGCACCCACGCCATGTACAGTACGCACACAAACAGAGACGCCAAGAGCATCCCGATCGGTCCGGCAACTCCCAGTCCACCGTTCCACCCGAAGTATTCGCCGGTGATGACCGCTCCCACGCCGAGCGACCAGATGTGAATCGTCCCCATCGGCTTCCGCAGCGCATGCTCTTCGAGATACTGCCGCTCCTCCGGCCGGAGGGCTGTGGTATCGAGCACCACATTCGTGTCCTTGGATGGCGGTGTCACGTTGCGTTCTGGAGGCGATGCACTCATAACCCGACTCGCGTTTCGTGTGAGAACCCCGGTGACACGCGCCGATTCCCTGCGGCAACAGTCCGTGACAGGGAGAAGCTGCCCGAGTGTCGCGAGTCGAATATACCTCCCTCTTCTCGCCACAGAAAGCCGCAGAGAATCGCCTCGGGAACCGCTCGTGATCGCGTTTCGAAGTGAATGGAATCTCGATCCGGGTTGGTCTAAACTCCAAAACGCTTTCAGAATGAGGACGCGTGACTCACGGAGTCAGTTCGATGTGCGGCATTGTCGGATTCCTGGCCAAGAAGACTGAACTGCGCAGCTCGCTCGGCGAGTTTGTCGTGCCGATGCTGACCTGCATGGGAGACCGCGGTCCGGACTCGGCGGGTCTGGCTGTCTTCGGCGATCCCGTGAAGCCGGAGTTGCGGCGATTCAATCTGCACGCACCTGATCGCCGGTTTGATTGGGCGACTTTCGAGGAACAGCTTGGAACGCGAATCGGCGGACCGAACGAATTGAGCGCCCTCGAGAATCACGCCGTGCTGATTTCGTCCGTGGAGCCGGTGCGATTCAAAGCCTGGCTGGCCGAAAGTTATCCCGCGCTGCACCTACTCTCGACCGGCCGAGCGATGGACGTCTACAAGGACGAAGGCCACCCAGCCGACATCGCTCGGCGATATCACTTCACGCAGCTCACCGGGACTCATGGCGTCGGGCACACTCGCATGGCGACCGAGTCGGCCGTGTCCCCCGCGCATGCGCACCCCTTCACGGCGGGCGAGGATTTTTGCCTGGTCCACAATGGCTCGCTGTCGAATCCCTACAGCGTGCGTCGCAAGCTGGAAAAGCGAGGCATTCGCTTCGAGACCGACAACGACACCGAGGCCGCGTGCCGGTTCCTCGAATGGCGGATGAGCGCAGGCAACACGTTGGAAGAAGCTCTCCAGCAGGCGTTTGTTGAACTCGACGGCTTCTACACTTTGCTGATGGCAACGGCAGACAAGTTGATCCTCGTTCGCGATGCGTTCGCCTGCAAACCGGCCGTCGTCGCGGAAACTGACGACTACGTCGCCATCTCCTCCGAATACCGTGCGCTGGCGCATCTCCCCGGCGTGAAAGAAGCTCGCATCTTCGAACCTGTCCCGGAACAGATCTACTCATGGACCGCGTAATCCAGCTCGACTTGGGCCGGCTGACGGTCCGCGAGCTAAACCATTACCTGCACCACGAACTCCCCGACAACGGCGTGGCGCGTGTGGAGATTCTCAACCCCAACGGAATGCACAGCATCGCCGTCGGATTGGACGCGCCGGCAGAAATCGACATCCGCGGCCATGCCGGTTACTTCATTGCTGGGATGAACAAGCAGGCGAACATCACCGTCCACGGCAACGTCGGCTGGAGCGTCGCCGAAAACATCATGTCCGGCACCGTTCGAGTGAAAGGCTTCGCGTCCGAGTGCGCCGGGGCGTCCGGCCACGGCGGCTTGCTGGTCATCGAAGGGGACGCCTCGTCGCGCTGCGGCATCTCCATGAAAGGCTGCGACATCGTCGTCGGCGGCAGCGTCGGACACATGTCCGCGTTCATGGCTCAAGCCGGAACATTGGTCGTCTGCGGCGATGCCGGTGCGAACCTCGGCGACTCGTTGTACGAGGCTACGATTTACGTGGCCGGCATTATTCACAGCCTTGGCGCCGATGCGCAGGAAGAACCGATGACCGCCGTGGACATCGCGCGCGTTGCCGGGTTGCTGGAGCAGGCCGGAATCCAGCGCGATGCCGCCGCGTTCAAGCGTGTCGCGTCGAAGCGATCCCTCTACCATTGGCACGCCGACGCGGGGCAAGAGTATTGAAATGACCGACCACATCCAACGCGAAGAAAGTTTTTCGTTTGACCGCCACGTGCTGGAATACATCCAGCAGGCAGCCGAGCACGGGCTGTACGACATCCGCGGCCTGGGAGCCAAGCGGAAGCTGCCGACGTTTGATGACTTGGTCTTCCTCACCGCCAGCGCATCGCGCTATCCGTTGGAAGGCTATCGCGAGAAGTGTGTGTCGAAGACGGTGCTCGGCACTCGGTTCGCCAAGCAGCCGATCGAACTCGAAACTCCTGTCACGATTGCCGGCATGAGCTTTGGAGCACTCTCGGCCAACGTCAAAGAGGCGCTCGGCCGAGCCGCGTCCGAGATCGGCACTTCGACCACGACCGGCGACGGCGGGATGACTCCCGAAGAGCGGCAGTCGTCGAAGACGCTCGTCTATCAATGCCTGCCGTCGCGCTACGGCTTCAACCCGGACGACCTTCGCAAAGCAAACGCGATTGAACTGGTCATCGGCCAAGGAGCGAAGCCCGGCGGCGGTGGCATGTTGCTCGGCCAGAAAGTCAGCGAGCGTGTCGCTGGCATGAGAACGCTCCCGGCGGGCATCGATCAACGCTCGGCCTGTCGGCATCCCGACTGGACCGGCCCCGATGACCTCACCATCAAGATCAATGAACTGCGTGAGATCACCGACTGGCAAGTCCCAATCTATGTGAAGATGGGTGCGACTCGCGTCCGCGAAGACGTGAAGCTCGCCGTCAAAGCCGGAGCCGATGTGGTCGTGATCGACGGCATGCAAGGGGGCACCGCCGCGACTCAACAATGCTTCATCGAGCACGCCGGCATCCCGACGCTCGCCGCGCTGCCGCTGGCTGTGCAGGCGCTCGAAGAGATGGACGTCTTCGGCACCGTGCAACTCATCATCTCCGGTGGCATTCGCAGCGGAGCCGACGTCGCCAAAGCCCTCGCGCTCGGAGCCGACGCCGTCGCGATTGGCCAGGCCGTCCTCATGGCTCTCGGTTGCAACAGTTCGTCGTACTGCCAGAACGGCGAACGCATCGACGCAACCGATGACTATGCGAAGCTCGACACGGCCCCCGGCTTTTGCCATCACTGCCACACCGGTCGTTGCCCGGTCGGCATCACCACGCAGCTTCCGGAACTCGAATCCCGCATGACTCCCGAATGGGGAGCCAAGCGTCTCAAAAATTACCTGCAAGTGCTGACGATGGAGCTGACGACGCTCGCACGAGCTTGCGGCAAATCCAACGTGCATCACCTGGAACGCGAAGACCTCGTCGCCCTGACCCTCGAAGCCGCCGCGATGGCGAAAGTGCCGCTCGCCGGAACCAACTGGATACCTGGGCAATAATCTGGAGTCACCATGAACGACCGCAATGCTCTGCGCAAGCGTCTCGAACAGGACAAGATTGAATTCATCCTCGTCCAATTCGTGGACGTTCACGGAGCGGCGAAAGGCAAGATGGTGCCGGCGTCCTGTCTCGATGACGCGCTGGATGTCGGAGCCGGATTTGCCGGCGCGGCGATGTGGGGCATCGGGCAAGGGCCGCATGGGCATGATGTGATGGCTCGGATTGATCCCGCCACTTGCACTCCGCTGCCGTGGCTGCCGAATACGGCTCGGTTCGCCTCGAATCTGTTTGTGGACAATCAGCCGCACCCGTTTTGCTCGCGGACCAATTTGCAGCGAGTGCTCAACGAGGCCAAAGCGAAAGGTTTTGTTTTCAACGTCGGCATGGAACCGGAGCACTTTCTGGTGACGCGCGGTGCGGACGGTTCGATCCGGCCGTGGGATCCATCGGGAGTCGATACGCTCGCGAAGCCGTGCTACGACTATCGTTCGATGTCGGCCGCGATGGGGTATCTGCAAGACGTGACGACCGCGCTCAATCAGCTCGGCTGGGGCGCGTACCAAGTCGATCACGAGGACGCGAACGGGCAGTACGAAGTCAATTTCAACTACGCCGACGCGCTCGTCACCGCCGACCGAGTCACCTTCTTCCGCATGTTGAGCACCGAGATCGCCAAGAAGTACGGAGCCATTGTCACGCACATGCCCAAGCCGTTCTCCGACCGTACCGGCAGCGGACTGCATGTTCATTTTCATCTGGCCGCCGCCGACTCGGGCAAGAATGTGTTTCTCGATCACGCCGACCCGCGCGGTCTCGGTTTGTCATCGACGGCGTATCACTTTCTCGGCGGAGTCATTCATCACGCGCGAGCCTTGTGCGCGGTCACCAGCCCGACGGTCAACTGCTACAAGCGGCTGCAAGTCGGAGCCGGCTTGATGTCCAGCCGCTCGGGCTTCACCTGGACACCGGCATTCGCCAGCTACGGCGACAACAACCGCACGCAGATGATCCGAGTCGCCGGCCCCGGCCACTGCGAAGACCGCACCGTCTCGGCCGGCTGCAATCCGTACCTCGCGCTGGCCGCGTTCCTGGCCGCCGGGTTGGACGGCATCGAAAACAAACTCGAACCGGGCGAACCGAACCTCGGCAACCTGTATCAACGCACGCTCGCCGACATCCGCGACTCCGGCATCAAGTTGCTTCCGCAATCGCTCAACGAAGCGGTCGAAGAACTCCGCAACGACGCCGTGGTGAAGTCGGCGTTGGGAGTGATCGCGGAAGACTTCATCGATTTGAAATCCCGCGAATGGCAGAGCTACCACAAGCAAGTTTCGGCGTGGGAAGTGGAGCAGTATTTGACTTCGTTGTGATCGGTAAGCAGCAACGCGAAAAAGCAGGAACGCTAATCCTCGCTAATCTGCACTCATCAGAATTAGCGAAAATCAGCGGCGATTAGTGGTCCCTGCGTTTTTTTGACTTCGGAAATTCAAATGTCCTTCCAAATCGACTGCCCGAACTGCGGATGCCGGCCCGTGTGGGAGTATCACTACGGCGGTACGCCGCGCAAGCGGCCGGAAGGCGCGGCGACTGAGCGGGAATGGGCGGAGTATCTCTACAACCGGGCGAACATCGCCGGGGAGCAGACCGAGTGGTGGTATCACCGCTCCGCCTGCAAGCTGTGGTTCCTCGTCCGCCGAGACACTCGGACGAACCAAGTGCTGGAAACCAAGCGGTTCGCTCCGCAAGAGGAGGCATCGGGTGGCTGAGGATCACGGCAGTATCGAGTTTGAATTCGACGGACATCGCGTGCGTGCCGAATCCGGTCAGTCGGTCGCCGGCGCGCTGCACGCCGCTGGCGAGCACATCGTCTCGCGGAGCTTCAAGTATCACCGGCCGCGCGGGCTGCTGTGCATGTCGGGGCGTTGCCCGAATTGCATCTGCACGGTCGATGGCACTCCGAACGTCCGCATCTGCACGCAGGCCGCGACGCCGGGCATGGTCGTGAAGTCGCAGAATGCGTGGCCGTCGGTGAAGTTCGACCTGCTCCGCATCTTCGACAAGCTGCACCGTTTCATGCCGGTCGGGTTCTATTACAAGCGGATGTACAAGCCGCGCTGGATGTGGCCGGTCTGGGAGAGGGTCATTCGTCGCATCGCCGGCCTCGGCACGATCAACCGCGAGCATGGTGCCGACGGTGTCTACGACAAACAAAACCTCTTCACCGACGTCGCCGTGATCGGTGGCGGCGTTGCCGGATTGAACGCCGCGCTCGCGGCTGCTGAAGCGGGAGTGACCGTCACGCTGATTGACGAGCAGCCGATGCTCGGCGGCCACCTGCGGCATGACCCGGATCTCGCGTGCCATGGCTCTGTGAGCCGTGCAAAGGGGGAGCACACGGCTGACACAGCCGTGGCACTCGGAGCGACCGTCACGCCTCTCGCCGTGCAAGACATCAACGACTTGATCCGCCGTGTCACCGAGCATCCCGCCATCACCGTGATTTCCTCCGCGGTTGTCTTCGGCTGCTACGAGGGAAACTATCTCGGCATCCAGCGGGACAAGCGGATGATCCGGCTGCGAGCCGCTCAAGTGATCGTTGCCACTGGCTGCTGGGAACGACCGCTCGTCTTCGAGAACAACGACTTGCCGGGCGTGATGCTGGCGAGCGGCGTGCAGCGGCTGCTGCATCTCGACCATTGCCAATTTCCCGGCGAGGCGGTCGTCGTCACGGATAACGCTCAGGGCTATCGCGTCGCTAAACAGCTCGCCGCGGCGGGTACACGCATCACGGCGATTGTCGATGTGCGTGACAATCCACCGGAGACAGCCGAAGGCATCCGCACGTTTCGCGGCCACACGATCATTGCGGCAAACGGTTCGCGGCATGTGAATGGCGCGGTCATCGCACCGCTCACGGGAGATCCGAGGCAGACGATCTCGTGCCGCTGGATCGTGCAAGCGATCGGTTTCACTCCCGCGAATTCGTTGCTGTACCAGAACGGTTGCAAGCTGGCGTACGACGCGGCGGTCGATCAGGCCGTTGTGACTCGGCACTCGCCAGCGATGTCTTCGGCCGGAGCCGTGAATGCTCTGCACGATCCGCGCGACGCCGCATGGGACGGACAACGAGCCGGTTTGGCTGCGGTCGAAGCTCTGTGTCCTCCGTGCCTCAGTGTTTCAAACCCGTCGGGGGAAAACGCATTGGAAACACAGAGACACGGAGGGCACAGAGACGAGCCAGCGTTTTCATGTCATTACGTCTCGCCGTCGGGTGCGAAGAAAAAGTTTGTCTGCCTGTGCGAGGACGTGACGGAAAAAGACATCTGCGATGCGATCGACGAGGGCTACTCGAACATCGAGACACTGAAACGATACTCGACGGTCAGCATGGGGCCGTGTCAGGGGAAGATGTGCCAGGCGGCGGCGATTGCGATTTGTGCTCGGCACAACGGGCAGTCGATCACGGAGACCGGCGTCACGACCGCTCGGCCGCCGGAGCAGCCGTTGCCGTTGGGAGTGCTCGCGGGGCGGGCGCTGCATTTTTCGTTGGTCCGCCGCACGCCGATGCACGCTTGGCACGAGCAGGCCGGAGCCAGGATGGGCGACGCCGGGAACTGGAAGCGACCACAGGTGTATTCGTCGGTCACCCAGGAATACGAAGCGGTGCGGCAGCGAGCCGGGCTGATCGATGTCTCGACGCTCGGCAAGATCGAACTGCGCGGGGCGGACGTCGTCAAGTTCTTGGAGTTCATCTACCCGAATCGTTTCGCGAACCTGAAGGTCGGCCGCGTGCGATACGGAGTGATCTGCGATGACGCGGGTATTTTGTTGGACGACGGCACGATTGCGAGGTTGGGTGACGACCGATTCTTTCTGACGACGACGACCGGCAATGCCGACGCGATTGATAGTTGGTTCCGCTGGTGGCTGGCTGGTCGGCCGGAGTGGGACGTGCGGATGACGAACGTTTCGGGCAGTTACGCCGCGATGAATCTCGCCGGTCCGCGCAGCCGAGAGATTCTGAAAAAGCTGACCGACGCGGACCTCTCGTCCGAGGCGATGCCTTATCTGGCCGCGAGCGAATGCACGATTGCCGGCGTGTCGGCGATCGTGCTGAGAATCGGCTTCGTCGGCGAACTCGGCTACGAGATTCACGTCCCCAGCCAATTCGGTTTGCATGTCTGGGAAGCGATCATGGAGGCTGGCCGCGAGTTTTCCATCGCGCCGTTCGGCATCGAAGCACAGCGTCTGTTACGGCTGGAGAAAAAACATCTACTGCCCGGCGTGGACACCGATGCGCTTTCGAATCCGCTCGAAGCGGACTTGCCATGGATCGTGAAGCTCGACAAGGAGGACTTCATCGGCAAGGAGTCGCTGGCACGCGCTCAGCAACGCGGTGACCGTAACAAGCTGGTCGGATTCCGCTTGTCGGAGTCGGTCGTGCCGGACCTCGCGTCGTTGGTGCTCTGCGACGGCAAACTGGGCGGACGAATCACGTCGGTTAGTTATTCGCCGGCAGCAGGCGGGACGATCGGGCTGGCCTGGGTTCCGGCCAATCTCGCTGGCAATGGGCAGACGATTCAGATTCAGGTCAACGGTCGAATGATCCCGGCCGTCGTGCAGGATGAACCGTTCTACGATCCGGCGGGATCGAAGTTGAAGAGTTAGTTTTTGGAGGATGGGCACTCTTGCCCGTTCTTCGTTTTCTGGACGGGCAAGAGTGCCCATCCTCCGAAGGTGACCAATGACCGTGACAACCATTGCTCGTGGACCGCTGCTGGAACGACATCGCCAGTTGGGTGCGACCGTCGAAACGCTCGACGGTTGGCAGGTTGCTGTGCGTTATCCGCCGCAGCCGGATCGAACGGGCACCGCGCTGGTCGATCTGTCGCAGGTGCCGACGTTCGAGATCAACGGACCAAAGACCGGCGCGGCGCTGACTTCGATGTGTGGAGCCGAGGTGCCGTTGCGAAAGATTCACAGTGCCGATGGCAGGCATGTCTACCGGCTGACTCCCAGCCGCGCGATTGTGTTCGGCAATGTGTCCCCGAGTGCTGACGCAATCGACGTTACGGGCGGCTGGGCGTCGCTGGCTCTGATCGGGCCGGATGCGGAGCGGATTTTGAACAAGGTCACGGCGGTCGATCTGCGCGAGCGGACGCTGCCGGTGCAGGCGTGTTGCCAGGGGCCGATCTTTGGAGTCAACACGCTGTTTGGTCGGTTGGCGGATCGGTTTGAACTGCACGTGTGCAGCGACTCGGCCGAGTTCTTTTGGGAGGTGCTCATGGATGCCGGCCAAGAGTTCGGTTTGCAACCAGCGGGGATTGAACACGAGATGTGTGCCACGGCTGTGTCAGCCGTGCGATGAGTCAGTCACATTGACGGCACGGCTGACACAGCCGTGGCACGCGAAACAAGGTGAGGTATTTCGATGGTCGCACAGCGGATGTGGCGAGAGCACCAACTCAAGGACCAGTACGACGTCGTCATCATCGGCGGCGGCGTGCATGGGTTGGCGACGGCGTACTACCTGACGCAGATGGGCGTGCGAAACATCGCAGTGCTCGAAGCGAAGTACCTCGGCTTCGGCGGGTCGGGGCGGAACACGGCGATTGTCCGCTCGAACTATCGCACGCCGGAGGGGATCGCGTTCTATGACCTGTCTGTCAAGTTGTACGAGCAGTTGGCGGCCGACCTCGAATTCAACGTGATGTTCTCGCAGCACGGCCACCTCACACTGGCTCACAACGAGCGGGGCGTGACCGGGTTGATGGAGCGTGCCAACACGAACCAACTGATGGGTGTGAACTCGCGAGTCATCTTCCCCGAAGAGATTCAGCGAATCGTTCCTGACTTGAATGTCTTCGGGCACAGCCGCTTCCCGATCCAGGCGGCGCTGTATCACCCGCCGGGTGGCATCATCCGGCACGATGCGGTGGTCTGGGCGTTCGCTCGTGGAGTCGATCGGGGCGGCGGGCAGATTCATCAGAAGACGGAAGTCACCGGCATCGACGTTCAAAACGGACAAGTCGAGGCGGTCGTCACCAATCGCGGGCGGATCAGGACGAAGACGGTGCTCAACGCGACCGCTGGCTATGCGGGGCTGATCAGTCGCATGGTCGGGCTCGAAATCCCGATTGAGACACACCCGCTGCAAGCGGCGGTGACCGAGCCACTCAAACCGTTCCTCAACTCGGTGATCGTCTCCTCGACGTTGCACGTCTACGTTTCCCAAACCGATCGCGGCGAATTGGTGCTCGGAGCCGAAGTGGACGACCACGCCAGTTACTCGCTGCGTGGCACGCTGGCGTTCCTCGAAGGTGCGGCAACGCACCTGCTGGAACTGTTTCCGCACCTGGCGAACGTGAAGATCCTGCGGCAATGGTCCGGCCTGTGTGACATGACTCCCGATTACTCGCCGATCATGGGCGGCACGCCCGACGTCAAAGGCTTCCTGATGACCGTCGGCTGGGGCACCTATGGCTTCAAAGCCGGCCCCGCCTCCGGCAAGCTCATGGCCGAATTCATCGTGACCGGCAAGACACCGGCCAAGCTGGAGCCGTTTGCCCTGACTCGCTTCTACGAAGACCGCCTCGTCGGTGAAAAAGCTGCCGCGTCGGTCTCGCATTGAGCGGCAGGAAGAAATGTGCCCGGCGGTACGACAACTCCCGCCGATCGCCTAACCGGTTGCATTGCGAGGAGAGCCAGTCGCGTCATGGGAGGTTGTCATTTCGTCCGCAAGATCTCTTCGATCACTCGGCCTTCCGCGTTGGGGATCTTCAGGTCGAGCAGTCGTGCGATAGTCGGGGCCACGTCCAGATTCGCGATGCGCGGCAGAACGATCCCCTTCGCGATCCCTCGACCGGATGCGATGAAGATGCGGTGGAGTTCGGGATCGTCCGCCGGATAGCCGTGAGCGCCGGCATAGCCCACGGACGGAGCGACCGCTGCGTCTCCTCCCGCTCCGTTGTTGAAGGCATAGCCCGCCTTGGCAAACAGGATCAGGTCGCCCATGCCCTGATTCTCTTCCGGCGTCGGCATCCCCAGCGTCGGGCCGTCGCTGCCCAACAGGACACGTTCGACCCCCTCTGTCTCCTCAAACAGTTGTCCGAGCTTCGCGATCAACTCCGGCTTGCGATCGGGATTCGTGACGTAGACGAATGACATGCCCCCTTGAGTCATCGCGGCGACATCACACTTCTTGATCGTTGAACCGGTCACCTCGGCATAGCCCGCCTTGCGGAGCACGACGTTCGGATAGACCAGTTTGTTCACCTTCTTGAAACCGTGATCGGTCGTGATCACAAATGTGGTTTGCTCGCGCAGGCCGGCGTCCTCGACCGCCTTCACGAGATCGCCGACGAGTCGGTCCGCATAGGCCAGCGCGGAAAAGCTGGCCTGCGACGCGGGACCGAACTGATGGTGAATCGCATCCGTGTTGAGCAAATGAAACATCAGCAGGTTGGGCCGATGCCGAGCCACGATGTGACAGCCCGCCTTCGTCCACATCTCATCGTGCCACGCGATGTTTTTCCGGTTGGGACCGTTGTGAAACCAGCCGAACTGCTCGGCGGTGATCAACCCGGCCGCGATCATCTCCTGCTCGATGGGTCCGTCAGCCGTCGGGAGTTCGGGGAAACTCCAGTGAATGGTCTTCGGTTGAGTGACCGCAACCCAATCGACCTCGGCCGTGGTCAGTCCCGCTTCGTAGGCCAGGTCGTATAGCTTCGGCGCGAAGACCAGCTTGGACTTGTCGACCCACGGCTCAACCTTCGGCGGCTGGTCGGTCCCCTGCCGAACCAGCAGCCCGTTGAAGAGGACTCCATGCCTGCGCGGCGTGACTCCCGTGATCAGCGTGGTGTGATTGATCCATGTGATCGACGGATTCGACACCGTCATCGCCGTCGTACAGGCCCCTTCCTTCGCGAGCTTCCTCAAATTGGGAGCCGGCAACGTGGGATCCCGCCACATCCACGCCGGATAGCCATCCAGACTGATGAGCACGACGTGGTGCCCCTTGTCGATGGCGTCCGCCTGCCCGCATCCTGCCAGGCAAATGAACAGCAACACGACGGCAAACAGAGACTTAATCATCGAACGCTCCGAATGTTCTTGGACGAGATTCCTGCCAGTCACTCTCGCACAACTTCTCCACGGTCGCCCTCCGTGACTTGTTGCTATGCTGGCAGCCAATTGTCAGAGAATGGCGCGTCGTGCCAGAACACCGACAGCGATCAGTTGAGTTGTCCCGCAATCTTGATGCTGTCAGCGGTGTAGATCGGCTGCAACCCCGCCATACGAATACCTCCGACGCTCGTCATTCCCCGCCCGCCACCGGGCTTGCCCCAGTCGCTCGACGGCTTTTGTGCTACTCCGAACGTGTCTGCTTCAGAATATCGCATAAGCCGTTAAATCACCGAAATGAACCCGGTGGCGGATAGTTCCTCTCCAACGCCTGCAACGGTTCCTACCACGTTCCTGCCACCTTTTATCTTCGCCCGAGATAATCTCGATCGCAAAATTACGAGCCATGCCCGAAGCAAATGGTATTAATTTACCGACATTGAACGCGATATTTGACTTATCCACTTTTGCGGACTTCCAACAATTGGGCGCTATAGATACACCGCCCGCAATTTTGCGTCATCACTTAATTCCTCCGCTGGCCCACAGAATGACACTTGGCCGTTACGCAGTACGTAAACGCGGCGAGCGATTTTTAGGACTTCGCGGACTTTCTGCTCGACGATCAAAACGGTCACGCCGGAGTCGGCGCTGAATTGGTGGATCCGAGCCAGTGCATCCGAGACAAGCGGAGGTGCCAGACCCAAGGACGGTTCATCCAGTAGTAAGAGGCTTGGAGAGAGAATGAGAGCGTTCGACAAGGCCAGCATCTGCTTCTCTCCGCCGGAGAGCGTTCCGGCGCGCTGTTTGAGCCGCTGCTTGAGGGCCGGAAACCAGGCGAGCGCACGCTCGATGCCCTCGTTCAGAGATAACTTGTTGGGCAGGGTGATGCCGGCCACTTCCAAATTGTCCTTAACAGATAAGTTAGTAAAGACACGGTTGCCTTGCGACACGTAGGCGACACCAAAACGGAGCATCTGGCGGGGTTGAGGAACAGGCACTACCTCCCCGTTCAAGCACACCTGCCCTTGCCAGATACGAATCAACCCAAAGACGGATTTGAGCAGGGTGGACTTGCCCGCCCCGTTGTGGCCGATCAACGCGACGATTTCTCCACGAGCAACCTCCAGCGTCACACCGTTGAGTACCTGCTTCTTCCCGTAGCCGCTCACGAGATCTTGGACCAGCAGCAAAGTGTCGGAGAGATTTGTCATTCGATGTTCGCAATTGAAACCGGGCGATTCACAATGGGCAATCCGCAATTAGCCAATGTACGCCTCCATGATCTCCGCTCGCTCCAACACGTCCGCAGGCTTGCCATATGCAATGATCTTGCCCTCGTCCATCGCGATTACCGCGTCCGCAATTTGGCGCACGGCGGTGAAATCGTGCTCGATGAACACCACCAGCCGGCCTTGTTCCCGCAACTCCCGCAACAGATCGAGAATCTGAATAACCATTTCCGGCTGGACGCCTGCTACTGGTTCATCGAGCAACAGGATGCGCGCTTCCGTCGCCAAACAACACGCTACGGACAAAAGCTTTTGCTGGCCGTAAGAAAGCTCGCCGGCCAGTTCACTGGCTTTCTCATTCAGCCCGACGAAGCGCAACAGCCGCAAGGCTTCTTCACGGTTTTTGGCCTCCTCCGCTGCAACACCAAACCGAAACAAAGCGGGAAGTAGCCGTTCTCCTTTCTGGTTTGGTCTGGCGAGAAGGACGTTGGCAAGCACTGTCTCTTGTGTGATTAGCCGCAGGTTCTGGAAAGTGCGGACCACACCTAGCTGGGCGATCCTGTGCGGCGGTTGATGCGTCAATTCGCGCTCACCTAGCATAACTCGGCCAGACTTCGGCCGAAGGAAGCCAGTCACAACGTTGAGAAGCGTCGTTTTGCCCGCGCCATTTGGGCCAATGATGGCGACAATCCCTGAATATGGAAACTCCAAGCTCACGTCCGCCAGAGCGTGGGTACCATCAAATGATTTGCGAAGGCCGTGGCAATGGAGGGTTGCATCGGCGTGATTCGCGAGTCGTGAGTCGGAAAGGGACATTAGACTCATCTTCCAAATCTATACCGGCCAACCAAACCCTGTGGGCGGAACATCATCATGACCACCAGCAGGCTCCCGTAGATCATCTGGCGCAGGTTTGCCGCGACCGAGGTTGGCAAATCCATAAAGCGCAAAGCTTCCGGTAGCGTCACCAAAATCATCGCGCCAACCATCGGCCCCAACGGACTGCCCGCCCCGCCGATGATGACCATTGAGAGGACAAGAATGGACTCCATCACGGTGAAACTCGTTGGATCAATGAAGGTCACGTAATGCGCAGAGATGCTGCCTGCGGAGGAGGCAAGCGCGGCACTCACGGCGAAAGCCGCGACCTTGTAGTAGAGCGTGTTCTTGCCATTTGCCTGGGCGAACACCTCGTCCTCCCGGATGGCGTGCAACACCCGGCCAAATGGACTGTTCGTAATCCGGTAAACCACGAAACCTGAAAAACAGCAGAAACTGGCAGCAAGAACAAGGAATTCAAGATTGGTGTCCACATGCCAGCCGAAAATGACGGGCGCTGGAATGCCCGGGACGCCCAAAGGGCCGCGCGTCAACTCTATCCAGTTGTTGAAGAGGCCGAAGAGGATCATCTGAAAACCAAACGTCGCGATTGTGAAGTAATCGCCGTGCAATCGGAAGGATGGCAGAGAAATGGCGAAAGAGAGCAGAACTGCAATCACGACTCCGGCAAGAATGCTGACCGGAAAAGGAATTCCGGCGCGGGTGGCTAGCAGTGCCGTTGTGTAGGCCCCCAACCCATGGAAAGCGGCGTGGCAGAGTGACACCAATCCAGTGTGGCCAGCAATGAGGTCGAGGGATATGGCGGATCCAGCGTAGATGGCAACGAGAATCAGGATATGCAAACTGTAGTCCACAGGCGATTTCGCTCCGATGAGTTATTGCGATTCAACTCCGTTGTCGCTCCCGCGCCGCCCCGCGATTCCCAAGGGCCGAAAGAGTAGAAATATGATCAACAAGGCGAACGCAACGCAATCTTGCCACTTTGAAGGCAACTGCCAGATCGCTACGTTCTGCGCCAGTCCCAGAACGATCCCACCGAGTGCCGCTCCAGTAAAACTGTGGATGCCACCGATGATCGCTGCAATCATTGCCATTACGAGAAGCTTGAACCCGGCAGTTGGAGTAAGATCAATTTCAAAACCAAGCAGAATAGCAGCTACCGACGCCATAAACGACGCAATCCCAAAAGCGCCCATGATGACGTGGTCTGTCGAAATACCCACACAGCACGCCAGATCGTTGTCGTTTGCGACTGCCCGGAATACTTTCCCGACTTTGGTTCGCATTAGTATCGCGAGCGTGCAGATCAACAAGGCGTTCACAACAACGATCACGATCTGGACGGTCGTGATTCTCGCGCCCAGAAAGTTGTGTCCCTCAACGATGGGAGCTGTGCGAATCGTTTTCGTATCATCGCCCCAAGCAAGGGAGACCAGATTTTGCAGGACGAGGTAAAGACCGAGGGAGGCCAGCAGAAGGGACTGACTTGACGCCCTTCGTCGGCGTAGTGGACGATACACGAAGAACTCAGTCATGCACCCGACAAGGACAACGACAACACACACAAACGAGAATGCAATGGCCGGATGGAACTTGAATTGAACAAGAAAAAGAAAAGTAAAGTAGCCAGCGAGCGTGTAATAGCCAGCGTGTGCAAAATTGAGAAACCTTACTGTCTGAAACACTACACTGAACCCGAGCGCGACGACCGAATAGATGCTTCCAATGATCAGACCGTTAAGTAAGAGTTGTACAATCACCACAGTCACACGCCCTCTTTGAGGATTTCTGCCGCTTGTTGAGTTGGGTTGAGACCTACCATCTCTGTTTTAGTTTTGGAAGCGTTTGCCGGGGGTTTCTCGTATAACGAAGCCAACGCGTCGAACAGCCCATGAAGAAAGCCTGCTGAGCCTTCAAAAGGTAATGCCTTGAACCGATATACACCCGACTCGAGCGACATGTAGCCGACAAATCCTAGCGAATGTCCAGCAGCCAGTATGACCAACTGGTTGTTCATGATGCTTGGAAGCCACGCCTCGTGAATGTACTTAAAAGTAAGAACTTCATCGTGTAGCTCGTCAAAGAACTCTTTCGCTGCTGTTTGATACTGGCTCAATGGAGTACCCTCAGCGCCAGGAATCAGTTCTCCGTGGACGAAAGTTGCGTTGTGAAAGGCAGCGATAAAGTTGCCAAGCGCCGTCGCTTCAACCTCTGGTGAACCCGCCAACATGCAGATGTAAGTCTCCAGCCCAATACCGCAACGATTTTGAAGTGCAGTTCGCAACCGCCCGAACGCCTTTCGCCGCCGAAAGAGCGAATCCCACTGGCCTGGATTCGGACACGGGTAAAGGATGGAGAGGCGACTTCTGTGCAGGGAGGCGTCAGCGACAATCTCAACTAACTGCTGAACCAATTCCTGTGAGTCACCAAACTCCTTCCGCCTTTGATTCATTAAGATAAGGATGGAGAAAACAAAACTGAAGACGCTTGCTAGGCCAAAGACCAGGTACGTCCACGG
>JBBPIS010000073.1:0-36208 GCA_038040225.1 Planctomycetota bacterium
ATCCCGGTGGCCCTCCGTGAAGCCTCTCTCTAAGCCCAGCTCACGAGCGACGTCGCGAAAGGTGCCATTCCCCTCGTTGTGATAAAGCCGGCAGGGGGCATTGATGTTTGAGACGAACAGATCGAGCCGACCGTCGCCGTCGTAATCACCCCAGGCCGATCCCTTCGAGCACTGTTCCTCAGCGACTCCGGCGGCGGCGGCGGCATCGACGAACTTGCCGTGTCCCTCGTTGTGGTACAGCCGGCAACGGTTGCGCGAGTCGGGGGGTGTCCCGCCGCCGGGGTACGGTGGACGGTACTCGCCGCAGACGAACAAGTCGACGAGCCCGTCGTTGTCGTAGTCGCCCCAGGCGGCGGACTCGGACGCGATCGGCTCGGCCAAGCCGCTGGTGAGCGTGACATCTTCAAAAGTGCTGTTCCCGGTGTTCCGCAGCAGCGACAGCCGCATCAGCTTTTCCCAGCCGCCGCGCAACAGAACGATGTCCAGATGGCCGTCGTTGTCGAAGTCGGCGCGGGTCACGTTGAGAGCATAGATCTGATCACCGAGACCGGCCTGGTCGGAGTGATCCTCGAACGTGCCATCTCCGCGGTTGACGAACAACGAAGCTCCCCGATCCGTGTCGAGCGAGGTGACAAACAGGTCCGGCAGGCCATCGCCGGTGAAGTCGTCAAACACGCTGCCCCCCGCCTGGTTCGGGCCTCTCGAAGTCAGGCCAACGAGCGGCGCGACGTTTTGAAACTGGCCCACGTCAACCTTGGATTCAAACGTGTCGAGCGGAATCAGGTACTGCGGTGGAACCTTCTGCGGATACTGTCCCAGCGTCATGTAAGCGAGGTTCAGCATCCAACGGATCCGCAGGTCGCCGGGCACCATCTTGAGATAGGCGGTGAAGTGTTCGATCGCCTTCATTGAGCCACCGGGCCGTGTGTGAACCGCCGCCTGCGAGATCGGCAGGATGCAGCTCGAGGGACCGACACAGTGAATGCAGTTGTCGACCTCGCCCCGGCGGAAGGCGATGATCCCGAGGAGCGCCGTCATGGTCGCTCCGTCCGACGCAGGCATTCCGGCTGATTTACCCAGCGCCATCGCCTTCTCGATGGAGGCCGCGGCTTCGTCGAATCGGCCCTCATACATCAGGAGCGTGCTGATCCGGAAATGCAGATTGGCGACCGAGAGGGCCTGTTGATGGGGCGATTGCTCGAGACTGGCCAGCTCTGCTTCCAGCGCGGCAAGTCCACCTCGTCCCCGTTCCTCAATCGCCGCCCGCAGATCCTGAAGAGAACTTGAGTCACCCACTTCACCCGTGAACTGGTTGGCCAGGACAAGGCCGGCATCCGCGATCTGGCCATTGTCGATGACAATTGCGATCGGGACAGTTGGCTCCGGATTCGGAACGAACCACTTGCCCGTCACCCAGAATCCCAAGGCGACAAGAGTGACAGTGCAGGCAATCCCGCAGAGAATCGTTCGGATTCGGTGGGACATGGTTCGTAGCTCCAGCGCACACGGCAGCGAGGCGACATTGTCGACAAAGAAGAAAATGGACCGGTGGGACAAACACCTCAATTACGGCCGGCGCCGTCACTGCTGTTGGGCAGAACCAGTTTCACGCTGTCGAAACCGAGGTATTTCTGCAAGCGTCTCGTCCGACTTTGCGGGTAGTTTGAACTCTCTTTGTGACTCATCCGACAGTTTCACATTTTCAGGATGGCCCGTGGCGAATTTATCGGTTCGAGCCGTTGGTTTCAGAACGTGCCAAAAGTTGCTCCATTTCGCGGATGCCCTCATCGAGCATCGCGTTCCATTGGTTCGGCGTCAGTTGCGGACTCTGCGGTGTCCGACTCGCGCGCGGATGGCCCGGCAACACGAGATCCGGAACAGTGATTGCCCGCAGCTTGCGGAGTGAGGCGAGATAGGACTTGGCATCTCCGCGGTAGCGGGGATCCATGTAGGTTGTGTAGGTGCCCAACGGTTTGTCGCCGAGACGCACGATGACATCGCCCGCAAACAGCACACGGAGTCCCGCTCGTTCGATCAAGTAACACGTGCTGCCCGGGGTGTGCCCCGGCGTGTCGAGAGCCTGCAATCGCGCATTGCCGAATGCAATCGTCTCATGGCCTTCCAATTCGATGTCCACCGTCGTCGGATGCGGCGAGTGATCTGGCATCTTAAACGTGCCGAAGAACGCATCTCGCGACTCACCGCTTCTCAGAACGGTTGCGTCAGCCTGTCCGGCGTAGACCTTGGCCCCTGTCTCTGACCGGAGCTGCTCGGCTCCTCCGGAATGATCTCCATGGACGTGCGTGAGAAAAATGGCGTGCAGGCGCTTCCAATCGAGGCCCAGTTTTGCCATCTCGGACTTGAGGACTTGCGCATCGCTGTCGAGCCCCGAATCGATCAGGACCAGCCCCTCCGAAGTTTCGACCACATACGCGGCCGAAGGACCCAGGTTGCCGAGCAAATGAATTCCCGGCACGACGGTGATGGTCGAACCATCCAGCAGCGGCACTTTCGCGACACCGCGCCCGCGGAACGAAGCGAAGAGCACAGCGAACACGACCAGCAGGGCCAGAAATCCGGCAAGCCATTTCCTTGTTCTTGCCACACGAATCATCGAGGCTTGCCCCCAACCCACGGCTGCGGAAGCGGCTGGATGGAATCGGTCCCCTCCGTGATCTCGATCGCCTGATCGGCGGGGATGTCACCAAACGTCTGAGTCGTCTGGCTGGTGGGCCAGGTGATGTGAAGTTCGGAGACACTCGTGGCGTCGAGCAGCCCGATCGATTCGACCAGGCTGTTGCCGCCGAAGCTGCCATTGTTGCCGACCGTCCGGTAGATCGAACGGGCGGTCCCGTCGGACCCCTTCACAACGGCTTTGATCTGCGCTCCCAACGCCGCTCGGTTCGTCTTGGTGCCGACCAGTTTGACCTTCAGCCAGTGGTTGGCATTCCCCGGGTTTTGGAACAACAGGTTGTACGCCCTGTCGCCGGGAACGCCTCCGCCCGCCTCCACAAAAAAGTCCAAGTCCCCGTCGCAGTCCCAGTCGGCGAATGAGATCCCATGCCCCTTCTGAAGATGACCCGTCCCCGAGGAGACGGTGATGTCTTCAAATTTTCGTCCCTCGACATTTTTGAACATCAGGTTGGGAACGAGTACCTCCAGGGCCATGCGGCCGGTGCCGAGGTAGAAGTCGAGAAAGCCATCATTGTCGATGTCGGCGCAGTTGCTGCCCATCACCGACATCTCGCGATCCAACCCGACCTCCACGGTGACATCGCGGAAACCGTCAGCTCCGAGATTGCGATAGAGCCGGGGACGGGATGTTCGCTGGTGCGGCATTTTCGAGGCGGTGGCCACGAAGTCCGAGAGCGTACTCGTGAAGTCATTCACGTAGAGGTCCAGACGACCGTCGTTGTCATAGTCCCAGAACCAACACGCAAACGCATTCGCCGGTCCCGTCACTTTCAATTCGGGTGCGACGTTGCGGAAGGTGCCGTTCCCCTCGTTGTGATACAGGCGCGAGGGAACGCCCATGTCGGACACGAACAGATCGAGTCGCCCGTCGCCGTCGTAATCGCCCCAGGCCGATCCCTTGGGCCGCTGGTTCTCGGCGGATCCGCCCGAGGCGACGCCGGCCGCCGAGGCCACGTCGACGAACTTGCCGTGGCCCTCGTTGTGATACAGCCGACAGCGCTGGTACTCGCCGCAGACGAACAGATCGACGAGCCCGTCGTTGTCGTAGTCACCCCACGAGGCGGACTCGGTCGCGATCAGCTCGGCCAGACCGCTGGCGATCGTGACGTCTTCAAACGAGCTGTTCCCCGTGTTTCTCAACAGCGACATGCGCATCGGCTTTTCCCAGCCGCCCCGCAACAGCAGAACGTCCGGGTTTCCATCGTTGTCGAAGTCGGCGCGGACCACGTTCAGAGCGTAGACCTGATCGGCGAGACCCGCCTTGTCGGACTGATCCTCGAACGTGCCGTCTCCGCGGTTGACGAACAGTGAGGCACCGCGATCGACATCGAGCGACGTGGTCAGCAGGTCCGGCAATCCATCGCCGGTGAAGTCGTCGAACACGCTTCCTCCGGCCTGATTCGGTCCCCGGGAAATCAAACCGACCAGCGGCGCGACGTTCTCAAAGCGACCGATGTCGGCCGTCGAGGCAAACGAGTCCAACGGGACGAGGTACTGAGGGGGAACCTTGTCGGGGTACTCGCCCAGCGACATGTAGGCCAGGTTCAAGACCCAACGGACGCGCAGGTCGTCCGGATATGTTTTGAGGTACGCGGTGAAGTGTTCGATCGCCTGCCTGGAGCCGGCCGGCTTGATGTGGATCGCGTCAGTTGCGATTGGGAAGATGCAGCTCGAAGGGCCGACGCATCCGATGCAGTTGTCCACCTCGCCCCGACGCAGGGCGACCATGCCGAGGAGCGCCGTCATGTTGGCATTCACGTGCACCGGCATCCCCGCATACCTTCCGATCTCGTGCGACTTGGCGATTTCGGCGGCCGCCTCATCGAACCGGCCCTCATAAATCAGGAGCGCGCCGATTTTATGGTGCAGCCGCGCTATGGAGTTGGCTTGCGGCGAAGCGGACTGCTGGAGTTTGGCCAGTTCCGTTTCCAATGCGACAAGTCCGGCCGGACCCCGTTGTTGGATCGCCGCCTTCAGATCCTGAAGAGAATTGGAGTCGTGAATCTCACCCGTGTACTGAACAGCCAGAGAGAGACCGGCATCGGCGAGATCGCCCTTGTCGAGCACGTTTCTGTCGATCGCCGCATTCTGGGATGCGGGCGGTTTCGGAACCGGAGGTTTGCGCGGGCTCCTCAGCCACGTCGCCAGGACGACAACGGTGACGATGCATGTCAGCGAAATGAAAATCGGCGAGAATGAATTGCGCATCGTTCGTTGTTCCCTTTGCTCAGGGCTCTCGGACAAACTGGACAGACCAGACACTCGCACTCCGTGCGAGTCCGACAGTGAATGATTTGCTGAACCCTAACGGTTTTGTTTGACTGGCAGGTGTTGCTGCGGCTGCGGACTGGTTGATGACGGATTGGTCGAGAGGTAGGCGTCGAGCATTCGACGGGCTCCCGTGTGACTGGGCGAAATCTCGACAACGCTCTGCAACCAACTGGCGCCTTCAGCCTCCCGGCCAAGTTGAAACAAGATTTGGCCAATCTCAAACCGAACGTCGACATCGGCCGGGTTGGCCCGGGACTTGTCAGCCAGCGCCTGCATTTTCTGTGAAACTCGCCACCCTTCGTCCACGAGTGCCAACTCAACCTCGGCATCCTTCTGACGACCACTCATCTGAAGAGCCTGGGCCAGTCCATTTCGTGCCTCAAGATTGGTGGGGTCTATTTCTTTGACGCGTTCAAGATGCTCAACAGCAGACTTGGCGTCCCCTGCCTCCAATTCCAGAAGGCCGAGTTCGTAAACGGCATACGCCTGGTCCGGATGCTCGGCAACGACTTGAACAAGTTGCTCGCGGGCCTGCTCTGTTTGACCGAGCATCTTTAGCGAAATGCAACGCCCAATCCTGGCTCGAATGGCAACCTTCGCATGTCCGAGGCACTTGTCATAGTGCGGCAACGCCTCCTCCGGACGTTTTGTTTCTCGGAGCACCTCCGCCAATTCAAGGTGTGCCTCAGTCAGACGAGGAGAGATCGCGACGGCCGTTCGCAGATCTTTTTCGGCCTCGTGATAGCTGTGCAAATAACGAAGGACTCGGGCTCGGAGCAGAAGGGCGTAGGAATTCTCGGGATAATCGGCCAACCATGCGTCGAGCATGTTTGTCGCATCTCCATACCGATGCAGCCGGAAGTACCCGGACGAGTAAGCCTCACAAATCTCGTGGGCATCATCCTGTGGGTCTCCCAGTAACTCGGGCAGATGGGGCTCTGATTCTGTCATTTGGCCGGACTGGGCCAGCGTCAACCACTGCTCGCGTTCCAACCGTTTTCTGGGCGCTCCGCACCGGAGTGCCTTCTCGAGATACCGCCGCACGCCGGCGAAATCACTGAGGCGGCGCTGGCAGCGAGCTCGGAGAAACGCTGTTTCGGGATGGTCGCTCACTCCCAGTTCGGCCAGTTGCAGCCAGAACGTCGCGGCCTCCGTATCGCGATTTTGAAGGGCAACGCTCGCTCTCCAATTGGGAAACAGTGGCCACACGTGCTTCCATTGCCAAACCAGCAGCGCGCCCCCGATCAGGGCGATGGCCATCCACCAAACGCGCTTCCGTCGGCGGCAGGTTGTTCGCCCGGTTGCTTCTCCGGTCGAACTCTGCGGGATCGCGTCTTGATTGACGGTCTGGGTCATGGACAGCCCACAAAGAGAACATGCGGAATACTTTGCAAGACGCTCGGGAAGCACCCAAGACGTGGAACTCGTTGGGCAACACGCTCATACTACCCGCGCCTGCCATCTGCAACCAATCGCGAGTCGTCTCGGTAGAGTCGAATCGTCGGAGGATTCATGAACCGCAACGGAAGCTCTCTCTTTCGGGTGAGTCGTGCGAAACGAAACGGGATCACGGGTCTCTGTCTGCTCGCATTTCTCAGCTCGTGTTATGGATCGAAAGTGAAACCTCTGAAGCCGGTGACCGACCCGGTTCAGGAGGTCTCCGCCGAGGTCGAACGGGAGATCGTCCGATTCTGCAGTCTCTGTCATGCCTTGCCAAAACCGGAGAGCTTTCCGAAAGCCGCGTGGTACGACGAGGTCAAGGCAGGATTCGAGTTCTATCGCACCTCGGGACGCCACGACATGCCCCCGCCCGCCGTGCAAGCCACGGTGGACTACTTTCGATCGCGAGCACCGGAGAAGCTCGACGCTCCGGCAACGCCGATCGTTTCGGGAACAGGGCGACGCCGGTTTCGTTCCGACAGTTCCAAGTGGCCGAAATTCGCCTCACGTTCTGAATCGCCGGCCATTTCGTTTCTGAGGGCCGTGAGAAGAGACTCGCAAACTCAGCCTTCGATTCTGATGAGCGACATGGCGGATGGTGGCGTGTCTCTTTGGAATCCACTGAGTGCAGACTCCTCCCCGCTGACGATTGGTCGGCTCAAGAACCCCGCCGGCGCGTGCCTCTGCGATCTCGATGGCAATGGGACTCAAGACATCGTGGTTGCGGATCTCGGAAGCCGCAGTCCTGCCGACCACGACCGCGGTCAGGTTGTCTGGCTACCCAGCGTGTGGGACGAATCACAAGACCGTGGCCCCCGTGTGATTGCCCAGGGACTGAGCCGAGTTTGCGATGTGCAGGCCGCCGATCTCGATGGCGACGGAGATCTCGATCTGGCTGTGGCCGAGTTCGGATGGCTGAAGACCGGGCGAACCCTTTGGTTGGAAAACGACGGGCCTCCCTCCGCGCCTCAATTCAATCCGAGGGTCATCGATCCCCGGCATGGAGCCATTCACACCCCGATCGTCGATTTGAACAAGGACGGTCGCCCCGATGTGGTTGTCCTCATCAGCCAGGAATTTGAAACGATCGAGGCGTTCCTGAATCTCGGTGGGGGCGAGTTCGAGAAACAGACGCTGCATGCGGCCAACGATCCGTCGTTTGGATCGAGTGGCATTCAGGTGATCGATCTGGATCAGGATGGGGATGACGACATCATTTACACCAACGGTGACATGTTCGACAGTCAAATTGTGAAGCCGTACCACGGCATTCATTGGCTGGAGAATACCGGCAGGTTTCCCTTCGTGGCTCACACGCTGACAGCAATGCCCGGCGTGCATCGAGCCTTGGCCGGGGATCTCGACAATGACGGCGATCTGGACATCGCTGCCGTGGCATTCGTGCCGCACGGATTGCGGGTGAATGGCGTCGATCGCGACTTGGATGCCGTGATCTGGATGGAGCAGGTACGCCCCGGCGAGTTCCAGCGTCATGCGATCGAAACCGGCGGCTGTCTTCACGCGGCATTTGAGCTGGCAGACCTCGACCATGACGGCGACCCAGACATCATCGCAGGTAATTTCTACGAGCGTGGCGACGTGAATCAACCCGCCGCAATGATCTGGTGGAATGAAACCCAATGAGCAGATCATTCATGGGCTCGCGACGGAGTTCGCAAGAACTCAGTGCGACTCGCCCGGCCGCGATGCCGACAAACTTGTCCCGACGCGTGTCGTGGTTCACACTCGGCAATGCGACGTCTCCCGACTGATTGCGATCCTGCCACGAGGACCACGGTACGAGCAGATGTTTGAACAACGAGCGTCAAAAGAATTGAGCAAGTGATGCGATGTCGCGATGCGTTCCAGCGATGCGTATGGGCTGCCGTGGCAGTCGGCGGACTGTATGGCATCGTGTCGATCCATCGTTTGTTGGGCGAGCGCGACATGGCGGAACGGTGTCGTGCGGCGGCCGACTCGGGGCGTTGGGTAGAGCTTGGGGAAGCGGCCGCTCGTTGGCATCGACTGAATCCGAAGAACGTCGAGCCGATCTTGTATCTGGCCGATGCCGCCGAACGCCGCGAAGCGCCCTCGTCCGCCGTCGAGTACCTCGGTCTGGTTCCCTTCGACGACCAGCGCGCCGCGGCCGCCATCGAGCGACGGATGAAATTGTTGTTTGAGCCATTGAACAAGCCGCGTGCGGCGGCTCGCGAATGCGAGCGACTGCTGGAGATTGACCCGGCAAACAATATTGCCCGCCAGCGGCTCGTGTTTTTTCTGGCGATGACATTTCAGCGGGTCGAATTGATTCGGCGAGTCCGCGAAGGCATTGCGCGGGACTCGTTCGATCGGCAGGACTGTGTCTATTTGTTTCTCGCGAGTGACCTCCGTTTCTCGAACGGTCCTCAGGTCTGCGGGCGTTGGTCGCGATCTGATCCGGATGACGAATTGTTCGTCGTCGCTCGAGCCATGCAATTTTCTTCCGGACTCGACGGAGCCATTCCCTCCGACCGACCCGATGTCGTGGAACGCCTGCGCGCCGAAATCCTGCGGCGCGACGCGACGCTGGCGGAATTGCTCGAACGGTATCCGCACAACATGGAGGTACTCGCGTTTCATTTGCAGCGGGCAGCCACCAATGGCGACGTCGAGCGCATGTCGGAGTTGATGGCGCAGGCTCCCGAATCGGCCGAACTCGACTTTCGGTTCTGGCGGTTCAAAGGTTGGCTTCATTTTCTGCGAGATGAACTCGAAGCCGCCGACCGTGCCTTCGGTGAAGCGCTGGCGTTGCATCCCATTGATTGGACAACACGGCATCAACGGGCGTCCGTCTTGCGACGCCTTGGTCATTCCGGGCGACCAGGGCAGACGGACGATGTCGAGCAACAACAGAAGCTGGCCAATCAGGGGCGAAATCTCTATCGCCGACTTCAGAAAATCAAAGACGTCGGTGCGGTGGATGGACCGATGTTGCGAGAGATGTCAGAGTATGCGGCCGGTTGCGGGGACGTGTCATTCTCTCAGGCGCTGGCCCGCGTTGCGTCGTCGGACGAGTGAAGTTCACTCCGATACAAAGAGTCACGCAGAGACCCACGTCCGAGATGCGTTGCTGACTGTGGCGCAATGCCTCGTCCCCTGGAAGACGTGCGGCGTGCGTGTTTTCAATCAAACGCTGACTACGATTGGTTTGCCACCATGATCGGCCGACGCTGGATTCGATATGCCGGGCTACTGCTGGTGATTGCGGTGTTGCCTGTGGCATGGAACGTTGGTTCCAACTGGCTGCGACAGTCGCGAACGGCGAGCGAGCTGGCGAAGTGCCGCGAGCTTCGTGTCCAGCGCAAGTGGCCGGAGCTGGCCGAGCGGGCTCGGTTGTGGAGTGAATGGTCACCAAAGGATGCGGACGGGTGGCTGTTCCGAGCCGAGGCTGCTCAAAGCGTGGGCGACTTCACGCAAGCAACGGAATTCCTGGCCCAAGTCGATGAAGCCAGTCCCAAATATCTGCCGTCCCAGTTGGCGCGAGCGGAGTTGATGCTCGGCTCGGGTAATCGTCCCTTGGATGGGGAACGTGTCTGCCGATTGATCTTGGACAAAGAGCCTCGGGCGACAAAGCCGCATCAATGGCTCATCCAGTACTACGCGATGACGCTTCAGAAACAGAAGCTTCTTGCACAGATCCGCGAGGCCATCCGGGTCCACCGTGAGCCGCCCGAGGCGTATTTGTTCGCCTTCTCGATCGATGCATTGCGATTGACGGCTGCCGTGGAAGTCAATTCGCGCTGGCTGGAAGCCCACCCCAACGAAGAGGTTTTTCTGGTTTCACAGGCACTGAATTCCGTTGAACCCGCCAGCGAACCGGATCCGATTTCCGAGTCGGACCCGCTGACAGCGGTTCGGGTCGATTCGTTGGAGCGGCAATCGCGCGAAGCCCGTCTCCGGGCGTTGCTCAAGCAATTTCCCCAAAACATTGAATTGCTGGCGCATCACATCGAATGGGCAATTGCTGAGGGGAACCTCGAAAGCGTCGTCCGACTGCTGCAGGACGCTCCGGCTGCTGCGGATGCCGACAATCGATTCTGGAGGTTTCGAGGATGGGTGCAAGTGCAGTCGGGTGAACTGGATGCGGCTAGACAATCCTACGATCAAGCACTCGCCATTGCGCCGCTGGACTGGGTGACTCGGAATCGGCTGGTGACGCTGCTGAGACTGAGGAATGACGTCGGACAAATCGAGAAACAACTGGCGATTGTGGACAAAGCCCGTGCGCTGCGGGCCAGACTCAAGTCGATAACTGTTGCTGATCCGGTGACAAAAGACCTGATCCGAGATTTCCGGGATTATGCCGACCTTTGCGGAGACAGCACTTTTTCTCAAGTGGCTGAATCGGTGGCTCCGAGCAAAGGCGGAGGCCAGTAGTCGCGGTGTCGGAACGGCCCCCCCCTTCAAAAATAATTCGCCGACGGCAAACTCCTTTGACACGAACGAGCCTGTTTCGTAGCCTTCCTCCGTCTCCCTTCACGAAGAATTCAGATTCTACCGCAATTCCATGTCGTTCCCGTTTTGCTTCAAGAGGTTGATTACTAAATGAATGCACGTCGAGTCGCGGTCGTTCCGGTATTGCTCGGTCTCTTGCTGTTGGTTGGATGTCCCGGTCCCAAGAAGGCGAGTGTGTATTTGGTCACCGGCAAAGTCACGGTTGAAGGAAAGCCCCTCTCTGGGTGTACGATCGTTTTCGTTCCAGTTGGCGCTGGCAGTTCGGCTTCCGGACTGATCGGTTCCGATGGGTCGTACAAGTTGGCAACCGATGGTGGTCGTGAAGGTGCGATGGCTGGAAAATACAAGGTGCAATTCACGCCTGGTCCGGAAATGCAGCAGAAGATGATGACCGAGCAGATGATGAATGGTGCCCCCAGCGGAGGGAAGGCGAAACCAACGGCCCCGAAGTTCAAAGTACCGTATCCGGAGAACTATGGTGCCGCTGCCACTTCTCCGAAGGAAGTGACGGTCGAAGCGAAGCCCAATGTCATTGACATCGCAATTTGACCGTGTCGAATGTGTTTGTTGTTACTGTTCTGTTTTCCTTTTTTGAGGTCTGAACCATGAATCGTATTGTCGGTAGACGGAAACGGTGGTACGCGGCGTTTACGCTGATCGAACTACTCGTCGTGATTGCAATCATCGCCGTATTGATCGCTCTCTTGCTGCCCGCGGTCCAGCAAGCTCGTGAGGCGGCGCGACGCACCCAGTGCAAGAACAACCTGAAGCAGCTCGGTCTGGCCATCCACAATTACCACGACGTGCATGGCCGGTTCCCTATCAACAGGCAGTATCGCTCGGACTTGTGGGGCGGTAACACCAATCAACCCTTCGGTAGCGTCGGTTGGTTCGTGATGTGTCTTCCCTACATCGATCAAGCCCCGCTTTACAATGCGATTAACTGGGACGACAGGACGGGCCCCGGGTTCGGCGTCATCGGTGGTACGACCGTGACCAACGGTAAATCCAACGTCACCATCGCGGCAAAAGTTATTACTGGAATCCTGTGCCCGAGCAATCCTCAAGCGACAATTGTCAACAACCAGAGCGGTCAGGTTGACTCTTGGGGTGACGGACTCTCAGGTGGCCGGATTGACTACGTTGGCAACATCGGTTGGATGGATGCCGGTCATCGTAACTGCGACCTGGCTGCGGGGGGGACTGGACTCGCTGCCGGCTATGGTGGCGAAGAGTGGAGTCATGGTTGTTATGTGGATAACCCGCCCATGAATCTCATGAATGGTGTGTTCGCCGCTCAAGGCTGCTGCAGCATCAGCCACATTGTCGATGGAACGTCCAACACGATGGCGATCATCGAAGATCATCACTGGGTCAATAAGAACGATCCTACCTCCGTCTTCGGTGATGCGATGTGGTTTGGCCCGTATGCCATCCACTCCATGAAAGCCCCGATCAATTTCTCCAATCCGACCCAAATTTTCACCTGCGATCAGTGGAGCAGTATTCACTCTGGCGGGGCACATGGCCTGCTGGCGGACGGGGCGGTCCGGTTCGTGAATGAGAATATCGCCTGGCAGACGCGCAAGGCGTTGTCGACCCGCGCCAAGGTTGAAACCGTCGGGGAGTTCTAGCGAACTGCTGGGTCGAACTCACTGCGATTGAACTTTGTCCCCCGCAGCTATCCTGGTTGCGGGGGACTTTTCGTATCGAGTCTGATCGTTTCAAATGCTCAAGGTTGTTACAGCATGGTGTCACCGAGAAGACCGCCTTTTGACATTGTGACGTGGTGTTTCCAATCGTTGTTTTTCATCTCACTCGCCATCTGTGGATGCTTTGAAACAGGATCGCGCTCTGTTGAAAAGGCGGTTCCCAGTCAGCCACCCATGGTCTCCAAGCGATTGAGCGCTGGGCTGTCAACGCAGCCGATTGCGTCGCAGCGACAAATGGACGTTCACACGGATGGGATTGAATTGAAGGACGTTGCACAGGAAGTCGGCCTGTCTCACATCTACCGGTCGGGAACGTCCGGCAAGCTCCTGATGGTGGAAGGGACCGGTGGTGGCGTTGGCTGGATCGACTACGACCGCGACGGTCACTGGGATTTGTATCTCACTCAGGGTGGCGATCCCGCGTTGCCCCCCTCCCCGGCTCAGCCGAGTGACCGCCTCTTCCGAAACGACGCCGGACAACAATTCGTTGACGTCACAGGGCCTTCGCTCGCCGTCGAGCACGGCTACACACAGGGGGTCGCGATTGGCGACTTCGACAATGATGGGTTTGACGACATCTACGTGACGAACGTCGGTGCAAACGTGTTGTTCCACAACTGCGGTGACGGGACGTTTCAAGACGTGTCGGCGTCGGGGGGAGTCGAGTCTCCGCAATGGAGTTCGAGTGCCGCGTGGGCGGACATCGATCGTGACGGCGATCTCGACTTGTACGTCTGCAACTACGTTGACTTCGATCGGTTCCATCCGCGCATCTGCCAAAACGCCTCGGGTCTGCATGTGATGTGTCAGCCGAATCAGATCGAACCGGTTCCCGACGAGTGCTTTCTCAATCGGGGGGACGGTACGTTTGAGCCGTCGGCTCAGAAACTCGGACTGTTTGGTCCGGGTAACCGCGCGTTGGGAGTGGCCATCGCCGACTTCGACAACGACGACTGGCCGGACATCTTTGTGGCGAATGATGCCACCGCGAATTTTCTGTTCCTCAATGATCGCGCGGCGCACTTCAAGGAAGCGGCTTCCGTCTCGGGCTGTGCGGTCTCGGCGGATGGTTCGGCACAGGCCAACATGGGGGTCGCCGTTGGAGACTATGACCGCAATGGGTGGCTCGACCTGTACGTCACGCATTTTGAAGGGGAATGGAACACGCTCTATCGAAACCTCGGGGCCGCCAATTTTGAAGACGTGACGGCGTCTGCTGGCCTGGTGCAGCCGACGATGCGGATGGTCGGCTGGGGGACGGTCATGACCGACCTCGATCACGACGGTACCGACGAGTTGTTCGTGGCGAATGGCCATCTGGTGGATGTCGGTCGTGAGGCGGTTCTCAAAATGGAGGGGCAGCTCTTTTCGTATCGCCGTCCGCGCTGGATCGACATCAGCCAACGGGCGGGCTCCTACTTTGAACGTCGTCTCGTCGGACGAGGTGTCGCGGAGTGCGACTGGGACAACGATGGCGATTGGGATCTGGCCGTCGTTCATCAAGACTCGGAAATGGCACTGCTCCGGAACGACTCAACGCGCGGCCACTGGCTCAAGGTTGAACTGACTGGCCGCGCGAGCAACCGCCGCGGGATTGGCTCGCGTGTGACCGTGACCTCGGGTGACAGAACGATCGTGCAGGAGATGATTGGTGGAGGCAGTTATTGCAGTGCCCGACAACCCGCGCTGCTGTTCGGACTCGGTGAGCGAGCCGGCTCGTGTGACGTGACAATTCGTTGGAGCTGCGGAACCGTTCAGAAACTGCATCACATCGGCTGCGACCGCTCACTGGTCGTCCTTGAACTGAATGGATCCGAAGCACAATGACAGTTCGGCTCTTACCGACTCAGCCCGCAACTCGACGCAAAGCGTCATCAGGTGCTCGACGATGTTTCGTCGCAGCCCTGTTGATCGTCGTCGCCGGCTCGTGCCGCGACCGGACGGCGACAGACGTTGGACCGAGGGCGACGTCTGGTCCACCAACGTCGAAGGCTGACGGGACGTCTGGCAGGCAGGGCGTCGACAAGTCCGACCGAGAGCCCTCAGGACCGCCTTCCTCCAAAGTCCCTTCCTCCGTGACAACATCCTCCGTGTCCCAAGGCTTGAAGGTTGCCACCCCCTCGCGCGACGTGAAGGTCGTGATGATCTCCGATCGACTGCGATTTGAAGACGTGGCGAGCCAGCTCGGAATTCAACACCGTTACGACAACGGAGCGGCCGGTCAGAGCTTGATGGTTGAGGCGACGGGCGGTGGCGCGGGCTGGTTCGATTTCGATCTCGACGGTCGGCTCGATCTGTACTTGACGCAGGGCGGGAACCCGGCGAAACCCGGCTCGCCCGAGCAACCGCCGGATCGCTTGTTTCGTCAGGTCGATGAAGGCTCCTTTCGCGACGTGGCCGATCGCGCGGGAACGGCCGAGCGGGGATACAGCCAGGGCGTGGTGATGGCGGACTTCGACCAGGATGGTTTTGCCGACATCTATGTGACCAACGTGGGCTCCAACGTGCTCTACCGAAATAACGGTGACGGCACGTTTGAAAACGTGACGGATGCGGCGCGAGTCGCAGATCAATTGTGGAGTTCCAGTGCGGCTTGGGGTGATCTTGACCTGGACGGTGATCTCGACCTTTACGTCTGCAACTATGTCGACTTCGATCCGAGCCATCCCCGCATTTGCCGCAATTCGAAGGGTGTCCCGGCGATGTGCCACCCGAATCAAATGCAGGCCGTGCCAGACCACTGCTTCATCAACCTCGGAGACGGCACATTTCACGAGGAAGCCCGGCAAAGAGGGTTGTTTGGAGATGGCAACAAGGGGCTGGGTGTGGCTATCGCGGATCTGAATAACGATGGTCTACCCGACGTCTTTGTCGCGAATGACACCACTCCGAATTTCCTGTTTGTGAATCAGGGGGGAGGTCAATTCGTGGAGTCGGCGATGTTGCTCGGTTGTGCCGTCTCTGGAGACGGGCTGCCCCAGGCCAATATGGGTATCGGCCTGGGCGACTATGATCGGAACGGGTTCCTGGACATCTATGTCACGCACTTCGTGAATGAATGGAACACCCTGTACCAAAATCTGGGGCCGCGAGGATTTCACGATGTCAGCGGAATGACGGGTTTGGTCAGGCCTCCCCTGACGAAACTCGGCTTCGGCACGGTGATGCACGATTTTGATCGAGACGGATTGCAGGATCTCTTCGTGGCCAACGGCCACATCGACGACCATCGGAGCGAGGGGGGGGAGTGGGCGATGACTCCGCAGGTGCTCTCGTACGACGGACGTCGCTGGCACGAGGTGAGTGCCACGGCGGGAGACTTCTTCCGGCACAAAGTCATCGGCCGGGGAGTGGCCAGCGGTGACTTTGACGATGACGGCCGGCTCGATCTGGCCGTCGTCCATCAGGACGCGAACGCCGCGGTGTTGAGGAATGTTTCGCAGGGAGGCCATTGGCTGAAGGTGAGGCTCGTCGGTCGGACCAGCAATCGCTCGGCCATCGGATCGCACGTCGTTGTTCGTGCGGGAAATGACTCGTGGATGCAGGAGTTGGCCGGAGGAACGAGTTACTGCGCATCGCACGAACCGGCGTTGCTGTTTGGATTGGGAGAAGTTTCGACACCCGTCCGCATTTCAATCCGCTGGCCGAATGGACACGATCAGGAACTGAACGGCATCTCGGTCGATCGAATCGTCCGCATGGTTGAAGAGTAGTCATTGTCATCCAACGCCGGATCACGGAAGTAGAAGAAGGCGTGGTCCGCCATCTCCGGGTTGTTGAGCATCCCGTGCAGGATCTCCAGCTCCGTGACGGATTTCTGGTCCGCGCCGTCGGCGTGCTCCTTGATCCACGGTTCCCGTTCGAGGACTTCCGCAGAAATCGCCTCGGGAATCCAGCCATACCGCTCGTCCAGCAGCCCAATGAAATTAAGGGCGACAGCGCCGGATCTCTTCCAGGCAGATGGAGAGCATTCGTCCCGCTGCGACTGCTCCTCGGTGATGCCCCGGCGCAGATCAATCTCGCCCCAGGTCACGCCGCGCTCCTCGCAGAACCGGCGAAGCTGCGGGAAGATTCTCAAGACCAACTCATCCCGCTCGGCCTGCATGTCCCGAAAGGTAGATGAGACAAAGACGCGGACCATTCGATTCTGCAAGTGGCCGGACTTTTTTAACGGTTTGTTCCGCTTATAAGGTGTCGAGCACTGCGGACCGGAGGTACCATACCGCGTGGCGGACGACGATCGTATGGAAGATCGTACGAAGAGGCCGTTTGTTCGTGATTGGAGACTGGAGCATGGCCGGGCCGAAGATCGTTGTGGCGGGGGATGTGTGCATCGATGTGATGGGCGTGCGTTGTCATCCTGAGCCGCCGGGCTCGGGACCGATGGTGCAAAACTGGCGATTGACAGGACAGACGGTGACGATCTGTCGACCGGGCGGAGCCCTGTTGCTGGCACGCATGATGAAAGAGGCAACGGGAGCCAAAGTGATCAAACAGGTGATTCCGCTCGGCACCTGGTCAGGGAACAAGACTCGCGATCAGGTCACTGACGACGATCTGTGCCGCCTGACATCCGATGAAATCATCCACTCGATCTTGGAGGTCAAGGAGTTCCCGCAGTTCGCAAAGACTTGTCCCAAAGAATGCCGGGACGGCGAGAAGAAGGTGTATCGCATCGTTGAGGTGTGCGGGTATTCGGGACCGACTGACGGAAAGGATCGACTTGCATGTCCGATCGACAATGACGATGCGAACGCCGAAGTGGTCATTCTGGATGACAGTGGCAACGGTTTCCGAGACGACATGAAGTCGTGGCCGCAGGCTCTAACGAATGGCACAACTTTGCCGAAGCTCGTGATTCACAAGGTCAGCCGCCCGCTTCCGGGTAATGCGCGGGTGCCGCGCGGTTTGTCGGCGCTGTGGAAAACCGTGAAAACAAAACATCACGATCGCGCTGTGGTCGTCATCGACGCCAATGACCTGCGACGCGAAGAAGTGATGATCAGCCGCCGTCTCTCTTGGGAACGGACCGCACGCGAGTTCGTCTGGCAGATGGCCGGCAACGGAATTCTCGAGGAACTCCGTGAGTGCCGGCATTTGATTGTCCGATTCGGGCTCGACGGTGCGGTCCATTACCAATTCAAGGGATTTGACCAGCCTCCGCAAGCGACACTCTATTACGATTCACAACGTAGTGAGGATGACTTCGCGGATCAATGTCCCGGTGTCATGGTCGGAAGTTACTCGGCTTTCATTGCCGCGTTTGCGGCACGACTCATTGCCGATGTGAGCAACTGGGCGAAGTTGCTTCCCGATGGAATTCGGGCAGGTCTGCAGGCGTCACGCCGCGTGTTGCTAGACGGTTTGATTGTCGCCCCCCCGCCAATGTTCGGCCCCGTACCATCGGCGGTTGAGAAGCTGAGGACGCTCAACCATCATCGCCTGAAGCTTGACCATGACTCTCGATTCGAGTCCATCGCGATTCCACAACCGGTTAGTTTGGAGCACCCTGATCCCGAACGCTGGAATATTCTAACGAGTGGACCGCGGCGCGGGAATTTCCTGGAGGACATCGCGTATGAGGCCGTGCGAGAGTCCAAAGTGACGTGGCTCCGAGAAGTTCCCGAAGGAAAATTCGGAGAACTGCGGACGCTGGACCGCGCCGAAATCGAAAGCTACCGCGCCATCCGCAATCTGATTCGCGAATATCTCAATCAACCGACTCCGAAGCATCCGCTGTGTATCGCCGTTTTCGGCCCGCCCGGTTCCGGAAAATCGTTTGGTGTCGAACAGGTCGCCAAGTCGGTGGCTCAAGGGTCGGCAAGCGTTGAGAAGATCGAGTTTAACGTCTCGCAATTCAGTGCGCCGGAGGAATTGGCGGTGGCGTTGAACGCTGCCCGCGATCGCACGATCGGCGGAGTTATTCCGTTGGTCTTCTTCGACGAGTTTGATGCTGACTACGGCGGCCCCTACGGCTGGCTCAAATATTTTCTGGCTCCGATGCATGATGGCACGTTCTTCGATCGAGGCGCCATGCACCCGATCGGCAAAGCGATTTTTGTCTTCGCGGGTGGAACTCGCCGGACGTTTGAGGAATTCTATCCCGCCAACCCCGATGAGACTCCTGCCCCAAGCTCTTCCGAGGAGACAACGGAATCTGAAAAAGACCGGGAAAAAAGAATGGAAGACACCCGTACCGCGTGGCGCAAGTTCCGCGATGCAAAAGGGCCGGATTTCGTCAGCCGCCTGCGCGGGTACATCAACATCCTTGGTCCCAATCCGGTGGACCCGCATGACAATGCATGCGTAATTCGCAGGGCGATCCTGCTACGCTCACTCTTGGAGCGCAAGGTGCCGCACCTGCTCGACGCCAACAAACGCATCTCCATTGACGACCGTGTCCTGCGCGCGCTGTTAAAGGTCTCCAGTTATCTGCATAGCTCGAGGTCGATGGAAGCGATCATCGAAATGAGCATGTTGGCGAATCGGTACGTCTTTGAGCCAGCCGCCCTGCCATCACCAGAGCAACTGGAGTTGCATGTTCCCACCGATGAATTCTATCACCTAATACAACGCGACCGCCCCTTCGGACAGGCGCGCGACCGGATTGCCCGCGCGATTCACGAACGCTACCGCCGACAGCAAGCAAGCTCAAAGCGTTCCAACCATCCATCAATGCAACCATGGGATCAATTACGCAGAGACCTTCAAGACTCGAACTACGCTCAGGCTGACGACATCCCAAACAAGCTCCGAGCCGTTCAGTTGGGATATGAATACGTTGGCGACTCAGCTGACGACCTCGAATCGGAAAACAAAAAGGTATTCGACGAAAAAGTCCCACACGCGCCGAACCCTCAACTCGAACTCTTAGCCGAAATGGAACACGAGCGCTGGATGACCGAGAAGCTATGCGCCGGCTGGGTGTTTGGCGAGACTCGCAACGACCCAAGCAAGGTCCACGACTGCCTGATCCCGTGGTCGACACCGATCCACATTCCTGGTCGAAACACACCATTTGTATTGTCCGACAAAGTCAAACAATACGACCGCGATGCGATCCAAGGGATTCCACTGATCCTGGCCGAAGCCGGATATCGCTTGTTCCCTTTGCCACAACACTGACGGTTGCAGAGCAGCAATTAGTCATGTGGATTCGACCGCAGTCCACCGCTGGTTGACGTGCAGCCGATGGACCTTGATGTTGGGTTCCGATATCTCGTCGCAAGTTGGTGAGACGGCAACATGACAGAACATCGTCCTCAGCCACGGCTCCGCCCAATCATACGCGTCTTCGTCAGTTCGACGTTCAGCGATCTCAAGCTGGAGCGAGATGCATTGCAGCAGCGGGTCTTTCCGAAGTTGGAGCAGCTTTGTTTGAAAGAAGGTTTTCAATTTCAGGCGATCGACCTGCGCTGGGGAGTTTCCACCGAGGCGGGGCTGGATTACCGGACGATGCGCATCTGTTTCGAGGAGTTGCGTCGGTCGCAAGAAGTTTCTCCGGAACCCAACTTCCTCATCCTGCTGGGTAACCGCTACGGGTGGCGTCCGTTGCCGGAAGAGATTTCGGCGGACGAATTCCGGAGCCTGGAACAGGCCGCCGGTCAGATCGGAGTGGCGAGCCAACAGCAGCAGACGGTTGAGGTGCTGCGACGGTGGTATCGGCTCGATGAGAATTCGCTCACGCCGGTCTACATCTTTCAGCCTCGACGCAAGCCGAAGGAGGGCGATTTCGATGGCACGGACTACACCACGGCTGACGCTTGGCGCGACGTCGAACAAGTGCTGTGGCAGATCATCAACCGGGCTTTTCCCGCGAGCGGATTGAAGGGCCGATTTGCCGCGCCGCATTCGGAAGATCAACCGTTGCCGTCCATCGTCCGGTTTCAGGCGTCGGCCACGGAGCAGGAGATTTGGGGCGGTGCTCTCAGCGTCTCCAATGCCAGTCAGCACGTCCTCGCTTTCTTTCGCGAGATCGATCCACCGCAGAACATCGGGCAAGCCGAGCAAATCAAGGATTACATCGACTTGGTGTCTGGCGAGATCGACTCGCTCTCGCAGGAAGCCCAGCGCGACTTGAAAGCGGAAATCAAGAAGCGGCTGGGTGGCAATTGCATCGACTTGCCTCGTGCTCAGTTGAGTCTGGACAAGGACCAATCCGGCAAACAAGCCGTGAGTGTCTCGACCGACCACATCGACGAACTGTGCCATGAAGTCGAGACGCGGCTGACGGTCCTCATCGAACGGCAGATCAAGGAGTACTGGCGGGAAACAAAGCCGTCCAGCACCGGGGCCGACAAGCCAGCCGCCGCCGAACAACGGACCGCTCGCGAGTTGGAGATCGAGCGGGACGAACATCTCCGATTTGGTTTGGAGCGTGGCCCTGAAACGTCATTCGTGGGCCGACAGGAACAACTCGACAGAATCCTGGCCCACGTGAAGCACGACTCCCAATGGCCGCTCGTGATCCACGGAGCCTCCGGCTGCGGCAAGACGGCCCTCTTGACGCGAGCGGCTCAGCAGGTTGCGGAGTTACCGATCTGCCGCGACCACCAGCCAATCGTCCGCTTCATCGGTGTCACGCCCCGTTCATCCGATCTCCGCTCGCTGCTCGGGAGTCTCTGTCAGGAACTGCGTCAGCGGTTTGAAAAGGGATCTGACACTCTGGAGGGTACGACGTCCGGAGAGGGTCTGCCCCCTTTTCAAACCCCGCTCTCCACGGACATCCGCGAGTTGATCGAGGAGTTCCGAAAGCATCTTCACATGGAGTCGGCCACGGCCCAGCAGCCGATCATCCTGTTCTTGGACGCACTCGATCAACTCTCCGAGGCGGACAACGGTCGGCAACTGTTCTGGATTCCGTTCGGCCCGCTGCCGCTCCATGTGAAGCTCATCGTTTCGTGTCTGTCGGATCGGGACGAGCAGGATCCCGTCGGCCAACCGTTCGTCGTCCTCCAGCGCCGCAAACTCTCCGCCGAGAACATGCTGAATCTGGATGCCCTGTCTCGGGACGAAGCGCAGACGCTGCTGTTCGACCGCTGGTTGCAAGCAGCCGACCGCACCGTGAACGAGGCCCAACGGCGTCTCATCGAGCAGCGATTGGAATCCGAAGCGTGTCGCCAACCGCTGTACCTCAAGCTGCTGTTCGAGGAGGTCAAGCTATGGCGATCCTACGACGAACCATCTGAACCCGGCGATGGCGTTCCCGCACTGCTGTTGCGGTTAGATGTCGCCCGCTTCGCCTTTGCAGAGGTAGTGGCCGGCGGCGACTTGTTCTTCGCCTTCCAGCGTCTTCACCGTTTGAGCCGCCTTCAACCGCTTTGCCCAGATCGGGCGAGTCTTCTTCGCATGGTTGAATGGAACTACGACCCGGCAGCATTGTGCGTCACGTTCGACTGTGACAAGTTCAAACGAATGACCATTGCGCGAAGAGCATGCAACTCACGACTCGTTGCTGAACGAAAACCGCAATTCCATGGACTCCAATTCCGACCTCAATTGATCACTGAGCTTCTCCCGCAACTCCTCGTGTGACTCGTAAGTCACGATGTGAAAATCTTTGATGTCGAATGGTACCAGGGATTTTTCGGTTGCATGAAGACAGATGATTGATGGCAGCCCTCTGCCGTGGACCAATCCCAGTTCATAAAGGACGTTCGGCCGGACGCCATCCAAGAACGCCACAGCGATTTTTGACCGCCAAATGGTATCGATGAGTGTGTCTGTGATACGGCCGCCAGCAGACATTTCGTCTACTCGCCGTGCCGCTAATGGCTCGCCCTCGACTGTGAATGCACTGCACGCCTGCTGAACGATTCGCAGTTTGTCATCATCGTCCTCACCGTGCATTCGACTAATCACGATCACATCGCAGCGGTCAATGACGCCCAGAAATGATTCGTCTTGATGCAGTTGCTGCTTGATCTGTTGGGACAAAAGAGCGGCTCTTGCAATATGGCCGGTATGACGAAGTTGGCGATACTGCGCAACACAGCGGTCTGCAAACATCACGGCCAGCTCCAAATTTCCTTCCCATCGAAACGCTCTTGCCAGTTGTTCTGAGATTCGTGGTTCCCCTTCGGCCCATCCGATGCGGCTGGCAAAAAGCGATGCTTGTTGAAGTAAGCGAATAGCGTCTTGTTGGTGACATACAGCTCGTCGCCGCTTTCCCCGATACTCGCGAGTGAATCGCCCGGCACCGCGCCAACGATTGGCATCGAACAGACTTTCGGCGATGGCGAGTCTCGCTTCTGCTACTTTGCATTTGACGATGGCCAGATGTTCTTCATCGGCTGGCGCGTACCGAGAGAACGACTCGTCCGCACGTTGATAATGAACCAAGGCTTGTTGAGCATGTCCCTGCGACATCTTGATATTGCCCAGGGTCTGTTCGGCTCTCGCTTCGAGAAGCAACACGGTCTCACGGGGCACATGTGGATCTGCGCGAATTTCCTCGATGAGATCTTGGCACCAATCGGCGACAGACTGCTGGGTCAGCGAACGCTTTGTTCGCGGCAAAATGACTGGCCCCGGTTCAAATCGAAATAGTCCCGCAAGATACCGCAGAGCCGTAAATCGCCCGATCGCGCAATCGCTCTGCTCCAGATCCGTTGTCGCATTTCGCTGAAGTTCGACAAACTCGTCGATCGTCAGTTCAAATGGTTCAAGCAGCGTTCCAACGGAATCACCGCGGAGCACTCTGAGCCATAGATCATCTTTGAGTCGAATCCAGGCAGCATCGGAGTTCCTGTGCAATGCGAGCGCTGCTCGACGAAACGTTTCCGCAAATCGGATTCCATCACCGTACTTGCCACGAAGTTCGTAATACCGCCTCAGCCTTTTCCAAACCGCAAAGACACTTTCGTGTGATCCGGGGTCGTCCCGCTTTCCCAGTTCTTCGAGTTGTGCTTCGATGTCACGGATGTGGATGTCAATCAAGTTCAGATAGGCATAATCCGAAACGTGCGTGTCAGGAACAATTGCCAGAAATGCTGAAAGCAAATTATTCTTGCTCTTCGTCATCTTGCTGCTCACTAAACGTGTCGATGGTGAATGCACCCGCGCGGTGCTGTCACTATGTTGTGGCTTGGTAGTACCCGCAAGGCCGACGGACCCCTAGCCTACAAAGATACGGGTACGGTACCGTACGTCTGCCGGAACAGGGTTTGGTCCACGATCCACACGTCGGTGGGGTATGCGGTCTCGCGGTCCTGAAAGTTCTTGACGAGGAAATCTCCCGGTTTGCCGGTGAGTTGGCCCCAGGTGGCGTGGACCTCGAAGGGGTGGTCGATCGGCGTGGCCAGCACCCCTTGGGCGTCGGGGTGAGGTTGGTACTTGCGCCAGCCGTCGGCAGCGACTTCGTCGGTGGCCGTGTACCGCTTGTGGAGATCCTTCTCCGTTTGCGGCCAGATGTCTCCCGCTTCGCCTTTGCAGAGGTAGTGGCCGGCGGCGACTTGTTCTTCGCCTTCCAGCGTCTTCACCGTTTGAGCCGCCTCCAACCGTTTGGCCCAGATCGGGCGCGTCTTCTTCGCATGAAACCACCGCCCGGCGGCATTGGCTTCGTCGAGCAGAGCCTTGTTCGCCGATTCGGTTGCTTGCGGACTCACCGATGCGGCGACGTTCGGACTCGTGACTTCAGGCTTCTTCGGGCTCGGCTCTTGATTTTGATTGCAGGCAGAACAGATCACCGCCAGTGAGACGCAAAGCAAAGCGAGCAGATTCGCCCGATTCGGCATGGCGAAGCCCGTCAGGCTCATCGTTCGACGGATTCCCGCCATGATGATCTCCGGTGAAGGTATTGAGGATTGGCATCATTGCGTCTTCAGGTCTTGGGTTTTGCAGCTCGTAGGTTTGGAGTGAGGAATTCACACAGCCGGTCGATCGCCTGACGAGGCGACAGACGCTGAAGGCCGACAACCTCATGCTGGCGCAATCCCAGTGGCAGGTCGTCAATCGTCAAACGCTCGGTATCCATGAGGGTGAAGATCTTTCCCTGCTTCCGCCCAGCGATGATCTCTGAGGAAAACGTCATCCACTCGTAGTTGACCCATCCCGACTGAAGATCGTCCGGATCCAGCAACAGAACAATGAGGCAATGGGCGTGACCGAGTGCACGCTCGATGGCCACGCGATAATTGCTCTCACCCTGTTGGGCGAGAGATTGAGCACTCAAGAACACCGAACTGCCGGACAGCTTGTTGCACAGCGATTCATACAGTGACCGCGCAAAATCGACATGGCGAGAAACATGGCTGATGAATAGGTCGTGCTGTTGGGAGGGCGGGTCGTGGGACACGGGCATCGCCGTCGGGATATCGTTCGCCGTCGGCGCGTTCGGTTGTTCGGTCCCCGCATCGAGCCATTGATAGTACCGCCCGATGATCGCTCGACTGATGGGGCAGAAGTCGAACCGAACCGTCAATTCCTCGTAATGACGAATCTGGTCTTCGCGGCGCATGCGCGACAGACCCGGAGGTGGCTCGGCTCCCACATGCCTCAGATATTGCGGAAGGATCTCGGGCAGCCTGGAACCGTCGTATCGCTCGCCGTTGAAGAAGAAGAGGTCGGGTACGAACTCGTGGCCGGAATACAACGGCTGCAACCGCGAGACCTCGAACAAACCCACGATGTGATTCAGGGGACGCCCGTCGGAAATCTCACCGCAGAACAGCCGCGTGTCCCCCGGAGCCCGAATGAATACGAATCGATCCACCTCGATTCCGTGATCGTCGGGCGTGACGCTGAGAAAGAAGCCCGAGTGTTCATGAACCTCATTGCCGTACTCCACGCGCACCGAGTCTGGTCCGTCGACCCATTTGAAGGGCATCGGCACCGGGCGAAACGTGGCGAGTTCTGGACGGTGTGGCTTCCAGGCCGATAAGGCGTCGCGATGAAAGCCAAACCGGTGGGTGTCCGCGGACGGCTCGTAAACATAGAGCAGCTTCTCGGTCGGGTCCGCGAAGAGCACTTCCTCGGCGAACTCCCGATGGATGATTCGGCCGGGATCGACCCATTCCTCCTCGTCGTCGGACGCCCCGTTGGCGATATTCCAGCCCACGGGAAAGATGTCCCGATAGAAGAGCAGGAAATAGTCCCTGCCCTCGAAGTGGACGATGGGGAGCACGCCGCCGTTGGCATACCGCATGGGCCAGGTGGAGCAGTCCACTCGATAGCCCATCACATCCGGATCAGCCAGCGCATCCAGCCGCCGCTGAAGTTGATCGCGTCCATCCAAACCATCGGCTCGCGAGACTCGCTCGATGTCGCGTTTTCCGAGACCCTCCACGATGGTCAGAGGATCGTCCTCAATCTTCAGGCGAAGCTGCAACCCGCTACCACTCCGAGTGAGCGTGAAGTTTGTGACCACCGTTTGCAGATAGGCCGACGATCGCTGAGACAATCGACGGACGTGTGGAGTCTGCGCGGGATCCAGAAGCTGTTCGAGAATCGTCATCGTCAGTCCCTCTGTGTCGCTGTCGGGAAGAGTGGCCGCGGGTTGAGTTCAAGGAGCTGCACGCGAAGGTCTGGCCAGAGTTGAAACAAGGCGATCCTCGCCGAGGACAACCAACGGAACGGCCACGAACTGCCTTCCGAATCGAATCGCATTCCGATCGCCCCGTGGACTCGCCTGCGCATCGATTTCGGCCCGTGCCTGTCGGAGCGTTCCGCCCCCGGCACCGCCGTCATGCACTTCTACCACCATCAGGTCGAACGGGCGGTGCGGAAGCGGTATCCGCGAACTCCTGAGCCGGTGCCCTACGGGTTCTTCGCAGCCGATCCGACAATCCGGCCCTTGGCTTTGAATGTGATCGGCTCATCACGACCGCTGATCGTGATGAAGAACTCTTCCTCGAATGGTCCCGGCTCGTTGGGGGGCGTGAACGTCAGCGGCAGGCTGTGCACGGTCGCAGTCGCCTGCGGGGACTTGACCTTGAAGGATTCGTCGGCCTTCGTGCGTTCGATCTTTTCGATCTTGATGGGCTTCCGGCCCCGAATGATGACGTTCATCGTCTTGGTCTGACCCGCTGTCACCGAACCAAATTGCAGGTCGGACACGACGATGTCGGCCTCCACCCTGGCCTCGACCAGCACCGGAATTTGCGGGTTGTTGATGTCGTCGGTGACCAGAGTGATCTGGTCACGCAGACCACCCAGCGGCGTCTCGGGCTTGAGCGTCACCACCAATTCGTAATTGACCAACCCGTTGTCACGTTTTTTCTCCACGAGTTGTGACGTCAGGTTGGAATTACCGGGCTTGCCCAGAGTGATCTTCCAATCGGCGCGGCCGGCGTAGCTGATGGCCACGCGCTGCTCGGCCCCCTTGCCCAGATCGACCGCTCCGAAGTTGACGGAACCCGGAGCCAGCACAATGTCCTTGCGGATGTAGGCTTCGACGGGGATTTCCACCGTTTTCGCTGAACCCAGCGTCGGTTCCAGCAGCGACACTCTGGCGGCAGACTTCCGCTCTCCGTCATAGCGAATCGTGTCCAACCGCAAGGTCAGGGCAATCTCTTTCCCGCTGGGGACGATGATCGGATACGTCTTCTCATCCCACGATACGCAACTGCAGCCTGTGCCGAGATTCGTGATCTGGATGTCTTCCTTGTAGATGTTTCTGACATTGAGCTTCAGGGTGGCATCGCCTCCCTTGGCCACGCTGCCAAATTTGAAGTCTTTTCGGTCCAGCATCTTCTCGGCCCAAAATGGATCTTGGGCCGACGCGGATGTCGCGACGAAGGCGATCAGGCAAAATGTGGACAGCAGGCGGATTGCGGGTGAAACCAACATCGTTCTTTTCTTTCCTCGGACTTGGGCCGAATCAGACTTCGTCCCACCACGTCTGCCACCGACCTATCCCGCGGCTGATGGCACACAATCACTCAGTACGATTTCCCTGCGAAGTCTGTCGCTCCGCGCCCGCCGACATTATGACGAGATGCCTCGGAAGTCAACGCGGGCTAGGCTTTGCGGCTCGTGTGTGGCTCTCATCCCACTGAGTCGAGCCAGTGTCCCGGACGCTGGGAGTCTCCGGGAGACTCTCACCTGATTCTTGACCGCGAATTGAACCTCCTTCTGGCGAGCGTTAGTCTGCTGACCGCGAGGCGTGCGTCGGCCTCAACTCACCTCTTGTTACTGCTGTTTTGTGGAGCCTTTCCCATGGACGATCTGCATTCCTCCGTCTCTCGTCGTGATTTCCTCGCCGGACTCGGCATGGGATTCGGTTATTCGGTCCTCGTCAACGCGAGCGACTTCTCGCCGCTGCACGCCGCCGAAGCGACGCCCGAACAGATTCGGGAATCCTTCAGCATCATCGCCCCGCGCGGTGAGGCGGCCGTTGCCGGAGCAGGGCCTTCGATGATGGGGCACGAGCCGAACATGAGGCTCGTCGATCTGACCTGCGACTTTTTCGTGGCGGGTGGCGGGCCCGCTGGCATCTGTGCGGCGCTGGCGGCCGCGAGACACGGAGCGAAGGTGATCCTCGTTCAGGATCGCTCGCGGCTCGGCGGGAATTCGTCCTCGGAAGTGAAGATGCACATCGTCGGAGCCAACAACCACACGGGTCGGCCCGGCTGGCGCGAGGGCGGGATCATCGAAGAGTTGCGTCTCGACGACGCCGTCAACAATCCGCATCGCTCGTGGGAGATGTGGGATCTGCTGCTCTACGACAAGGTTGTCAGTGAACCGAACATCACGCTGTTACTCGACACGGCGGTCTATCGCGCGACGAAGGATCAGCAGGGCGAGATCGCGTCGGTTCTCGCCCGCTCCGACAAGACCGAGCATATCTACCGTATCAAATCCAAACTGTATGCCGACTGCACGGGAGATGCCCGGCTCGCCGTGGAGTCCGGCGCGACGATCCGCTGGGGCCACGAAGCGCGCGACGAATTCGACGAACCGCTTGGATGGGAAAAGCCCACGCGCGACACGCTTGGCTCCAGCATCCTGTTCACCGCGCGCGACTTCGGCAAACCGATCGGCTACACGCCGCCGAAGTGGGCCCGCCAGATCGAGAAGAAGCATCTGCAATTCCGCCCGGTCGGCTCGTGGGAGTACGGCTACTGGTGGATCGAGTGGGGCGGCGCGATCGACACGATTCGCGACAACGAGCGGATCCGCTTCGAGCTGCTCGCGATCGTCACCGGCGTGTGGGACTACATCAAGAACAGCGGCCAGGTCAAGGGGGCCGAGAACTGGGCGATGGACTGGGTCGGCATGGTTCCCGGCAAACGAGAGAGCCGCCGCATCGAGGGCGATCACATTCTGACGCAGCAGGATTTGATGGGCCTCAATGGCGACTTCGACGATGCCGTCGCCATCGGCGGCTGGGGCTTGGACGAACATCCGCCGGGCGGCTTCGATTCGCCGGAACTCAAGCCGTTCACGTCGATCAAGCTCCCCGAGGTCTACAACATTCCATTCCGTTCGCTCTACAGCAAGGATGTCCCGAACCTGTTAATGGCCGGACGAAACGCCAGTTGCAGCCATGTGGCGTTCACCTCGACACGCGTCATGGCGACCTGTGCCGTCATGGGCCAGGGCATGGGAACAGCAGCGGCTTTGTGTTTGAAGCACGACCTGAAACCGCGTGAGTTCGCCGCGTCGAAGAGCAATCTCACCGAGTTGACTCAGACGCTGCTCCGCGACGATCAGTCCATCAAAGACCGCAAGAACGAGGATCCGCTGGATGTTGCTCGCCCGGCGAAGGTCACGGCGTCCGAGAGCTACCAAGACTCGAGGCCCGAGAACGTCTTGAACGGCTTCGTCCGGAACATGTCGGGCGAGTTGACCAATCGCTGGCTCGGATTGCTGAACAAGGACGGAGCGTGGTTGGAGTTGGCGTGGGACAAACCGCAGTCAGTCAGCCATGTGCAACTGACGTTCGACACCGGCTTCCAGCGCGAGTTGACTCTGACCAGCGGCGACAGCCACAACAAGAACATGATCCGCGCCCCTCAACCCGAAACCGTGCGCGACTACGAACTGATCGGCACCACGCGCGACGGCAAGTCCGTCACGCTGGCCGCCGTCACGTCGAACCATCAGCGCCTGCGCCGCCACGACTTCGCCGCCGTCGAACTGAAATCGCTCCGCCTCAAAATCGCCGCGACCAACGGCAGCGAACAGGCTCGTGTGTATGAGGTGCGCTGCTACGCGGAACGACCTGTGTAAGATGGACCACAACGAAGCCAGGCACTCGCGGAGGAATCCTTGATGAGCACAGTCACAACTCGGCGCAACAAAGTTTCGATCCCGCACGCCCCCGAAGCGGGTGACCGGATGGATCAGAAGACGTTTCATGCGTGGTATTCACAACAACCGGAAGACCTCAAAGCCGAACTCGTGGAAGGGATTGTTTACATGGCCGCCGCAATGAAACGCCCGCACGGGGAACACCATGCGATGTTGATGACCTGCTTGGGAACCTATTGGACGGCAACGCCGGGCACGTTGCTGCTCGACAACACCACGTCCATCCTGGGCGACGAGAGCGAGCCACAGCCCGACGCGGTGTTGCTGATTGAGGGTGGCCAAACGCACGAGGAAGACGACTACATCGTCGGTCCTCCCGAGTTCGTGGCCGAAGTCGCCGCCAGCAGCCGTTCGTTCGACCTGCACGCCAAGAAGCGGGACTACGAGCGACACGGCGTGCAGGAATACCTCGTGATTGTGGTTCACGAGCAACGCGCGGTGTGGTTCGTGCGTGAGACCGACACGTTTGTCGAACTGGCCTGCGATGCCGACGGTCTGTTGCGTTCGAGACTCTTCCCCGGACTCTGGCTTGATCCGGCAGCCTTCTTCGACATCAATGGCCCGCGCGTGCTGCAGGTCATCCAGCAGGGACTGGCCACTCCGGGGCATGCGGCTTTCGTCGCGAGCCTCGCCAAGTCGTGATGGCCGTTGCGGATTCGCTCCCTCGCACTCATTGATCTCCGTGGCTAACCTTGCCGCGTCGGAGGCGTCTCGAAATTTGTGGTACGGCGGGTTGAAAGGAGTTAGGTCTCATGATCGCGCGCGGATTGTGTGTGGCTGGATTGGTGATGGGTTTGAGCTTGGCCGGAGTCTCGGCTCAGGAGGCGGCTGCTCCCAAGAAGGTTGGCAGCGTCGAAGGCTTCACCGAGTACCAACTGGCGAACGGGTTGAAGGTCGTGCTGTTTCCCGAGCCTTCGCAGCCGAAGGTCACGGTCAACATGACGATCCTCGTCGGGTCGAAGCATGAGGGCTACGGTGAGACCGGGATGGCTCACCTGCTCGAGCACATGCTGTTCAAGCCGACGGAGAAGCATCCGCACTCCGACCGCGACTTGCAGGAGCGAGGAGCCGATTACAACGGCTCGACGTGGACCGACCGCACAAATTACTACGAGACTCTGCCCGCCAGCGACGACAACCTCGAATACGCCATCGGGCTGGAGGCCGATCGCCTCGTGAACTGCCCGATCAAGGCCGAGGACTTGTCGAGCGAGATGACCGTCGTCCGCAACGAGTTCGAGATGGGCGAGAACAACGCCAAGATGATCCTCGAACAGCGGATGCTGGCGACGGCCTTCGAGTGGCACAACTACGGCAAATCGACGATCGGCAATCGAGCCGACATCGAACGAGTTCCCGTGGACAATCTGCGCGTCTTCTACAAGCGCTACTACCGTCCCGACAACGTGGTCCTGTTCATCGGCGGTCGGTTCGAGGAGGCGAAGGCGCTGGCCCTCGTCCAGAAATACTTCTCACCCCTCGCGCGTCCCCCCGAACCGGTTCGCAGCACGTACACCGACGAACCGGCTCAGGATGGCGAGCGGCACGTCACGCTGCGGCGAGTCGGCAAGGTGCCCGTCGCGTCGGTGATGTATCACATCCCCGCCGCCTCCGACCCGGACTTCGCAGCCGTCGCGGTGCTCGAAGGGGTTCTGTCGGGCGACAAAAGTGGACGGCTCTACAAGGCGCTGGTCGAACGCCGCCGCGCGGCCAAGATCGAGGGGACGGCCTACGCCTGGCACGATCCGAGCGTGATGGCCTTCGCGGCGGAAGTCGCTCCGGGAAATGAACCGGGTGCAGTCCTGGAAGGGATGATCGATTCCATCGACGAGCTGGCCAAAGACGGTGCGACGGACGTGGAAGTGGCGCGCATCAAGAAGACGCTGCTCAAGCTGTGGGACCAGACATCGACCAACACACCCAAGCTCACGGCGGAGATGTCCGAGTGGGCGGGAGCGGGGGACTGGCGGCTGTTCTTCCTGCACCGCGACCGCTTGCAACAGGTGACAACAGCCGACGTGAACCGCGTCGCCAAGAAGTTTCTGCAAACGAGCAACCGCACCGTGGGGCTGTATGTTCCAACCACGGAACCGCAGCGGACGCCGATCGATGTCCCGCCCGAAGTCGCCTCGCTGGTGAAGGACTACAAGGGCCGGACCGAGTTCTCGATTGGAGAAGCCTTCGATGCCTCGCCCGCGGCGATTGAGAAGCGTGTCAAACGCTCGGCGATCGAAGGGATTCAAACGGCCTTCCTCACGAAGAAGAATCGTGGAGGGAATGTCGTCGTCACACTGCGGCTGCGTTACGGAAAGGCCGACACGTTGTTCGGTCTCGGTCAGGCGTGCGATTTCCTGCCCGAGCTGATGACGCGCGGCACGAAGCAACTCAATGCGGCCGAGATTCAGGATCGGCTGGACGAACTCAACGCGAGCTGGCGGGCCAGCGGAGCGGCCGGGTCGGCCGAGTTCACGATCCAAACGAAGCGCGAGAATTTGAAAGACGTGATCGATTTGCTGCGGCAGGTTCTGCGCGAGCCCTCGCTGCCGACCGCCGAGTTCTCGATCCTGCAACAGCAGCGAACCAGCACGCTGGAGGAACAGGCGACCGAGCCGCAGGCCATCGCGCCGCGCATCGTCAATCAGCGACTCAACCCGTACCCACCCGGCGATGTCCGTCACTTCCCCAGCATGGCCAACGAACTGAAGCTGATCGAAAAACTGACGGCGGCCGACGTGAAGCGGGTCTACGACGAATTCCTTTCGGCTCAGGCGGGCGAACTCGTCGTGATCGGCGACTTCGACGAAGCCTCCGCGAAACAGGCATTGACCGCCGCACTGGCAGGCTGGAAAACGAAGCAGCCTTACGAACGAATCCGCCGCAGTTCGGAGGGAGCGGCGAAGGGAGACACGATCAAGGTCCAGACGCCCGACAAGGCGAACGCGATGTACTTCGCGGGCCTCGTGCTGCCGCTGTCGGATGCGGACGCCGACTATCCCGCTCTGGTCGTGGCCAACGAAACGTTCGGCGGCAGCGGCTTCGCCTCGCGCCTGATGGGCCGCATCCGCGAGAAGGAGGGCCTGTCGTACGGTGTCGGTTCGGTCTTCCGTGCCGCGTCGCTCGACTCGCGCGCCACGCTCTCGATGTACGGTATCGCGGCCCCGCAGAACATCGAGAAGGTCGTGACGCTGGCTCACGAGGAACTGGTCAAACTGCTTAAGGACGGCATCACCGACGAAGAGCTCGCCGAATCGCAACAAGGTTGGTTGCAGGGCGAACAACAGAAGCGCGGCGACGATGCCCAGCTTGCCGCTGTCTTGGCGAATGCCCTTTACGCCGGACGAACTCTCGACTTCAGCGCGAAGCTGGAGACCGCCGTCTCAAAACTGACGAAGGACCAAATCCGAGCGGCACTCGTCAAACACATCGACCCGACAAAGCTGGTCAACGGCGTGGCGGGCGATCTGCCGAAGTAACCTTGTGAGGTTGCTCTGTGAAGCCATTTCAAAAGTAAGCACCCCGGCTGCTGCTCAGCAGCCGGGGTGCTTTGTGGTTGAGAGTCATGCGTTGTGACGAGTCGCCTCGTCGTGCGCGGCGTCACTCTTCGATGCCCAGTTTGAAGAGGTCGACGCCGAACTCGATGTGCACTTTGGCACCGCTCGGAGTGGGAACGATCTCGACATTCAGGACGTCACCGGGTTTGCCGGCGAGGGCTTCGGCTCGCTCAATCAAGCCCTCGTCGTCCGATGCGAGCAGCGTGACGAGAGTGGCCGGTTTGACCCGCAGCGAAATCGGAGAGCCGGGCTTGGCGGCCGTCTTGCCCGAGAGATCGAGCGCCTTCTTGAGCGCGTCCAGATTGCCACCACCCAGTGAGAACCAGAGGCTGTCGGAGCGAACGGCCATATGGCAGGCACTCTCACCGAACATCGCGGCTTGTTCTTCCTTGAGGTCTGGCGTGATGGAGTGGATCCGCGCGCCGGCGTGCTTCGCCACGTCGGCCTTCACTTTGCCGGATTCCGGGCTTTCCTTCGCCAGTTTGAGGATGTCGTCGAACAGCTTGCCGGCGTCGTCTCCCTTGGCGACCTTGGTCCCTCCCACGATCAGAACCGTGTCGTCATCACCCTCGTCGAGCACGATGACGGAGTGCAGCGAGCCGGACTTCATGGTCGCCTGACCAATGTCAAACAGGCGCTTGGCAACATCCTTGGCGGCCTTCTTGTCGGCGTCGTCCTTCAACTTTTCGTCCTTGTCGATCTCGGCATCGGCAACATCACGCATCGCCGTAAACAGTTCGTCAATCTTCTCCAGCATGCCGGTCGTTGGGTAAGACATCACCAGTCGGAAGGGAGCCTCCTCGGTGGCCACTGCGGCGAACGCGGGAGTCGTCTTGCCGTAGGCTGTCATCGCCTTGGCGAGTGCCGTACCGGACTTGCCCGACAGGCCGAAATCGACCGACGCCAGCCGCGATTCGCTGTTCACATCGAACCCGAGCGTCATGCGGTCGCCATCATTGACCACGGCGGTCAGGGCGGCGAGCGTCCATTCAAAGCCCAGTTCCTGCCCCTTCTTTTCGGCGTCGTTCTTGGGTGGGGGGCCGTTCTCCAAGCCGGCACGTCCCTGCTGTTCGGTCTGTTGCAGGAAGGTTTCTTTCAACTGCTGCGGGATGCTGGCAATGCTCACATCGAGTGCGATGTCATACTTGCCGTTGACGATCTTCTTCGGATCGGCCGGCTTGGCCAGCATGTCGGCCGAATTGCTGACGAAGCAGTAGCCGTTGGCCATCTTGGCGAACAGCCTCTGGCCGTGAGCCGTCATGGACAACAGGCCGTCGTTCTCCTTCAGGTCCTGGGCCAGCATCTTGATCAGCCCCTTGAAGTCAGCCTCATCGGAGATCGGCAGAAAGATCACGGGCATCTCGGGCTGACCGGCCGCAGAGACGTTCCAGTACAGGCCGAGCGGCTTCTCGAGATCGATGCCCGCCAGACCCTTGCCGCCGGTGAATTGACCGATGAACTCTTCGGCGGTTTCGCGCGCCCCCTCCTGGCCCAGGGCTTCACCGACGAAATCGGCGTCGTCGAGCAGTTCGTCCACGCTCTTCAAACTGAGCACCACCGTCGGCTGCTGGGCCTGCACCGACGCAACCGTCCACAACGACAAGACCCCCAACAAGCAGATCGCCTTCCAACGCATCACCGTTCTCATGACACCATCCTTCAAATAGCCGAGTTCAAAAACCGAGCGTCCTGACGCGGCGGCATGATAGGCCCGCGTGGTGTGGCTGCGAAGTGTTCGACTATAAGAAATCGGCCACAACGCGGTCGGCGACAAATCGGCCGGAGTTCGTCAGACGAATGCCGTCGCCCTCATCAACCAGCCAACCGCGCTCAAGATTGGCGAGGATCGCGGGTGCCGCGATCGCCTCCAGCGTGAAACCGGTGCGGCGCTGAAAGTCCTCGCGCCGGATCCCTTCCGTGCGGCGGAGACCCAGGAACAGCAGTTCTCTCGCGCGGTGAGCCGGTTCCAATTCTTCGGCCTCTGCCACGGGAGACTCGCCCCGTTCGAGCTTTGCCAGCCAGCCGAGGACGCTGCGGAGATTCGTCTCGCGTCGGCCGTTCAGGTACCGAGCCGCCCCCGGACCGAAGGCCCAGTATTCGTCGCCCGCCCAATAGACCTCGTTGTGCCGGCAGCGAAAGCCCGGCCGCGCGAAGTTTGAGATCTCGTAATGCTCGAATCCGGCGGTCGTCAGTTCGTCCATCGCCATCGCGTACTGATCGCGTTCGAGTTCCTCGTCGATCGTCCTCAGTTCGCCTCGCGCCCGCCGCGACCAGAACGCCGTTCCCTGCTCCCACGTGAGCCCATACGTCGAGACATGCGCCGGCCCGAGCGAGATTGCTCGTCGCAGCGTCGCCCGCCAATCGTCGAGCGACTGTCCCGGCACGCCGAAGATCAAATCGAGCGATACATTTTCGAACCGCCTCCGCAACCGAGCCATCACGTCCTCGATGTCGTGCGGTGAGTGATCGCGCTCCAGCAACGTGAGCGCCTCCGGAGAGAACGACTGCACGCCGAGGCTGATGCGGTTCACCCCGACGTCCGCCAGCAGGTCGATCTTCTCGCCGGACAGATCGAGCGGATTGGCCTCGACGCTGACTTCGGCTCCCGCCGCGAGCGTGAACCGCTGGAAGACGATCCGAAACAACTCGCGAAGCTGCTCGCACGAAGGATGCGTCGGTGTGCCGCCTCCGAAGAAGAGCGTGTCGAGAATATCTTTTCTGTCCCCCTCGCCCCTTTGGGGAGAGGGGTTAGGGGTGAGGGGCGATTCCAGAGGGACGCTCGGCAACAGTTGC
>JBBPIS010000074.1:0-35887 GCA_038040225.1 Planctomycetota bacterium
AATCAGTTCCATTGAAAAAAAAACTGAGGCGTCGGCAGCGTGATAGGCTGCACGCTGCCTATCGCTGATAGCACTGCGTGCAGGCTATCACGATATCCTTGCAAGCGGAGACGGGAAACATGGCAAGCTTGGTGAATGGGGATGGAACTGGAGTCGGGGGCCTGAGTGGAGCCAAGGATTCACCTCTGGAGATTGCAAAACAAATGACCGCGACGATGTGCCGTCAGCCGAAGGAGGCGCATTGGCTCGGTGTGCGGATGGAGAACTTCTTGCGTGTGTTCGAGAAGCGGATGGAAGCGGTCTGTGTCGATGATGTCTGTGACTACTTGGAAGGGCTGATGCGGAAAGGGCAGGTCGAGTGGCCGGTCAAGCAAAATCGCTTGACGCGATTGGTTTGCTGATGAAGTTCGGATACCAGCGTCGGGAATTGTCGATCCCGTTGCTGCGCGAGGCTTGGGGGAGGCGGGCGCGTGCAGTTGTCCTACGCCTTGGCCGTGAAGTTATCCCCATGCCGACCGCGAGTGGTGTTGGCAGTTCGTGTTTCCGGCAGCGGGACTGTCCAAGGATCCTCGGAGCGATGCGATCCGTCGGCATCATCTGCACGAAACGTCGATGCAACGGGCGATGACGGAGGCGGTACGGCTCCGTCCAGTTTGAAGTTGCACAAAATGTAGGGTGGGACCAGCGGCACTTCGCCGCGCCGGCCCACCAGCAATTCTCGAAGGTTTTACATGGTGGGCCGGCGCTCGAAGCGAGCTTGTCCCACCCTACTTTGAAACTGGGAAGAGCCGTGACGGAGGCGGTCAGACGCTCGGATGTCGCCAAGCCCGCCAGTTGCCACACCCTGCGGCACAGCTTTGCAACTCACTTGCTCGAATCGGACCACGACATCCGCACGGTGCAGGAACTCTTGGGACACAGCGATGTCGCGACGACGATGATCTACACCCACGTCATGAATCGGCCGGGTATTGGAGTTCGCAGTCCCTTGGACGGCCGACTCCGCACCGTTCGCAAGCCCCGTTGAAGGAACCCGGCGCCCAATTCATGCGGCGCGGGTCTCCTGGCCGGTGATCGCAGGCCGAAGTGACGCGACGGTCTGGAGTTTGGGCGGACTGACAGGCTCTGAAGTCACGTCTGAGTCTCATCAAATCGCTCCCCGATTGTCTGAAGTCTCGTCCAGTCCGTCTGCAGGAGCATCAATGTTTCCTGAAGACGCTGCCAGTCTTTCCGAAGGTGCTGTGTCGTCTATATGTCAGTCGGGGCGACGTTCGACGCGGCCACGGCGACCGTCGTCGCACACATCCCCGCTGGCACCACAACTCTGGAAACGACTGCCGGTTTGGAAAACTCCGGTGACATCGCGTCGTTCAAAGTTTTCGTCAAACTCACCACCGGCAACGAAGCGGGCAGCAACACCGTCACAATTACTCGACCGTAGCACGTCGGATTCATCAGCCGGGCTTTCGGTCGGCGGAGCGACCGGCCTACAGCAAACGAAAACAGCACGGCGGGACATTCGTCCCGCCGTGCTGCATTGTTTTCAGGATCAACTTACGCGTGAGTCTGGCTGCCGAGGCTATTTCTTCTTTTTGGCAGTGGCGGCGGTTGCCTTGGCGGCGGCCATCGCCGTCGCGGCCCGTTCTTCCAGATTCACCATGGGACTGAACCGACGAACCTTCGCGGCGATCGCCAGCTTGTCAGCCTGATTGGTGGCCTTGCGGAAACGGGCCTCAAACTTCTTCAACTGGACGGCGTGCTTCCGGCGGCGTTCTTTTTCGCGATCTCGTTCGGTGCGGGGCATTGTGAAACTCTTCTTTGGTCAGGCAATTCGGCCGGCGGGGGCCGACGGTGAAAACTGGTCTCAGTCGCCAACACAGTCACAGCGGTCTAACGCAACTTCTTGTGACAAGTCTTGCAGCGGACTCGCATTCCCACGAGCTTGTTGCACTTGGGACAGCGCTTCGCCTTGCGGGCCAGCTTCAGTTTGGTACGGGGACGATAAACCATGACGTTCGATTCCTCTGTCTCTGCCAACTCTGTCTCTGCCAACTCCGACAGTCTCTCTGCCAACCCTGTCTTTTGTCTCTGCCGACTCTGCCTTTGCCAATAGGGGCCTGCATCGTCCAACGAACTCTCGGACGGCCCGGTCGGGGAGCGAGAAAGATAACGGCCGATCCGGCGGCACGCAAGCCACTGAAAGAGGTTGCGCTCGGCTGGCTTGCAACAATCTCTGACCGCACTCCTCGGAAAACCGAACATGGCGGATCAGCGCCCCTACCTGCCTCATTCTCCCCACGCCAACAAACCGCCCACGGCGGTTAATTGCATTCGGCGGTGAGGGGGCCGGCGAGTTCTTTCAGGTAGAACAGGCGGCCCGGTTGAGTCGGCATGAATGACGACGGGATCCACGGAGTCGGTTCGTGGCGCAGGGTCATCCAGAGCGACAGGCCCTGCCACATCATGCCTCGTCCGAATGTGCCGTCGGCTCCACCGATGATCTTGTCGCAGCCCAGAAACAGGCCGGGGCCGATCGTGTTGGCGAAGGCGGGAACGAGCGTGGTGCGGCTCTTGAAGCTGGTCAGCGCGTTCTGCTCGATGGTGAGCGGATGCAGCTTCGCGCCAAGGCGGTGTGTCTGTCGCTTCCACTCATTGGTGGTCGAGAACTCACCGGCGAAGTGCGGCTCCCAGAAGGCAATGTGACAGACGCGACCGATGCCGAAGATCACACCCAGTTTGGCTCCTCTGCTCCGCAGCTCACCGATCCTGTCGGGATAGGTCGGCAGCAACTTCTTGGTGGCGAAATTGCGCTGCTTCTTCGGGACAGTCAGCTTGCTGAGCGGTCCGTAGAACGCCTGCTCCATGGCGTACTGGAAGGCACCCGTGTTGTTCGGCGGCAGCGTGTTGCCGGTGGCGTCGCTCCACTCGTCCATGTTGAAGCCGTGGACATGCTCGCACGAGACGCCCCACTCGGACAGGAAGTAGACCGCCCAGCGGTACATCCCCATCGGGCCAACGGGCAGGATGAGAGCGAGCTGTTCGCCCGCGTCACGGCTCTGCTTGATCGTCAGGGCGATCTCGTGTCCGAGCATCATGTCGAAGTCGGCGAGGCTGCCGCACGGCATCAATTGAAACTGCTTGTGCCACCACTTCTGACGAACGGCGACGTTTGCGGGATCGGGATCGACGCAGGCATCGATCTTGGCGAGATTCCATCCGGCCGGGAAAAAGCCTTCCATGAGCGAACCGGACAACGTGCTGAGCAAATCCATCGACGAGTCCTCTTCAAATGCCAGGGTCGAAGTTCTCGAAATACTTGGGCGGACGGGTTCTTACCAAATTGAGCGATCCGACGAAATCGAGTGGCCGGTGACAACCTCGCGCTGCTGTCCCCGGCCCCTCCCGGCTATCATGGTGTCCGTGTTGTGAGTCATCACTCGTCCGAGGTCCGAACCATGTCTCCGAACCTGCCGGAATCTGTCGCGCCCGTGGTTCGACAATGGCTTGATCGTCTGGTCTGGCTCGAAGCATCCCTGCGCGACGATCCGCATCAGTTCGAGGCGTGGCGGCGTCACATTCAGGTCAAGGTGTTGACGTTCCTCGTGCGGCGATACGCCGATCAGCGCGATGTGACCGGGCCGAGGTTGGACGAGTTGTTCCGGCCGAAATCTGTTCCCTCGTCTCATTCCAGACCGGGGTACCACCCGGTACGAACGGCCGCCGACTACCTGCCCATGCTGCGCCGGATCGCCGAAGCGAATCGAAGTTGACAGCCTCGTGGGGGCAGGTTTCTTACCTGCCCGTGGCAAGTTTCCCTGAGAGACGGGCAGGTAAGAAACCTGCCCCCACGAGTGTTTCCACCGGCTGTCGACCGCGATCACCGCACACTGGCGGTTTGTGGGGCGACCGGCTTCACTATGGGCGTCCTTCCCAAGCTGACCCTCACCGAGACCCCGGCATGACGCCTTCGGACCCGATTCCGTATCGACGCCTCTTCCCCTGGCTGCATCTGTTTCGTTCGTTCGGTATCGCCGTTTCGCTGCGACAGATTCTGTTGAGCGGCCTCGCGCTGTTTGCGATGTCGTTGGGTCAAAAAGCGGGAGACTGGATCGGGCCGAATGCGTCCTCGGTGATGAATCCCATTCTGGAGAGTGCGATCGGGCCACGCGGCTCCAACTTCGGCATTCGGACCGAGCCGATCGCCTCGGTGAAGTGGACCGACTTGTCTGCGCCGCTGCCTCTGCTGGCGAAGCCGTGGTGCGACGTGGTGGCTTCCGCGGGCCGAGCATTCTCCGGTACTTCGGGGTGTCGAGGCCGTGCCGCGTTCGACAGTGTCTGGGCCGTGACGGTTTGGTCGCTGTTTGGCTTGGCGATCTGTCGGCTCGCGGCGATTCAGTGTGCGCGCGACGAAGCGGGCTCGTTTCGGCAGGCGACTCAATTTGGAGTCTCACGCTGGAGTCGAGCAGTCACCGCACCACTGATTCCGCTGGCGGCGGCAGCGATTGTCATTCTCGCCGTCCTCGTCATGGCATGGCTGGGTCGGTTGCCGTTTGTCGGGACAACGTGGCTGGTACTGGCGTCTCCCGCGCTATTCGCGTGCGGTTTCATCATTGCCGTCATGCTGCTGGCCGCTGCGCTCGGCTGGCCGCTGATGATCGCGGCGATTGCGGTCGATGACTGCGACGGTTTCGGCGGCCTCAGCCGTTCGTACAGCCTTTGGACCGGACGCCCCGCGTATGCCGCGTGGTGCGCCGTCGTGGCGGCTGCCTTCGGGAGCCTCCTCCATTCCCTCGCCTCGCTCGCCCTGGGCTGGACGCTGTCGATCACGCTCAGCATCGCGACATCCGCCGCGGGGAGCGACTGGTCCGCCGAGACCCTGACCGCCTGCTGCACCCTGCTCGTCCAAGGGTTGCTCGCCATCTTCGGCATCAGCCTCTTCTGGACGAGTGTCACGATCATCTATCTGTTGCTCAGACAGAGCGTCGACAAAATGCCCCTCGACCGCATCTCCCCGAGCGACCAAGAATGCCCCCCCCGCGACCCCCTTCCCGTCGTCGGCATGCCCGCCATGAATGAGCGCCCACAGTCCGTCGAACGTTCGAGCGACGGCGTTGGCTCGCAGCTTGAGCGAAGGTGAGGCGGCTCATTCATAGTGGGTCCACATGCGAATGACACGAACGATTCGCTGTTTGGGAAAGATCTCATACACCAGGCGATTGTGGATGTTGATTCGGCGTGAATATGCTCCCGCCAAGTCCCCGATCAGCTTCTCGAAGCTGGGGGGATTCTGAAGAGGATCGACCTTGAGAATTTCGAGCAGCTCTTCAGCCTTGGGCTTCAGCCCGGCCGCTTTGAGCTTCTTGGCATCCTTCCGCGCCTGCTTTGAATAGACGAGTTGCCAACTCACCAGTTGAGTTCCTTGGCGCACTTGGACAGCGGTTCAGCCATCCCGTCACGGATCGACTTCCTCATTCCGGGGATCGACAGGAGAAACAGGGTCTCTTGGATGGCCTGCCAGTCCTCCTCGGAGATGAGCACGGCAGAACTCCGCTTGCCCGCAATCACGATCGGCTGGTGGGACTCGGCGGCTTGATCAATCAGTCGAAAGAGGTTCGCTCGCGCTTCACTAGCAGTCAGTACGGCCATGGATGCCTCCAAAAGGAATGGCCGCGATGGTACGCAAAAGCGTACGATCAGTCAAGTTTTGGGATCTGTGGCGCGGATGAGTCGCCGAACGGTCAAGGTGACCTACCCGCCAAACAATTGGCGGACAGTCAAATGCTTGTCGGGATTCCCAATCGGATTCAAACTCCACGTTTGTCGTTTGTATTCAGACGGCGGTGATCTCGGGGACGTGCTGATCCTCATATTTCTCGATCAGGACGCCAATGACCTCCATGAGCGAGGCCAGCGGATGAGTCTCATCCTCGCCCACGACATCGACCAACGAGTCGAGCATTTGCACGAGTTCGTCGTACTCCTGCTCGGTGTGCGGCACAAACAGCAACGGCGCGATGGTCGGCCACACTTGTTCGACGGTATCGAGTTCACTCGCAGTCATGATCGATTCCCCTGCTCGGAACCCGACCAGCGCGGATGTCTTCACGCACCTTCGCGGCCACGCGCGCCAGTTGTTCTTGCGAACGTGCGAAGCTCTCGTCCCAACGCCGCTCGTCAGCCAGTTCATCCAGGATCAGCGTAGCGATCGCATCCTGTTCGGCTTGGGGGAGCAATTGAACTTGATGGAGTGCTTGTTCCAGTAACTGGGTCATCGGTCAAACCTTCAGTTCAGTCAGTAGTTAATCATGACCTGCGCGTCGGACTATGGTTTTTGCTCTTCGCTATTTTGCCATCCAATTCCCAGCCGGTCCTCATTCGGCACTGGCGGCCCAAAGCTGCCGCCAGTGGCACCCGGCGCACGGCCCACCCGCTCGTTAGCTGGATTCGTGCGTTGTGTCGCAAAGTGTTTGTAAGCTGTCCATCCAATCCGGGTCGGGTGGAAGCGCAATATCTGGTGAGTTCGGTGTTTTGATATCTGGATTGCTGCTGCCGTAGGCAATCGCGAAGTCTTCTGGGGCAAGAACACTATGGAACAGGTGGAGAAAAAGGTTGCCGAACAGAGTGAACAGTGCTGGTTCCTGCTCGGATGCAACAGCGTAACACGGCACAATCGAGTCGTATAAGTCTTCCAGCATGAACAGGGCAGGTTTGATTTCCTTTGCTTCAATGTCGCGAAAACCCCAAACGACTGTGCCATGGCCGAGCACGCACATCGCGCGTACCACTTCTAGACGCTTGACTTGCTTGCAGACGTCATAGAAGCGATTGATCAAGTCTGGAAATGTTTGGCCATTCTCAAGGCGTGTCGCGAGAATAAATGAATAAAGGGGATTTGACAAACCGTGACGACAGGAAGTTGATTCACGATTTTCGACAAGGCGTTTGGCACACGTTCGCGGTCGCGCAAGACGGTGGGAAATAACCAGTTTTCTCATCGCCTCGTCCAACGCATTGTAGCTGAGCGTTTGCTTTATCTCGCCAATTGCGTAAACGCCTTCGATTGGAAAATAGGCTCGCCGCGACGAATCAACTGCTCCGGATTTTACCTGTGGAAACCACAAATCGTTCCAAACGACACAGTCACAATCGCCGCTAGTCATGCCATTCCGGTCTACAAGGACACCAGCTGAAACGGAGTAACGACTTGGAAGTATTCGACGAAGTTCATCTCGGACGATGTCCTCGACACCCGTGCCCGCATCGAAGTTATCGATGTTCATTTCCCGCTCCAGTTCGGAGCGAAGAAGAATCTGTTGCTCAACGGCGTTGGATCGCCGGAGAAATGATGATCGTATCGTCTCCTTGGCGGCTTCACGCGGAAACCACTCGGAAGCATCGGGAAGAACCGGTGGGGCCATATGAGCGTCTCAGATCCGTTCTATCCAGCTAGCAGTTGAGTAAGCGGAACGCAGAATTTCACGGCGACGGCCCGGCAGAGTTTTGCTCACTCGCGACGACAAAATGACGTGGTGGCAAAGGGGTGTCAATCGGCCGGACCGGATCGTGACATCGACCTACGACGACTGGACGTATGGCATGCTCTTGCAAACACACCTGCATCGCGCGAATCGCTTCCCGATGCTCAACCCATCGTTCGACGCGGACAAACCGCCTGCGGCGGGTTACCAGCGGAAGAGGCAGGTGCCCCAGGTGAGGCCGGCGCCGAAGCCGCTCATCAGGAGTGTGTCGCCGCGGCCGAGGCGGCCGGATTGGAGGGCTTCGTCCAGCGCGATCGGGATTGAACCGGCGGACGTGTTGCCGTAGTCCTGCAGGTTGTTGAAGAGTTTTTCGGGGGGGATGGCGAGTTGCTCGGCGACGTTGTTGATGATGCGGATGTTGGCCTGATGCAGCACGTACAGATCCACCTCGCGGGCGGAGAGGCCCGACTTTTGGAGGACGAGTTCGATGCTGTCGGTCACGGCGCGGACGGCCCATTTGAAAACGTTGCGTCCGTCCATTTGCAGGTACTGTCGGCCGGCGTCGAGGTCTTCGTGAGTGATCGGGTGCTTGGAGCCGCCCGCCTGACGATCGAGCATCGGTCCGCCGCCACCATCCGAACCGAGTTGGTAGCACATCAGGCCCTGATGCGCGTCACCCTTCGTCATCAACACGGCCCCTGCCCCGTCGCCGAACAGCGGCGCGACCTTCATGTCGAGCGGGTTCACGATGCGGCTGTTGGTGTCGCCGCCGATGACGAGCGCCATGCGGCTGTTTCCCGTCGCGACGAACTGCGCGGCGGTGGCCATCGCATAGACGAAGCCCGAGCAGGCGGCATGCACGTCCATCGCGGGGGCATCGATCCCCAATGCCTGTTGCACGAGGTTGGCCACCGTCGGGCACTGATAGTCGGGGGTGAACGTGCCGACCACGACGAGGTCGATTTCTCGCGCCTCGACGCCGCCGTTTTTCATCGCCCGGCGCGCGGCTTCGATGCAAAGGTGGCTCGTCGCCTGTTCGGGTAGAGCGTGACGTCGCGCGAGGATGCCGGTCCGTTGCTCGATCCAAGTGGGATCGAAGCCGTAGCGCGATTGCAGGTCGGCGTTCGTGACGATGTTGTCGGGGAGATACGATCCGGCGGCGACGACCTGCACACCCAGAAGTGAACGGGTGCGACGGCTCCAACCGCCGGAGGGCTCCAGCACGGGTTCGGTTCGACCGCTGCGGTCTGATGTTCCGTTCCAGTTCGATGTCACGGCTGTGGGGGCCTCGGTACCAGATGCCACGAGACGGTCGGGTTGCAAAACAGCACTGTCAATCATCGGAATCCCATCCTCGACCAACGGCAACCAGAGTCAGCCGCCACGAGCGGTTTGTCGGAGCTTCACTCCACGATGAACGAGAGCCTCAATGGAAAGTCCGTCGCCAAGCCCCCGTGCAGTGCCGCGAGAGTATATCGGCGGTCGGTTTCGTACACTAGCGCAGTCTCAAGTTCTTGTGGTTGGCCGGGAAATTGCGTCTCTCGCCGGGAAGGAAGCCTCGCATCGTGCCCGTGCATCGCATCCGCCTGTTGGGCCCGTGGGAGTTCGTGTGGGAAGGGGCTTCCGGGGCGGAGACGCCGCTTGTCACCGAGGGAATCACCGCGATGCCGTGCGATTGGGGTCGTTTGTTCGGAGCCGTCGCGGGGACCGCGTCCTTTCGACGCCGGTTTCACCGCCCTTCCAATCTGGATGCTCACGAGCGGGTCTGGCTAATCTGCACTGCGGTGCGAGGCCGCGGAACGGTTTCACTGAACGACGAGCAACTGTCTGAGTTTGATTCCAATGGCGAGGCTGTCGAGTGCGAAGTGACGTCGCGACTTGAGCCATTCAACGTCGTGAACATTCGGCTGTCCGTCGGTGCCATCGAGGAGCATCAGCCGCCGGGAGGCTTGTTCGAGCCGGTGGTCCTCGAAATTCGCAACGAGTGACGTTCACGCGGCTCGTTGGTTGGCGGCGACCACGGCCACGAAGCCAATGCGGCCCGAGGTGGCTTGCGCGGTGGAGCCGCTTCGGCGGACAGTCAGCCGCGTGCCGAATGGGAACGCCGTGCCGACTCGAATCTCCAGGTCGCCTCCGTCGAGGTCTTCGGTTTCGATCGCGGGGGGACCGGAGAGCGGCGGGCAGAACGACACGTGAGCAGTCGCCTCGCGTTGACCGACCGGGAACTCGACCCGCAACCAGCCCTCGACGAGTTCGCCGTCGTCGGTCACTCGCCGCGACATCCACTGCGTGACGTCTTCGTCATGCGCCGATTCGTCGTGCTCGACAGATTCCTCGCTCTCGTCGAGCGGATCGTCTGCCGGGACGAATGGTTCGAGGGATCCGAGTGTGTGCGGATTGGTCGGACTCTGATCCGGTCTCTGCGATTCAACACTCTCGCGATTCACTAATCGCGCCGCGCCGAGACGTTGATCCGCGCCGACGATCGACAATACGGCCAGACACTGAACCAGAGTGACTCCCAGCAGCAGCCCCGCTGCCAGCGGCGAGGCTTGCGTGGTGAGCGTGACGCACCACAAGCCGGACGCGACCAATGACACCGCCAAAGGAATCCAACCGCCCGGTTGCGAGATGACCTCACGTGGCGAGTCGGATCGGAACGCGAGCCACGCGGCGAAGGATGCGAGTGCGACGACAGACATCGACAGCAGGGCGAGAGACGGCGGCAGCGAGAGGGCCATCTCCCCCGAGACTCTCCTCGCGACGAGGACCGCATCGGCGATCAGCAGTGAGGACCAAATCCAGATCGCCAGCGGACGACGAGAATGCGCAACCGTCCTTCGCTCGACGAAGCCACAAGAATTGTCGGCCGTGATTGGCGGCGACGCGTCTCGCACCGGGCGCTCGTTTGAGAACTGACTGCGTTCCGGCATGGAGTCCTTTCCACGCGAGGCCACACTCCACTCCAACCCGAAGCGTGAGCGAGGGGCTGCGGGCAAACGCCCTCGCTCACGCTTCGGGTTGGTGTGGGAAAACAAGTCCTTCGGCGCGCCTTACAGGCCGGCCGCCTTCTTGAGGTCGGCAGCCTTGTTGGTGGCTTCCCACGAGAAATCGGCATCGTTGCGGCCGAAATGTCCACCGCTCGCTGTCTTCCGGTAGATCGGTCGCCGCAGCTTGAGGTACTCGATGATTCCCAGCGGCGTCAGTTTGAAGTGTTCGCGCACGAGGGCCACGATTTTGTCTTCGCCCACTTTATTCGTGCCGTTTGTTTCGACGTGAACGCTGACCGGATCGGCCACGCCGATGGCGTAGGCCAGTTGCACTTCACATTCGTCGGCCAAGCCGGCTGCCACGATGTTCTTCGCGACGTGGCGAGCCATGTAGGCCGCCGAGCGATCGACCTTCGTGGGGTCTTTCCCGCTGAAGGCTCCGCCGCCGTGACGGCCCCAGCCGCCATAGGTGTCGACGATGATCTTGCGGCCCGTCAGACCGGTGTCTCCGTGCGGGCCACCGACGACGAAATTGCCCGTCGGGTTGATGTGATACTTCGTCTTGGACGAGAGCAGATTCTCGGGGATCGACTTCTGCACGACCTCCGAGATCACGAACTTCGAGATGTCCGCCTGAGAGACATCCTGGTGATGCTGGGTCGAGACGACGACGGCTGAAATGCCGACCGGCTTGTTGTTGGAATCGTATTCGACCGTGACCTGACTCTTGGCATCGGGGCGCAGCCAGTCGACCTGCTTCTGCTGACGAGCCTCGGTCAGGCGGTTGATGATCCGGTGCGAGAGGGCGATCGGCAGCGGCATCAACTCGGGCGTCTGATTGCAGGCATAGCCGAACATCAGGCCCTGATCTCCGGCCCCTTCGCGGTCAACGCCCATCGCGATGTCGGGGCTTTGGCTGTGAACGGCGACGAGCACCTTGCAGGTCTCGTGATGGAAGCCGACGTCGTCGAAGGTGTACCCGATGTCCCTGACGACATCGCGGGCGACCTGCACATAGTCGAGCTTGCCCTGCGTGGTGATCTCACCCGAGAGAACCACGAGGTCCGTGGTGCAGAGCGTTTCGCAGGCGACGCGCGAGCGCGGGTCCTGGGCCAGCAGGGCGTCGAGGACGCCATCGGAAATCTGGTCGGCCACCTTGTCGGGATGGCCCATGCTGACCGACTCGCTGGTGAAGAGATAGTTGGACATCGGACATAACCTCCGTGAAGCTCGCGTCGTTCCAGTGAGTCGTATGAAATCGTGAAAGGTGTGCCAGCCGGAACGGACCGCCGGTCTCCTTCTCAATGGGCCGAGATTCTAGGGAACCGGTCCAATTCCCTCAACCGGCAGATTCGGTTTGTTGAGAGCATAGCGTCGCGTGGCCATTTATCCGCCCGTTGAACAAGTTGTGCCACGGCTCTGTGAGCCGTGAGGGCGAGGAAAAGCCTTACACAATTCACACGGCTGACACAGCCGTGGCACGCGATCAATCTTTCTTCCACAGGCGGTCATGCGGCGTGCGCTGAGTTGTCCAGGATATTTGAATCGGCAACGAGCGATGACAGCAGTTCGACCGTGCGCCGGGTCGCTCCGCGCTGCGAGGCCACGAATTCGCGAGCGGCCTGGCCCATGCGGCGGGCTTCCGCCGGGTTGAGCAACAGAGCGCGGACGGCATTGGTCAACTCGGCCGGACCGGTGACGACGCGGGCCGCTTGGAGAGACAACAGCGCCTCGGTGACGTCTCGAAAATTCCATGTGTTCGGCCCGAAGAGCACCGCCGCACCGTAGCCGCCCGGTTCGAGCATGTTTTGGCCGCCGCGATTGGTCAGGCTGCCACCGACGAACGCGATATCCGCGAGACCCCAGCACGCGGCCAGTTCTCCCAGCGTGTCGAGAAGCAGAATGTGGGGCAGGCTGCCAGCCTGCCCGTCCGTCGAACCATTTCGATTAGGCAGGCTGGCAGCCTGCCCCACGGCGCTGCGGCGGATGAGCGGCAGTCCCCGCTGGAGGATCAGATTGGCGACGGCCTCAAACCGCTCCTTGTGTCGCGGGACGAGGACGAGACGCAGGTTGGGAAACTCACTGCGCAGGGCCGACCACGTCTCGAGGGCATACGTTTCTTCCGGTTCTTGCGTGCTGCCGGCGATGAAGACTTGCTCGAGCGGAGTGAGGCCGAAGACGCGGCGAAGTTCGTTCGTGCGCGGGTTGTCCCGATTCGACTCCACGCTGTCGAACTTGATGTTGCCGGTGACGGTCACTCGTTCTGCGGGAGCCCCCAGTGCGCGAAGCCGTTCGGCATAGGTGCCGTTCTGGACGGCGAGGACATCAAAGCACGCGAGGACTCGGCGCAGCAGCGGCTTCCCGCGCGAGTAGCCTTTGAAACTCTTCTCGCCGATGCGGCCGTTGATCAGCGCGAGCGGGATGCCTTGCCGCCGGACCGCGAAGATGAAGTTGGGCCACAACTCGAGTTCGACCAGCACGACGAGGCTCGGTCGGATCGCAGCCAGGGCACGGTTCACGGCCCAACTGAAATCGAGTGGGAAGTACGACACGGTGTGTTGCGGATACCTGGCCTTCGCCACATCGAAGCCGGTGTCGGTCGTGGTCGTGATCAGCAGTTCGGCCTGGGGATACCGGGCCGCTGTCTCGTCGAGCACATGCTGAAGCTGAAGCACCTCTCCCACGCTGACCGCGTGAAACCACAGGCACGGTCGCTCGGGATGCCGTCGCGTGAGTTGGCCGAACAGTTTCTCTTGCCACCCGCCACGGTACTTGCCCTGCGCGATGCGGCGATACAAAACCAACGGCGACACGGCAGCGAGCAGCAGCACGTAGACCGCATTCAACAGCCAGGTGACGATGAAGGGCATCCGTTCCCTTTTGAGCGGCTATCCGGAAAGAAAGAGCTTGTTCTTTAGGCAAAGATTTCAGACAAGATGCAGCAAATCGACTTTTCAAACCTCTACTCACGGGCTGGCAGCCCGTGCTACAACAGACGCGCCGATCGAGTTCAATTCGCGCCGCAACACTTCTTGTATTTCTTGCCGCTGCCGCAGGGGCACGGGTCGTTGCGGCCGACTCGCTCTCCCTGATTGCGGATCGGTTCTGCGGGTGCCACGCCCTTGTTGGGGAGGACGCCGCCTCCACCCGCCAGCGCGGGATGGTCGTCCGGGATGTCTTCAGTGGGGGAGGCATGTTCGGTCGATGTGATCTGCCAGACCGAACCGGTCGACTCGGGAATCTGGACCTCGATGCGGAAGATTGTTCCCGTGACCTGGGCGGCGATGCGATCCCACATCTGCGCGAACGCCAGCGTCCCCTCGCGTCGGTACTCGGTCTTGGGATCCTTCTGAGCGTACCCGACCAGGCCGATGCCCGATCGCAGGTGGTCCATGAAGTACAGATGGTCCTTCCACTGCGTGTCGAGCGTGTCGAGGATCACGGAGCGTTCGGCCTGATAGAGTTCGCGACGGTATCGGCGCTCGTAGGCCTGGCGGACCGCACCGGCCAGCGTGTGGCGATCGGTCTGTGCGAGAGAAGCCGCATCGAGATCGGCGTGAAATTCGCGATTGGCCCATTCGATCAACTCCGTGGCTGCGGCCGGGTTGGTGATCGGCTCAGAGACTTGCGCGGAACGGCGGACGGTGACTCCGTGTGTGGCATGGCCGTTGGAATGATGCTTTGCGCAGGCGGCGTCCAACTGTTCTTCCAGTCGTTCGATGACGCGGCCCTGCTCAAAATAGCGGGCACTGAGGTCCATCAGCATACGGGCGATGTCGTCTCGCGACCGTGACGCGATTTGCTCCGGGGTCACCAGCGGCGACTCGAACCGGTCGGCCGCCCAGTTGGCGAGTGCCTCGCGGTTGTACCGCTCGCCGCCACCTCCGCTGCTCTCGGCCATAAAGTGCGACAGGCCCACGGAAACGGGAAACTCGATCTCCTTGAGGCGGTACCGGTCGACAATCTGGCTCCGAATGATGTCCGCGGACTCTTCGGGCGTCTTACCGTCAAAGGTCTCCGTGGGGATCGCGATCAGGTATTGCTGCTGGACCCAACCGGACAGTGATCGTTGTCCCCAGTCGGGACTGAGGAACACTCTGACGGGGCTGAAGTCGAATCGACCGATGGCATCGAGAGCCCGCTGATACAGATACGAATTCAATTCGTCGAGGCCGACTTTTTTCAACTCGCGATCGTTGGTGTTCAGGCCGTATCGCCGATTGACCCACATTGCCATCGCCTGCCAGTTGCGCAGGCGGTCATCTTCAACTTCGGTGGGCAGATTCTCTTCGATCTTTTCCCGGATCTGCGATTCGGCATCGCGATCGGCCTGGTCCTTGAGGTAGTCGATCAAGTCGTCGGCGTCCTGATCCTTGATGTCTCGAATTTCCAACTCGAGCGAGTAATTCTGCCTGACCCACTCGATGATGGTCTCCCAGCGATAGGACGGCTTGAGGAAGTGATCCGTCCAGTGGGCGAGTTGCGTGTCGACCATCGCCAGAATCAACTTGCGGCAGTCCGCGTCTTCGAGGACGGCCTGACGATAGGAATAGACGCGCTTGCGCTGTTCGTCCATCACCTCGTCGTATTCGAGCAGGTTCTTGCGCTGCTCGAAGTGTCGTTCTTCGACCTTCTTTTGCGAGCCGGCGATCTGACGCGTGACCATCGCGCTTTCGATCCGCTCGCCCGGCTGCATCCCCAGCGCCGCGAGCCAGTCCTTCACCCATTCTCCACCGAACTTCCGCATCAGGTCGTCTTCGAGCGACAGGAAAAAGCGGCTTGATCCGCTGTCGCCCTGGCGACCGGCGCGGCCTCGCAACTGCAGGTCGATGCGCCGCGATTCGTGTCGTTCGGTTCCGACCACGTGCAGCCCGCCGACCTCCGCCACCTTGCGGCCTTCGTCCGCCATTCCTTCGCGCTGGCCGATCAGTTTGGTTCGCTCTTCCCAGACATACTTGGGGACGTCCAGCCGCGACGGATACTTGAGGCGTCCGTCTTCATTCTTCTCGTGCTTCAGTTCGTCCCAGGCCAGGTATTCGGGATTGCCGCCGAGGATGATGTCGGTCCCGCGGCCAGCCATGTTCGTGGCGATGGTCACGGCGTTCATGCGGCCGGCCTGCGCGATGATCTCCGCCTCGCGCTCGTGGTATTTGGCGTTGAGCACATTGTGCTTGATGCCGTTGCGGGTCAGCTTGCCGCTGAGCTTTTCCGAGTTCTCGATCGAGACGGTGCCGAGCAGCACGGGACGCCCCGTCTCGTGAACCTCCTTGATCTCTTCGACGACGGCGTCCCACTTCTCGGGCTCGGTGCGATAGATCGCGTCGGGGTAGTTGACTCGCCGGAGCGGGCGGTTGGTCGGCACCGAGACCACGTCGAGTTTGTAGATCTTCAAGAACTCGGCCGACTCGGTCATTGCCGTACCGGTCATGCCCGACAGCTTCTTGTACAGCCGGAAGAAGTTTTGCAGCGTGACGGTGGCCAGCGTCTGCGTCTCCTCCTTGACCTTGACCCCTTCCTTCGCCTCGACCGCCTGGTGGAGGCCGTCGCTCCACTGACGCCCTTCCATCATGCGACCGGTGTGGTCGTCGATGATGATGACCTCGTCGTCGCGCACGATGTAGCTGACGTCGCGCTTGTAGAGGTGATGCGCTCGCAGAGCGTTGTCGATCAGATGCGGCCACTCCATGTTGCCGGCGGTGTAGAAGCTTTCGACGCCGGCGAGTTCTTCGGCGAACCGGACGCCCACCTCGGTCAGGTGGCAGGTGTGCTCCTTCTCCTTCAACTCAAAGTGAACGTCGCGCTGAAGCTGCCGCGCAATCTTGTCGGCCTGGGGGTACTTGGTCACGTCATCGTGAGCACGTCCGGAAATGATGAGCGGCGTGCGCGCCTCATCGATCAGGATGTTGTCGACCTCGTCGATGATCGCGAAGTTCAGCGGACCCTGAACCTGCTCCTCACGGAACGACTTCATGTTGTCGCGCAGGTAATCGAAGCCGAATTCGTTGTTCGTGCCGTAGGTGATGTCGCAGGCGTAGGCGATCTGCTTCTCGGCCTGGCTGGTGTTCGACTGGATCGCACCGATGGTCAGCCCGAGACCCATGTGCAGCGGCCCCATCCATTCCATGTCGCGCTGGGCGAGATAGTCGTTCACCGTGATGACGTGAACCGAACCGGCAACCGCATTGAGGAACGCCGGTAGTGACGCGACCAGCGTCTTTCCCTCGCCGGTGACCATCTCGGCGATCATCCCCTGATGCAGGATGTAGCCGCCGACCATCTGGACGTCGTAGTGACGCATCTTCAGGTAACGCTTGCCCGCCTCGCGCACGGCGGCAAACGCATCCGGAATCAGGTCATCGAGCATCTGCCCGTCGGCCAGCCGTCGCCTCAACTTGGAGGCCGTTTCGCGCAGCTCGGCATCCGACAACTTTTCGAGGTCCGGTTCGAGTTGATTGATCCGGTCGAGCACCGAACCGGGGAAGATGATCGAGTTCCCCTGCTTGTCACGCGTGAAACCGATCGCCCGGACTCGCCGCTCATTGGACGAGCCGAACAGTCCGGTGATGAATCGCTCGGCGCCTCCGAGCACGACGTTGAAGGCGTCGCCGACCTTTTCCATGATTTCCATGATTCATCCGTTGAAAAGACGCGGGGTGCGTCGTGTTGGCTCCGTAGTCCCACTGTCGCCCCATTCTTGGTGCCACTCAGTGAGCCGCGCGATCATCCCGGCATCGCGAGGAATCCGGCATCCGCCTGCCGAACCGACAGTTTTCGGCTCGCACGGCGGTTTCGTGTCTGACAAGTCATTCGTTCTCCACCGGCATTCCGCACGAGTCCGAATGACGTAACTTGCTTGCGTGGCAAAGTCTATTGGCGTGCGGAAACCCGGTCAATGGCGGGTCGCCGATCCATCAAAACCCGTGGAAGGCCACAAGAGGCAACCCTCGTGCCGCTCGCGACGGGAGTGGCCGCCGTTACAATTCGCTGCCCCGAAACGAGTACTGCGTCAAGACGGCATTTCAAGATCATGGAGGCTTGATACTGTAGTCCCGCCGCTCCGTCAGCGGGACGCCCGGTCGGCGGAGCGACCGGACTACAGTAGGCGACTCCTGACGACCAACAAACTCTCCGCGAGAACACCGCCATCATGTTCGGCCACGAAGATCCCAAGTATCAGACAGGCGATCCGGCGCGTCCCGAGGACATTTCCACCGACCTCATCATCAGCCCGGACACGCGCCGCGTGAACCGCATCCCGCCGGGCCAGTCTCGCACGCGCAAGTGGCCAGTCCTCGACGCCTTCGGCCCGCCGCTGGTCGATCTCGCCGACTGGCAACTCAAAATCTTCGGCCTTGTCGAGACACCGCTCACGCTGACACTCGACCAATTCCAAGCCCTGCCGCGCGTGAAGGTCTTTTCAGACTTCCATTGCGTGGCAAAGTGGTCCAGGTTGGGAAACGTCTGGGAGGGTGTCGCGACTCGCGAATTGCTGGCCCTCGCGGGAGTGCAGCCTCAGGCAAAATACGTCGTCTGTCACGGCTACGACCACGGCTGGACGACCAATCTGCCGCTGAGCGATTTTCTGCAAGAGGACTGCCTGCTGGCCGACACGCACGACGGCCAGCCGATCCCGCCGGACCACGGCGGCCCGGTCAGGGGCCTCGTCCCGCAGCTCTACGCCTGGAAGAGTGCCAAGTGGATCAGCGGCCTCGAACTGATCGAACACGACCGCGCCGGCTACTGGGAAGAGGGCGGCTACCACATGCACGGCAACCCCTGGACCGAAGAACGTTTTCGGGACAACGATCAAGTCCCGCCCGGATACACCGACGACGGCAGTCCGTTCTGAGGATCACCTAAAGCTCGGGTGCCACTGGCGGCAGCTTTGAGCCGCCAGTGCTTGGAAGACACTGGCGAGCGAAGCCCCTCGCCAGTGGCACCCGGCGCGACACGGCATCGAATGACGACAACGCATCGAGCACGCCGTGCCGTTCCACAGCACGTCATTATCACGGTCATGCCTTCTTGCGCTTCAGCACCAGCACGCAAAACATCAACGAGATCAAGATGCCCAGCAGCACTCCTAACAGGATCCAGATCCATCTCGACGGAGCAGTTTCGGTGACCACTCTCGACGGAGCAGTTTCGGTTTTGGACGGAGCAGTTTCGGTTCTGAACGGATCAGGTTCGGTGACCAAGTTGGCAAGCACGCTCTGGCTGAGGGCATAGGTCGATGCGAAACCGGGATTGCCAGTCACCATCACGTCGTAGACGCAGTTCGCGTTCTCACTACCCCTCACCGCCTGGGATGCCGCTCTCGCGAGCTCCTCGGCGATGGGTTGTGCGGGTGTCGTTCCTGGGACATCGTGCGGGGGGCGCTCCGAGGGCCAACTCCGGTTGGTGAAGGTGGTCGTCGAAGTGCCGGCCTCATAGTCAAAGAGACTGTTGGCATCGGTGACCCTCCAGGCGTCCGCGAATTTCTGGTTGAGGTTCACATGGCGATCGTGGGAACTCTCGGGCATCGCGCCCATTGAACTGCCGTCCGGAAGCGCTGGCAGCCATGTGTTTGGCCCAATGGCACCCGCGATCCCAAATGCTTCGTCGGTGGGCATGACGTCAATGTTGAGATACCACTTGCCCTGGTCAGCCCACCAGCCGGGCGTCACGAACAAGTAGGATCCGTCCGGGAAGTCGATCCTCAGGCCGCCGGGTGCGTTCGTTCTCGTGATGCGACTGCCGCTCCCGAGATCGATAGCTTGCTCGCCAAGTTCGGCCAGCTTGCCGTCAACGCGGAGCTGAAGGCCAGTGGGATCGGGCCTACCACCAAATTTCGGCTCGTAAGTCACTCGGTGGCTTCCGACTCTCGCGGCAATCGCTGTGTTGATACTGACGCCCGCGGCATTTTCGTCTGCGGGGTTGGCCTTGGTCGCGACAGGCTCCTGGCGGACTTGAATTTCCAGACCTCCAGGATTACGCAGAAAGATGAACTCGCCAGCGGCCTGGAAGTCATAGCGCGCTCCATTGGTTGTCGTGATGTGAGGGTCACCCGTTGATGACGGGTTATAGGTAATTGTATAGAACCCAGGACCCATCACAGCAAGTTTAATGCTTATGTAATAGGTTCCAGCAGTCAATACCTTGGTCCCAGAGAGTTGGCCCGATGTGGTCAGCGGTATGTCAGCCATGTTCGAAGCCGGGTTCGTCGTCAGGTAAAAGCTGTGTCCCTCAGTGGGAGTTCCAGTGTAAGTAGCATTCCAATGGATAGTCTTCGGTGTGCCAATAATCGTGAAAGATGCCGTCACTACCGTACACGGAGCAACGGAACAGTCCTTTGATGCCTGCACGCTAGCTGCCTCAACTGAGCCGGGCCATAGCGCTGCGGCCAGCAGCAACAACATGTAATTCATGTGACATCTACCTCGAATCGACCACAGAGTATCTTTTGCTGGCATATATCCCTCCTGAGTGAATTGTGTTTTGATCCGAGCGCTTCACCGGCTGGGTGGCAGTGCCGGTGCATCCCCGCCACTCCCCTGTTCCAATCTCGCATCAAGGTTACATGATGACAAAAAAATCTGTGATGCGGCGGATTTTTCTTAACGATTCGATTTTAATTCGGACAATTTTGCCCGTGCTCGTTTCCGCGTCGAGTACCTGTCAACACGCTCCGCTTCTGGGGTTCTGCGGCTGATCGGGTGCGATCTGCAACCTGTTCTATTCCGGCTGCGTTCTGTCTTGATCTGACTGCATTCCGTCTGCTGCTCTCTGAGTTCGGGTTTGTTCGGTCTGCACATTGATTGTGAGGCTTTGCAACCGCTTGGTGGTGCTCTCCAAGTTGACTTTTGTCGCAGCAGTTTCGTTTTGGATGTGTTCAGTCTCGTTTTGTTGTGTCCCAGTCGCAGACTAGGAGCGTCGGGAACGAGACTGAGAGCGTCATGATCGAGACCGAGAGCGTCATGATCGAGACCGAGAGCGTCTGTAATGAGACTGGGATCGTCATGAACGAGACTGGGATCGTCAGGAACGAGAATGGGAGCGTCAGGAACGAGAATGGGAGCGTCAGGAATGAGAATGGGAGCGTCGGGAATGAGAATGGGAGCGTCAGGAATGGGACTTGGGACGTTTTTGGCGAGATTTGGTGTTGTGGGGCGAATCTTCAGGAATGGGCGGGCTTGTGAGTCTGCTTGGCGAGGTTTTTCGGAAGGGGATTGATCATGCCGCTGGACGATATCGGTTCGTATGTCCCTGTGATGAATGAATTTAGCGTTCACTGGATCGCAGTGAACCTGGCGTTGGGCGGGGCTCCCTCCAGTGATCTGAAGCTGGAAGGGGGCTTTACTCATGCCATGTTCCTCCTGTTGCGGGATGAGATTCAGGCAAAGGTCTCGGCAATCGAGGGCTGGGAGAATGGACGGCAAATCGCGGTCAATGTCCGAGATGCGTTGAAGATTGCGATCCGGGATCATCTCAGTCAGTTTCGTGGGATACTGCGGGTGGTGTTGCCGAAGTCGATTTATGCGAACGCCGCTCCGGTGCTGCCCGACTTGGGATTTGGGGAGTCGAAGTTCATGTCGGCCTTCGAGGATGCGGCCGATCTGTGGGGGCGGATCAACGCGGATGCGACCATCGCCGGGTTCACTCCGCCGCTGGTCATTGCGGGATATACGCTGGCCACCTTTATCACCGACATCGCCGCCATGCGGGCCGCGTTTCTCGCCGTCATCACCGCTGAGAACGACAAGCGGTTGGGGATCCGGCAGCGGGATGTCCTGCTGAAGACCGCTAGCGATTACATGGTGCAGTACCGGACGATGGTCGAGGTGCTGTTGGGAGAAAACCATCCGTTGACGCAGACGCTTCCCGTGTTGTACGGGCCGGCCGGGAGCACGCCCGATCCGGTGAATCTGACCGGGCAGTGGAACCCCGTCACGTCGCAGGCCGATTTCACCTGGACGCCTTCCACCAACCCGAACCTCGACAGTTATCAAATGAGGATGTCGCGCAGCTCGACCTACGATGCGGCCACGGCGGTCGTCATCGGCAACTTCCCGCCCGGCACGACGTCGTTCTCGACCACCGAGGGCCTCGAAAACCCCGGCGATGTGGCGTCGTACAAGATCTTCGTGATCCTCACGACAGGCAACGAAGCGGGCAGTAACACCGTTACGATCACGCGATCGTAGACGCGAGATGGTACTGGCCAGTAGGGTACGTGCAGTAACGCAGCATGCCCGCATGGCCACGCTAACGCCGGTGCGTTGCTGCCGTATTCTCTGGAGTTCGCCGTCGACTGAGTCGAAGCATCAAACGACGAAATCCACAACGATTATTTCGGGCGGAGCGGTCCGATCATGGGGAACGTGGTTACATTCAAATGTGTTCATTGCAGCGGGACCGGCGTGTGTGCCCATGCCTACGATGCCTATACTGCGGGCTCCCCAGGTTTTTTATGGATTCCGCGAGGTACCGCGTACAAATACTGCCAGCGCTGCGGAGCAGGACCTGAAATCAAATACTTCGGGGTTGACCAGAGAAGCGAGTATTGGCGGTATTGTACTGCACCCTTCTGCGCGGTATGCGGTGGCAAAGGATACACGGTCGCTCATGGTAGTGAGTAAGTAGGGTGCGTGGAGTCTTCGGAACGCACCGGGGGGGGTCGCGTTGCAGAGGACGGTGCGTTCCGAAGACTCCACGCACCCTACGGAACTACGGAACTCGACAGTTCCATGAGGGGTGGCGAATTGCAGGCGTCGGGGCAGGCGGGCACAATGCCGCCCTCGCGCCGCACGCTGTCGTTGCCTCATTCTTCATGGAAGCCCGTCCGAATGGATGTCATCTACCGTTACGATCCGTTTGCGCCGATCACGGCGCGACAAATCCCCGATGCCAAGGCGGCGCTTGATGCTCTCGTTCAGGGGAACGATCGGTTCAAGCAGCTTGTTCATCGGATGCAGGAGCGGACACTCGGGGGGGATGCCGGTGAGCCGATTGTGATTCCGATCAGTCCCATGACTTCGGGGCTGCCGCTGTTTCCGGGGGCGATGCCGACACAGGCTCCGTTCGCGGTGGTGCTCGGTTGTTCGGATGCGCGGGTGCCGACGGAGGCCGTGTTCGATCAATCGTTCAACGACCTGTTCGTCCTGCGCATCGCGGGGAACGTGCTTGGGTCCGAGTGCCTTGGCTCGCTGCACTATGCTCTGGCGCATCTGAAGGAGAGTTTGAAGCTGATCGTCGTCCTGGGGCACTCGAAGTGTGGGGCGGTGACGGCGGCCGTCGATACTCATTTGTCTCCCGACGCCTACGTGAACATTGCCAGCACATTTGCCCTGAGATCGCTGGTCGATCAGATCCAGATCGCCGTCCGGGGCGCATCGCATGCGCTGGAAAAACACGTGGGGACCGCGCTGCCGAACCAGACGATGTACCGCTCACTGTTGGTCGGAATCACAGCCTACGTGAATGCGGCGGTCTCAGCGTTTGAGTTGCGACGCGAACTGAAGCTGCGCTCGACGGACGGTCCGAAGGTGGTGTTCGGCGTTTACGATTTCGAGTCGCTCCGTGTGCAGAGCAGCCCGGCCCTCACCCCCGAGACGCCGCGCCTGCGCCCCGCCCCTCGCAGTGCCGAAGAACTCGCCCAGTACGCCACCGAGGTTGTCGAGGCGCTGATGTCCCTGGAAGAGGACGAACGCGAGGCCGGCTACATGCTGACGATGCGTGCTGATGCGGACTAAGAAACGGCTCCGCAATAACTTCCCGACACTCGTTGTCCGGGCCCCTTGGTCCGGACGCATTCATTCGCAACCATCGTGGATGATTTCGTCCGGACCAGGGGGCCGGGATACGTCACTGCAAAACTGGGAGTTGTCGCGAACCCGTTCCTCTGTGGCTGGGTCTGACCGGCGGGAAGGCCCCGAAACAAACGACTCCGGGCGATGGCTTTGCTCTGATCGGCCTCCGGTCACCGACCAAACTGTTCGACTTCAACCAAGTAATCCTTTGAGAAGCGAGATCCTGATGACCTCAGACCAGCGGTTCGTGTCCGAGCGGTTTCCCCGCTCTTCGCAGTATCACCCGGAATGGATCATGGCCAGCGTCAGCGGAGGGGCGAATTCCCTTTGGTTGACCGAGTGGCTCACGTCAGCAATGGATCTGCGGCCCGGCATGCGGGTGCTGGACCTCGGCTGCGGGAGGGCCGCGTCGTCGATCTTCCTGCGCCGCGAATTCGGAGTGCAGGTGTGGGCCACGGACCTGTGGTTCAGCGCCTCGGAGAACCTCCAGCGCATCCGCGATGCCGGCGTCGAGGACGGCGTGTTCCCAATTCGCGCCGATGCCCGTTCGCTGCCGTTCGCCGAGGAATTCTTCGACGCCGTCGTGAGCATCGATTCCTTCATTTACTATGGGACGGACGACCATTACCTGAATTACATTGCCCGGTTCGTGAAGCCGGGCGGCCCGGTGGGGATTGCAGGGGCCGGGCTCGTGCGGGACATCGACGGTCCTGTTCCGGAGCATCTTCAGGAGTGGTGGACCCAGGATCAACCCTGGTGTTTTCATTCGGCGGCCTGGTGGCGTCGGCACTGGGAACGGACAGGCATCCTGGACATCGAGTTGGCCGACACCATGCCCGATGGCTGGCAACGCTGGCTGGACTGGCTCAGGTTGGTCGCCCCCGACAATGAAACGGAAATCAAGGCGTTCGAGGCTGATCGTGGCAGCAACCTCGGCTACGTTCGCCTCGTGGGTCGCCGCCAGGGTCGTGTGAAACTGGACGATTACATTCCCTGGCTTATCTCCTTACCTGCAGAGTACACGAAACAGCCTTTGCTCAGGAGCTAAGTCGGCCGCATGCGAACCTCGTCGCATCCGATTGCGTCCTGAGAACGAGGTCGTATCATGACGCCTCACAGCCCGGTGCCGCTTTGATGGGCTTGGTCTCGGCACACTCGATCCATGCAGAACGAAGACGATTGGCTCGAAGACGACGACAGATTTCACGACGACGGACGCAGCGAAGAACAATCGGAAGAAGAAGCGGACGGTCTCGAACCGTCACGCCAGCGCGATCACCGGGACGGGATTGATCGCTCGCGGGGCCGCGAAAAATTTCGACGGCAGATCATCGTCGAAGCGGCTCGGCTGATGTACCGGCGGCACGAGAAAGAGTACTACCGCGCGAAGCTCAAGGCCGCGCGGGCCGTCTGTGGTGGCTGGGTCAAGCCGTCCGATCTCCCCAGCAACGCCGAGATCCGCGACGAGATTCAGCGGATGGCGTGCCTGTTCGAGGGGGAAGGCCGTCACGAACGGCTCCGCGACATGCGGATCGACGCCCTGCGCCTGATGCGGCTGCTCGCCGCGTTCAAGCCGAAGATCATCGGCAGCACGCTGACGGGACACGTTCGTCACGGCTCGGACATCGACCTGCACGTCTTCACCACCAACGTCGATTCGGTGGCGATGGCCCTCGATCAGGAAGGGATGACCTACGACATTGAGCACAAGCGCGTCACCAAGCAGGGCGAGGAACGGGTCTACACGCACGTCCACATTCAGGACCGCTTCCCGATCGAGCTGACGGTCTACTCGACCGACAAGGTGGCCTACGCCTTCAAGAGTTCCATCACGGGCAAGGCCATCGAACGGGCAACGCTGCCCGAGTTCGAGCAACTCCTGCGCGCCGAGTACCCGGACGTGGATTTGGATGCCGAAGTGATCGATGCCGAGAGCAAGCTCGACCGCTTCCAGGTCTTTCGCGCGCTGCTGCTGCCGCTGGAGAAGGTCGGTCAGTCCAAGAAACATCATCCCGAGGGAGACGTGCTCTACCACAGCCTGCAGGTGTTTGAACTGGCTCGGTACGAACTGCCATACGACGAAGAGTTCCTGCTCGCCGCGCTGCTGCATGACATCGGCAAGGGCCTTGATCCCGACGACCACGTCGGTGCGGCTCTCGAAGCGCTGGAGGGAGTCATCACGGAACGCACCGCCTGGCTGATCGAACACCACATGGAGGCCCACAAGATCCTCGACGGAACCATCGGTCACCGCGCGAAGCAGCGTCTGCGCGAGTCCCCCGATTACGAAGAACTGATGCTGCTCCAGAAGTGCGACCGAGATGGCCGCCAATGTGGAAGACCCGTCATGGAACTCGACGAAGCTCTCGACTTCCTGCGCGAGCTTTCGCGATTGAATGGTTGATCAGTGAGCGATTGGCCGGACGGTTGACCGAGTCAATGTGCGAAGTTCCCGACCGTCGAGAACTTCAAACGGATTTGACCGCCAATGACCCATTCTCTGTCCGCCGGCTGAAGTGATTATTTCGAGACTCCGCACAGGTCAGGCACGCCGGTTCAGACCGCCTTGGAAATCGGGGACATTGAATGACTTGGCTTTTTGGGAAAAATCGTCAGAATTGTCGCAGAAGTTTCCGTGGCATGTAATCTGCCAGTTGCAATCCAATCACGGTTTCGATTATGGTCTTCGGTACAAGTCGTCTCAGCATTTCTAACTCAAGTGACCGCTCCTGATCGCCGAACTGTGTAAAACAGGCACACCAATCTGCCGCAGTGTGAAGCGATTCCGGTCGTCCTGAAGTTCGGTGGGTCTCGTCGGGAAAATGAAAAAAAATCAACAGATGCTGGTGCTGCGAGGTAGATTTCGGGAGTTTGCTTGGTATTTTGTTTGACGTTATCCGGTGGGCGTTCACCGGTCGTGTTCGTTGTCGTTGTTCAAAGGAGATTGCCTACTGTGTCCACATTCTTTCGAAGGTCGTCCCGTCGTCGAGCATTCACGCTGATCGAACTGCTGGTGGTGATTGCCATCATCGCAGTGTTGATCGCGCTGTTGCTCCCCGCTGTCCAGCAAGCTCGCGAGTCGGCTCGCCGGACGCAGTGTAAAAACCAGTTGAAGCAGTTGGGACTCGCACTCCACAACTACCACGACACATTCATCACCACGATGCCCCCCGGCTTCATCTACCAAGCCAACGTGGCCGGTTTCACGAACGGTACCGCCAACAACGGTTTTGGATGGGGAGCCATGATCCTGCCGTACATCGATCAGGCCCCGCTCTACAACACCTTCGCCGCGATCACCAATTCACCAAACATGATCTACGGCCTCATGCATCAGACGCTTCCGACCGCGACGTTGGTCCCGAATCCCGGAAGTATCGAAAGTGTGATCAGTTCACAGCGTTGCCCGTCCGATCCAGGGCTCGCCACCGTAAACATGACCACTTCCCCGACAGGAGCCTTTATCCGCGGACCACTGGGTCGCTCCAACTATCTGGGCGTGGCTGGTTCGGTTTTCTACCAGAACTCTGTGGCTGGTGTCCTGAACAATCAAACGTCCTGTTCAAACATGACCGTCACTGCCACACCAGCGACGACATTGCCGACTCCTCCGGCGGCCAACACTCCCGTGTACGGTGGAATCAGCAACCCCACCACCGCTTGCGTATTTACGGCACCGGCGCTGTACGGTACTTCCGGAGTGGCTTTGGCGGCGAATCTCGGTGGGACATTCGGCGCGAACAGCAAGGTTGGTATTCGTGACATGACCGACGGTACGAGTAACGTCATCATGGTCGGCGAGCGGTATTCTCCGACCAACGCCACGCCGCTGAGTACGACGGTGGTGGGCGACGCGACGTGGGCAGGGGTGGCCAATCCGAACTCTGAGTGGAACGTGCTTGGCGAAGCGACGTGGAAGGTCAATCAGAACTTCACCGCCGCTTATCCCCGACCAGTGACTTCAGGATTCGGCAGCATGCACACCGGTGGTGCTCAGTTCCTGATGGGCGACGGTGCCGTGCGGTTCCTCAGCGAAAACCTCGACATGACGACCTATCGCCATCTCTCGCGAGTTGGTGACGGCAACCTCCTCGGCAACTTCTAAGATCGTTGCTGACGCTGAGAATTGTTGATTTGAATCTTGAGCCGCATCATTCGTGATGCGGCTCTTTTTTTTGATGCGGTGGGCCGCCCGAAGTCTTCTTCACCCCGAGTCGCAGTCATTTGGAAGGGACCGACAAAGCCGGAGCCGAGAACTGTGTGCTCCGCTGTGGCCGCTGGGACGGGCGTTGTTCCCTCGACAGAAGCAAAGAGGCGAATGAAGTCGTTGTCGATCACGAAACCGCTGCGAATCACCCATCGACGGTCGTCGCGGTTGGTCGGCCAATGACGGCGTGGCGACTGCGGATTCACACGGACCGAGTTTGTCCCGAACTATCGTCGCAGCAGACGGACGGTGTTTCCGGGACCGGTCATCAGTTGGGCTGCTTCACCGGGTTCGAGTTCGCACCATTGAACGGTGCGGCCATTGTCGGTCTTGAGAAAGACATGCGAGTTCGTCTCGCCGAGCACTTCCAGCCGATTGTTCTTCGCCACCACGGCCGATCGTTCCTCAATGGCGATCCCGATCATTGTCTCGGCGGCGTTGGGCCGTCTCGCCAGGTTGTTGAGTTTGACTCGATCCTTCAGCAGATCGGTAAAGCGCTCCAGACGGCCGCCTCGCGTGCTGAAGTGCTGTTCGACGATGGCCCGGTCGAACAGACCCAGCCCGTGTGCGGCGACGGCACAACTGCGAGACGTGCCCTGATCGGCCTCATCACACAACGTCATGATCTCGGGCATCGCGGCCGTTCCCGCGGAGGTGCCTCCCACCACGCCGCCTCGTTGAACCACGCCGAGCAACGCGTCCTGAAATCTGGTGCGCGAGGGGAACTCCCCGACGTAGCGGTAATTCAAACGGCCCTGATCTCCGCCAGAAAACCAGACGCCGGTCGCAGACTCCAGCGGACGGACGAATTCCGGATGATTGGCGTCATTCGGATTGTCGGTGGTCAGAAATCGGAAGTCGGCGACGCGCCCGTCGATCTTCAGTTGCACCCACGAACTGTAACGCGAGGCGAGCGTGGCTCGATACGACTTCATGTCCGGGTAGTCGGCCAGTCGATACCCGGCGGACGGGATGAGCACGATCCGTGCATTCTTGCCTCCCGCCAGTTCCACGAACCGGTCGAAGACATCTTGCGTGATGAGACCGCCTCCGTGCAGCACGACACAACCGGGACGATTCGTGTTCTGCGGCGGAGGCAGCCCGAGCAGGCTTTCCTCGGCCCGGCTGGTGCGGCTCGCCCATTGAAGAGTGACAATCAGCAACGCGACGGAGAATGGAATTCGGTTCACGTTCAAACTCCTCGAAAGTCGTTCGGGTCAGGGAGCCCGATGCGTCACGCGGCTCCGTGGATCATTATTCCCTGCATGCGTACTTCAAACCTTCCCATCTGCTGTCTGCCGTTGTCACTCCGTTACTCGCACAGATGGCTCCGATCGCAGAACCATGTTGATTCAAACTAATGTCACTGAACCGAAGGCCGCCAATCATTTGCCGAACACCGGGACGGGCAATTGGCCGCGTTGCCACTGTTGTCCGGCTTCGCTGTCGGGGACGACGGCACGCACTCGGACTCGAAACGTGGAGGACGGGCCACCCGGCGCGTTCTGCATTCGTTTCTGAGCCGTCTGTTTGGGGAGTTGCACGACCTTCAGCGGCGCGACGTTGGGAAAGAACCAGTCGGCATACGTCCCCGATTCGGTTTCGACGGTGACGTGGAACGACATCGGCCGGATGTGCGAGATGCTCTTCATCTGGCCTCCCACTTCGAGCGGGCCGTTGTTGGAGCGCACGGCGTTCATTTCGACTTCGGCCAGATTGGATTGTGTGACGGTGTAACCGGGCGGCTTGGCGTCGTTGAGCGACACCTTTTGCTTCTTCGCCGCCTGTTCGAGCCACTGCGGAAACTCACTTTGAAGTTTGCCAACAGGCTTGCCGAACGCGGTCTCAAAATCGCGCAGCCGGGTGGCAGCCTCGTCCTTCGCCAGCGGTTGCTTCTGGCTCAGCACTTCCAGGTAGTTCACGTACTGCTTCCGGTACTTGGTGGCGAGAAACCAGTGAATGCTCCACGCGTGAGCGTACGCCTCGCCGGCGAGGACGTCGCCGCGGAAGGCCTTGTCGTCGGCGACCACATCATCCCAGTCGACTTTCCGCGATCTCATGGCGGCCTTCGAATACCGCGCGCTGACTTTCAGCGGCCCGCCGTTGATCTTGTCGCCGTTTCCCTCGAAGCCGGTCGCGATTCCCTCGTTGAACCAGGCGGGGGCCGGAGCCAACCGCTGCAGCACGCCGCGATTGTGGACCTGCTGGTGAATGGCCTCGTGCAACGGAGTCTCAAACGTGTGGCACTCGCTCATGCGGATGGCCAGGTGATTCGACAGGCCATTGTAAAACCCGAGGATGTTTCCCGCCGACAGTCCACGCCCGCCGGTCTCGACTTCGGTGTACTTCATGAAGTCGTCGTCGGTCTCGAAGATCAGCAGGACAAGCGGATAACGCGGTTTGACGATGTCGATCTTCATGTCGTCGATGAAGCCGATGAAGACCTTCTCGACGGTCCTCATGAACGTGGCGGCCTTCTTGAGAAACGTCGCGGTCTTCGGTTCGTACTGCTTCGGCAGCGGTTCGGCGAGGATCAGACCGATGGCATACGGCGCGTCGGCATGGCCGCGAAACTTCTCCCTGCCGAACCGCTCGGCCAACCGTTCGAGGACCGCGTCGCCCGACAGCGGCTCCGGATCGGGACCGGGTTCACGCTTGAGGATCTGGTCCAGCGGCACAACCTCGATCCGCCCGTCGGTCCGTTCGAGGGCCATCACCCCCTGCCCTTCCCCCACCAGCCGGGCTTCAATCTTGACCTTGTTGCCGTCGTCTTCGCGAACAGTGAACGAGTCGGCATGGACCGTTCGAGTGACGGCAATGACGAGGGACAACATGCCGAGCAAAGTGCCGATTCGCATGATGCAGGCTCTCGATTCAGTCATCGTGGGTGAACGACCGGCGGCGAATGATAACAGATTGCCGGAAATGGTCCTGTCTAATTTCATCGGGCGGTTACGCCACGCCATCGTTTTGTGTGTGGAACACGGGCAGCTTCCAACGCCAGCGGATGGCGGCCAGTCGCAGCACGAGGATCACGGCCGCACCGATCACCAGATTGGTGGGATTGTCCGGCCACAGGATCGCCGTGCCGAGATACGCCGTTGCTCCGATCAGGGCGGCCGTCGCATACAAATAGATGTTCGGCCGAAACACCAGCGGGACTTCACCCAGGAGGACATCACGAATCATGCCGCCCGCGACTCCCGTCACCACGCCGAACACCACGCAAACCGTCCCCGCGTGATTCAGGCCATACGTCTTGTGAGTTCCCAGAGTCGCCACGAATGCCAGGCTGAAGGCGTCGACGATCAGGAGCGGCTTGGAGGACGGATCGACGAACCGTGCGAAGTAGAACATTGTGCCGGCCGCGACGGTGCCGGAAAGGATGAACGTCGAGTCCTGCACCCAGAAGACGGGAGCGTCGAGCACCACGTCGCGCAGCGTGCCGCCTCCCACCGCAGCCACCAGTCCGAGGACGACGACTCCAAACAGATCGATCCCCTTGCCGCGAGCGGCCAGTGCGCCGGTCGCCGCTCCGAAGACGACGGCCAGATGTTCGAGGAGGTAACGCACGGAGAAATCTCAAATCGGAAGGGCCAAATCCCAGACGAATCTCAAACGTCAAATCGCCGGCCGCAACAGGAGCGGGCTGCTCGCGCGATTCTGGCCTCGCGGGCGGTCTGTGCCAAGGCCGGACGCGCGGCTTGATTTCACAAGGCTGATTTCTCAGAATCCCACCCGCTGGGTTTGGAGGCTGTGGAATCGCCGCGGCTTCCCGTTCGGTCCGTCTGCGGAGTCGTGGTTCGATGTCGATTGATCTCGCTGAAAAGTTGAAGGACAAACTGACCGACAAGTTTGTCGTGGTGGACGGCTCGGTGCCCGAGTTGAAGCGGTTTGCCAACTGGACCGGCAGGGTCAAGACGGTGAACATGAACTGCCGCGCGCTGGTTGAGTTCGACGGTCCGGTCGACATCAGTTGGTACGACATCGATCCGGCCTACCTGACCGTGGTCGATGCACCGGTCAAGCGAGCGGCTCCGGCTCCCGTCGCGAAGGCCCCGGCGAGTGCTGCGGCTCCGGCCGCGAAGCCCGCCGCTCCGGCAGGCAAGAGTCCGCTCGATGCGATTCGCGCTCAACAGGCGGCCACCAAGCCCGCCGCTGCAAGTGGCGCGAAGCCTTCGCCGCTCGACATGATTCGCAAGCAGCAGGCCGCCAAGGCGAAGCCGGAGAGCACCGAACCGGCCCCCGAATCCGCTGCTGCTCCGGTGGAAACCGTCGCGGCCGTTGAACCCGTTCCCGCACCTGTCGCTCCAACTCCCAAGCCCGCTGCGCCGACAACCGGTCCCGACGGCAGGCCGCTCAGCAAGCTGGACATGATCCGGATGCAGGGTGCCGCCAAGCAATCGTGATCTGACTGTCAAATCGGTCTCGCGAAAACAACATCAGCCCGGTGGACAACCACCGGGCTGATTCATTCGTCGATTCTCGACGATTGTACGCCCGGCGCTGGACACGCTATGTTCCTCGCCTCGCGGGTGGCACTTGGATTGAGGTGACTCCGCGTTCGACGCGACTGGAAACGGATCGCTTGTTTCTCGACCAAAGGAATCTTTCGTGCGAATCGCTTATCTGGACTGTGCCTCGGGAATCAGTGGCGACATGACCGTCGCGGCCCTCATTGATGCGGGTGTCGATGCCGACGTCATTCGAGCCGGCATCGAATCGCTCGGTCTGCCTGGCGTCTCGCTGCACATTGAGGAGGTCATGCGAGGCGGTTTCCGCGCCAAGCACATCCGGGTCGAGCATCCCGAGCAGCATGCTCACCGCCATCTGGCCGACATCCAGAAGATCATCAACCGTTCGGAAGGGCTGACCGACGACCAGCGCGATCTGGCACTGCGCATCTTCGCCGCCGTGGCCGAAGCCGAGGCCAAGGTTCACGGTTCGACGATCGACAAGGTTCACTTTCACGAGGTCGGCGCGATCGACTCCATCGTCGACATCACGGCCGCCGCGATCGGCTTCACGCTGTTGGGCGTCGATGAAATCGTGTGCAGTCCCATCCCGACCGGTCGCGGGCAGGTCCACATTGCGCACGGAGTCTGCTCGGTCCCCACGCCCGGTACGGCGGAGCTGCTGAAAGGGGTGCCGCTCGTCGATGTGCCGGTCGAGGCGGAGCTGACGACTCCCACGGGAGCGGCCATCGTCAAGATGGTCGTCGATCGCTTCGCCGACAGCCTGCCCGAGATGACCATCGACACGATCGGCTACGGCGCGGGAACGAAAGACTTCGACGATCGCGCGAACGTGTTGAGGCTGATCATCGGTGAGTCGCGTGCGACGGCGGGAGGGACCGACAGCGTGATGCTGCTCGAAACGAACCTCGACAATTCCACGGGCGAAGTGATCGGTTACACGAAGCGACAGCTTTTGGCCACCGGCGCACTCGACGTCTACTCGACCGCGATCCAGATGAAGAAGGATCGCCCCGGCATGATCCTCAGCGTGATCTGCCAACCCGACGACGCGGCCAAGCTGGAGGCGATCCTCTTCAACGAAACGAACACGCTCGGGATTCGGCGGCAGTTGATCCAGCGCTCGGTTCGCCAGCGGATGACCTACACGGTCGAAACCGACTTCGGGCCGGTGAAGGGGAAGCTCGCGTGGCGTCCCGACGAGCCGGTGATCTTCACCCCCGAGTACGAAGACTGCGTCGAGATCGCCAAAGCGCACGAGCTGTCTCTGCGAGACGTCTTCCTGGCCGCGCAGGTGGCATTCCTGATGGAGGAGCACGACGAAGACGACGATGACGGCGAAGGTCACGACCACGATCATGATTGCGGTCACGATCACGATGGCGGACATGACCACGATCATGATTGTGCTCACGACCATGACCACTCACACGATCATGACCATTCGCATGACCACGATCACGACCACCGGCATGACCACGACCACGGCTGAGCGGCTTGTTGCCACGGTCGATCTTCAACCCCACAGTTCGGTCAGCGGCGCGAACGGGATGAGCGGCAAGTCGGTCTTGTCGATGGTTGTTTTCAGCGGCGCGGCATCGACGCCGCACCAGGCAACCAGCGTGGCAGTCAGTTCTCCCGGCGAGACTGGTCGGTCCATTGGCTCCGACGCGGTGGCGTCACTCGCGCCGAGGACCGCTCCGCCCGTCAGCTTGCCTCCCGCGACAACACCCGACCAGCAGCCGGGCCAGTGGTCGCGGCCCTGGTTGTCGTTGACCTTCGGCGTGCGGCCGAACTCGCCCGTCGCGATGACAAGCGTGTCGTCGAGCAGGCCGCGTTGAGCCAGATCGTCCAGCAGTCCCGCCAGCGCGCGATCGAACTCGGGACACAACCGGTCCTGGTAATTCATCAGCGTCGCGGGGCCGCAGTACTTGTCGCCGTGACAGTCCCACGTCAGTCGCTGATGCAGCGAATCGAACAGGTTGACCGTGACGCAGCGTGTCCCCTGCTCGACCAGTTGGCGAGACTTCAGCAGCAGCCGACCGAAGTGAGTGCTGCCGTACAGACGCAGTGTCGCCTCGGACTCTTCCGCGAGATCCAACGTCGAAACGACCGGCTCCCACTCGCTTCCCAAGACGCCAGCCTCTTGCCCGCGGTAGGCTCTCACACCGGTCTCACTGAGTGGACCGTTCACAATGGAGCAGGCAGGCACCGCACTGCGCGCCGACGATCGACCGGAAGCGGGAGTTCGACTGGCAACGATGCTCCCCCAGTGAGGGAACCGCAGTCCGTCGGTCGAGAGTCGGCCGGTTTGCAACAGTTGTTGGCCGGTCTCGTGGATCGGGGCCGAATCATGCGCGAGCGACCGGATCACCGCGAGTCGGTCGGCACGCTGAGCCAGCAGCGGCAGAGTCTCACTGAATCGCAAGCCGGGGACGGCGGTCTCAATCGACTGGAACGGGCCGCGAATGGCCGACGGTGCGTCGGGCTTGGGATCGAACGTTTCGAGTTGGCTCGGCCCGCCCGTCATCAGGATCAGGATGGCTCGTCGGTGAGCGAAGGCCGCCGTGCCGCGAGCGAGTGCCGCCTGCGACAGTCCGACGACACTCAGGCCACCCACGCGCAGGAAATCACGACGCGACACGCCATCCTCGCGTTCGGTGCCCGGTCCCTCTGCGACTCCGTTCTGATCTTCCAGCATTTCGCCGTCCCTCTTCCGCCAACCCCAATTCCAGACGGACATGACTCTATCGCTGCCTCACCGAGAAGAAAAGAACGCCTGCCTCCTGCCGTAAGTCCGCTCCGTCGAGACAACATCGGCCACTCACTGTCCGTTCGATGCGGTCGTTCTCTCGTGAGGCGCGGTCGATCACGGACGCTGGGCATCTGTGACGGTTGTGCTTATCCTGCCGGGGAGAGAGAAATCTCAATGCTCAAGTTCCAAAAACCAAACGAATCTCAAATCTCAAGGGACAAAGGGTTCAAACGGGAGCAAACCACGGCCACTCGCTTCTTTGTTTCTGACTTTGGGATTTGAAGTTTGGAATTCGTTTGGGCTTTGGAACTTGAGATTTGGAATTTGAATCCACTCCGTCACCGACTTGCCAGAGACCCACCAATGATTCTCGATCTGTTCAAACTCGATGGCCGAGTGGCCCTGGTGACGGGAGCCAGTCGCGGCCTGGGCCAGTCGATGGCGTTGGGACTCGCCGAGGCGGGGGCCGACATTGTGGCCGTCTCCAGTACGGGGGGCTGTCAGGAGATCGAGGCCCTCGTTTGTGAGACGGGCCGCAAGTTCTGGTCGTTCTCGTGTGACCTCGGTCAACCCGCCGAGCGGATCGGTCTCATCGACCGCGTCGTCGAGCAGACCGGTCGGCTCGACATCCTCGTCAACAACGCCGGCATCTCGCACCGGCATCCACCCGAGGAGTATCCGCTCTCGGAGTGGTACCAACTGCTGGAAGTTCACCTCAACGCGTCGTTCGATCTCTCGCAGCAGGCGGCCAAACACATGTTGCCGCGCGGTCGCGGGAAGATCATCAACATCGGTTCGGTCATGACGTTTGAGGGCGGTCTGAACATCCCGGCCTACGCGGCAGCCAAGCATGGTCTGGCGGGGTTGACCAAATCACTCGGCAACTCGTGGGGCAAGCGCGGAATCAACGTGAACTGCATCTGCCCCGGTTACTTCGAGACCTCGCTGTCTCACGTCCTGCAGGACGATCCCGTGCGAGGCCCCCAGATTCTGGACCGCATCCCGGTCGGACGCTGGGGCCAGCCGGATGAGTTGGCCGGGCTGTGCGTCTTCCTCGCCAGCGACGCCTCGAACTACATGCACGGCAGCACGGTGGCGATCGATGGCGGCTGGCTGTCGCGATGAAGGTTGAGGGTCGAGGGTTGAAGGTTGAAGGGCAGACTCAGCGAGGAATGTTGGAACGTGGAATCAACC